>CAYQQM010000050.1:0-34383 GCA_964419605.1 uncultured Kofleriaceae bacterium | reverse complement strand
CCTCGCGCTCGGCGCGGCTCGTCGGCCTCAACCGATCATCTTCACTGTGGCGAGGGACTAGCGGCGCACCTCGTTTACTAACGGTCCTGGGGAGCCGTCGGTTTGATAGTAGTATGCGTAGACGACGTCAGCGCGACAGGATTCCAATAACGCGCGGCCCAAGGCTATGCACCCTCCGAGGTCACTGACTTGCTGAAATGGACCTAACGCTCCCCCTCCTTCTGTTTGTTGGGTCGCAGGACACCAGTCTATGGCCAGCCTGCAAAACGGGACGCGATATGGAAGGAATGTTGATCTACACCCCCACACGATTCCGCACTCACTGGTGTCGGGCACTCCGGGTGATGGACATGCCTCTGCACAATCGGCCTGCTCCGACGGAATCGTGGAGCTGCGGTGTCTGGGCGTGTCAACGCCTGAATCGCTGCACCGGGCGAATTCGAGGAAATCTTGTTCTATCGAGCAGGTACCCGAACCTAATTCGTTGAGTGCCTCCACTGTTGGAATGGATGTACCAGAAACAGGTTGATCGCCCTGTCCAACAACACACGAGAACAGACACGACATTGTCGCTGCCGCCCCCAGAATAGATAATGCATTCACTGTGAACTCCTTCTATTGGATTGGATCGCCAGTCAGCTCTGAAAGCAATACTTGTGCCAGAGGAGAGATAATCACAATTACTGTAGAATCAATTATTTGCAAGCGTATCGGGTGGGGGAAAACGTTTCACTAGTCTGGCGTTGTGGCCATCCAGGACCTGCGGACGGAGCGATGAACACTGTTCGGTCTTGCGAAGACCCAAGGGTAGCTGCCTCTGTCCCGGTCAAGATCATCCTTGGGCACGCATCAACTCGCACATGTTTCAAATTTGCTGCAACGGACTATGACGATAGTTACCTAATCTAGAGCCTGCCCGGTAGTTCTGGGCGCTCTCGAGTGAAATATTGAGGCACAGCCCAGGGGACCCCGCCGGCCTATCCGCCTCATATCCTCGCAATGGCCAAGAAACACCCGTATTCGGATAGCGACGGAAGAATCCGACACCAAATGGAGGCGCGAAAACAGAACTACCAAGAAGTTGTGTCAAATCGCGATCGTACTGAACAAGCTGCCAACAAGGCGTACGGGCAAGTGAAGCTGGAACAACAAAGAGGAGACATCAAGCCGGAATCGATTCAGGCAGCGCAGGCGGCTATCCTTGCTCGGGATGCTGCAATAAAAGCGTACGAAGAACACCCGGTGGAAGCCCCTGCTTTCGCCGCAATGGCCGACCTTGCCAATGGATGCGTCATCCCTTATCGGCGGTTCAAACAGCAGTAGGCACGGGTCACTCTTGCTCAAGTTCGCGACGGATTTGTTCCATCGCCGCCCGATCGGCGTCGCTAGGTCGCGGATAGGCAAGCGGTAGTCGCGCCAGCGTGTCGACGACGATCTCGGCCACGGCGCGGCGCATGAACGGCTTATCGTCGGCAGGGATCGAATACCACGGCGCCCACGCTTTGCTGGTTGCGCGCAGCGCGGCCTGATACGCGTCCATGTACTGATCCCACTTGGCACTTTCCGCCCAGTCTCGCGCGTTGAACTTCCAATTGTCGTCGGGGTCGACGATGCGAGCGAGAAATCGCTTGTGTTGCTCTTTGCGCGACACGTGCAGAAAGAACTTCACAATCACGCATCCATTTCGCGCCCAGTGCCGCTCGGCTTCTACGATCGATTCCATCCGCTCATCCCACAAATCGTCGAGCTGTTTCGGCATGCGCGGCAGTCGCTGCCCGTCGAGAAAATTTGGATTCACGCGCACGACGAGCACCTCCTCGTAGTGGCTGCGGTTGAAGATCCCGATTCGGCCGCGCTCCGGCAACTCGCGACAAACCCGCCACAAAAAGTCGTGGTCAAGCTCACTGTCACTCGGCGCCTTGAACGTCGAAACCTGACAACCCTGTGGATTTACGCCTGATAGAACCGCCTTGATGGTGCCGTCTTTGCCCGCAGCGTCCATGGCCTGAAATACCAGCAGCACCGAATACCGATTATCGGCGTAAAGCCGCCCCTGCAGCTTTGCCAGTCTCGAAACCGCGTGCGCAAGTCCCTCCTGATTGGCGTGTTTATCCGCCTCGGAATCGGGCGGATCGTGCGGGGCCTTGGAAATCTTGAAGTCGCCGTCAAACGACACCAGATACGGAGATTCCACCGGCTCAAACAAGATCGGCTTCGACATCGGCAAACGATATCCCGCGCCAGAGCGTCCTCGCAGCCACGCACACAAAAACAGCTCTACCGGTTTGGCGCGTTGCGTGCATATATTTGCCCCTAACCATGTCTAAGTACCTATTCGCACTCGCACTACTCATTCCTGGCTGCGCCTCAACCGCGACATCGACGGACGGGGTGCGTCTCTCGGCGGCGAGTGCCGCGTGCAAAAACCCCCAACACGTCTGCCTGGAAACCCATCCGCCTCAATGTGTGGATGTGTGCGCAGACGCTCCCAGCATTGATGGCGACTGCGCTGTTTCATCAGACTCCGACATCGTTCGATGTGGAGATGTCGACTGTATTCGCGGCGATGTCCAGCCAGGCTCCTCACCGGGCTCTCCCCCTCAAGAGGCGTGCACCAGAGATGCAAAGGTTTGCCCAGATGGACAAACCTCCGTCGGTCGAGTCGCGCCGTATTGCCAGTTCGCCGCGTGTCCAGGAGAGATCGAACCAGTTCCCGTCGATGTTCCCCCTGGGACCGAAGTCATTATTTGTCCTCCGCCACCCGTAGCAGACACATGCGCCATTCAAGTGTCGAGTGACGGGCGTGAGACGTTTGAGTGCCAAGCGTGCCCCGCAGATGCGATGCTCTGTCCTGACGGCGTGACGTATGTTGGCCGGACCGGCCCCGATTGCTCGTTTGCCCCTTGCCCAACGTAAGGGTCCGCGAATGGACAAATCGATCGAGGATCGCGACCCAGCCGCCCATTCCGGACAACAACAACGGAGTTCGAGAACAACTTCTCAAGGTAGGCTTCGACGCAGCTGCGTACGCGGGAGCGCCCATGTTGCAAGGCAACTATCCTGAGACTCAAGTCCCGCCTGTTGGAAAGCCAGACCCGTTGCCCAAGGTGTCGGCAACTCCGGCGGCGCGAGGCCCGCTGGCTCCTCGTGTTACCCCAACGTCTACCCCGCTGCGGTGGCTGGCGTGTTCCCTGATTGGAACCAAAACGCAGCCGCAGCACTGACGCGCAAACTTCGCGCAGCGATCAACAACGACGCTGCAAATCTCGCAGAGCTTCTAACCTTGCGCGACGAAGCGCAGACAAATAGGCCGCACTATGTCACCGCACCATCGGCGAACGAGTCCCGGCCGAAGCAATCGGGAATTGATGCCGAGTTGACCGCGTTTGAAACAGCCTTGAAGCACCTCGAGAACCGAGTCCGATATCTCAAGGGTGAAGGCCTTGCCGTTGCCGAGCTCAGCAACAAGTTACCGGGACAACTTTTCGCGGTCGTGAAAGGGGACCGCAAAAGGGTGACTCAATTGCACTTAGATAGGAATCGCCCCTACGTGGTTGTTGAGGGAGTTGAAGGGAAGAATGCCTATCTGCTGGATGAGACTCAAATGCAACAGGACCAGGTAGCGATTTACGAAATATGGTGGTAGCCGACACGCAGTGTTAAGCCTCACGGCTAACGCGCAGTGGGTCCGCCACCAAACGGAACCAGCGCAAAAGCGCGTACCGCTAAAAACTCCGCGCCGAGGTGCAATGGAATGCGACGCGCATTTGCGAGAAGTGCAGCCCGTTCTGCACTAATCCACACCAGGGTTCGCGGCGGTTCCAGACCACGACCGCGATCGTCAGGCAGGAAGCCCTCTGCGACCAGGACTTCCGCGGTGCTGTCGTCGATCCCATAGGCTTCCTGTGCGTGCGCAAGGGCCTCCCGGAACCGACTCCAACTTCCGTGGGCGAGGTTTCGCTGACGGTATTCCCAGCGGCGCACGCGGGCTCGAGCTCTAACGACTTTTACGAGTTGGGCAATCGTCATCGCTCAGCCAGCCGACGTAGCAATCGATCAATGCTGGGGCGTTGCGGTCGCGGGTCGGGCATTCCTCCTCGCGCCTCAAGCAGCGATAGGATGGCGAGATTCGACCGCACTTGATGTCGCAGCTCTGCTGACAGCCCTCGATGCAATCGCTCGAGTTCATCGAGCTGGGAAGCAGTCATTTGTCCAAGCAGTCCGGCCACAACCAGCAGGTCACGGTCGCCCTTTTCTCCCGTGCGATCGGAAACCAGTTTTTCGAGCGTGAGCCCAGCGGGATGAGGCAGCGGAATCCGGATTCCTGCGACTTCGACCACGGGCCCCGGGGAGAGCAAGGATAGCGGCCCAAACACCATGAGCGGCAGCCGATCGTCGGCTCGCTCGTAGGTATCCATGGGCTCGACAATCGCGGGATCGAGTCCGATGAAATTCACTTCGATCAATGTTTCGTAGCCGGCGAAAGGAACCCATACCGAAGGCTCCTCCGGCGATGGGGCAAGCTGCGTGATCCGATCGAGACGACTCTTCACAACCTCGTGGACCGCGATCGGAATCGCGAGATCGACGTCTTGAGAGACGACCAACGTCGAAGCCGCGTCGAGTTCCATCAAATTGGGAACTTCGGAGCCGGCGACAAGAACTCCGGGCACCTCGAGAATCGGTTCGACGGCGCGCAGCGTCGCCAACAGTCGTTCCCTGAACGTCGGCATCGGAATCTTCAAGATGGCCTTTTCCGAATACGGGAGCAAGCGAAGGTCCAAGTCGCCCGAGTGAACAGGGAACTGCCCGTTCGGCGTAGTGCCGTAAGATGCTTGATTTACATAGTAAATTCTGTTCCGCAACGGCTTCTGGTTCATCGCTGCGGATTTCGCCCATCGCGATCACCGAAGCCGCTTGTGCACGATCGTGTAGCCGCCGCGCGTATAGATCAGCAGCCCCGTACCAATAGGCGCATCTAGGGTGCATCAGAATTACCAAAGCGCGTCTCATAGGACATACAGTTTAAATTACTGTTATTATTTGATTAATGATGCCAACCCTGAGCGTCGGATGCGGAGCCTCGGCGCAATCGCGATGCCAGAAAGAACTGCTCATCTCTATTTCGGCGAGCCGAGGGTGATCGCGACGCACCGGTTTCGGCGATCGCCTTCAGTGAATTGCGCAAGCTAACTCTGATACTTAAAAAGCTCCTGGGGTAACGCCGCACCGCACGGCGACATGCGAAACGTGCGATCTCCCTACGCAGGGTGCGTTGTCATTGCCACGGCGGTAATCTCTCTCCGGTTCGATGGCAAATGCCGCAGCCGAACGGTGGCAAACCCCATCGCATGGATTCGCGCAACCAGATCCGGAAGCGCATCGACAAACTTCCACTCGTTGAGCTTGAGCGTGAGCACGGCGCCGCGCAAGGTACCGCGCAGCCGCGGCATCAACCGCGCCACTTCATGCAACGCCACCTGCGGAGCGAGATTCACGTCCAGGAGCAGCCAGTCGATGCGACGTGGTAGGTCCTCCCAGCGCACCGCACCGACTTTTTGCCGCAGGTGACGAACGAGCGGTTGCGCAAGAACTTGCGGTGCGACATCGGCCGTGTCGACTCCCCATACCTCCAAACCGCGGCGCGCTAGCGCAAGCATCGCCCCCCCCGGAGCGCAGCCGATTTCAAGAGCGATGTGTCCCGGCGCAACGGAAAGTTCAGCCCAGCGGATCGCCTCTTCAATCTTTGCATAGGCCCGCGAAGGCGCGTCGGTTGCGATATCGACCGGAATCGCCGCGCCTGGATGCGGCGGTAGGGCGTTCGATGCGCGATGAGTGCCAAGCCACGCCGGCTCATCTGCGGCGACAATGACGTTGCCAACGAGCTCTCCCGGCAGCGCTGGACCCACGGCCACTGCAACCTGATCCGCGATCGCGTCGTGCCACGGCGCAAGGTCAACGGTTGAGCTCGGATCTCGCGCAAATACGTGCAGCCGGGTCGCCCCAGCGGCTGCAAGCATGCCCGCGGCGTCGATGGCAGTCCTCGCCGGTCCCAGCGAACGCCCCCAAAGGCGCGCGAATGCGGTGGGCGATTCGGCGTCGTCGCTATCGGCACCTTCCGACTTAAATGTGAGCAATCCTGGCCTCGAGTACGCGAAGCGCAACGACTTGCGCATGCGAGCGACGTCGCGTTTCACAGCCGGCTCAAGGCCCGGCAAACACGTAGCAAATACAAATTCTGCCATCTACTTCAAATCCACAACCCTGTCGCTACCTAGCGGTGTGGCTCTTGCTGAACCGGCGACGGTTGCTGGCGCTCCGCTTCCCGGAGGTCGCGTTCGGCCTTGCGAAGGCGTTTTTCCCTTCTCTTGATCGTCTTCGCGTTTCCTTGTCCCGCTGGCGTTGTCTCCGCGCGATTCTTCACATTCAGGACCCGGCGGATCGGGTCGCCGGGGAACTGTTCATAGCGGACCGGAAATTCGCGCAGTGAAGGCCCCAGAGGCATGTCGTTGGCGCCCGCTCTCGATAGCGATAACTCGAGCCGGTCAGGCGTGAATTTCGTTTGGACCGCGCACAGCGTGTTGCACTGCGCTCCGGGGAACTGCACCCAGACCGATGCCGTTGGAATGGGTCCGCTGCTTCCGCTGTTAATGAGCCGCAGTCCTCGCTCCAGAACCTCGGTCGGCTCGATCGTAGCGAGCGTTCCCGGATCGACTTTCGCGATATCGGCCACCTCTCTCCTAAGCGCATCAAAGGCTTTGGAATCAAACCAGTGACGCAATCTGGCAACCTGCTCTTCCATTTTCACCAAGAGGGCCACCTGGGCCGCGTCATATAGCGGGCGAGAGGCCACCGACAAAGGAGCGACCGCAGGCAAAAACGTCTCTACGCTCGGCGCAAGGAACCGGTCGAAGAGTTCCGCGAACCGGTCAAAGACGGGGTATCCCGTCGCCACGGGTGCCTCAGCGTGATCCCAGTCGCGCAAACGCTCCTCAAGAGCCGAATCGCCAGTGGCGTAAGTTGCTTTGTTGGCTATGACGAAGCTCATCCACGTATCCTTGGCACAGGCCGCAGGCACGCTAACACGCCAGGTCGACCCACGGCGGAAAAATCGATTCAGGCGACAAGTAGGCGTCAACTACGTCGGCGTTCACTCGATATCCAGAATACGGCGTAATCTTGCCGGACCGGTTGTCGGGCGGTCAGCAATGGCCCAGGATTCGCGCGCTGATGTACCGGTTCATCTATTGGCTGTTGTTGTCGCGACTTCCGGCGGAGGCTGTGCATCGCGCGGCGTTTGCGCTGCTGCGGGCGGTTGCCGCGCTGCCCCTGGTGCGTCGTCTCGCGTCGCGCGCGCTTGCGCCAAGGGATCCGATCTTGCGAGTGCGCGCATTCGGGCGCTCGATTCCGGCACCGCTCGGCCTGGCCGCTGGCTTCGACAAAGACGCTCGCGGCATCGACGCGTTGCTCTCGCTGGGATTTGGCTTCGTCGAAGTAGGCACCGTGACAGCCGAACCGCAGCCGGGCAACCCCAAGCCGCGCATGTTTCGGCTATTGCGCGACCGCGCGCTTCTCAACCGCATGGGTTTTAACAACCGAGGCGCAATCGCAGCGGCATCGCGCTTGGCAAATCGACGCTCGGGCACCGTTGGCGTGAACATTGGCAAGACCAAGCGCGTCGACGATGCCGACGCGGTTGCCGATTTCGCTCGCAGCGCCGAGCTACTCGCGCCGATGGCCGACTACCTCGTCGTCAACGTGAGTTCGCCGAACACCCCCGGGCTGCGCGATCTGCAGGCGGTCGATCGCTTGCGCCCGGTGCTCGTATCTGTGCGCAGCGCGTGCGATCAGGCATCTCCGATGCGCCGCGTACCCTTGCTAGTCAAGATCGCGCCAGACCTGGCCGACGCCGATATCGATGCCGTCGCGGATCTAGCACTTGAGCTAGGCCTCGACGGCATCGTTGCCACCAACACGACCGTCGCGCGCACTGGCCTCGTTACCCCGAGCACCGAGGTCGCGGCATTGGGTGCGGGGGGTATTTCAGGCGCTCCACTAAAGCCGCGCGCCCTCGACGTGTTGCGGCGATTGCGCGGGCGCGTTGGCTCGCGCATCACACTGATTTCGGTCGGAGGCATAGAATCGGCCGAAGATGCGTGGACCCGCATCCGAGCTGGCGCAACCCTGGTCCAAGCGTATACCGGCTTTATCTACGGCGGCCCGTTATGGCCGCGGCGGATTCATCGCGAGCTCGCCGCATTGGCCAGGGCCGCAGGACTGCAATCGATCGAACAAGCCATCGGCGCCGACGCGCCCACGCACAACCGCGATGCCGCGTTCCACTCCTCAGCGCGCCGAGCGATTGACTAAACGGTTCGAGCATCGCCTTCAGAGAACTCTTTCAAGCGCCACAAATCTGCTGGCGGCCGACTACTTTATCGCTTCGTCGCAGGATGACGGATCGGGTCCCTCTGGACTAAACCGGCTATGGCTCATGTTCTCTAGCGATCGGCCACCAGGTACAGCCGTGTTGTACCCAGCTAGGTAATCAAAATGCATCGTGTCGCCGAAGGTGGCTCCAGGACAAAATCCAAACTCGGCCAAGGTCGCAACCACTTCCGCGTTGAAGACTTCCAGCTTCTCCCCTGCGCTCGGCGGAGCCAACATCGGATCAGTGCGCACGAAGCCCAGTTCCAACAGCTGCATGAGCGGCACGTCCTCATACCGGTAGGAGCCGCGGAACCCGGGATATCCGCCCTTTTCGTTTTCCGCTTCCTTCGTAGGCGTGCCGAATACAAACTTCGGGTCCAGAAGCGCCCGCCGGAAAAAAGCCAACCCCCGAAGAACCTCTGCACCGTTCTGGATGTCGTCCTGGTTAGATTGCAGTCCAAGCGCCTCCTGCCGATTCTTGATGTCGGCGTCGATGCGCGTGAGCCAATCTCTAAACGCAACGTGCAGATCATCGGTGACGCGCTCTCGATCTCCGTCGAAATAGCGTTTGCGAGCCGCCTGAAGCTGTGGAAGCTGCTCCGCCATCGCTCCCTTGAATCGTTTCGAGGTCGCCACCATTTCCTCGAATTGCTGTCGCACATCTTCCACCACTGTGTACGCCTCCGCGTATCTGCTGGTCGGAGAGAAGGTTTCTGTGCCGATGCGTTCGATGTCGCGCTCTTCGATCGCCATTACAGCGCGGCCGGATTTGCCCTCTACCCCGCCGAATTTCTCGATCAGAGTGCGATAACCGAATCCGTCGGGGAGCTTGAGGTTCGGATTTTCGGCCGCCTTCAGATCGAACGAGAACCCGAGCGCATGGCCCAGCATGCCCAACCCGGTTCGCATTTGGTGCCTGCCCCGCAGAGCTGTCGCCACCGCCGTATTTACGATCGTGTACCCCGGGTGCTTGGCCTCGAAGGCCGCCACGGCCCGTTCGAAAGCGGTTCGAGCGCCTTCAGCGAGCCACATGGTCGGGCGACCCTTCACCGGCTGGATGCTCCGAAAATGCGCCTTGGCCGCGTCTGCGCTATCGAAGACTTGCAGCGCCCACGCCATAAAGTTAACCCGGGCCAGCATTTTGACCTCTCGAGGGAAGACATCTGCCGTCGGCGGGCGAATCACCGATTGCTTCAACGGCGGCATCACCACTGGCGCTTGACCGGCCGCTGCCTCCGCAAACTGGCCATCGATATCGTTCTGCAACTTCAGAGGTAGTTCGTCGATCCAATCGATCCCGAGGTTCCGCTTCAATTCAGATTGCACGCGCGGGTCCCATGACTGAAAAAAGTGGCCCCACGTCAGGGGTTCGCAGGTCGTCTCAGCGAGCTCCGACGGCGATAGGCCCGGGGTCTCGGCGCCACGACATAAGTACGGCCCCCGATCACGCGTCGATTGTGGCTTCTTGAGCAGAGCCTCGCCCTCGTAGCCGAGACTAGGCCTGCTAGCGGATTCACCCCCTTGCGTTTCGCAAACGGGACGAACGAGCCTACGGACCATCACCATTGCTACCCCGGCCATGGGCGGCTTTCAACGAAAAAAGTCGAGCGCCTTCCCGCGCACTACGACGAGGAGCCGGTTTGACTATTTTGCGATAGGCTTTGGCCAAGATGGCTATTCGGAAGATTGCGCACATCGGGCATCCGGTCCTTCGTGAGACAGCGCGCCCAGTAACGCGCGAAGAGCTTGCCACGCCGGACATGCAACGCTTCATCGACGACCTCGTCGAAACCATGCGCGATGCCGAAGGTGCCGGGCTGGCGGCGATTCAAGTCTACGAGCCGATCCAAATCTGCGCGATCGAAGTTCGCAACAACCCGCGCTACCCCTACAAGCCCCCCATCCCGCTAACAATTCTCGTCAATCCAACGCTCACTCCGCTCGACCAAGAACAATTCGACAACTACGAAGGCTGCCTCTCGGTGCCGAATTTGCGCGGCGTAGTACGGCGCCACGTCAATATTCGAGTGCAGGCGTGGGATCGGCACGGCAGCCCGATCGATGAAGCGATTCGCGGCCTCAAAGCGGGCACGTACCAACATGAGGTCGATCACCTACATGGCACGATATTTGTCGACCGTGCGGACCCTTCCACGTTCGCGACCTGGACCGAGTTCGAACGCCACCACAAGGATGCATTTGTCGCCCGTATAAGCGAGCTGGTGGCACGCGTCGGTTCATAGGCGGGGGTACCTCGTAGGGGTCGCTGCGATTCGGGCCTCGGCGACTTGCCCGCCGGTGCTCCACTGGGGTCTGCTGTAGGGAATGGTTCGTCGCCGCAAGACCCAAGGGGGAGAGCCCGCGCCCAAACGCTCGCGCGGCAAGCGGCCCCCAGCGGGCCCACTCATCAACGTGCGTCACATGACCAAACGCGACATTGGCGACGTTTGGGAGTTCTTGAAAATCAGTTTCCGCGACGTCAATGCCGAAACGGTGGAGTACCAGCGGCCGAGGTCTCGCCGCCGATTCGAAGAAGTTTTTGAAGAGGAAGGCATCGAACAGCTGGTCTTCGAGGTCGACGGCGACATCGTAGCGTACGCGGAATGCAGCTACGAAGTCAGCGGATCCGACAGCTGGATCAACCCCCGCTACTTTGAAAAGCGCGAGATGAATCCGCTGTTTGTCGATGAACTTGCAGTGCATCCCGACTGGCATGGCAAGGGTGTGGGCTCTTTTGTTTTAGAGCAGTTGCACCATCTCGCTCGCGTTCACGGCCTCAACCACCTCGTCCTCGAGGTCGCGGAAAATAACGAGCGCGCTCTGGATTGGTACAAGAAGCGAAGCTTCCGCAAGCTCGACGCTGCGATCTTCATGGCAGCGCCGGTGGACATCGAACCGGAGCTTCTGCCACCGCGCGCGCTTCCCGCGGACCGCGACTCGCAGCCGCCGCCGGCAGAATCCGATGATCGCAATACCGAGTAGTCCTGCCTCCCGCGGGCCGGGGCCGGCGATCGCCGTTCACATGAGGCGCCCACGGCGCCGTGTGCGCGGCCGTAGACCGTGCTAGCGTACGTAGCGGCAAGTTCTGGAAACCCATGGACGTTCGCTGTGAAAAGTGCCACACGGAGTATGAGCTCGACGAAAGTCGACTCAAGCCCGGAGGAGTAACGGTCAAATGCACCCATTGCGGGCATCTGTTCAAGGTGCGCGGACCCGCTCCCGCAGCCGGAGCGACGCCAGCCCCGGTGCCCGACAGCGCAAAACCTGAGCCGCCGCGACCCGCGCAGCCAGACGCCGACTCCATGTTAGCGGCGAATAGTTCCGTCCCCACGTCGGAACGATTGTGGCTCATCCGCCTAGAAACCGGTGAACAAAAGAGCTGTCGTGAACTTGCAACGCTGCAACAGTGGATCGCATCCGGAATTGTCGGACGCGATGCAGAAATTTCGCGCTCCGGAAAAACCTGGAAGCGGCTGGGCAATATCGTTGAGTTGCACCCGTATTTTGCGGTGGGGGATGAGGCGCGAGCTCGGTTTTCCGACCCAATTCCTACCTCCTCGGACCGGGGTGGAACCTTGCTCGGAATGCCCGGCTCCCCCCCCACTGGAGCTGCGCCGGTACGCGATGGCTCAGAAGTCGGAATCCAACCGGCACAGCCGGCTCCCGAGCCGCCGCATCCCCTCGCGCAAACCGAACTATCGATTGGCGCCCCAACGGACATCCCCAAGACCGCCACAAGTCGGGATGGTTCGACGTGGACTAGCGGAAATTTGCAGCCAAGCGAGTCGATGGCTGCGATGCCGCAGGGGCCGCGCAGCGGTCGATTCGCCATCCAGGATCGAGAGCCGGCGTTCGCGCATCAGTCTTCGGGCCGAATGGCCTCCTACGACGACGATGATGACGACGACTTTTTGCCTCGGCGGCGCGGCTCGCGCGCGGGACTATGGCTCGCGTTGGTGTCATTGCTGGCAATTGGAGGTGCTGGCGCCGCCCTCTACGCGTTTAAAACCGACCGAGAAGCCAAGCCCCCGGCCCCCGTGTCGCGCGACGCCGCGATTGCACCCGATGCGTCGGTCGCAGCCCCCGATTCCGGGTCCTCCACAGCGGGCGATGCGCAGCCCGCAGCAGTTCCCGATCCATTCGCAACCGCGCGCACCGACCTGATGACCGGCGTGGAAGCGCGACTCAAAAGTTCGTACGACGCCCTCGCGGGCAAGACCGATGCACCCGCGCTAGCGATGCGGACGCGGCTAGGGACTGCGCTCGCACAAAGTCTGTTCGATCGCGCCGACCTGGGGACCGTGAAAGCAGAAAGCGAAAAACTCCGCAAAGACGCACGACAGCTGCTGAGCGACGCGGCAACCCTGGCTCAGCGGGCGCTGCAAGCGACTGCCGATGATCCTAGCGCCAACCTCGCAATGGCGGAGGTGTTGCGCTTGCAGGGCAAGGCGACCACCGAGGTGCAGCGGTACTTGAGCGCCGCGAAATCGTCAAAAGGATCGCCTGCGGCGCCATCCGCCACAGACGAGCTCGCTCGCTCTGTCGCCGTATGCGAAGCGCGAGTGTTGATGCGCGACGCCAAGCTCGACGAAGCGCACAAAATGCTCACCGTGTTGGGAGAATCCGCCGACAACCGCATCGCACTCTCGCTCGCGTTGATCGCCTTCACGCAGGGTAAACCGAGTGATGCAAAACCTCTGATCGCGATCGTTCTGGAACGCAACTCGGAGAGCAACGTCGCGCGCGCACTACAAAAACGGCTCGATACCGCAGTGGCAAATACAGATCCTCTTCCGCCTGAAAATCCAGGTTCTGTGAATCGCGGAAGCAGTGGAGCGAGCAACGCCTCCGGTAGCGCCGCAACCTCGAGCAAGGCCACGGCCACGGGTAGCGCCGCAGCCTCGGGCAGCGCCGCAGCCTCGAGCAAGGCCGCGGCCACCGGCAACGCCGCAGCTACAGGCAACGCCGCAGCCACCGGTAACGAAGGACTCGGCTACGACGCTTTGGTGGGGAAAGCGAGCAAACTGGCCGGTTCCAATTGCGCCAAGGCCATGGAAATTTACTCGAAAGCGCTTGAGCAGAACCCCACCGGCGTCGAAGCGCTCACAGGCATGGGGTATTGCTTTCTCGGAGCGAAGCAATATTCGAGTGCGTTTTCAAAATTTCGCTCCGCCCTGGCGGTATCGAGCCGACATGAACCCGCTCTCGCCGGCATCGCGGAGACCTATCATCGCCAAGGCAACAAAGAGCAAGAGGCCGAGGCATGGCGCAAATATCTTGAGTCGTTTCCAAATTCGCCGAAGGCGAAGAGCCGTCTAGAGCTTCTGGGTGCGCCGAGCGATTCATCGACGCCGAGCGGCGGCTCGTCCTCCCAGCCATCTTCGTCCCCTTTGCCTCAACCCCCGACGCCGGAAACGCCATCTACGCCCCCGACGTCAGCCGAAGGCAGTTCGGGCTGAGAACAAGCGTTCAGCTTCTAACGACGGAAAAGCAGGCACGACGCATGCAGCGAGGGGAGAGTCGCTGGCAGGACGATCTACCGCCTGCACCGCCTCTCCCCAATACACGAGTGGTGTCGTAACCGCGACGCTACCCGTGACCATGCTGCATGGGGCAATGCCCCGCTGCCATATGTGCGGCGCGCTCGCGAGCGTGAGCGCGCAGCTCAGCCAATTTTCCAGCGTCGACAGGAGTAAGGACGATCCGTGCACCGCGGTCGATATCCTCGACGCGCGCGGTGGAAGGCACCGCGTGCATCCCCTTGGGCTCGTCCCCCATTGCGTGTCCATGCCCCATCGCGTGTCCATGCCCCATCGCGTGCCCGGCCCCCGCTGCACCTGGGCCCATTTGGCCGTGATGTCCCATCGGGCCTGGGCCCATTGGGCTGCGGGGTCCCATCGCGCCTGGCGCTGCGTTTGGATCGCGGTTTGGCATCTGCATCTGGTGCTTTTCTGCGAGGTGATGTACGCGCTTACGCAGCTCGGCTACGTCGCCCGAAGTAGTAAACAGCAGCGCGACCCCGTCTTGCGTATCCTCCGCCGCAACCTGGGTGCCTTGGACCTGCATCGGACACTTCCCCCCAACCGCCATGGAGTCCGTACTCAGCGCAGGTTTTGAACCTCCACATGCTCCGAGGGCAACCGTAATAGTCGCCACCACCAGCAATCCTCCGAAATAATGAGTTCTTACCGACGAATTTTTCATGGGTGCCTTCCTTCCTTGTGATGGATTCATTGCTTACCCACCTTGCTTTGCAAGCATGAAGCCTATTTTTCCAAAGCCGGCGCCGCCGAAATGCGCAAGGTTTGCGCGGGACGCTGCGTCAAGCGCACGTATCAACTGTTCCGGCGATTGCGGCGGTGGCGCGTAGGGCGTACGCGTGCATCGCGTTCTACGCTGCCGTCGTACTCCCAATGCCACGCCTCACCGGGTACGGTGCGATGAAACCCGTAGGCTGCAGCGTGTGTTTTCAACCACGCCAATGTTTTTTTGTTGGTAATGTAGATATCCAGCGCGCGCCCGCTCTGGTGGTTGGAATAGCCTGGACGAGCCGCGAGGTTTCCGGCGCCTCGGCGATAGTCTCTGTAGAGCCTCACCTGTTGCGCGTGGCTGCGAAACCCGCTGTTGATGGCCAGTTTGACCCCGCGCTTGCGCGCTGCCTTTGCCATCGCGCGAAACGCTGCGGCCGTGCGAACCTCCAACTCCGCACCGTTGACCGCGGTGAGCTTGACCTTCGTTTTTGTACCGGAGACATAACCAACCGCGCTCCGAGCGCTGGCCGCCCCGGCGCCTGCTCCCAAAGAAACCAAGATCGCCATCGCAGTAAGACCGACCCGCATCGAGCAAATAATCGTGCAGGAGTGAAACGCGCTGGGCAACTGTTTGGCGCGAGCGTGCCTTCACTCGTCGGGAACATCCATGCTGCGATTGCCGATCCATCCCTTGTGGCGAAACCAAATAAAGCAAGCAATGACGATAACCGCCATGATCGACAGCGCACCTGGATATCCCCAGATATAGTCAAGTTCTGGCATGTGCTTGAAATTCATGCCGTATACGCCCGCCACGAACGTGATAGGCAACATCACCGTGGAGATCAAGGCAAGCGTCTTCATGATGTCGTTCATGCGATTAGACTGAACACTTAGATAAGCTTCCAAGGCGCTCGATACCAAGTCGCGATAACTTTCGACGTGGTCGGTCACTCGCAGAAAGTGATCGTAGACATCGCGAAAATACGGCACGGCCTCCGGCGGAATCTCGTCAAACTCGCTCCGTGTTAGCCGCAACAGAATTTCGCGCTGATGAATGCCGATGCGGCGAAAATTCAGCAGCATGCGCTTGAGCCCGAGGATCGTGCGAAGCAGCGGCGGCCCATGCCGAGTCCCGGCCTTATGCAGAACCTGGTTTTCGAGGTCTTCGATCTCCGCGTCGATGCTATCGACGACGGGAAGGAACCCATCGACTGCGTGATCGAGGATCGCGTGCGCCAGCCACGCTGGACCTTTCGCGAGCAGCCGCGGCGAGCGGTCGAGTTCGACCTCAAGCGCCGAAGCCTGGTTGCTGGGGTCGTGCGTAATGACCCACGACGGGCCGATCACGACGTCGAGCTCAACAAGCTTTAGTACACCGCTCTCTGCGCCAGAGACACCGTGGACCCGGACGTACAAGTAGTTCTCGTAGTCCTCGAGTTTTGGCGTCGATCGAGTGGCCCAAACGTCCTCGATCGTGAGCGAATGGAGGTGCAGCACCTCGCTTAGCAGCGCATCGCTGTCCGCGTCTTTTCTCTCGAGCTCTACCCAAATCGGCGTTTTTGCCTCGATCGCTGCTCGAATCCGGCCCAGATCGGTGACGATCTGAACCGCTCCGCCGTTGCCAATTCGTGCGCGCATCCTGGATAGGTATCAGGCTTGGCCAAGCGCGCAGGCCCCAACACCGCCCTTTCTTACTTCCTATAGTATGGTAAAGTGAGAATTGTAGTCGACCAAAGCGCGTAACTGGATGTTCCAGACCGCGACCGCGAGTGCGAGCTACAAACCGTTTGGCGATAGCGAACGGGGATTGAGCTAAGAAAGGTAGGACGGAATGAAGGCGCAGCGCGTCACCATCCAGATCCTGAAGCAGATGAAGCAACAAAGCGAAAAGATCGCCGTTGTTACTGCTTACGACGCAACGTTCTCCCGGCTGTTCGATGAAGCGGGCGTGGACGTGTTGCTCGTGGGCGACTCGTTGGGAATGGTTGTGCAGGGTCACGAAACAACCCTGCCCGTTAGCCTCGACGACATGATCTACCACTGCCGCGCTGTCGCTCGCGGCGCTGAGCGCGCGCACGTGGTCGGAGACATGCCATTCATGAGCTATCAGGCATCGATTGAACAGGCGCTGATCAACGCCGGTCGCCTGATGAAAGAAGGCGGGTGTCACTCAATAAAACTAGAAGGCGGTGCTGCACACGCTGATTTGGTCGCCAGACTCGTCGGCGCAGGCATTCCCGTGATGGGGCACATCGGCCTCACGCCACAGTCGGTTCACCAGCTCAGTGGCTTCAAGGTGCAGGGCCGTGAACGCGGCGGCCGCGAACGGCTCGTGGCGGATGCGCTTTCCCTAGAAAAATCGGGCGCATATGCGATCGTTCTCGAAGCCATTCCAGCGGAGATCGCCCGCGCAATCACCAAAGCGGTATCCGTTCCCACCATCGGCATCGGCGCGGGCGCAGCCTGCGACGGCCAAGTCCTGGTGTCATACGATTTGCTCGGCATGAACGAATCGTTCAAGCCGCGCTTCGTGCGGCGCTTCGCAACCCTTGGCGCAACGATCCAAAGCGCCGTTACCGCATACGTGCAAGAGGTTCGCGCCGGAACGTTTCCCTCAGATGCTGAGTCATTTGCGGGCAATGAACCCAAAGCGCCACAGCTGTACTCCAGCGGTGGTCAAAAAAAATAAGCGGATATCGCGATCGAGACTCGCCGCATCGTTTCCATCCATACATTCCTACAGAGGAGACGCCCACCTCACAAGAGCCCACATACGGACGGGCGTACCCGTCCCTGCTGGGGCCTCCCCAGGCGCGAAAGGCCGCCCACAAGTTCCTGATCGCCCATCCCTCCGCAACAGCGTTAAGATGAACAGAAAGCGCGCCTTCCTACCAGGGAGTCGGAGCGATCGAAAAGTCCAACGGATGCTCAGGCGAGGAGATTCAGACGAGAGAGAGGGAGCACCACTTCCTAACGCTGCATCGCCTTCCAGGGGCTTCCGGATTCGCCATGCTCTGCCGCTAGCACCCGTGGGCGTTCTCGTTGTAGCCCTCTGGGTTGGCTACTCCGCCAGCGTCAACAACTGGGAAAGTGCCCAGCGAGCGCTCCAAGCCGCTGAAAAGGCCTCAAATGCTGCGCTCGAACTAAAGTTCTTGAGCGCTGATTTCAACGGTTGGCAAACCGCCTATGCATTGGACTTCGCGCGGCGTTCTCCACCGACTGCGCCGCTTATAGGTCGACTAGAATTCGTTAACTCGACACGCAAGTTCAGCCTTCAGATGAAGGTACTCGAAAGCCACCTCGCGACACCCGAGGAGCGCCAAACGATGCTCCAACTGGAGACCACGTTTCGAGCCTTCATATCCGCCGATGAACAGATCTTCGCAGCCTACGAGAGTAGTGATCCCGCTCGCATTCGAGCTGCCCACGATGAAGTGCTCAAAGCGGAGGTCGAACGCTTTCAGGAGATCGCTCGAAACACCGACCATTTGGTAAATCGCATCCGCGATCGAACCCTGAGCAGCCTCAACAAGCACCACCAAACCGCCACGATGATCCGACGAGAGTTGTGGAGCACAGGTGCGCTGGGCCTCGTGTTTTGCGCGGCGTTGACTCTGCTGCTTATCAAGTCGATGCGCAAGACCGACGCGCTAGTCGCAGAGCTAAGCAAGCAAGCGCTTGCGGACGCACTCACAGGCTTGCCCAATCGAAGGAGCTGGGACCAACGCATCTGCAGTGAGTTGTCTCGCGCGGACCGACTCCACTACCCGATTGCTGTCGTCGCGCTCGATTTTGACTACTTCAAGAAGTTCAACGACGCGCACGGCCATCTCGGAGGCGACAACTTACTTCGGCTAGCAGCGACTGCTTGGAGCCATGCGCTGAGAGAAAGCGACTTGCTTGCTCGCATAGGAGGCGAGGAGTTTGCTCTTCTGTTGCCCGGATGCAGTGCTGCCGAAGCCGGCCGCTTGGTGGAGCGCATTCGGCCAATTACTCCCCTAGGTCAGACCTTTTCAGCCGGGATCGCAGTACGGGTTGGTGGGGAGACATCAACCGCATTGTTCTCGCGCGCCGACGCGGCTTTGTACCAAGCCAAACTACTCGGGCGAAATCGAACCGTAATCGCCCCAGAGGGCCCCAAAGCGGACACTGAGCCCGAATAAGTGATTCACCACAATGCCGGAATCATGGATGAGATCAACGGAGCATCGCCGCAAATGACCGACACTATGGCGCGCGCGTGCGACCCGCAAGGTAGGCTCTGCCGCGGTTCATCAGCGCGCGAAACCCTTCGATGTCGTTAGCGCGGACGACCGAACGAAGTCGTTCGACGGCGTACAGCAGCGCAGCGAGCGATTCCGTCCCGTAGTCATTGAGTGTCTGGATTTCAAAATAGAGATCCGGATTTTCCGCTGCAACGTTTGCTGCGACGTTCAGCTGTGCGTCAAAGGTCGTCGAAGATAGCGTGGCTAGCCGAGGCGCGGCTTCGCCACTTTCTGCCAATGCGGTAAAGAACGCGATATTGAGAGCGTGCGATAGCCCCAACACGTAGGCGATCAGGCGATCGTGGCTATCGAGGTCCATCTCTACCAGCGTAGCCATCGTCGGCTCAAATAAGGTACGAGCTGCTGCGGTCGCCGATGGAACGCCGACATCCACGAAAATCACGTGGCGTCCGCTTAGCAACTCCGTGTCTGGACCAAACATCGGGTGTACCGAGGTCACTTGCGCCCCCGCGTTGCGCAATGCGTGCAAACCTTCGCGCAATGGCGTTTTGAGCGATCCGACGTCGAATACCACCCCGGGGGGCGGTGCAACCGCGAGTGCCGACAGTATCTGGTTGGTGACCGGCATCGGCGTTGCAATCACAACTAGTTCGTGATCCAGCCCCACTGTGGTCCAGTCGCGGTGGTTCACTACGCCAACCGGTCCGTCACACGGATCAGCGATTTCGATCTCAAAACCTTGTGCGGCTAAGTAGCGAACGAACCACCGCCCCATAAGTCCGGCACCGCCGATTACTAATGCGCGGCGCCCGGATCCCTCTCCCTTGGCGGCCACCGTGTCCTTTTCTTGAACCGTAAGCGACCCGCGAATCAGCGCCAACACCAGCTCCTCACCGAGCAACCCCGGCAGCCCAAGCTCGATCGCATTGGCACGCGCCCGTTCCACCACATCCCGCTCTTGCCGAAAATCGCGGGTAGGGATGCCAAGCTCCCGCTTCGCAGCACCAATTCGTTGCGCAACCGACTGCCGTTTCGCCACAAGAGCGAGGATATCGCGATCGATCTGGCCGAGTTCGGTTCGCAGAGCATCGAGCGTCCCGGTATCTGTGTTGTTGTTTTGCGATGAGTGGGTCATAAGTCGATTACCGCGTAGGGTGGCGCCACCATAGCGCGATCAGGGAGTCCGTATCGCGCTAAGGCGCCTAGCAAGCCTGCGAACCCCCTGAACATCAAGGGCAAGTTTCACGTCACGAGGTAGTTGTTTGATCGCGTATTCGAGGCGAAGCGCCATGCTCTTGCCTCGACACCGACGCGCAAATACCAGGGTTAGCGGCCCCCTGCCGCGCGTATAGCGAGCGCCAGTGCCCGCTTGATGGGCGGCGATCCGCCGCGCGAGATCGTTCGTAATACCGCAGTAAAGCGTATCGTCTCGACAACGCAATAGATACACATAATAGATCACAGGCACTTCACTCCAACGACAGTACCGGAGTTCGTCATCCTGCGTTGTGCGCAATTTCCGGCGGCGATGCAAAAAAACGATTGCGACTTGGGTCGTTGAAACGCTGGTAGTCGATCCGCCAAGGCGTTAGCTCGGCCTTCCCGTCTTCGATGCGGATCGTCGCCGCCATCGGATTGACGCTTCGGTAACTCGAGTCTGGCGGCAAGTCGCGGTTGTGTTCCCCCCCCGCCGAAAACAATGTCGCTAGCGAAACCGTATCGCCGTACACCAACTTGAATCCATCTACCTTTTCGTGGCCGCGCACCATCATGGAGCAGCCCAAACGCGCCATGAACGCTTCAAATTGGCGCTTGCCAAACGGAAACCGCGCATTCTGCGCTTGCAGCTCATGCGGAATGTAATCGCTGCTCGAGGGGTCGCTCCACAGCATTTGAAACCGCAGGTCCGCGTCGTTGAGCGAGGCCATGTCGAAGAATTTTGCGCGCAAATCGCTGTCGCGCGGAATTCCGGCGTGAACAAACAGCAAGTCGCCAAAGAACAACATAATCGGCAATTCGTCAAAAAGCTGCATGTAACTCCGGAACACCTCCCCGGAGACATGGGCGGCCAGCGTGTTAATCGCTTCTGCTGGTCGTACACCGCTGTAGATGCGACTGCGAAACTCGATGTAGTACTCGTGGTTGCCTCGAAGCGGATAGACGTGATCAGGTGCTGCCACATACAACTGCATCACTGCGCGCAACACGCCGTTATAGCTAAACATGCCGCGGTCGATGTAATCGCCGAGCAATATCAGGATCGGCTTTGGCAATCGGGAATCGAGCTTCCACGCTTCGACTTTGGCGAAAAAATCGGACTGCAGGACTGCACCTTTCAAGCAGCTGTAACACCCATGCAGATCGCCGAGCACCGTCAGCTCGTAGCGTTGGCCGCGAAGCACCGGATGAACGTGAACATGGCCATCGAGGAACGGCGGTTGGTCCGCGAACTCAGCAACCGATTGCTTACCAGCCAACTGGCCGGCGCCTTTGGCGCGCTGCGCAGCAAGCGTGCGGATCACCTGTCCCATCAAGTCGACATCCGCGTTCACTTGCCTCTGGATTCGCTCAGGGTGAACTGAATAGTGTTGCTCGAACGCATGAAAAAACGGATGGTCATCCAGCCGCGCCCGAAGCGTTCCCGGATCCGCGATGGCTACCGGATGCATGTCGACAAACGAGATGTCTGCATCTGCGAGGGGCGTAGCCTGGTCGAGTAGCGCTTCGATCTCGGAGCGGAACGCCCGTTCCGCTGGATGCGCTGTTCCGTCGGCATAAATCAGTTCGTCAATCGTCGCCAACAGCGCTTGCTGATTCGCGCGATCAAAACTCTGAAAAATTTCGTAACTGCGAAGCTTTAGCTTGGCATAGACAAAACCCTCGACGTTTTCCCCCTCTGCAACCGCTTCATCAAACAGTTCTTTCACGCTGCGATCGATATGTTCGAACACTTCGTGAAAGTGCGTCGCAAACTTATTTACAACTTCGTCGCGCGCCTTGGGATCGGCGTTCGGCATCGCCGCGGCTGCGCGGGCCGCAACGAGCTGGCGAATGTGATCGCGGATGAACGCTTTCTCCGTGAAATCGAAGTTTCCGTCGATGTATCCGAACGCCGTCAGGTAGAAGATGATCGCGTTCATCTGCTGCTCTGCGACGTCGGGTTTGGCGCTGAACGCAAGCACGAGATCGCAAGCTTGCCTTGGACCCGGAATTCAGCGCAAGTCCGCACACCTCCTAGCGCATGGCAGCGCGCCTGCGGTGCAAGGCCGCCAAACCGTTGAACTATAAGGAAATCCAGCCCTGCGACAACGGCGCCCCCACAACATAGGCGCGGGTGGACCGGTTTCCCTGCGAAGTCTTCCCCTGAGGGCATGAATCCTTCTCATCTGTGCCATTCTCATAGCTATGCCACACGGAATGAAAAAGGTCGTTGCCACCGACTACGACACCACGCTCGCAAAGTTGCCCGACGCGCTCAAGGCAGAGGGATTTGGCGTGCTCACTGAGATCGATGTGCAGAACACGCTACGCGCCAAGCTGGGTGTCGAGTTCCGACGCTACAAGATCGTAGGCGCATGCAATCCAGCACTTGCTCACCAAGCGCTGACCGCCGATCTCGGGGCAGGAATCATGCTTCCGTGCAACGTGACCGTCTATGAGGACGATGGCGGCACGGTCGTTACCGCCGTTGATCCAATGGAAACGTTTGCTGCCGCCGATCCGAGGTTGCGCCCGATCGCTGAGCAGGTGCGCGCCAAGCTCACGCGAGTGCTCGATGGACTCGTATAACGAGCAAACGAAGCCTAGTCACGCGGGATGAGATGGCCGCGAACACGCGCCGTGGTCGGATCGTCCTTGCGGGAATTTCAATCCAGCATGTGGACAGTTCCGTCTACTTCACTGGCCCCGCTTTTCTCGATTGAAAGTCCTATTCGTGATCGTGGATACTCCACGCCATGTCTACATTCCGCGTCATTGCCACGATGGTTGCAGTTAGCGCTTGTGCGGCTGAGGAGCTTCCCGATACCGACCAGGTTTCTCAACATATCGGCCAGACGTGGTACGTCGCACCGGAGCCGATCGGGAGCGCTTCGGGGAATGGCTCATTGGCAACGCCGTGGACGCTCGCGCACGCGAGCACATGTGCCGGCGGTCTGATCCATCCAGGCGACCGCGTTATTGTCGCGAACGGAACGTACTGGGGCAACTTCGAAATGCGATGCAGCGGAACTGCGGCACAGCCGATCACGTATGTCGCGGCGACACGGCATCGCGCAGTGATCGACGGCGCCATCCGGGAATTTGCCACCCCGATGGCCAGCGCGTGGGAGCCGTATGCTATCGATGCGTCAAAAACAGTGTTTCGTTCGACTGCGACGTACGCCTCTGTGGCCAAACACTATGTCGGCTTCATCATGCTGCCGACTGGACCTCTGACCCTTATCGTTCACGGGCAGTACACTGGCGCTGGCCATACCGGCCTCGCGAACCTGACGTCGCTCGAGCACGACTGGAAACCAGAGCCGACCCCGCGATACGTCGGACCGGGGATCGCGTACGGTGTGGATGGACGAATCTACATTCGGCTAAATCCGTCGCGGCCATCATCGCAGCGAAATCGGGCCGTCCTCGCCCCAAGCGATCCCGATCCACGGCGCCAGAAGATATACCTTGCGCCGATCGAATCGGTCGGCGTCCTGATCAAAGCCAGCCACGTCGTGTTTGACGGACTCACGATCGCGACCGCGGGGAGCGCAATCATCACGGATACGGGAGTTGACGATGTCGTGTTCCAGAATCTGAACGTACGACCGGGATGGTTCGGCGCCCGTCTGGGTGGGGCGACGAACGTAAAATTCCTCGACTCCACGTTCGATGCGCGCATGCAGAGTTCCACCTTCTCCGCATCGGAGATGGACGTGAAAGCGGATGCGCCCGCGGCGGAAAAAACCCGCAAGGTTGCCATCGATCTTGGCTCCGCGAGTAACGTTACGATTTCCCGTTGTCAGTTCAACGATTTCCACGATGGCATTCTCTCGAACGCCAATGACCCCACAACTGGCACTACGGCTGCGCATCATATTGCCCTTACCCGCAACACATTCCGCGGCACGTGGGATGATGGATGGCAGCTGGCTTACGGCGTACACAACGTCGACATTAGCTACAATAAATTCTTGGGCGCCGGGGTCTCACGAGACACCACCGGCAGCGCCACGGCAATTCCTCCGCAGTATCGAGGAACTGTATGGATCCATCACAATGTGTTCGATCCGAACAGGTACCAGATCTGGTGGTACCGCGGCGGTGCGGATGTTGCCCTGCCGCCCAATGTCGAGGCAGATGGCATGATCGACGGAATCCCGCTCAGCAGCCACGGCCAGATCTCCGACAACCGGTTCGGGTTCCCCTACAAGCTCTATTACAACACGTTTGTCGTTCGCGAACCGAAGGACTTCTCCGTGAGTATCGGAACGATCGGCGAATACGCCAGCCTCGCTGCTTCATCGACCAATCCGAACGTGCTTGTACCGACGCTGTACAGCGGCACACCGCATGAGGTGTACAACAACATCTTCGTCGACAAATCAGGATTCACGCCAGGACCCACGTATTGGATCACCGGTCAGGTCATCAACGGCGTCCTCGAAGGCCGAGAGCGGTATGACGGCAACGTGTATTCCGGCTGGTCAAGTACAAGCGCGCGTCCGATTTACCGCTATGTCCGAACCGCCAGTGGAGCATTGTTCGCGAGTCCGGATGGCCAAGGATACCGGACCCCGGAACAACTTCGCGCCGAACTTGCGATCCTTAACGAGACCAAACAGTACCCGATCCCGAGTTTCAGCACCCTGCGAAGAGGTTGGGAGAAGATGGGATTGTCGAGGCTGTCGTTGGTCGCGTTCGACAGCTGCTACCGTCCGACGAACTGTCCCGAGTGTCAGAGCGGTGCAGTGTCGTTGGTAGGCAGCGGCTGGCCGGGCACGGCAACCGCGGAACCAGCGCGCGGTGCGGTTCAGCCGACCGGCTGCCTCTAGCCACCGTTGTCGCCATTGTCGACGTGCGGCCGTTCCACGGTCAGAGTGCGACGCCGCAACGCCAACCGCGGCTCGGCGCCGGGGCGCCACCAGGCCACCGCAAATTCGCGCGGATGTTGGTTCGGCGTGTACACAACCACTACCCGTTCGCCCGGAAGAGTCGCAACCATAGGATGGATCGCATCGGCGGCGGCATGGACGATCACGAGTCCGTCGGCAGCAACCACGCGCCCCGCGTGGTCGAATAGCCGCTCGACAAAATCGGTCGATGTTGCAGACCACATTGGCCCGCTGGATGCGCCTGGGATCGGAGCGTTGCAGGTGACGAGCTGGAACCTTTGGTCAATTCCCGCCGCGAGATCCGCTTGGCGAAATTGCGCGTGAGCGATGCCCGAAAGCATGGCGCCGATCCGAGCATACGAGATCGCCCGCGGATTCAGATCTGTACCGAGGATCGTCTCGGCCGCATTCGGACGTGCGAGAGGTGCGAAGCCGGAGCCGCACCCGATGTCGAGCCACGACGCCGTTCGAGCGGGTGGCAGCGCCTTCATGAGGTGGTAGCTTGAGTCATCGGGCCACAATACGCGGTGATCTCCTTCTCGATCGTCGAGGCGATCGCACACAATCCAGGCTTCGCCCACCGGCACAATCGCGACCCTCGCCTGCACGGTGACATCGCCGCCGACCAGGTCATGCCGCTCAAGGATCGAAAGCGCTCCCGCATCGAGCAGCGCCCGCGGCACCTCCAGTCCCGCAACGAGCAAGGCCAGTCCGGCACTTCCGCGCGTCACCGGCAGCTGCCGCAGCTCATCGGGCCTCGTTGCTAGCCACGAAACCCTACGGCTGCCTGCCCAGGCCGCAAGCGCGTCGGGATGAACGCCGAGAGCGCGCAGAGAGGCAGCGGAAGAATCGAGGCGGCTGCGCACGAAGCCCACAATACCATCGCGATTGGCCGGCGATGTTGTATCGTGCCGGCGTCATGAAACCGACTGGAATTGTAGTGCAGAAATACGGCGGCTCATCGGTCGCCGACGTGGCCAAGATCAAGCTCGTCGCGCAACGCATCGCGCGCACGAAAGCGGCCGGAAAGAAGGTCGTGGTCGTGGTCTCTGCGATGGGCAAAACCACCAATCAGCTCATCGAAAAAGCCAAAGCGATCGCCGACTCGCCGTCGCGGCGCGAGCTCGACATGTTGCTGACATGCGGCGAACGCGAGTCGATGGCGCTGTTATCCATGGCATGTGCCGAGGAAGGGCTCGAGGCGATTTCATTTACCGGATCGCAAGCCGGAATCCTCACCAACGATCGGCACTCGGGGGCGCAGATCGTCGAGGTGAGGCCGTTTCGCATCGAAGACGAGCTCGACCGCGGCATGGTGGTGATCGTCGCCGGGTTCCAAGGCGTATCGTATAAGCGCGAGGTCACCACGCTCGGACGCGGCGGCTCGGATACTACGGCGGTTGCTCTGGCCGGCGCGCTGCGCGCCGATTACTGTGAAATCTGTAGCGATGTCGACGGTGTGTACACCGCGGATCCACGCGTCGTATCGGCGGCCGAGCTGCTCGAGTCAATCAGCCACGATGAAATGCTCGAGCTGGCAGCGCAAGGCGCAAAAGTTTTGCACGACGCTTCGGTCGAGTTCGCCCGCAAATCGGGCATTGCATTGTACGCTCGCGCCACCAACAAAGATGGCGGCGGCACGCGCATCGACTTCTCCCCGGAACGCGAGCGTCAGGTCGCGGCGGTCACCGGTCAATCGGCGCTGATTCGCCTGAAAGTCGTCGGCGGCGCAGCGGTTGAGCAAGCGCTACAAATTATCGAGGCAGCATCGATTCCACTTACCCACCTCGATCTGGAGGGCGCCGAGCTCCGGTGTTGGTTTACGATTGCGGACGTCCCCGATTGGGGCGAAGTGCGAAAACGCTTCGATAACGTGTTGGGCAAACAGGTCGAGCTGGGCGAAGAAGGCTGCGTGACCATCGTCGGCCACGGCATCGGCTCAAACCCGAGTGTGATCAACAAGGCGCGGCAATCGGCGGTCGGTGCCGGAGTGCCGCTTCACGCCGTATCGGTATCGCCGCTGCGCGTGACCCTGTGGTGCGATCGGCCGCACGTCGACGACCTGGTGCGCGCGCTTCACAAGACGTTCATCGCCTAAGGGCCAGCTGACCAATAACTCTGACGGCCCGCGCGGAAATCCCCGACCGAGGCCCCAGGGGTTAGAACGACCACGGTGGTGGCGCTAGGTCGGTCGGAACGTTGGAGCCTGTCATCGCCGGGCTGGCTTCGAGGAACTGGTAGACCTGCTCGATTCTCGCGCGCACTTGCTCGTCGGTCGCATTGTAGAACTTCGCCGGCGGCTCTTCGAGCGCCCAGCGCAAGGGGTAGTAACCGAGGCTCTGGCGCGGAGGTAACGGTAGCTTGATGTGTGGGCGTAACAACGAAGCGAACACGGCGGACGCCGGACCGTGCTTGCGCTCAAAAGGGTTTCCCAACTGCCGTTTCCGTACAGCCAGCCGGAGGATTAACGCCGATCGCGTCGCCGCGATTTGGCCCACATCGCGCGAGCGATAGGCGCGAGACAAAAGGGCGTATGCGGCCATCGCATCTGCGTGCGCCTCCTCCTCCCGTTTGGCGCGATTCTCGGGAAGGCAATGTGCTCCCTCATGCGCGGCAATAAAGCCGATGAAAGCGGCCTGAAAGTCGGGTTGCTCTTGCTGCTTTGGGTGGAGCCCTGGCAGTACCTGTCCGAGCGGATTGCGAAGGGAGCGCTCAGAAACAAAATGGGAGTCTCGGTCCATTTTGTCCGCTAAATCGATCGACTCCACATCGATGTTGCATCCGTCGCTGGTATGGGTATGGTTGGCAATACCCGTTCGACCCGCGCCGAAATTGAATGTTGGAACGCTGTTGCCCATCGTTAGGGCCGCACCTTCAGCCCACAGTTTCTGGATGCGCTCTTCGTATGGCCGCACGTTGCTCGCGCCGCCGGTGGCTTGATTTTCACGGCGGGCATTGTTGAACAAGCCAGCGATTTCACTAGTAGAAGGGATGATTTCCTGTGTTGGGGCCAAGTCGCCGGCTTGTTGCCCCCTAGAAGCTCCTTCGGGGTGTGACGTGAAAGGGGCCCCTGGGTTTGTTTCTCGTCGAAACGAAGTTTCCATTTTTTCTGCGGGATCCAATGCTCGGATATCCTTGGCAAACGACGCGCGGATCTTATCGTGCCGCTTCGTGGTCAGGTCAAGAGTCCTCGTCGATCGCACAGGACCGCGAGAGCTCGCCACTTACCAGCTTTCCGCTTTCCCCTTCGTGTAGCCAGCGACATCCCTATTGCTGGTCGCCCCGGATTCGTGATCTCCAGCACATTTCGGCTGGATGAATATCCAATGGTCGCTTACCGTCGTTTGGGCGTATGCAACGGCTTATTTCCAAGGGGTTCACGACTATGCAAGCACATCGTTTTCGCCTCGTTCAAGTAGCGTTGGCCTTCGTCGGTATTGCTGCGACTGCCGGCAACGCCCTAGCCGAAGAGCCCAGTTACGCGGGAAGCTCACAGAACATTACCCACAGTTGCGACGCTGTACCATCCGTGACCTTCGGAGGGAGCAGCAACACCATTACCGTAACGGGTACGTGCAAAGCCGTCGTCCTGCAAGGGTCGTCAAACTCGCTCACCGTCGAAGCCTCGACCAAAGTCGTGATCGAGGGCAGCGCCAACGTGGCGGCGATCGTCGCCACGGATGTGATCCGGATTACCGGGTCAGGAAACCAGGCGACGTGGGAGAAGGGACTCAAGGCGAAGAAACCCAGAGTTTTGCGTTCGGGCGTAAACAACAAGGTCGCGAAGAAGGCTGCCTAGAGCACCGGCTGCTGCGTGACTCTTATGACCGCCTCGGCGAAAGCCGTCGGCTGGGAGCTAACAATCGAGGTGTTTCAGGTGGGGTGCCGAACGGTAACTACCGTCGTGATCCCGCCGCGCACCCAGAATTTGCCGACGACTTCGATCGACCGCGGCGAAATGGCGGCGACCAGGTCGTCGCAAATGCGGTTCGTCACTGCCTCGTGAAACGCGCCCTCATCGCGATAGCTCCACAGGTAGAGCTTGAGGCTCTTGAGCTCGACGCATAGCGCGTCGGGAACGTAGTCGATCTGGATCGTGGCAAAATCCGGCTGGCCCGTCATCGGACACAGGCATGTGAACTCGGGACACTCAAACGCCACGTGATAGTCGCGATTTTGTTGGGGATTCGGAAAGGTAGCGAGCTGTTTGGTCGGTCGAGTTGGCATCCCGGGCGCTGAATAACACAAATAACGCGAAAGATACTGGCGAACCTTATCGGCTTGCGCTACGATAAACCTACGGTCGTTTCTGACCGTCGAGAACACACGCTGTGACCATGTGGACACTGCGAGTTGTGGGCCTCGAGACGGGCCGATGTGCCCATCAAGAAGGCCCAACGCCGGGAGCCGCTGCAATTTTGCTGGCGGGCCGCAGCGTTGGGCTCTGGCTGCATGCCAGGGGAGGAAGAAGGACATGAAACGAAACTGTACCAGCTCTATGGAGGCGTCTTCATAACTCTCCCTGACCCCGTGTCCGCACGTCAGACTCGGGTAAGTTGAGCAAACGGGCCCTGGAATCCAGGGCCCGTTCCTATTTTCGGCCTCAACGGCTGGGATCTAAAACGTAAAGATCTGCTCGGGTCGCTTCTCGGCGGGCTTGGGCGCCGGCTGTTCCTGCTTCGGCCGAATCACCGGGGGTGGCGGATCAAATGCAAACCGCGCTGCCACGGAGGACATTGGTACAGGTGCGGGCCGATTGACCGTGGCTCGAACCTCGCGGATCACTGGAGGCTCGGGCCGAGCTACGCTGTCAGGACGCGCGACGCGCGCCGGAGGCGCAGCAGGCTTTGCGACGGCTACCGTTGGGGCTGGGGCAGACGGCGCGCTGGTGACTACCAGCGTTGCCTGCGCAGAGCCCTCTCCCAGAAAGTCTCCGACACGAGTTTCCACAAATTGGCTCATCGAGACGTGATTAGCTTCACAAAACGCTTTGAGCCGCTCGTACGTGCCACGGCTCACGCTAATGCTGCGTCGAGTCTGCTTCTTCGCCATATCGCCCTTGTACAAGATCCCCCTGACATCGGTCGCCACGGCTCCGTTGAAGCACCCAAAATCCCCTCGAGAATGCTATCGTTCGCAACCGATCGAATCGAAGGCGAAATTGACTCAACGTAGGGCCCGATCCAACCAATTCGTCGGCCGAAGATGTGACACCAGCTCGGCTTCCGGTGAGCCAGGTTGGGGGCTCACGTCGTAATCCCATCGCACCAACGGCGGCAGCGACATCAATATGGACTCGGTGCGACCGTGAGTCTTGAGCCCAAACAGCGTGCCCCGATCGTAGATGAGATTGAATTCAACATAGCGACCGCGACGCCGCAGCTGCCACGTGCGCTCGGCATCGCCGTACGGAAGCGTTCGTCGGCGCGCGACGATCGGGAGGTAGGCCCGCACAAAAGCGTTACCGAGTTCGCGCACCAACTCGTACACTCGTTCAACGGGCTCGCCTTTCGTCCCCAAATAATCGAAAAAAATGCCGCCTACTCCGCGGGTCTCACTGCGATGCGGCAAGGTGAAATATTCGTCACACCAGGTTTTGAATCGATCGTAGTCACCCAGGGGCTTGTGTCGGTCGCACACGTCCGCAAATGTGCGATGAAACGAAACCGCATCGTCGCGAAAAAAGTAATACGGAGTAAGGTCGGCGCCGCCGCCAAACCAAACCGCATCGCCGCGCGCGATGCAACGAAAATTCGCGTGGGTGGTAGGCACCATCGGCGACTCGGGATGGAGTACAAGCGATACCCCAGAGGCGCGAAACATCCGACCAGTGCCGGGCATGTCGGCGAGTTCAGCCGGCAACTCGCCATCTACGCTCGACCAGTTCACGCCCGCCTTTTCGAACACAGCGCCGCGTTCAAGTACCCGCGCAACTCCCCCTCCCCCACCGGGCCGCTGCCATGCATCGGCGCCAAACGTTTTGCCCCCATCGGCCTCCTCCAGCGCAGAACAAATCGTGTTTTGCAACTCGCGAAAGTACTTCGCGGCGCGATCGAATAGGTCCTCCACCGCCGCATGATATCATTAACGCGAGCATATCGATGTGGGCCGCGCTTCGGCTGATTCGCGCCACGCGCGTGTTTGCGGTGATTCTGCTCAGTTACATTTGGCAGATGTCGTGGGCGCGGCTGTGGCCGTCGCTCTGCAACACGGAGACAAGATGGAAAATCATCCATCGCCGCAATGCGCGCCGCATGTACAAAGGGTTCGTTCGGCTGCGCGGCGTGTACATCAAGCTGGGACAGATCTTGTCGATCATGGGCACATTCTTGCCGCGCGAGATCGTCGAAGAACTCGAAGCCTTGCAAGACGACGTACCGCCGCAGTCGTACCGCAAGATCCGGCGCTCGTTCATGAACGCGTTCGGGAAATCGCCCGACTCGGTGTTCGCGGAGTTCCGACGCAAACCAATCGCGGCTGCGTCGCTTGGCCAGGTGCATGAAGCGCGCAACGCAGCCGGCGATCGATTAGCGGTAAAGATCTTGTATCCGCGCGTTGCAACGATCATCAAGGTCGATCTCAAGGTCTTGCAGTGGGCGATCAGCGTCTACAAGAGTTTTGTTCCCGTGCAGCAGATCGAGCGCGTACACGAACAGCTCAGCGATATGCTCACCCGTGAAACCGACCTCGTGAATGAGGCTGCCATGATCGCCCGCATGGCGGGCAACTTTTCCGGCGATACCGACGTCCTATTCCCAACGGTATTTCCGGACCTGTCCTGCCGAACCGTGATGACGATGTCGTTCATGGAGGGCGTAAAGATTTCGAACAAAGGTGCACTTGCTTCTCTCGGCCTCGATCCCTACGACGTTGCGACGAAGCTCGTAAAAGTCTTTTACAAGCAGCTGTTTGTCGACCGCTTTTTCCACGCCGACCCTCACCCCGGCAACTTTTTCGTGCAGCGCGGGCCCGAGGGTCAAGCCAAGATCGTTGTGCTCGATCTTGGGTCGGCAACGGAGCTGCGGCCTAACCTCGCCGACGGGATGTTCGACATCTTGTCGGGACTCATGACCCGCAACGACAATCTCGTGGTGAAGGGCATCCACGAAATTGGCTTCGTCGCCCCCAACGGCGACCGCGAGTTGCTCGAACGAAAAACGCGACGCTACTTCGAAAAACTGCTGAACCTCAACATCACCGATTTTTCGAGACTCGACCCGGCCCTTACGCAACGACTTGCCAATATCGATCTCAAGCGAGAAGAGCTTCGCCAGCTCATGCGATCGATCGCGTATCCAGAAGGATGGTTTTACGTCGAGCGAGCCGCCCTCATCATGTTCGGGCTCCAAGCCCAACTCGCACCAAAACTCAACGGGATTCAAGTCGGGTTCCCGTACGTGATGCAATTCATGATCGAACGCAACGCCCAACGCCTCGCTGCCACCGCTGCCTCTCCCCCACCCGCATCGCCGGAACCGGCCATCGACGAGCGACCCGAACCAACAGCGGTCGACGTAGAAGCGCTGCTGAATTGAGGCCATCAGGTCGACATCGTCGTCGCGGCAGCTCTCGTTAGAGGTTCCGAATACGCAATTGGGTGCGCGGATGCATGCCGACAATACCAATAGCGACCCGGGAACCAAGGAACGTGGGGTGTGGCTGTGATACGCGTAGCGAATGTCTGTTCGGGGAGGGTGTCTCCTGATAGCGGGGCTGTGCTCGCTCGCTTTAACGCTCGCGTACACGGCGCAATACGGCACTCTCAATCAGGCGACGTACCTTCTCGATCCAATCCACCGCGCGTGGCCAGAGCTTTATCGCCGCGACTGGTTCATCACCGACACTCCTCCGTATCTTCCGGTATTCGGCTGGTTGGTTCAGTGGCTGTACGTCCTCGACGCGGAGGGTCCGGTTGCGATCCTGACGGCCCATGTGATTGTGAACCTCGCCAGCTTCGGAGCGATCTATGCGTTGGTGCGTGCGCTCGACGGTGGCGTGCGCGCATTCGCGATCGTCGCCGGATTCGTTACGGTCACACGAGGAATCTCCATGGGCGGCAGCTACCTGCTGGTCGGTTACCTTCAGCCATCCTCGGTTGCAACGCTCGGCTGGCTGATCGCCATGGCAGCATTCGCCCGATCGCGTTTCGTCACATGCGGCATGGCCGCTGCGTTTGCCGGATTGCTCCACGCGAACTTCCTTGTCCTTGGGGTCGGCTTATTTGGACTCGCGGCTTTCGCGCGTCGCGACCTCGCACTGCGCGACTATGTGCGGTTACTTGGGCCACAGCTCGCTGTGCTGCTCCTGTTCGCGCCGACGCTGGCCGCTGCCTCGGGGCCTAGTGATCGCGCGGTGTGGATCTTGATCAACTTCCACGCACCCGTGCACTACTCACCGGCCCGCATGGTCAACTGGATCGCCCAGCTGGCGTCGTGGCAGGTTGGTGCTTTTGTAGCGATGCGTCTGACCGGTCCTAATCGGCCGGTCGAGATCATGTGGCGGTTTTCGTTGATTGCGTGTGCGATCGTAGTCCTGAGCGCGCTGGTGATTCGCTATACGCCGCTCGAGTCACTCACACAAATGCGCTGGTCCCGGATCGCTCCGTTCGGAATCCTCGCCTGCCAGGCGATCATCGCGTCAGCACTGGTTCGCCACGCCGTCGAGCCACGGCCGTTATCGACGTGGAAACGGGCGGTGATCGCGGTGGTCCTGCTTGTACCGGTCGCGGCGACGTTGCACCACCTTCACAAGTTGATGTCGGTGCACGCCGTTTTGGTCGGCGCTGGGCTGGCAGTCGCCGTGCTCGTTTCGCGACCGCAGATCGCGCAAGTGGCTGCTCACACGTTGGCGATCGCAGTAGTTGTGTACGCGTTGTGGCGCAGCCCGTGCGGTGAAGGGCTGACGACGACAGCAGCTGGGGATCCGGATGAGCTTGCGATGATGACCTGGGTCCGCAGCACTACGCCCCTCGACGCGTTGTTCCTTGCTCCTCCGGATCTCCAGCGTTTTCGTCTGCTTGCTCGGCGCGCGGTCGTCGTGGACACCAAATCGCCGCCGCTTCGTCCCGACCTGTTGGTTGCATGGTATGAGCGGATGTGCTCGATCGCCAGGCTGCCGAACGCCAGGTCGTTTCGCGACGTCGAGGAGCGCTACGGCAAGTTGGCTGAGGCCGACTTGGTACAGATCGCTCACGCGTTTCGCGCCGATTACATCATTGCGAGGCCAGCCGTCCGATTTTCGTATCCTCCGGTGTTTCGAAACACGACGTTTGCGGTCTATCGGACGCCCAACGGGTCCTAAGTACAGGCCCCCGCAAGTTGGTGACCACCCGGGCCGCCGATCCATCCCGGCTGTCTTCGTTGCTCCTCGGTCACG
>CAYQQM010000049.1:0-34440 GCA_964419605.1 uncultured Kofleriaceae bacterium | reverse complement strand
GGCTGCTACATGCTTCCTCCTCAATCAGGCTTTCCTGGCGCACGCGAGGTACTAGTCGACGCCGACTGGCGCACGTTCGGAGCGGAAATAGTGGAGGCACCGACTGAACATCGCTTTTAGGTCGCCTAACTTAGCCATCTTCATTACCGTGTATAGTTCCTGGGCGGCCTCCTGCGGACCTCCCGACTTTAGACTCTCTATTTGAGCATCAATCGCATTCGCAATCTTTGCCTCTAAATCGCCGAGTACTTTCTGCGCTGCTTGGACTGCCGGGCCTCCAGAGGCCTTCGCCGCTACATGGTCAGTTAGTGCCTGTTCGCACTCCTCAGCGAATTTTGTCCACGACTGTGACTGTTCCACTCCAATCCAACCGTCCTCTCGCAACAACTTTACGGTATATTTCAACGCTGCTGCGGCACCTTCTATGAAGAGGCGAGCCGGGGCATTAACTTTGTGCAGCAGTCCGTGATCGAGAGCGGTACCGGCAATCGAATATGGACCCCTCGGAAACGCGTTAAAATTGGGGCGCACGGTGGGAGCTGCATTGCGCGGCCCCTGCACTGGCGCAGCTTGGTCCGGCGCCGAAACTGGCGGGCCGTCAACTCTTACTTCACCATACTTCAACATCATCGCGGCAAACCATACCACACGCGTAGTAGCGCTCAAGAACGTACTTTGTGACGCCGGTCACAACAGAGTCCTCTCACTTCTGGCACGTAGCCGTAACGTCGATCAGAATACCGGCGTGAGATATGTGGAGAAGCGATACCCGCATAGCAATGCGGCCGCGGTAAACGACATCACGGGGCAAAACTCGATTGTAACGACGCAGAAAGATCGGTTCGTACTCGGGGCATGCGATTGGCAATCTCGTCAACTGGCAAGCTGGCCCGACGTTGGCGGTATTCTCGAGCGCTAAAAAATGACTGCAGATCGGCTTGGGCATGCGCCCATGCAGCGTCCATCGCGAGCGCAGCTGCATTCCCATGTATGATGTCAGATATCTATCGCGCGGGATCGCGCTATGCTTGGCCCAGATGCTGCTGACGCGCGAAGAGATGACCTTCGATTTCGGCGGCGATAAGCTCGACCCGGTCGCCGACCAGGCGTTCATCGAATGGATGCTCAACCAGTTCCTCTACGGTGAGGTAACCGGAATCCAGGTCGGCCACTGGCTGTACGAGGCGCCCGATCTGGAAGCAGCGAAGTTCCTCGCCCGACAATCGCTCGAGGAAATGCAACATGTCGACAACTTTCTGCGCATCATGGCGATGCTCGGCTGCAAGCCCAAGCGCGCCCATCCCGCCGTGCGATTCCTCGCCACCGGCATGATCGGCGGCTCCTGGGCAGAACACGTTGCGCTCGAAATGGCGCAAGGCGAAGGCTTCGTCCTGCAGGCGTTTTATGCCGTCATCGACACGCTGGATCATCCCGCCTCGGTCGACATTTTGCGTCGCGCCGTGAAGCAGGAGGAGCGCCATGTCGAGTTCGGCGAGCAGCAAACTCGGAAAGCGATCGCCGGCAGGCCTTGGCTGCGCCGTCGATTGCTCGGACTGTCGCTCGTATCGATGTGGGCCGTGCGCCGCTTAGCGCGCTACATGGACAAGCGGCTTGCAGCGGAGGCCAAGGTACTGCGCCATTTGCCAGCATTCCTCGACCACGCCAATCGCTGTGCAGAGCTTCGATTGCGCCGAATCGGGGTCCTCGACCGACCTCTCTCCGAACTGTCAGGATTCACGCGCGCAGCACGGGTCGCCGAAGCCTACGGCGGCAAATTTTTCCAGGCGGTTGGCGCAGTGGCAACGGCCCCGCTGCGACTACTGCCGTGGTGGAAGAAGCGCCGCGTCACCGACAACTATCTGGAAGATCCGCACGTCACCGACTATCGCTTGCCTTCGCCGAGCGACGCGTCGGCATTTACGCCCGAGCGCGACCGCGCGTAATACGAGCCAGCCGATCCGCGCTATCGCGTCGCCAGCCGGGCGGCTAGGCCGCGATCATCGCTCGGTTTATTTAGGGACAGTGCACAATGCCTAACCGGATTCGGGCCCATAGACCGCCCCCGATAGCTTGCGCGCCAGAGCCGCCCGAAGCGGCGCGTGTTGTGGGCGCTGCAGTTGAGGATCGTCGCAGAGAATCGCTTCGGCATGGCGCCTCGCCTCCAGAAGCAACTCGATGTTTTGGCTCAGATCGCCAAAGCGCAATCGCGGACTTCCCGCCTGACGTGGACCGCATAGTTCTCCGGGCCCGCGCAGTTCGAGATCCACCTCGGCAATCGCAAAACCGTCGGTGGTGCGCGCAAGTGCGCTGAGTCGGCGCCGAGCCTCATCGCCGACGGTGCCATGGGTCACCAGGATACACTGCGATGCGGCCCCACCCCGCCCGACTCGGCCGCGCAGTTGGTGTAACTGCGCAAGGCCAAATCGTTCGGCGTTCTGCACCACCATGAGCGTAGCCGCGGGGACATCCACTCCGACCTCGATCACCGTCGTGGCAACTAGGACGTCCAGCTCACCCCGCTTGAACGCGTGCATCACGCGATCGCGATCTCTCAGTTCGAGCCGGCCATGGACCAGGCCCACGCGCAGGTTAGGCAGAGCCCGAGCTATCTCCTCGGCCACTGAGGTGGCGTCCTTCCAATCGGCGCTGCCCGGCTCCCCCTCATCGTCGACTTTAGGACACACGATATACGCTTGCTCGCCGCGCGATGCGCAGGCCGCAACGTGCTTGTAGGCCGCCGCTTCGCCCCGCGTTCCCGCGACGACCGTCGTCGTCACTGGTTGTCGACCTGGGGGTAGTTCATCGAGGATCGATACGTCGAGGTCGCCGTACGCCGTCAAGGTCAGCGTTCGCGGAATGGGCGTCGCCGTCATCACCAGCAAGTGCGGCGCCCCTTGACCATCGCCCTTGTCGCGCAGCCGCGCCCGCTGAGCCACGCCGAAGCGATGTTGCTCATCGATCACCACGAGCCCAAGCGCGCCAAAACCGACCCCATCGGCCAGTAGCGCATGCGTGCCGATGACCACGTCGAGTTGCTGGTTGGCAACCATTGCCATCATCGACTGTTTCACTGCACGCGGGGTCGAGGCGGTAAGCAATGCCGTGCGCAAACCAACCCGCTGCGACCATTCGGCCCAGGTGCTCGCGTGTTGCTCCGCAAGAATTTCCGTCGGAGCCATTACGGCGGTCTGTCGACCCGCTTTGGCAACCTGAAGTGCCGCAGCGAAGGCAACGCACGTCTTCCCCGAGCCCACGTCGCCCTGCAGCAATCGATTCATCGGAACGTTGCGAGCCAAGTCGTCGCCGAGCTCTCGAATCGCCCGCGCCTGAGCGGCGGTCACTGCAAACGGCAGCGCGCTTGCTAGAGCGCGCTCAAGGTCCCCCACGCGTGGGCAGGGGACTGCCGCGTCCGAGCAACGCTCGCGTCGCTTGAGCGCTACGGCGGCGCCGAGCGCGAACAACTCTCCGAACACCAACCGACGCTGCCAACGGCTCACATTGCCGTTCAGGGCGAGCAGTTCCTCCGCCGAAATGGCGTCGTTTGGTGCGTGCAGATGCATCAGCGCCTCCGACAACGCCGGCAAGCCCGCGGCGCGCTCTACCGCCTCCGGCACACCGTCGTTCGCAATCGCAGCGACGCGTGTGCATGCCGTTTGACACGCGCCGCGCAATCTTCCAGCTGGCACCCCACCCACATCGGGGTACCGAGCGAGGATGGCAGATCGCGCTGTGCCGCGACCGTCACTGGAGTCGATGGACTCATCGTTGATGATCCCAATCACGTCGGGGTTGGCGAACTCCAGCGCACCATGGCGCCGACGCACAACACCGTTAAGCGTAACCTCACAGCCCACCGGAAACCGGCGATCGATTCCGGACCACACGTTGAAGAACCGCACCACCGCGGTCGCAGCCGAATCTCTATCCCTTGCGACAAGCCGAACCTCACCCCAGCGCCGGCCGCGCGCGAATACCATGCGCGACGTCTTCACCTTGGCCGCAAACGTCGCTCGCTCACCCTCGGCAAGCTGCGCCACGACAGCGAGCGACAGAGCGTTGCGAACGTCGTCGTAACGGCGCGGCAAGCACCACAGCAAATCCTCAACCGTATGCAGCCCTTTTGTAGCGAGCCGTTCAGCAAAGGCCGGACCGATTCCAGGAAGCGAATGGGTGGGCGCCGCCAGCGGATCATTGGCAACTGGATCGGTCTGACTCGAGCGCGACCGCTGCGAGCGCTTTGCGCCAGCGTGCGGGTTCTCCGCCTCACTCGCATCCCCATGAGATGGCGATTCCTTGGCAAGTAAGCTCGCGATCGTCGGCCCATGGTTGGGAAGCGCGAGAGTCCGAGGCTGCGGAAATCTCGCCACCAGCCGCATTCCCCGAGCTACGACCACCTCGCGCTGTGAGGCTTCAAGGCTGTCCCACGAGGTCAAATGTTCCCGCCAAAGCGCGAGCGCTTCGCTGGGCGCCTTTGCAATCACGCCATCACACGCTACGCGCAGCGCAACGCCGAGACCACCGATCTGGCGAACACCGGCGAAGCTGTCCTTCGCTGCCAGCTCCAGCGGGCGACGAAGTGCCTCTACGCGCCGCAGAAGCTCGGGGTCCACACGAGCAACCTATCACCTCAAGTGGACGAACGACGAACCTACGCGTGCGGTAGATCGCACGCAGCCACTTGCATCCCCTGATTTCGATCATTCGCATGCAACAACGCACGCGCTGCACCGACTACCCGGAGGCATGAGTCCAAACCACTCCGCCAAATCAAGCTCGGTCATTGCCTGGCCGAGGACCAGGGCCGCGCGGGAACCCAAACATTCGGCGGCCCCCAAACCGCTAGCTTGTGCTGGCTGTGTTATCGAATAGACGCGTATAGGAGACCATTATGAAGCTCAGCATGTCGATTCTGCTCACCGTATCCACGATGTCGTGTGTCGTCCAACCCGCGCCCGTTGGCCCAACTCCCGTCGGCCCGCCAGGAATGGCCGGCGGGCTAGTCCAGGCCGGATGCAGTATGTCGGGCAAAGAACTACAAGGCCACGCACCCGGCATGACTTATCTAGTCAACTGTCCCGCCAATTGCGCAACCTCGGGCCGCACCGTCTGGGGCAGCGGACCCTATACTGCAGATTCCCCGATGTGCGTTGCCGCCGCCCATGCCGGCGCCATTGCGGACGTACAGGGTGGCACGTTCCAGGTCATTTTTGACCAGGGACAGCCAGCGTACCGCGGCAGCGTGCAGAACAACGTCAACACGTCGGACTACGGATCGTATGGTGAAAGCTACTGGATCCGTGCGGAAAATGGTGCCGCGCCTGCCGCTGTTACGGTTGCACCAACAAGCGCTCCACAAGTTGCGCAGATCGGCTGCACCTTCGTCGCTAGCCAACTGCAGAATCATGCGCCCGGCATGAATTACCGCGTCGAGTGCCCGCCTGGATGTAATGCAACTCCTCGATCGGTCTGGGGATCGGACACCTATACCACCGATAGCGCCGTGTGCAGCGCCGCGGTTCACGCAGGCGTAGTCACCGATGGTGGTGGCCAGCTGACCGTGACGATCCTCCCCGGTCAGCCGGCATATCGGGGCAGCACGCGCAACGGAATTCGGTCGTCGGATTATGGATCGTACCGCGAAAGCTACGCGGTCTCGCGCTAGGCGTCACCGCGGTCTGCGCTCCGGTGGCAATGCAAACGCACGATACATCGAGACAATCCACACGAGTGCAAATAGGAGAAACGCCACTAAGGCGATCAAGAACGGACCGTTGGCAAGACCACGTCTTGCGGCGTTCGCCTCGAATACCAACTCGTACACAAACGCTATGAACGCGAGTAGAACAACACCGAACCACTCCATCCTCGCGGCAAAACGGGCAATGGCCGCCTCCTTGCGCTCCGGCGCGAGCCAATAGTCCTTGTTGGGGAAATTCACGCGCGAAGGGGGCAGCTTCGCTACCAGAACGGGCGCGACAAACGTCACGATGAGGACGACGAAAAGCGGAAGCAGACTGAACCAAGCAAATCCACCGCGACTCATCCAACCGTCGGGCTTGCCGTTCGCGCCAAAATGCGAGGCGACTACCGGAGGCAGCTCCGCGAAGCGCACCCAAAATCCGATGAGAACGACTCCGAGCAGAACGAAAAACAGCGCTCGCGATAACCTCACACTCCAACGATACATGTAGTCTCAGGATGAATTCCGCTCGGGGGCTCCTCAAAAAAAACATGCGAACACGGAGCAAGAATTTGACGACGGTGGTCCTTGGGTAGCGGTAGTGTTATCAACGGGTATGTCGTATTGGGAGCTGGAGACCGAGGCAACCATCGGCCGGGGCATTGCAGCCCGACGTTTCCGGCTTGCCAACGGGTTAGGCGTGATCGCGGCAGTCGATCGGAGAGCGCCGATCGTGGCCTTGCAAACGTGGTTTCGCGTTGGGTCGCGGAACGAAAGGCCTGGTTCAACCGGCATGGCGCATCTCTTCGAGCATCTGATGTTCGGACAAACGGAAAATTTACCTCCGGGAGAATTTGATCGGCTCGTCGAGCGAACCGGCGGAGAGTCCAATGCTGCAACATGGGTCGACTGGACGTACTACAAGCTTTCGCTGCCAAAGCGCGACTTGCCGCTCGGAGTTCGCCTCGAGGCCGAGCGAATGCAGCACCTCGTGCTCGAACATGATCCGGTGGAATCCGAGCGCGACGTAGTTACCAACGAACGCCGGGAGCGTGTGGAAGACGATGTCGATGGGTGGCTCGATGAGCAACTCATGGCGCACGCGTTTACCCAACACCCTTACCGCTGGCCCACGATTGGCTGGATGGAAGACATTCGCGCGCTGTCGTTGTCGGATATCCGCGAGTTCTATCGCACGTGGTATGCGCCAAACAACGCGACGATCGTGTGCGTCGGCGATTTCGACGAGACCGAGCTACGCGACCTAATTGTTGGCCATTACGGCCGCATCGCTGCGGCGCCGATGCCGCCGCAACCACCCATGGTCGAGCCCGAACAAACCCGCGAACGCGTAGTTCGGGCGCCCAAACCCATCGCAACCGACCGGCTGCTCGTCGGTTATAAGGCGCCAGGCCAAGGCGATTCCGATTGGGCGGCGCTCGAAATCGTCGCCACCCTTCTCGCTGGCTGTCCATCGTCACGCCTCTACCGTCGCCTGGTCATCCAACAGGAAGCCGCGTCATCGATCGATGCTCAGCTCACGCCATTTCGCGACCCGTCACTGCTGCGCCTTGCCGTGACCACAGCGCGGGGACATGACGCAGCGGAGGTAATGGCAGCGATCGACCGAGAGGTCGCTGGGCTCATTGAACAACCTCCAACGCCCGCGGAGGTTGACAAAGCCAAAGCGCTCGCTGAAACAGACTTCTGGAGCTCGCTGACCGATGTCGATGGGAAAGCCGAAGCGTTTGGCCACTATGAAACTACACTCGGAGACTTTCGGCGGCTCAGCGCGATTGCCAATGGCCTAACGGCCGTGACCGCGGACGACGTTGCCCGGGTGATTCGCAGGTACCTGGTCGTGGAGAAACGAACGGTCGTTATTGCGGAGCCTGAATCCTCCAACGACGCCGCCGATGACGGTCCCGATAGCGGATCCGACGACCTGGCGTCACGGCACGAGGCGAGCCCATGATCGCGATCGTCGAACCATCCTCCGATGTACCGCTTGTGTGGTTTGAGGTCGCCATCCGAGGCGGCGCCGCCGCCGACCCTGTCGGCATCGAGGGCCTGCATCGCCACGCTGCCTTGCTGGCGAGGCGCGGCGCGGGTTCGCTAAAGCGCGTAGAACTCGACGACACCCTGGACTCACTGGGCGCCATGATCGATGTCTCGGTTAGCCGCGATGCGATCGCACTCTCGGGGCTGGCCCTCGCTCGGCACATCGACCACGTTATCGACCTTGCAGCGGAGATTCTCGCCTCGCCGCGATTTGATGACGAAGAGCACGAGCGCCTGCTCCGCGAAACCCCACAAGTACTCGACGAAGTCCGCGACGACGACAGTGCGCTCGCAACGCGCTGGTTCGACTGGCTGTGTTGTCCTGGGCACCCGTATGGACGCACCTCGCTAGGCACCGAGGCGTCGCTAAAGCAGATTCAGCGCAGCGATGTAGCGACGTTATGGAGTCGCGAGGTCGTTCCCAACAATCTCACGATTGGCTTGGCCGGAGATCTGACCGACGGCAAAGCGGCCTACATCGTCCAGCGCCTCACCGAACGGCTCCCCGCCGGAAAGCTGCGCCCCAACGCGGAGGAAGTCGCATTACCTTCGTCCGGTCGCCGAATGGTGCTGGTCGACAAAGTTGATAGAACCCAAGCCCAGCTTCGTATCGGCCACCTCGGCCCACGGTACGGAGGCCCCGACACACCGGCCCTTGCCGTCGCCGAGGCCATTTTTGGCGGCATGTTTAGCTCGCGTCTCATGCAAGAGATTCGAGTCAAGCGGGGCTGGAGCTACGGAGCCGGCTGCGCGTTCCGAAGGTCCCGACTGGAACATTGGTTTGAGATCTGGACCGCAGCTGCGATCGATGTTGCGGGACCGGCCGTTGCGCTGACCCTCGAGTTATTCGCGGACTACGCCGCCCGCGGCCCTACCGACGACGAAGTGGAGTTCGCGCGCAGCTACTTGATCGGCGCCATGCCATTTCACGTCGCTACAGCCCGACAGCGCATGCAGATCGCCGTTCGCGACGCAGTATTCGACCTTCCGGTTGGGTACACCGCCCACCTACCCGACGCGATCGGCCAGTTGACCGCAGACGATGTTCGCGCGGCGTGCGCGCGCCAGTTTCAACCTAACAATACCGTGGCAGTCGCCGTTACAACCGCAGAACATGCGCGCGCAGGGCTAGAAGCTGCCAATGCCGGCCCCATTACCATCGTCCGACACGATGACTACTAAAGCACAGTTCATTCGGACTGATCATAGCGCACGGTCATTTGCAATGAGGCGAGGCGGCGAAAGTGATCACAGCAAATGAACTGCGCTATAGGCCCTGACGGAATAAGGTCGCCGCGTGACTGGTTCAACTTTGGCGCAACCGATAGCCTCAGGCAGAACCACAGTCAGGAGCAACCATGAGTGTCGCACGCATTACAGAAATCACCGCTTCGTCCAAAAAGAGTTTCGCCGACGCAATTGAGCTTGGTATTGCCCGAGCGAATAAGACCCTGAAGAACGTGAAGGGCGCTTGGATTCAGGACCAAAAGGTTACCGTCGAAGGCGGCAAGATCGCCGAGTATCGAGTCGCGATGAAAGTCACATTCGTACTCGAAGACTAACGTCGCTCAGTCCGCGAGGTGTTCGGCCGGTACGATTTCGTCGGTATTCGGCCGCGGCACGATTTCGAACCGAGCGTGCGCGGGGACGGCAGACCGTTCATCGTGGGTCATCAGCGCATACTCAAGCTGGCCTAGTCGCTCGATTTCTGCCAGCGCATTGAACCCGCCGATAAACTGGCCGCGCAGATACACAAACGGAACCGTGTGCTGCTTGGTCTCCGCGGTCAGAGGAGCCAGCTTGTCCTCGTTCTCAGGCTCCTCGAGATCCACCCAGTCGAAGTCTACCTTGTGCCGCTCGAGGATCGTGATGGCGCGACCACTCCACGGATCGCTCTTCTTTCCAAAAACCTGCGCTTTGATCGATGCGTTGCCAAATCCGCCACGGACCGCCGGAGATCCGGTTGCTACCCTAGGTGCTGCTGCGGCTGCCCGCTGCGCTTCCGCTCGGATGGCGTCGGCAGCGACTTCGGGCTTCGATGCGAAGCTCCGACCTTGAAACTTCGCGATCGCTTTTCGCGCTCGAATGTACCGCGGATCGGAAGCCACCTTCTCTTGCAGAAAATCCCGCAGCTCGCCACCGAGCTCGTCGGCGCGATTTAGTGCAGTAATCACTCGCTTTGCAACGGATTGGGTCAGGCTCATAGCAACAGCCCGTCTTAGTTTACGACCACGCGCAAGCTCTTGCGCCCAGCGGGAATGGCCGGTGCCGCCTGATCGTCCGGGTCAACTTCCGGAGCGACAGAAACCACGCTGTGTTTCTTCCGAGTCTTTGCAGCTGCCGCACGCGCGATTTGCAGCAGCTTGGCATGAGCTAGTTCATGTTCCTTCTCAGCTCTGCCGGTGACCCGCGCAACAATGCGTTGCTTGAGAAAGCGGGATCGATGAATACGAGCTCCCACGTCGTACACCAGATCGGCCGTCGTACAACCCGCCTTGTGAGGCGAACGATAGAACGCAGACGTGAGTCGCGGATGCTTCGCGAGATAGGCGCGCACTTCTTCCATGGTCATGCCGACATCGGCGAGCGCCTTTTCGACTTCTTTCTGTGCCGCTTGCTTGGCCTTAAACAGTTGCATCTGAACGCGGCTATATACGTTGACCGCACCGTCGCCATTGGTTTCAATCGGTAGGAAGATCGCTTGTGGGTACAGCTCGGTAATTAGCGATTGCACGCCGTCGGATACCGACGAAGATGGCATGCAGCCGAACGGCTTCACCGAAAGCGTCATGTTGACCTTGGAGTACGCCACATTCTGAATCAACTTGCCAATTTCCATGTGGCCTTCGCCACCGCGCAAATTGTTGTCGTAAAACGCGTGTGATACCTCGGCGATTTCTTCCATATCCGGCAGGTGGTAGTCGTCGAGTCCCATCATCTTCGCAATGCTTTGGAACAAGCCGACCAACACTTTTTCGCCCGCCCACAACGAAGCGATCCGCTTGCGAACGTCGACCCCTTTCAAGCTGAACTTCGACCCGCCCTGCTCGGTCTTCGCCTTGTCCACGCCCCGCAAGCTCGCACGCTGAACGGTGTCGTACCGTCCCTGCCAAATCATGTACAGGAGCCATGCAGTCACGATTTGAATATCGGGCTCGGCCCCTTCCGCTTCGAGAAACCGCTGCAAGCCGTAATTGCCATCGCCCTCGGTGGTCATCGCCCAAAACTCACCGATGATGCCGACGCGGGGCTTGGGCCGGGTCCGATCGACCTTGACCGCCCCCAGGACGCGACGCACCTGGTATAGCGCACGGACAATCGAGGTTCCGTTCTCGAACGCCTGCGAAATGATTTGTTTGCTGGTCTCGAGGGCCCGGTCTGCAGCCCCCGGCTCCACCTCGTAGGGTCGAATCCGATAACCGAGCGCGTTCAAGCAATCGCCGACGAGGATCGCTCGCACGACCGCCCAGAAGAACGTGGGATTCATCTCGAGACCAACGCCCTCTCCCGTGGCCTGCTTCAACCCGCCGGTCTGCTGGAACAGCAAAACGCGAAATCCGTCGAATCCCGAGTCCCGCAACGCCTTGCGATACTCAGTCACATAGGTACCAAACCGGCAGGGCCCGCACGCACCGGCGGTGATGAAGACGTGATTTTTGACGATATCTTCCGTACCCATTCCACGCTCGCGGAGCCCATCAAGGTACTTCACCAGATTTCCGACCGTAAAATATGTCGGGTTGCACTGGCCGCGATTCCCGTATTCGCGCCCGTATTGCAGGGCGTCGTTATCCGGAGTGTCCATCGCCAGAACCTTGTATCCAATGCCGCGCAGCGCCGCCTGAATGAACAAGTCGTGGGCCATCGTCAGACCCGACACCAAAATCGTCGTGTGTTCGCGCTGCTCACGCGTAAACGTCCGCGGTACCGCATCGAACCAGTGTTGCGGATTTTCGACTGGAAGCCCAAGTCGCTTGCGCTCCTCGAGCTCGAACTTCTTGAGCTCGGCTTCGATGAATTCGAGTGATTCTACGCCGTGATTGTTTTCGCTTGTCGTCGCCATGGTTATTCTCCTAGTCCCTACTGCGTCCTACTGCCGCATCACCGCAAGCGCTGCAGACCGCTTGGCTTTGGGGGCGTTCTTGATGTCCGCTTCCGCTTTTGCCGCTGCCCACTCTTGCACCTGAGCTTCGAGTGCGTGAACTTCTTGGTCGAGCTGGTCATCGGTCCGACCAAGTGCGGCCAGTTTGTGCTGGAGCCCCCGCATCAACTCTAGCTTCTTGGCCACAAGCGCGTGATCGAGCTCGACCGACTTTGCAGCCTGATCTTCGAGCTTTTCCCGCAACAACATCAGAGTGTACGCGTACGTCTTGACGCGAATCTTGATCGAACCGCTCGGTTTGTTGGCATCGATGTCGTGAAGTGCCGAATACGCCTTGCCTGCCGAAGCGATGATCGAGTCGATAAGGCCATAGGTCGGCGCGTCGTGACCGCACTTAAAGCTCGACAAGTCCAAACACGCAATATTGGGATGGCGAGCGGCGTATTTCGCCGCCCAGACCTTTTGTACGGAGTTCGTGGAGTAATTCTCCGGCCACACGTCGGTAACATCGAGTCCGCTTTCGATCACTCCCTTGGCGATGTCCTCGGCAAACAACTTGTCCATCGTAGCTTTATCGCGCGGCAATGAACGCATCGACAATATCGGATAGCCTAGCGCCTGGAACTCTTCGAGCACGGCGTGGTTCAGGCCCGGATCGTTGTGGTACGGGCGGCCTAGCATCACCAGTGCAACCCGGTTTTCGCGCGTTACCTCGTCGAGAATTTCCCGACCTTTTCGTTCCATCTCGGCGTCGAATGCTTCGAGCGCCTTGAACGCCTGGTCGACCGCAAAGTCGCTCTCGTCTTGGGTCAAGCCAAGCAGCGGCCCCCACTCTTCGAACATTTGCTTCTTACACATCAGCGGCTCGTTCAGCGTAATTGCGGTATCGAGATAGCTAATGTTGCGCTCAGCGAAGAAATCGGTCTCTTTGGTAAAAGCAGCGCGAATCACCTTAGGCGTCCCGGCCACAACGGGGCAACTCGCAGTGTCCATCTGATTGACGATGAACGTTGGAATATGAGTAATCGCTGGAAAGAAGACGTAATTCAGCGGCTTTTTTTCGTGATGTTTGAATAGCAGGTTGTGAATGTGCGCCTGACACACCTTGCTCGGATAACAGGGATCGACGCTGCCGTATTTGCATCCGGCCTGCCACATCTCCTCCGAGGTCTCGTCGGAAAACACGACATTTCGCGAATCGAGACCCACTGCCTCAAGGTAGGTTCGCCAGAACGGTCCCGTTGAATACAGGTTGAGCACACGCGGGATGCCGACTCGCACGTCCCGGCGTTTCGCCCACACGTCCGCAGCTGCGCGCTGGAACGGGCGCTGAATCGGCTTGTGGCGGACTGCACCCAACAGCGTGCGCTTTACAACCACGTCGTCGACCTGCGTGCCGTGCTGAGGCATCGCCGCCGCCTCGTAGAAGCTCTTAAACGCCAATTTGGCCTCGTATTCGACCAAGTTGGGATACTGCTTCATGCGCTTGCTGCGCTCCTTGTTGAGCAGCTTAAGCGCATCCATGTCCTCGACCGTACCCTTCTCGCACGAAAACCCGCTGATGTATCGCGCCGTTTTTCCGTCGAGTGTTTTGGTATCGATAAATGTGCGCGAGCAGTTGTTCGGGCAGAAGTTGCACCGCGTGTTTTCGTCGTTGATGGAGACGTAATCAATGTCGATCGCCTGATCGAGACCGATGAACACCGTTTTGCCACGGCGCCGCACCACCCGTAGCGCCTCAAACGCCGCACCGATCGCTCCAGCTTCACCGGTGTGGGGATGAAGATAGACCTCGGCATTCGGCACGCGCTTCTCGATGTAGTCGACCTGCGCCTTGAGCGCCGCCATGTTTTTCTGCGTACCTCCCTGAAGCACGAACACCCGACCCAGCTCGGCCATACGCGGGATTTGCACCACGTATTGCCAGATGTTTTTCGGCAGCACCAGCGCTAGTCCGGCAAGCAGCTCTTCTTTGGCGTAGCCCTCTTTCTGGAAGTTGACCCGGTCGGAATCGAGAAACACGGCACAGCCGTAACTGAACTTCGGCGCCAGCCGGGCTTCAAACGCCACCTCGGCGTACTCGCGCACCGGAACACCGAACTGATCCGCCATCGCTTGCAGCAGCATGCCGTTGCCCGCTGAGCAGCTGTTCGACAGCCGGAAATTTTTCACATCGCCGTTCTGCATGAACATCACTTTGATGTCCTGCCCACCGATGTCGCAGATCACATCGACTGCAGGAAACCAGCGCTTCGCACTCATCATGTGCGCAACAGTCTCGACGATATTGGCGTCGGCGCCCAGCGATTTCTCGAGCACGTCGCCGGCATAACCGGTTACGCCAAAGCCAACGACGTCGAGACTCGCGCCTTGATCCTGCGCCCATTGCCGCATCTGCGCGAACATGTCTTTCATGTCCTGGATGGGATTGCCCTTGGACAGGGTGTAGACCTTCTTCAGGATATTCTCGTTCTCATCGATAAAAACGCACTTGCTCGACGTAGATCCGCCGTCGAGTCCGATCACGCCGCGATACGTTTTTCCGGATTCCAGGACCGCATCTTCGTAGTCCGGCGTTTTGTACTTCGCGACAAAAACATCGCGTTCAGTCGGCTGTTCGACCAGGCCAGGCCCAGCTGACTCGCCGAGCTTTGCCTTGCGACCGTGGCTGATGAACTCCTCGAGCGGCTCGAGCCCGCGATAGGCGCCGACCTGCTCCGGCTCGTACAGCCCAAACAGCACCGCGCCATACGCAGCATACAAATCAGAGTTCTTCGGCACAAAGATCAGCTCTTCGATCGGCACCGATTTGTCGTACTCGTAGCCGCGCTCGGCCCACGCTTCGGGAATGCGCAGCCGCCAACACTGTTGCAAAAACGGCAAGTACGTATTGGGGCCGCCCAGCAAGAGCACTTTGCTCTTGAGCGTGTTGCCGCGCGTCAATACCGCCAAATTTTGCGACACGATCGCATCGGCGAGCGAATTCATGATCTCGGCGCGGGGAATTCCGCTCTTGACCAAGTTGACAATGTCGGTCTCGGCGAACACGCCGCATTTGGCCGCCACGTGGTGGAGCTTAGACGGGTCGAATAAGAGCGCCGGAACTTCCTCCCGCGGCATGCCGACTTTCAGCACGCACTTGTCGATCGTGGCACCGGTTCCCGATGCGCATTTGTCGTTCATCGACGTCTGCGCGGTCTTGTCGCCGGTGTCTTCGTTCTGCTTGAACATGATGATCTTGGCGTCTTGCCCGCCGAGCTCGATCACGCTGCCGACGTCGGGGTGGAGCTTTTCCACCGCCATCGTTACGGCATTCACTTCCTGCACAAACTTGGCGCCGAGATGCGGTGCGATCGGCGACCCTCCCGACCCGGTGATGAACGTGCGAATTTGGTCCTTGCCCAGCGTCGGAAACGCGGCGTGGATCTCTCCCAGCATGTCCCGCGTCATCTCGGGCTGACGCGTCTCGTGGCGCTGGTACTTGCTCCACAAAATCTCTTTGGTCGCGGGATCGACGACCGTCATTTTGACCGTCGTCGAACCGACGTCGATTCCGATCACAACTTTTTCAGGTAGTTGGGCCATGAGGTTCCGTTTGTGGTCTGAACTGACGCGTCAGTCTAGCAGTGAACTGACGCGTCAGTCTAGCTGCGGAGCCGGGATTCACGAGGACCCAAACGGAACCCACGGCCCACTGTTTCTGATGCGTGCGGGGCGGTTTAAACGACGAGCACAACTCGTTCTGCCGCACTCCTTGCCCTAATTCGGGATGATTTCGAACCTGCAAACCGTACAAATCGCGCGATGTGTTCGGAGCAGGCGCCGGCGCGTCGCTTTCGCGATGTCTATCGAGGCAATGATGAAAACGCTGCTCTGAAAGGGGACAAGGATGATGAAGATGCGCGTTCTGGTATCGTTTGTGCTCCTGGTTTCGATGGCAACAGCCGCGGCTGCGGCTCGCTTCGAAACCAATCATGCGTTGGGAAAACCCACTACTCAGACCTCGGTGGTATGGGGCGGTGACCCCAGTCGAGCTGTGGACGGGAATACCGACGGCAACTACGCCAACAATAGCGTAACACACACCCAGGTCGAGTTTGAGCCCTACTGGCAGGTCGACTTGGGCGGCAAGTACATGATCGACCGACTCGAAATATTCAATCGTGCGGACTGTTGCAACGACCGCTTGCGAAATGTTCTCGTGTTCTTCTCCGAGGAGCCGATGACCTCGCGCAGCATCTTCGACACGATCCAGCAAGCGGGGGTGACTACGCGCTCAGCGCTGGGCCAGTTGGATGCTGAGCACAAACTCGAGCCCCATGTGCGCGCCCGCTACATTCGGATTCAGTTGTACGATGTCGGGTTGCTGTCTCTGGCCGAGGTCCGTGCGATCGAGAGCGTGGAGATCGATGGACCAGCCCCGATCGCCGCGGCCACTAGCTGGGTCCCTACCGGTGTTTATACCTCGGGGTCCGCATTCGCCCTGGCAGAAATCGACGCAGCGCTATCGTCGTTTCATCGGGGGTTTGACGGCACTTTGCACGCCGCGACCGACGTCGCCGCTGATCGCAGGGTGCTCGGATCGCCACAGATCGCCGATGCAGCACCGGCGGTGGCTGTCGACAAGGGCAGCAATACCGTGTTTGTGGCGGTGCGCGGTGCGGATGGGGGGCTCTACGTTGCGACGGGTTCATCGCCCTCTAAGGATGCGCCGCGCGTGTGGAACTGGACGCTGATCGCAACGACCACGGGTGCGCCGGCGATCATCGCAGCTGGTGACAAAGTGGTGGTGTCGTGGCTCGAGGGTGCGCACATTCGGTCGACCTGGCGGAAAATCGTCAACGGATGGTGGGCGCCGCCGACCATTCATATCGACGCGACCACCCCCCCGTCGCTAGCCCGGGACGAGTCGGGCGCTGTAGGCATTGCGTTTTTGCGGTGGGATGGTTCGATCAATTTCGTGAAAGGCCGGCCGACGGGCTTGAGCATTGCCTGGAGTGGCGTCCAAGTCATCCCGGGGAGAAGTTATGGTGCGAGGGTGGGCCTAACCGCATGGGGGGACCTATTTGTGGTGAGTGCGCTCGGGGGGGACGCCCGGCCGTACGTTGCGATCCAACAGGTTCAGAATGAATCGCTTGTCTGGCATGGGTTCGAGCCTGCTTGGGGTGTGAATGACGTACGGCTTTCGGAGGTACCGACGGTGGCGATGTTCCAAGGCGTGATGTTCGTGCTTGCCCGAGATTTTGGGAACAGCCTGCGCTACTGGGTCCGCAATCCCAACGTGCGCTCGTATCGCTACGGCGCTGGCGATATGTGGCTTGGAGGCAGAGTCGTAGGCGGGTGGGGGATCGGCGCCACACCGCCGGCGCTGGCGGCGGTTGGTTCCTCGAAGGTGTGGGGCGTATGGGGATCGCCGTCGGAGTTCTACGTCGCGACGCGCGGTATCGGCGATCGGCAGATCTATGCAATCAACTTCGCTCGGTTCGTTTCGCTCGACGTGTTCAGTAGCTTCGGTATCTCCCTGCGCCCCACCGACGACGTGCCGGAGTTGGATGTCCGGACCGTTCGCAATCTGTTTGAGCATATGGTGGCGTTCTTATCTCTTCCTGGCAGCGGAGCCTGGGCTGCGAACGCCAGGAACCCAGAGTGCGGTGCGTCGCAGGTACGTATTCTCTTGGATCCGGCAGCGGTGGGGCAGACCCGTCCGGCCCTATGCCCACCCGAGATGACCCTCAACGCGTCGTTTCAACCTTTGGATACTATGTTCCACGAATGGATGCACATGGACCACGCGCGCCGATCACTTGCGAATCGCCCCGGATACGGCACAACCTTCGACAACCCGATGCCAAAGTTGTGCGCGACGGACGCAGACTGCGGCGGCGATACGTGCCGGCTCGCCGATGAGGAGTTCGGTGCGTTCGATCCGCGCGATTCCGCGGCTATCCGACGTTGGATCGGCAGCCGCGTCTGCATTACCTCAGACGGACGGCCACAGGGGCACGTCGATTTTTACGCGCTCGGGAACTCGGAGCACGACTTTATCGAAACCGCGATGCTCTATCGATGGCGTGGCCGTCAGTTAAAGGCGATGGCACTTGCTGATCTGGTCCGCGGCAACCCGCGGCTTTATCACATGTACGGCTGGCTCTATGTCAACTACTTCGACATCGTCGAGTACAGTGGTGATGGCAGTGAGAACGTCGCCAAAGCGGACCGCAACGCTGGCTGGTGGGGAATGCCATCGAACTGACCAGGCATAGAGCGCGGAGAGCGCAGCGCGTTCCCCATGAACCCCTACTCCGCACTGCCTGTAGGGTCGAGTCGGGCTCACGCTGCATCGCGATTTGTTACGGACCCTGAATCCTCGATTTGATGGCGAGTGAGCTCGCGGTTACGTAGTCGGGCTGATCCCAATCTTAGGGGTCAGCTCTGGATCGGTACCAAAGTCGATGGGCTCGGGTTTGGTTCGACTGCCAGCGAGGCCGGAGCTCGGCTCATCGCTCTCGACTACCCCCAGCCGCGCGACGAGTGCGTGGTCGGAGTTCAGATCGTCGGCGCCCCACACTCCGAGTCCTCGAGCGACTTCGCTCGGCTTGGCCGAGCCTTCCGCGCTGTTACTCACCCGAACGCGGAACAGCGCGGGAGCCATCGGCCAGTCGAGCGCTGCGCATAGCTTGTCAGACGCGTCGTCGGACAGGACCGAGACCTCCGAGACAAAAGCCCGCACATCGATCCGGCGCTCGCCGCGAGCCACGGCGCACGTCGGCTTTGCCAAGAATGCGGTCGCAATTCGCTCCAGTCGAGCGGCGTCGTGAACGATGCCGTCGGCTGCCGGTCGCACGACAATATCGACCGCCCGAATGAGCTGACCGAGCCCGGGGTCGGGCTTTGCCGCCAGCGGATGACCCGCTAAGCGCACGATTCGGCTGTGTAAGATTTCAAGCCCTGGCGGGCACACGGCGGCGAGACGATCGCGCACCTCGTCGGACGACAGTTCGCAAAGCTCGCCGCCGTCGCGCCGCTCCCAGGAAGGAACGCCGCGCGGTGCATGCTCAAGATCAATGTCCATTAGCTCGCCTAAGCTGGGAATTCCGAGTCCCAGCGCCGGGCCAAAGACGAGCCGGGGCTTAGGCGAAAATCCGCGCGTCATCGCCAGTGGCAAGTCGGCCCGGCGCAGGGTTCGGGCGATGAGCCGAACGAGATCGAGATGACCGAGAAACGCCGCGCGGCCCACCTTCGCAAAGCGCAGGCGATACGTCGTGTACGGTGCATCCGCGCCCTTCTCGCCATTGCGGCGAACTCGCTCGGCGCGCTGGGTCTCGCGGGACGGCGCGGCGGCAGCTCCGTCGGCTACGACCCCAGTGGGCGCATACGCGTTGAGGCTCCGCAGAGCGACCAAGCGGTCGCTGCGCATCTTCGACAAATCGCACGCTACGCCGCAGTCGTAACAAACCAATCGGCGCTGGTCGCTCGCGGCGTCGGCGAGGTTGGTGTGATGGATGAGCATGCCGGCGACCTTGCCGCACGGCGGCGATGCTCTGCCCTTGACCGCCTTGCGGTACTCGTCGAGCAAGAAGCCGTCTTCAAGGCCGACATCGAGATGATCCCATGGCAAGCGCGCGGTAACCGGCCGAGTGCTTGTGTAGGCGTCGACATCGACGCGGTGGGCAGCGAATGCGTTGCGCCAGCGATCGAGGTCGAACACCTCATCCCAACCGTCGAAGCGCGCACCCGCGCGCCACGCAGATTCGATGACCTCGGCGAGCCTGCGGTCTCCTCGTGCCAAAACTCCCTCGACAAACGAGATACCGGTATGGTGATGTTTCAGACGAAGGCCGCGGCCGTGAGGTAGCTGGCGAGTTCGCTCGCGCAAAATTGCCTGCTTGCGGTCGAGCTCGGCGAGAGAATCTTGCGCACACCACTGCAGAGGCGTGTGCGGCTTGGGCACGTGGGAGCTCACACTCACGGTGACCTCGGCGCGATTGCCAACCAACCCTCGGCCGATCGACAACATTCGCCAGCCGGTTTCGACGATGCCGCTGACGTCGTCATCTACCTCGGTCGGCAGGCCGATCATGAAATACAGCTTCAAGCGATGCCAGCCACGCGAAAACACTCGACGCGAACTCTCTTCGATGTGGGCCTCGGTCACGTTCTTGTTAACGACGTCGCGCATGCGCTGCGTGCCCGCCTCAGGCGCAAACGTCAGTCCGCTGATTCGCGTTAGCGCCAGCTCATCGAGCAAATCTTCGTTGAGTCCGTAGGCGCGCAGCGACGCGACCGACATCGAGACGCCGCGCTTGCGCAGCTCGCCCGCAAGCTGTTTGACCAGCGGCGTGATGCTCGAAAAATCGGCAGTGGACAAACACGTCAGCCCGGTCTCGTCGTAGCCCGCTCGCTCCACACCTCGGATCAGCGACTGTGCGATCGAGTCCGGCGACCGCTCGCGAACTGGCCGATAGATCATTCCAGCTTGGCAGAAGCGGCATCCCTCGGTGCAGCCCCGAGCAATTTCAACCGAGGCTCGCTCGAATACAGCTTCTGCATATGGAACCGGTGTGTCTGACGGAAAGGGATACCGATCGAGGTCTGGAACCATCGCGCGCTGAACGCGTGCCGGGACTCGCGGGTCGCGCGGCTTTCCGACCACCACCATCGCCGTGGCAGCGTCGACCTCGGTTTCGTACAACGCCGGCACATAAAGCGAAAATCGGGAGGCCAATTCGGCGAGCGCATCGAGTCGCGTCCGCACACCGCGTCGCAGCTCGGTTCGCAATTCGGCCCACGCCAGCACCAAAGCGGGTAGCTGTTGTTCGGCCTCGCCGAGAAATGCCGCGTCGATAAAAGGCGCCATCGGCTCGGGATGCGATGCCGTCGGTCCGCCCACCAGGACGAGCGTGTCGTCCGGTGCACGGTCTACGGACCGGAGCGCGATACCGCCCAGATCGAGCAACGTCAGCACGTTGGTGTACGTCAGCTCGTACTGCAACGAGATGCCAAGCACGTCGAACTCACTCAAGCGCCGCTGACTCTCCAGCGAGACCAGAGGCAGCCCGCGCGCCCGAAGTTCCGCTTCCATGTCGAGCCACGGTGCAAACGTGCGCTCGCACGCAATATTCGGATCGGCGTTGAGCAGCGAGTAGATGATCTTGGTGCCCAGATGCGACATTCCAATGTCGTACACATCCGGAAATCCCAAGCAAATACGAGCCATTGCATCTTTTTTTACAACGGACTGATATTCGCCGCCCAAATACCGCGCCGGCTTGGTAACGCGGTCGATGAAGTCGGCGTACACGTGTCGCATGGGCTACGCCCGTAGCTACACCTAAAATCCCCCCGGCGCACGCATTTGATGTGCCGCTAGAACTTCCAGCCCATCGAAGCGTAGGCACCCGTGGCGTGAGGAATCACCGCGACCGAGGCATCCTTCATCTTGTTGTGGCCTAGGAAGTACAACGCTCCGCCGGTCGCAACCGCCGCTCCACCAACGACCCAGGAAACGATCGCTATGGAGTTGTTGCGCTGACCCTTGTCGTACGTGTCCTGATCCCACACTCCGCCTGCATTGAGCTTCTCGACCTCGCTTTCAGCACTCTTAGCCATCGCACCAAAAACAAATCCCGTGGCGAGCATCGCGCCTCCGGCGCCCATCGTGGCGAGTCCTATGAGCTTTAGCTTCCTGCCCGACGCCATCGCGTCCCGGTCGGTCCCACTCGCGCGTTGGTCAACCGCAGGCTTCTCGATAGTCGAGTTTTCCCCTGGGGCGGCCCCACTGGAGTGGCCGCCTTCTGGTGGCACCGTGCCGATCGGCGCTTTATCTCCGAGCTTCTTCTGCTCTTCGATCATCGCGAGCATCTCCGCAATACGCGCCTCGACATCTGCGCGGTTGAGGGCATCGGGTTTGAGCCGCAAGTACGTCTGATAGAAATGACTCGCTTGCTCGTAGTTCTTAGCCAGCCGAAATGACTGTGCGATGTTGAACAGCAAGCCGGGTGCCGATGAAATCGCGTACGCCTGCTTAAACGCGGCCACAGCTGCGTCGTACTCGCCGAGGTTGTAGTGCGTGTTTCCTTTGTCGTATAGCGCCTTCGCCTCCGCCTTCTTGGCATCCTCCGGCGATGGAGCGGGCGAGTGGCTCGGCGCTGACGCAGGTGCGCGATGCGGCGCGGGCCTTGGGCCCGTCGCCGGTTGCGCGATTGCCGCACTCGTAAACGCAGTAAGCATTGCGGTGAAGATCAGATTGCGAGTCATCAGCGACGGCCCTCCCTACTAAAACGGATCGATCGTATCGTCCTTGTGCCCGGGTTTTGTAACTGCCGGCGGTGGATTGCTCGCCGTCCCCGCGCTTGCCGGCGGACGTCGAATCGAGGCGGAAGTGCCACCGCCCTTTCGCTCCAGCTTGGCGATCACGGGCACTGCAGCTCCGCCGCGAACCTCGACTTCGCGATGAAATGGTTGGTGACCGGGTGCGGTAACCTCGATCGTATGCTTGCCCTCGGACTCCACGGGGACCACCGCTTTGCGTCCAACGAGTGCAACCGGCTTGCCATCCACGGTGATCCGCGCCTTGTCGATCGAGACTTCCACGTGCAAAGTGCCAGCCGGCTTGGACGGGTCCACTTCCCGATGCTCATCGCTAGTCCCGGCTCCGCCGGAGTTCGCAGCAGTCCCGCTCGGGGACTGCTGAGGTCGATCGCTATTCCGAGGCGCCTCCGCGGACCCGGCTACTTCCGCGGCCGCAGGCGGGGCAGCGGCCACAACTGGCGCAGTCGGCTCCGCTGCGCGGGCAACGTTCGACCCGACGCCGAGCGTATCACCGGGCGCACCGCTTCCCGGCGCAGGCCCACCGGAACTCGCTGCGACCTCAGTCGACCTTGCGCCGGGTTGATCGCCACCGCCCCGTAGCGCGAGCAAAATCGCTGCCCCCGCGAGCAATGCACCACCGACCGCAACACCGAGTAACCACCGATTGCCGCGCTTTTCAGTCCGAGCATCACCCGCGTTCGCGACTCCGGGTAGCCACGTCTGCTGGGCGCTGGGCGGCGGCGCAGCGGGTTGAGTTCCTTGTGCGAGTCCTGGCGCCGAAGCGCCGTGCGTTGGGGTGACGAGGCGACCGATCTGCGATCCAAAGGCAACGCCGCGCCCTGAAGTCAACGTTACAAGGCCGCTCGTGACCAACTGTGCGAACACAGCGCGCACTTCGCTGAGCGTGGGCCGGTTGGTTGGGTCCTTATCGAGCATTTTATAGAGCACGTCGTCGAGCGCAGATGGAATCTCTGGCCACAGCGTACTGGCGCGCGGCGGTGGCTGAACCATATGAGCTAAGACGATGTCCATCGCGTTGTCTGCGACAAACGGCAACCGCCCGGTAACAATCTCAAACGCCATGGCCCCGAGCGCATAAATGTCCGTGCGATGATCGACGTTCTTGCCGCGCGCCTGCTCCGGCGAAATATAGCCAGGGGTTCCCATGATCATCCCGGTGCGGGTTTTTGCAATCCCTCCCTGCCCGCCAGGCCCATCGGCCACGCTCAGTTTTGCGATCCCGAAGTCGAGCAGCTTGACGAGTGTGCGGTTCCCCCGCACCGCAGCGAGATACACGTTATCCGGCTTCAGATCGCGATGAACGATCTGCTTTTCATGCGCCGCCTCAAGCGCGTCGCACACCTGATCGAGGATTTCAATCGCTTCTCCGAGCGGCATGGCCCCGGCATCGATTCGCTGCGCTAGACTTTTGCCCTGGAGGTACTCCATCACGAAGTAGTTGCGACCGTCGGGCAATTCGCCAAACGAGAACACATCGACAATGTTGGGATGACCGATCTGATTCACCGACCGCGCTTCCTGAACAAACCGGCCCACTGCGGATTGATCGGTGCCTAGTGCGGAGCTGATGACTTTGATCGCCGCGTGTTTTCCGATCATCGGATGAATCGCCGAATACACTGCACCCATCCCGCCCTCGCCGATCTTCTTTTCGATCTTGTATTCACCAACGATGAATCCAGCCTGAAGATCCGTCGACTGCACGGCTGCATCGGGTTCGATGGCCGATGCAGTCGCCTGCATCGCGGCCGCGTTTGCTCCGACGTGCGCAGCCGTTGATGCCGTGCGAGGGCCGCTGACGTGCAGCGCGGTGCCATCGTCCGGACACGCAGTAGTCCCTACGGGCCACTCTTTATTGCATTCAGCACAGCGCGGCATGTCGCTCTACCACAGTAACAAACCATCGCAGCAAAGCGGGATGTTCCACTTCGATTTGGAGGATGTGTAGGTGGAAGTGCCACGAGATTGCACGCAACTCACATTCGCTTCCACGCACCTCATTGCCGCAGAGGCCGATGCCGCGCGGCGCGTTGTGTTACCGTGCAAGTTGGAGCTTGGACCAAACCGTCTGAGTGAGAACCATATGGCCGTGATCATGCGCTTTTGGTGGTTGTCGTTGATCGCCCTGTCCGCGTGCTTTTCGCCGCAGCTCGACAGTGGGGTGATTTCGTGCGGACCGAACGATTCGTGCCCCCCCGGGTTTCAGTGCAATCAGGGCGTGTGCACGAGCGACAACGCGCAACGCTTTGCGGTGACAGTTACATCGCAAGGCAACGGCGTTGGGACCGTAACGTCGGAGCCTGGGGGAATCGACTGTGGCGTCGACTGCGCCGAGTCATTTGCCTCCGGCACGGTGGTCGCGTTGACGGCAACCCCCGCATCCGGTTCTCAATTTCTCGGCTGGACGGGTGCGTGTAGTGGCACCGGCGCATGCACCGTGACAGTGAGCTCGAGCATCAACCTCGCCGCAACGTTTGCTCTGGCGAACTCCCTGATCGTGATGAAGACCGGAGCGGGCACCGGGCGAGTTCTCTCTGACCCGGCCGGTATTACGTGCGGAACGGATTGCAGCGAACAATATCCGCCGGGCACAATGGTGGAGCTTACAGCGATCGCCTCATCGGGTTCGGTGTTTGATGGCTGGTCAGGGGAAGGCTGCACCGGTATCGGGGCATGTGTGGTTACGCTCAACGCGGCCAAGCAAGTGATGGCATCGTTCTCCCCAGTGAAACATGCGCTCACCGTCATCACGGCAGGCAACGGTCGCGGCGATGTGACCTCCGCTCCCGCCGGAATCAATTGCGGTACAGATTGCGAATTTGCCTTTAATGCCGGGACCGCGATTACCTTGACCGCCGCCCCCCAAACCGGGTCTACGTTCACGGGGTGGTCCGGAGGAGGTTGCACCGGAACCGGCACGTGCTCCGTGTCGATGTCCGCAGCGACGAGCGTCACCGCCACGTTTGGCCTCACCACGCACGACCTCATGGTGGGCAAGTCCGGATCGGGTGCGGGCACAGTGACGAGCACACCAGCCGGCATCAGCTGCGGCGCTGATTGCGCCGAGGCATTCGACTACAACACAACGGTCACTCTGAGCGCCTCCCCGTCAACTGGGTCGACCTTCGCCGGTTGGTCAGGATCGGGATGCTCGGGCACGGCGGAATGCACGGTAACGATGACGCAGGCCGCGAGCGTGACCGCGACGTTCTCCCTCAACAACTACACGCTGGCTGTCGTCAAGGCCGGAACGGGTACCGGCACGGTGACCTCCGACGTCGCCGGCATCGCATGCGGCATCGATTGCAGCGGCAGCTACCCACACAACACGATGATCAGCCTCACTGCGGCCGCGGACAACGGCGCAACATTTTCCGGGTGGTCTGGCGGCGGCTGCAGCGGCACCGGTACATGCGTCGTCACGCTGACCGGAGCCGCATCTGTCACGGCGACGTTCGATCTAACGACCCACAGCGTCCAAGTGGCGTTGGCGGGCAACGGAAGTGGCACAGTGACCGGCCCTGCGATCAGCTGCCCCGGCGACTGCAGTGAAACCTATCCCTACGGCACCATGGTCACGCTCAACGCAACGCCGGCGCCGGGATCAACCTTCTCGGGGTGGTCCGGTGGCGGGTGTGTGGGAAGTGGGACCTGCGTGATCGACGTCGTGGCTGCTGCGGCGGTGACCGCGACCTTCGCGCTCAACAATTATCCACTGACCGTCACAAAGACCGGAACTGGCTCGGGTTCGGTGACCTCCGCCCCTGCCGGAATCGGCTGCGGCGCCGATTGCACCGAACTTTACGGCTTCGGTCAAAACATTACGCTCACAGCGACCGCAGACCCCGGATCGACATTCGGCGGCTGGTCCGGCGGGGCGGGAACATGCAGCGGCAACACCAACCCGTGCGTCGTAACAATTAGCGCCGCCGCAACTGTTACCGCGACGTTTACGGTCACATCTCATACGCTAACGATCGGCAACAACGTGGGCAACGGCGGCGGAACGGTTACCTCGAACCCCGCCGGCATCAATTGCGGCGCAGACTGCGCCGAGCCGTACACTCACGGCACGCCAATCGTGCTCACCGCCACGGCGAACCCCGGCTCGATCTTCACCGGCTGGTCCGGAGCGGGCTGTGCAGGCACGGGAACCTGCGCGTTCAACATCACGGCCGCAACCACCGTTACCCCGAACTTCATTCTCGGCAGCAACGCCCTCACGGTCGCCAAGGCAGGCAACGGAGCCGGTTCGATCGCTTCGCTTCCGGCAGGCATCAACTGCGGTGCCGACTGCGCCGAAAATTTTACCAACGGTACAGTCGTGACCTTAACGGCAACTCCCGCCGCTGGCTCCGTTTTCGCCGGATGGTCTGGCGGTGGGTGCTCGGGCACAGGAACGTGCGTGGTAACGATCGGAACGCCGTTGACGATCACGGCCAACTTCACGCTCACAACGCATCTGGTGAGCGTAGCCAAGGCGGGCAACGGTGCGGGAACCGTCACCTCTACCTCGCCTCCGGGCATCGACTGCAACGCAGATTGCTCCGAAGCGTATAATTACGGAACCGTCGTAACGCTCTCCGCCGCGCCGACTCCTGGCTCGACGTTCGCCGGTTGGTCCGGCGGTGGGTGCTCAGGAACAGGTACGTGCGTCGTGACGGTTACCGCGGCAACTAACGTGACTGCCACGTTCAGCCTTATCCAGCATACGCTCACCGTCGTGCGCGCCGGGAACGGTACCGGCAGTGTGACGTCGACTCCAGCCGGCATCACCTGCGGTGCGGACTGCAGTGAACCCTACAACAACGGCGCGACCGTGCAACTAACCGCAGTGGCAGGCGTAGGGTCGTCGTTCGCTGGCTGGTCTGGCGGTGGGTGCAGCGGCACCGGCGTGTGCGCGCTAACGATGACCGCTGCCACGTCGGTGACCGCAACGTTCGTGTTGACGACTCATGTGACGACGGTCAGCGTCACAGGGCCCGTGGGCGCCGGCACGGTTACTTCCTCGCCGGCAGGCATCACCTGCCCCGCGGATTGTACAGAAAGCTTCAACTACGCAACCGACGTTACGCTCACTGCGACCCCGAACGCTGGGTACACGTTCCAAGGGTGGACGGGAGCTGGGTGCGCCGGTACAGGGCAATGCACGTTCGCCGTAACGGCGGCAACCAACGTGACTGCAACCTTCGCAATTGCGACGTTCCCGCTGACTGTCAACCGAGCGGGCAACGGAGCCGCACTCGGCCTCGTCACGTCATCGCCCGCGGGAATCTCGTGCGGCGCAGATTGCAGCGAAACGTACAACTTCAATACGAGCGTCACGCTGACCGCGACGACCTCGCCTGGCGCAACGTTTTCCGGCTGGAGCGGCGGGGGATGTACGGGAACGGGAACGTGCGTTGTTGCCATGACCGCGGCTCGGGCGGTGACCGCCACGTTTACCCTCAATCGCTACTTGCTCGCCGTGAGTCTCTCCGGCAGCGGTAGCGGCACGGTGAGCTCCTCACCTGTCGGCATCAATTGTAACCCGAACTGCAGCCAGCTGTACGACCACAACACCGTTGTAATGCTCACCGCCGCAGACGCTGCCGGAAGTCAGTTCACAGGGTGGGGCGGTGCATGTTCTGGCGCTTCGCCGTCGTGCTCAATCACCATGACCCAGGCCAGATTCGTCTCCGCTACGTTTGAACCCATTGCTCCCAACTATGTGTTCGCATCGTCGACGACGATCTATCCCAAGATGGGCGGACTTGCTGTGGCGGACCAACACTGCAATACGCTGGCAAGCAACTCCGGTCTTCCCGGTACCTACGTTGCCTATCTGTCCACGTCGACAGTGAATGCGGTATCGAGAATTTCGGGCGCAAGCGGATGGATCCGGGTAGGCGATCGGCTGCCGGTAGCTGACAAACCATCTGACATTGCCAGCGAACGCTTCTTTTATCCGATCAAGGTCGATGAACACGGCAATGACATCGGCGGCGACTTCGTCATGACTGCAACGCATCCAAACGGTAGCAAGTTCGGTAGCACGTGCAGCGATTGGCAAGACGACCCCCCAGCACAGAGTGTCAGCGCCGGAACCGCGTCGGCCAACAGCGGTATGTTCACAGCGTTCTACTCGATTGGGTGCCAGCAGAGCGCGCGTATCTATTGCTTTGGCATCGACCGCAAAGCCGTTACCAGTCCAGCAAACCAGCCCGTTCGCCGCGCGTTTACAACGCAAGCGACGTGGGTACCAGGGGGTGGACTCGCGAGTGCCGACGCGCTGTGCGCGAGCGAAGCTGCCGCAGCCTTGCTTCCCGGTTCGTTCAAAGCGCTGCTGGCGACAAAGGCAGATTCTGCGATCAGCCGGTTCGACACGAGTGCTGGGACGCGTCCGTGGGCTCGCCCCGACAACACCCTACTCTCGGACCGGGCGAGCGATCTTACAGATGCTAGCTTGGCCGCTCTGCTCGCGTCGCCGAACACGAATGCAGCAAACAACGTTTCGTACGGCAACTACGCGATCTGGACCGGTTCCTCTAACCTCGCGACAGCTGCGGGCAGCCAAGACTTCACGTGCAACGACTGGACGAGTTCATCCAACGCACGCACGGGCTACGGCGGCAGAGCCGGCGATACGCGAATGCCGCAATTCTTCTGGTTCGTGGATGTAAATCCGTGCGACGCGGGCCACGTCAAGCTCGTGTGTCTACAGGAGTAGTCCTCCGCGGCCTTGGCCCAAACGCGGCGGTGTGGGAAAACCGTGGCCGTGACTTCCCCTCCGGCGATCTCGCGCCGCAAAGCCGACCATCTCGACGTAGCCGCGTCGGGTCGCGCAGAATCCGAACGATCGACGTTGCTCGACGATGTCGTGCTGGTGCACCAAGCGCTTCCCGAACTCGCGGTCGACGATGTGGTCCTAGCGACTGAGCTGGTCGGCAAACAGCTCGCCGCCCCCCTGATGATCACCGGCATGACCGGAGGCACCGCAGAAGCCGCTGCTGTCAACCGAGACCTTGCACGCGCAGCTCAAGCCGCAGGCATCGCGTTCGGGCTCGGTTCGCAGCGCGCGATGGCCGAGCATCCGGAACTGGCGTCGACCTATCACGTTCGCGATGTCGCCCCTGATGTCGTTCTCATCGGCAACATCGGCGCGGTTCAGCTGCGCGAGCTCGGCGCGCAAGCAGTCGCGGGCCTCACAGCCCAAATCGGAGCGGATGCCATGGCGATTCACCTCAACGCCGGTCAAGAGCTGATCCAAGACGATGGCGATCGCAATTTCCGCGGCCTGGTCGCCGCGATTCGGTCGTTTGTTCAGCTATCGTCCGTTCCCGTGATCGTGAAAGAAACTGGCTGCGGAATTTCGCCACAAGCCGCCAGACAACTCATGAACGCTGGCATCTCCACCGTCGATGTCTCCGGGGCAGGTGGAACGAGCTGGGTCGCGGTCGAAGCCGTGCGCGCTCCTGCCGAAAGCGACTCTGCTGCTCTCGGCAATGAGCTTTGGAACTGGGGGGTTCCAACCGCGGTGTCGGTAGTTGCCTGCGTGCGCGCTGGGATAACAACCATCGCGTCCGGAGGGCTCAGGTCCGGGTACGACGTGGCGCGCGCCCTGGCACTGGGGGCCACTGCGGGAGGAATGGCGGCACCCATGTTGCGCGCCCACCGCGCCGGCGGAGTGGAAGCGGTGCGGATTGCAATCGAGCGAGTGATCGCAGCGATTCGCTCGGTTTGCGTTCTCACGGGATGCCGAACGCCGCGCGAACTCGCGCGCGCGCCGCGCCATATCAGTCCACCGCTGCGCGCGTTCTTACACGACCTGCAATTGCTATGAGTTTCATCGGCCTCGGCAAAGTCATCCTGCTCGGCGAGCACTCGGTGGTTTACGGCTATCCGGCGCTCGCGGCGGCGATCGATCGCGGCGTTCGAGTCGCCGCCGTGCCTACCCCGGCGGGCGGCACGCTTCGCCTCGACATTTCAACATGGAACGCAAAGCTGTCGTGGCAAGATGATCATCCGCTAGCGCGCGGACTTGCCGCGATCGCGGATCATCTTCACCTCGGGCGTCCATCGGTCACACTCGTGGGAGACGCGCAGATCCCGCTCGGTGCTGGAATCGGCGGCTCGGCCGCATTTGCAGTAGCGGTCGCCCGCGCACTCATCGAAGTTCGCGAGCGCCAGGGCGCCTCTCCCAATCGGCCCGAATCGCCTCCGTCCTTGGATGAGGTCGTTGCCGCGGCGAACGCGAGTGAGCAAATCCTTCACGGACGGCCGAGCGGTGTCGATACCGCGATGTCCGCTGCCGGCGGTGTGGGCGTGTTCCGCAAAGTAGATGGGCTCTGTCCCGTTCGCGTCCCCGCAATGCGAATCATCGTCGGGCCAAGCGGAGAACAGCGATCGACCGCTGCGATGATCCAGCGCGTTGCCCAAGCCACGTCGGGTGCGCGGGAAGACAAACGGCTGATCGAACTAGGCAGTCTCACCGACAATGGCACCCGATCGCTTCTCGGAGGTGATACCGCCGCGCTCGGCGTCGCGATGGACCGGGCCCACGCCCTGCTCGCAGAACTGGGCGTTTCGACGCCGACGCTCGACCGCTTGTGCGAAACTGCGCGCAGAGCCGGAGCCTACGGAGCCAAGCTCACTGGAGCCGGTGGAGGCGGCGCGGTGATCGCCCTCGCACCGCGGGACAAAGAACCGGCCATCCTGGGTGCGTGGCGCAGCCAAGGGGTTTCCGGATTCGTCGCGCAAGTCGGTGATATCGCTGGCCAAGGTCGAGTATGAAAGTCGCCACCGCCCGGGCCTGCGCCAATATCGCCTTGGTGAAATACTGGGGCAAACGCTCGGGAAGCGACAACCTTCCGGCAACCGGCAGCCTGTCGCTAACCCTCGACGGCTTGATCACCGAAACCACCGTCGCCTTCGATCCGACCCTCGGCACCGATCGGTTCTCCTTAAACGGCGTTGAGTCAGATGTTACTAAAATTACTCAGTTCTTAGACATTGTTCGAGCCCAGGCGAACTTTGCAACCCGCGCAGCCGTGACCACGCGCAACGAATTTCCCACGGCGTCTGGACTTGCGTCGTCTGCATCCGGGTTCGCCGCCCTTGCGGTAGCTGCGACGACGGCGGCAGGTTTGGAGCTCGACCTACGCACTCTGTCTCGACTCGCCCGCCGAGGATCGGGCTCGGCAGCGCGATCGATTTTCGGGGGCTTCGTACGCATGTACGCTGGGGTCTGTGACGCAGAGGCGTTTGCAAGTCCCATCAATTCCTGCCTCGCCGAGTCTGCGCGAATGGTCATCGCGGTCGTCGGGGGCGGGGCTGCGAAAGCCCATGCGTCGCGCGATGCGATGAATCACGTCGCAAAGACCTCCCCCTTGTACCCGGGCTGGCTCGATCTTGTCGCGGCCGACTTGGCGGCCGCCGAAGCCGCTTTGGCGTCCGGCGACCTTACGGCGCTCGGCGAAGTTGCCGAAGCCAATGCGCTCGCCATGCACGCAACCGCGTTTGCCGCGAGGCCTGCGATTCACTACTGGCAACCTGCCACAGTAGCCGTTCTGGCCGGGGTCCGACGACTTCGGGCGAACGGACGCGCCGCGTGGGCTACCATGGACGCCGGGCCTCACGTTAAAGTGCTCACAACGATCGGCGATGCGGTACACGTAGAGCGTGAGCTTGCTGCCATCGAAGGAGTTACTGGAACCATGATTGCGAAACCGGGATACGGTGCGAAAGTAGTACAATGATCGCCACGGCGCCTGGCAAGCTGCTGCTCACGGGGGAGTACGCCGTACTCGAGGGGGCCCCCGCATTGGTCGTCGCCGTGAACCGCCGGGTGGTCGCACGTCGACGATCCGGAGCCACAGGCAGCTCGCCGTTTCTCATCGCCGTAGCCGACGAGCTAGCGCGCCGCTTCGGAGGTGACCACCCGGCAACCCGGGCTGCGTTCGAAATCGTCGTGGACAGCAGCGAATTTTTCGTGGGCTCCGCCAAGATTGGTCTCGGGTCGAGCGCCGCGGTAACAGTTGCAGCAACTGCGCTCGCCCTGGCGGCGCAGCGAAACGCGGTTCCGATGATCGATCGCGATACCGTCCTGTCGATCGCGTTGGCGGCCCACAAAGCGGCCCAAACCTCTCGGCGTCGTGCGCGCGATTCCGGATCTCACATGATCGTCCGACCGCGCGCACGCGCATCCACCGAGGAGATCCCGATCGGAAGTACGTCACGAGATTCCGCGGCGCGAATCGTCGCGGGCCCAATTTCCAGCGGAACCAGCGGCTCTCCTTCCGCGCAGCGAGGCGGCTCGGGTGCAGACGTCGCGGCGGCGGTTCACGGCGGCGTCATCGCGTTTTCGCTCAAAGACACCCCGGAAGGTAAAGTTACGCGGCTGAATTGGCCCTCGCGATTGCAGCTGATCCCATTTTTCACCGGGGAGTCGGCCGATACTGCCGAATTGATCTCGCGCATCATGGAGGCGCGGGAAACTCGCAGCTCCAGCGTCGACGCGGCCCTGGCTGCGATCGCGCGCGCCTCTGAAGTCGCGTGCGAGGGGGCCGCGGTAACCAGCCCGGAACGTGCGGCGAATAGCGTGCTTGCGGCGCTCCGCCAAGCAACGCACGCGACCGAGCAGCTGGCTCGCGCCGCTGGCGTTGAACTCATTCCCCCCAGCGTCGCCATGGCGCAACGTGCCATGGCGAAGCTCGGAGGTATCGCAAAAACGACCGGCGCAGGTGGAGGCGACGTCGCTGTTGCCGTGATACCTGGGTCCGAAGACCCGTCTGTTGCAGAGCGGCTGCTCGTCGAAGTCGGCTGCCAGCCACTCCGTGCCAGGGTCGATGTGATTGGCGTAGACTTGCAGGCCGACGCGCAGTAGAAAGGTCCGCCATGTCGTCCCGCATCTCAGGTTTTTACCGCCTCGGCGTTGGCGAACGCCGAAAGGCGCTGCGCCGCGAGGATGCGAACTTCACGGCGATCGACTCCGATGGACCCGGCGGGCTGACCCTCGAGGCGGCCGATAGTATGATCGAGAACGTCGTCGGGGTATACGGCCTGCCATTTGCGGTGGCCGTCAATTTTATCGTCGACGGTACCGAGGTCGTGGTTCCCATGGTCATCGAGGAACCCTCGGTAGTCGCCGCGGCATCCAATGCCGCGCGCATGGCGCGGCCACATGGTTTCACTACGACCATCTCCGCGCCGGTGATGACCGGTCAGATTCAGATCACGCACGTGGCCGACCTCGAAGCTGGTCTTACACGCCTCCGCGAATCAACCCCCGAGATGTTGGCCTATGCTCGGCGCTTGGTACCGCGGCTTGTGGATCGCGGCGGCGGACCGATCGCCCTCGAGCCCCGCGTTATCGCGCGGTCCGGAGACGACGGAGCTGTGGTCGTGGTCCACCTCCAGGTCGACTGCCGAGACGCCATGGGCGCCAACGTGGTCAATACGCTTTGCGAAGCGCTCGCGGACCGGATCGCCGGACTCTGCGGCGGCACGACGGGACTTCGCATCTTGTCAAATCTGACGGATGCGCGAACCGTCCGCGTTACGTGCACGATCGATGATGCACAGTTGACCGTGTCTCGCCGAGGCGGAGATGGCGAACCATTGCACGGCGCCGATGTGCGCAAGGCCATCGCCGCAGCATCGCGGTTTGCCGAGCTCGATCCGTATCGGGCCGCAACGCACAACAAAGGCATCATGAACGGCGTCGACGCGGTGCTGGTTGCGACGGGCCAGGATTGGCGCGCCGTAGAAGCGGGAGCCCATGCCTACGCCGCCCGATCCGGAAGTTATCGCCCCCTCGCAGTATGGCGAGAAATCGAAGATCGCCTTGTCGGCGAGCTGGTCATGCCGCTGGCCGTGGGGACGGTCGGCGGACGCCTCCACAACCATCCCGCTGCGCGACTGGCGCTCGAACTGGCGCAGGTCACCCATGCCGACCGTCTAGCTGCAATTGCCGGGGCGGCCGGCATCGCCACCAACCTCGCTGCGCTGCGAGCACTCGCGACCGAAGGGATCCAACGCGGGCACATGGCGTTACACGCGCGCGGGGTCGCCCGGGCAGCTGGAGCGACCGGCGACCTGGTCGAACACGTTGCAGCGAAGCTGACGGCAAGCGGAGACGTCAAGCTTGACCGAGCCCACAGTGTGCTGACCCAGCTTAGGACCCGTCCATGAATAAGTTGATCGACGATCGCGGTCGAGCCGCCCGGCTGACGAGGCGACGGCGAGGACCGGAGGGGAGCATCCTCGACGGATGTGACCCGAGGAC
>CAYQQM010000048.1:0-34604 GCA_964419605.1 uncultured Kofleriaceae bacterium | reverse complement strand
CGACTGCGGACTTACTGGGCGCAAGATCATCGTCGATACCTACGGCGGCATGGCGCGCCACGGCGGCGGCGCGTTCTCAGGTAAGGACCCAAGCAAGGTCGATCGCTCCGCAGCGTATTACGGGCGCTATATCGCCAAGCACGTCGTTGCAGCGGGGCTCGCCCGCCGATGCGAAGTTCAATTTGCATACGCCATTGGCGTTGCCGAGCCGGTGTCGATGCTCGTCGATACGTTCGGGACCGGTTCGGTCCCGGACGACCAGCTGACCAAAGCCGTGCTCGCCACGTTCGACGCGCGCCCAGGCATGTTGATCGAGGAGCTCAATCTGCGGCGGCCCATCTTCAAAAAGACCGCCGCCTACGGCCATTTTGGACGAGAACAGCCTGAATTTACTTGGGAAACGACCCCACGTGTCGCCGAACTCAAAGATCGTGCGAAGTCCCCCAAGGGGAACGGCGTCGTTGCCAACGGCCACAACGGCCATAGCGCCAAGCCCGGAAAAACCAGTACACGGTCCCAAAAGCCGACCAAACCCGGAAAATCCGGCCAGGCCCGCGCCTGACTGTCGCGATTCGCTTGATGCGCTACCGCCGATGATTCGCGTCGAGTCGCTGTATATCTATCCCGTGAAGTCGTGCCGCGGCATCGCGGTTTCGCGCGTGGCGGTGGAACGACGCGGTTTCCGCGGCGACAGGCGCTGGATGATCGTGCGCGACGATGGAACGTTCATCACGCAACGAGATCAGGCGCGTTTGTGCATGGTAGGCACCGAGCTTTCAGAGCGAGGGATCGTCCTTACCTATCAGAATGATCAGATAGAGGTCCCTGGAGCACTGCAAACTGGACCGCGCTTGGCGGTTACGGTGTGGCGAAGCACTATCGAGGCGATCGAATTCACGCCGGCACGATCGATGATCTCGGAGGCAGCAGGCGAATCCGCGCGACTGGTCTATATGCCCGACGACGTCGAGCGTGCCGTTAGCGAGACGTACGCTCGGCCCGGAGACATTGTGTCGTTTGCCGACGGTTTCCCGGTGCTGTTAGCGTCTACAGCGTCGCTCCACGATCTCGAGCACCGCGCCGGACTTTCGTTGTCGATGGCGCGGTTCCGCCCGAACATCGTCGTCTCCGGCGCTGAACCCTTTGAGGAGGACACGTGGTCCCGCCTCTCGGTTGGCGGCAATTTTCTGCGCGCCGCCAAACCATGCGAGCGCTGCGTCGTAACGACGATCGACCCCGAAACGGCCGCTGCCGGCAAGGAACCGCTACGGACCCTGGCTACTTATAGGAAACGCGACAACGCCGTCCACTTTGCCATCAACCTGATACCCGAATCGCACGGTGAGCTGAGCGTGGGCGACCCAGTCAGCGTGGTCGCGTAGACACTAGCCAGACAGGCTATTGCACCACCAGCTTCAGCACCGAACTCGGCACCGTTACGCGGAAGTGAGCCTGCGATCCGGAAAAACCGAGCGACATCATGAACGGAAGCGCGGACCTTCCGGTGACCACGCCGACGTCGATCACGAATGCGAGCGAGTCCTTGTGGCCTCGCGCGCTGCCAAGAAGTCCAGCGGCCTGTCCGGTGGCAGCGAAGCCAGGCGCTTTGCCGCTTGCCGCCGCGATGCCGCTGGTGATCCCGACGGTCGGATTGTTCGACATTGCGACCACCGCGAGTTTGTCGACCATCGCCAGCCGCACGCCCAATCCGTTGGGCAGGATGATCTTCATCGCGGCCCGTTGCTGTTCAGGGATCGCCGACGCATCATAGGTCATGTCGTAGCCGCGGATCTGCGCGCCTCCAATGGGCGAGGGCTTTGCGGGCACGAGCGTAGTCTTCATGTTCATCTGCAAAAGCGTTTTGCCATTGCCGAGCCACGCGGTGAACTTGTCGACCGCAGAGGTGATCGCATCGGCACTTGTGACCGGAAACAACTGTAGAATCTCCATGCCCTTCCCGATGGACAGCTGTCCGCCAAAGGCAAAATCGCCGGTCGATGCCGCCAGCATCGCGTTGACCAGCGCCATCATCGCGTGGCCGTCTGCCTGCGAGTACATCGCTGCGGTCATCTCGATCAGGCCCTGACGATACGGACCGGCTTCGAAATGGCCGCCGCCGAACACCATCCACGGCGATGCCGTCAGTTTCTGCAACAAGCCAAACTCCGCCGGTTTCTGGAGGCTCACAAACGTGGCCAACCTCGTGTTCGCGCGCGGTACCAGCACGAGGTCGAGTCCACCCAACTTCCCGTCGGTTTCGAACGTAACCACTGCCTGTTCACTATCCTGCAGCATCGAAAGTAGGCCGGTTACATAGCCGTCCAGCAGCGGCCCCATTTGCGCGCCATTCGGCACCGCCTTGAAATTCTCCGAGATTTGTTTGCGAGCTGCTTCGATTTCGTTGCGATAGCGGGTCAGGACGTGCGGAACATAAACGGAAATCGAGGGCTGAGAATTCGTCGATCCACGGGCGAATTCGTCGAGCGCGTAACGGCCGATTTTGGCCAGGACGGCTGGCTTGCCTACCACTGCCCAGTCGCCCTTGGGGACCGAGGTCGCGTCGCCGAGATTGGCAGCCAGTGCTGCTGCATTGCTGAACTTGGCCACGACCGCAAAACCTTTGGCGGCACCATCGTCGAACCACAGCACATACCGCGGGCTGTTCGAATCGAGCCCGTCGAGCGAACGCGCACCCACCGCTTTCGCAAGGTGCGGCGTCACCGCGGGACCCGACAGCGCTTGCTGCGGGCCCGGCTTCACCTCTTCAAGAAACGCGCGCAGCGGGCGAAGCGCCGCGTCATTGCCGAGTGAAACCGTTGCAAGTAACCCGGGTGGCGGGGGCGCCGGAGCGCGTGCAGTCGCCGGAACTCCCGCAGGCGTTCCGCAGCCGATTACCACCAACAATAATGCCAACCGAATCCTCATTCGGCGACGGTACCTGAATCAGAACAAGTCGTCGTTGTGTAGACGCCGAAAGAAGGCTCCAACAGGAGGGACTTCCACCTCGCTCTGCCAACGGCGCCAAGTAACGTGTCCGTTAGGATCGAGAAGTAGTTGTCAACGCTCGCTCGCGGCACCCCGGCTGTCCAGCGCCATCGGAGTGAGCGCCCTTACCAGACTTCAGCGGTCGAGGGCGGTGGCCGTCCGCATCGAAGTAGAATAGTGTCCAGATCGGCAATGACGCGCGCCGACCAACTCGCTCGGAACTGGCTGGCGCAGGCCCAGAATGACTTCCTTTTTGCGCAGTCGGCACTCCGTGAACGCTTCTACGCGCAATGTTGCTTTATTTGCCAGCAGGTTGCCGAGAAAGCGTTGAAAGCGATTTTGCTGCAGCGCAAGCAGACGCTGATCTTCACCCACAGCACTAGAGAACTTTGTCGAGTCTTGCGTATCAACGGTGCGTTGCTGAAGGCGGCGAGCTACCTCGACCAATACTATGTAACCGGCCGCTATCCAAACGCGCTGCCGGGCGGCGTGCCTTTTGCAAGTTTTCACGTCGACCAAGCCAAAGGCGCAGTGCGCGACGCGAACTTGTTTCTCAAAAAAGCTCGGTCGCTGGTGCGGACGAAATCGCCGGCCCAGAGGACGAGTAAGAAGCGATGACGCTCTCGATTCACTTTGGTCGACCGAAGTTTTCGCCAAAACAATTGCATAACCTTCTGCGGCAGCGGCTTGCGGGCCGGGTGCACGCGGCCTATCTGTTCGGCAGTTACGCCCGGACGGAAGCCGATTCGATGAGCGATGTCGATCTGGTGGTCGTGACGCCCACGGAGTTGCCCTTTACCGAACGCTTTACGGCATTTCTTGATATTATCGACGCCATCGGCGCCATCGACTTGGTCGTTTACACGCCGTCGGAATGGAATGCGCACGGAATAACTGCTTTTGGAACGCAGAAGCTTGTGAAAGTCATCTAAACCAGACCGTACATCCCTACGTGTGGGATGGCTTCGCCGGGCCGTGAACGAGGCGGCCATTTAGTCGGCGAAGTGAGCGTCCCAGTTCGACATCAGGTCGACGCTGTTTGTCGTATTGCCCTGGCGCTACGAACAGCCGCTGGTCGAGCCGCAGTTCGGGCACTTGTGGCAGGCGCCGTTGCGCACCATCAACGTGCCGCACTCGTGGCACGGCGGCGCGTCGGTTTCTTGCACCCAGGCGCGATCTTTGACTTCCACGGCAATCGCAGCAATATCTCGAGACATCACGTCAGCCGACAGCAGCGGTACTTTGGGCAGGTCGAGCTGGGCGGCTTGAGCGGCCGGATGGCGCTCTAGGAACGAGGGGCCTTCCGAGGGGAATCGAATCGCAAGCCATCGGAACAGGTAGTCCATAATGGAGGTTGCGATCGGGATCTCCTGGTTTCCGGTAAAACCCGACGGCTCAAATCGCGTGCCCTTGAACTTCTCGATCAGTACGGTGAGCGGTACACCGTGCTGCAACGCGAGCGAAATCGACGTCGCAAACGAATCCATCAGGCCGGCGATGACCGAACCCTCTTTGGCCATTCGCACAAAGATCTCGCCCGGGCAGCCGTCTTGATATAGGCCCACCGTGATGTATCCCTCGTGGCCGCCAATAGAGAACTTGTGCGTGAACGATGCGCGCTCGTCCGGCAACTTGTAACGATTGGCCATCGGTGGGCCAGCCGGGCGGGCTTTGCGCGCGCGAAGCGCCTCGACTAGTTTACGCTCATCGGCCGCTAGAAGCTCCAGCGGGTCCACCCGCGGCGCGGCTTTGCTGCCATCCGAGGTCGCCTGCGCCATGTTGGTCGATAGCGGTTGGGTCCGCTTGCAGCCGTCGCGGTACACCGCAATGGCCTTGAGTCCAAGCTTCCATGCTTGGATGTACGCGTCCTCGATGTCTTCCACCGTGCATTCGGTGGGCAGGTTTACCGTTTTGGAAATCGCGCCGGACAAGAACGGTTGTACGGCCGCCATCATCCGGATGTGTCCCATGTAGTGGATCGATCGCGTGCCATTCGATGACCGGAACGCGCAGTCGAACACCGGCAGATGGTCCGCTTTGAGATGCGGAGCTCCTTCAATAGTATCGCGCTCACTAATATGTGCGATAATCTCTTCCACTTCCTTCTTCGGATATCCGAGTTTAGCGAGCGCCTCGGGAATCGTTTGATTGACGATCTTGAGAAGGCCGCCGCCCACAAGGCGTTTGTATTTTACAATTGCGATATCCGGCTCGATGCCCGTGGTGTCGCAGTCCATCAGAAACGCGATCGTACCGGTGGGTGCGAGCACGGTCGTCTGGCCATTGCGAAAGCCCTGCTCCGCGCCGACAGAGATGGCGTCATCCCATGACTCTCGCGCCGCCTGCATCAGCTCATACGGAACCAGCGCGCCATCGATGCTTTCAAGTGCCGCGCGATGCTTGCGCATCACGCTCATGAACGGCGCGGCGTTCTCCGCGTAGCCAGCAAATGGGCCCGTTGCGTCCGCCGAGATTCGCGCACTCGTACGATACGCTTCGCCGCACATCAGCGCTGTGACCGCGGCAGCATACGCGCGCCCGGGCTCGCTATCATAAGGAAGTGAGCGGGCCATGAGCAGCGCTCCGAGGTTGGCGTAGCCCAGCCCGAGAGGCCGAAATGCATGGCTGTTTTCGGCGATTTCCGGGGTCGGGTAGCGCGAATTGTCGACGATAATCTCCATCGCCGTAATCGTGGTCCGACACGCGCGGCGGAACGCTTCGACGTCGAACTCGCCATCAGGAGCGCGAAACTCCATCAAGTTCAGCGACGCCAAGTTGCACGCCGAATTATCGAGAAACATGTACTCCGAGCACGGATTTGACGCATTGATCCGCGCTGTATTGATACACGGATGCCAGTCGTTGATCGTGGTGTCGTATTGCAATCCCGGATCGCCGCACACCCAGGCGGCATCTGCCATCTTGCGCATCAGCGTGCGGGCAGAGTAGCTATCGACCGCCGACCGGTTGGTAATCGACTTGGTACTCCACGTCGCGTCGTCGAGAACCGCCTGCATGAAGTCATTGGTTACGCGTACCGAATGGTTTGCATTCTGATAGCTAACGGAATCGTATGCGCCGCCTGGTACATTGAACCCGCCGTCGTAGCCCGCGTCGATGAGGGCCCACGCCTTGCGCTCTTCGAGTGCTTTGCAATCGATGAAATCGACAACATCCGGGTGATCGATGTTGAGGATCACCATCTTGGCCGCACGCCGGGTCTTACCACCGCTCTTAATCGCCCCCGCGAACGCATCGAAACCTCGCATGAACGACACCGGTCCCGACGCCGTACCTCCACCGTTTAGTAATTCGCGCGAACTCCGCAACGAACTGAGATTCGATCCGGTACCGGAGCCATACTTGAACAGCATGCCCTCGGTCTTTGCCAGACCTAGGATCGACCCCATCGAATCGTCGACCGCATTGATGAAACACGCCGAACACTGCGGGTCGTCCTCCACGCCAACGTTGAACCAAACCGGTGAGTTAAACGCCATCTTCTGATGCAGCAGCAAATGCACCAGCTCGTCGCGAAACGCCCACGCGTCTTGGTCCGTCTTGAAGTAGCCATCGGCCTTGCCCCAGCCAAATATCGTATCGGCCACCCGACCCACCATTTGACGAACTGAGCGCTCCCGAGTCGGTGTTCCGAGCGAGCCGCGAAAATACTTCTGCACGACCACATTGGTTGCGGTCTGCGACCACGTCTTTGGAAACTCCACCCTGCGCTGTTCGAAGAACACCTTGCCGTCGGCTCCAGAAATTACGGCATCGCGGCTCTCCCATTCCACGGTGTTGAAGGGATCCACCCCCTGACGCGTGAAGTAGCGCTCTACGGTCAGGCCCGGACGCCGAACGCCGGTGCCGCGGGCCGCTCGCGTGCGAGCATGGCCCCTTCCCGGCTGATTGGGGAGGTCGGCAGCGCCCTCGGTTTGATCGCCCTGGCCAGAAACTGCGGACTTCTCGAGCATTGACCCCTCCTGTTCTCCGGTTTCGTTTATCGGTTTCGTTTATCTGTCCGAAACCACACGGAATCTTGGTTGTTTGGCAGCGGTTTGGAGCGCTCTTTGTAAAACGCGGCACGGGCGTTGGGCAACAAATCCGGCCCTATATTTGTGGTCTCAGGACAAGTTACCTCCTACATCTAGTGTGCGCAAACACAAGTTATCCACGTGGATAGGCTGTGAGTTGAGGGTGAAATTGCGGTTGGGTTGGGTGAAGTTACCTCGTGGTTATAATAATTTGAGACCCGCTGTGGATAAGGCTGTGGACACGCTGCGGAGACCTTGGTGATCCCCCAGGATGCGATCCGATCCCTGCCCACAAAAAAACGGGGCGGCGCGCTTGCGGGTGTGTTTTGCAGCGCGCTGTGGGTAGTCGCGCTGGTCGGCTGCCGAAAAGCACCGGAGCGGCTGAGCGAACCGCGGACTCCGCGGATCGTCACACTGAGCCCGTCGGCGACCGAGACCGTAGCGGCACTCGGAGCGACCGCCTGGCTGGTCGGCGTCGACAAGTACTCAGCGTTTCCACCCGAAGTAGGGCCTTTGCCCAAAGTCGGTAGCTACATCGCGCCGAATCTCGAAGCGGTCCTCCGACTTCGTCCGACCTTGGTTGTTATCGATGATGTGCACGCGGCACAAGCCGCCGTGCTACGCGATCGCGGCGTCGCAACCGTCGAATGTGCCATGCACGGCCTTGCAGATGTGAAAAGCGCACTGAGTTCCGTCGGCGCTCGAATCGGCAGGTCTGCGGAAGCCGCGGCGGCGATCGCCAGGATCGATGCCGCTCTCGACGAATACGCGGCGGCTAAAGCGGGGCGCGGCGCAAAGGTCCTCGCGGTCATCGACCGCGAGGCTGGCGGACTTGGCAACATCGTCGCCGTCGGCCCAGGCAGCTGGGTGGATGAACTTCTCGCCGTCGTAGGCGCAAGTAACGTGTTAGCTGCAGCGGGCGCACGCTACCCGAAGATCTCCATCGAAGAGGTGATGCGAGCCCAACCCGACACCATCGTGGACCTTTCGCAAGCTGCGCGAGATAGCGTTGCAGCGTGGACGGTGGTTGATGTTCCGGCAGTGGCGTCCAAGCGCGTAATCGCGGTGACGGAATCGTTTGTGATTGCTCCGTCGCCTCGCGTCGACGAGGCACTTAAGCGCCTCGCAGCGGTGGTGCAGGAGCCCGAGCTAACTGTAGAGAACCGCCCCCGCCCAAATATCCTGCCCACCGATTCACCCCCCCAATAATTGGCCGCACGTGTCCTTGTCGTCCCATACCGAATTTCCATCTTCGTCGAATCCCTTGATCGACGTCCCGCATGTCATTCAGCTGGCGATTGCGCCCGTGTTTCTGCTGACCTCGATCGGCACCATTTTGTCGGTCCTGTCGCATCGGCTAGCCCGCATTGTCGACCGCATGCGGGTGCTCATGGACCGACTCGATGAGCCGCAGCTTGCTGAACCAATGCGGTTAGCACTCGAAGCGGAAGTGTGGTTGTTGCGCGTGCGCAGAAAGTTTGTCCATCAAGCGATCATGTTCGGCACAATGGCTGCCATCTTTGTCGCGTTGCTGATTGTGACCGCGTTTGTCGGCGCCCTGGCCACCGCCAACGTATCGGTCGTCCTTGCTGTCCTGTTTATTCTTGCGCTGGCTGCCTTTGTGGGTGCGTTGGTTTCGTTCCTGCGTGAGGTGCTGTTGGCCGGACGCAGCTTCGAAGCGGCTCGGCCCGGGTCGGTTGTGGCAAAATAGCCGCGCCTTGGCTCCATTGGAATAACTACTAAATGTGTTGTCGTCGCGTACTTTGGATATAGATTTCGACTACATCGACATGATGATGAGAATTTCCGCTGTCGCGATTTGTTGCGTTCTCACCGCTTGCTCATCCGGGGAGAAGACGGAGCTTCGAACAAACCGGGTCGACTTTCCGTCGACAGCCCGAGTCATCGTCTGGCTATGGGGGTACGACAACCAGGTCGCCGACCTCTCAGCCTCCTTGATTCGTTCCTACGATGAGCCGGCGAACCAATGGCCAATTTTGCTCGAAATTCCAGAGGAACCACACCGACTGATCGATCAAGGCCTTGGAAACGTTCCTCAAGAACGCGCAAGCTTCTACTTCAGCGTGTACGTGGATCTTAACGGTGACGGCAAACTGTGTCCGGGAGACCTGCGCCAACAGGTCGATGATTTACCCTTCTACAACGGAGCGCCACCTGCGACGATCGATGCCATATTCACGCCGATCGAGACCGGAAATGCGTGCATGGCGACAACGCCGTAGGGCGTCGTCACCCACGCGGCATGACGACGGCGGCGTCGTAAAAACACACCCAGCAATGGTTTTCGAGTGCAATCGCTCGCTTCTATCGCTGAGAGAGTGGGTCACGGTACACATCGGCTACTGCGATTTCGCACGTCAGCGATGCAAACTTCACGAATTCTCCCGCACGGAACACGTGTCTGGACCAACTCCCATCGCTCTCGCGCCGCACAACCTCGATTTCGTTTCGGTCATGGGCTACGAGTGCCACCTCCTGGAGTGACGGGATCTGCTTGTATTTTCCCAACTTATCGCCTCGGTCATAATCTTCCGTCTTTGGGCTAAGGACTTCCACCAGCAGGCGTGGGTTCAGCACAGTGTGCCCTTTGCGATCTTCTGGATCCAGCTCAACGCGTCCGCAGATGACCGTGACGTCTGGGTACGCGGCCCTATCGTCTGCAACACGCAGTCGCAAGTCCGAGCTAAAAACCGCGCAGGGCTTTCCTTCGAGAACCACCTTTAACAGCGACGAAATGTTCGCAATAATCCGGGCGTGTGCAGGAGTTCCCCCTGCCATGGCTAGTACCTGCCCTTGCACGAACTCGTGCCTGACATCGCTCTCGTCTTCGATCGATAGATAATCATCGAAGGTTAGCCAGTGGTGCGCGACTTGGTTCATCTAAGGACGAAGCATAGCTCCTAGCGTCCAGCAGCGGTACCCACAAACAAGGTAGACGTGCAACGTGGTTGGCGGGCATGGGGTGTGATCGCGACGAATTGAATCAATGAGTTAGAATCCAAAACCGGACCAGAGTCCGAAACCGGAACCGGAACCAGAGTCGGGACCGGAACCGGAGTCGGGACCGGAACCGGAGTCGGGACCGGGACCGGCTAGCGACGGGCCAGAGCGTAGATCATTCCGCCGAGGCGATGCCGCTGTGCAGCGCACGGCAGTTCGCTCAGCCAGCCGTGAGCGGCCGCAATCTCGAGCACTGCACTGACTTCGCGCAGGCTACCGAGCGCGATCGTGAAGCAGTGTTGGCGGTCGCCGCCGGCCCGCCATCTCCGCCAGGCGGTCGAGGATCGGCGCTGAGGCGTTGCGCTGTTCGAGCTGTGAGATGTGGCGAATCCCCGTAGGCGATGTGATGTTGATTTCGGTCAGCATCCCGCCGATCACATCGAGCCCGACGAGAATCTGGCCGTGTGCCGCAAGGACTGGCGCGACCTGGCGGATGATTTCGCGGTCGCGCTCGTCGATGTGGGATTTCACGGCTCGGCCACCGACGTGAAGATTGCCACGCGCTTCTGCCGCGGCGGGGACCCGCAATACGGCTCCAACGGGTTCGCCATCGACCAGCACGATCCGCTTGTCGCCGTGCACCACCTCGGGCAAAAACCGCTGGGCCACGGTCCATCGCGTCCCAGCTCCCGTCGAAGTTTCGAGAATGGATGACGCGTTCGGATCCCCATCGCGTACGACAAAAATCCCGAGGCCGCCATAGCCGTCCACCGGCTTAACCACAATGGTCCCACCCTGTTCGCGCTGAAACGAGCGCAGCCGCTCCGGGGACCGAGTCACGATCGTAGGTGGAGTCAGCTCGGGAAACCGCAACACCGCCAGGTGTTCGTTAAGCTCGCGCAGACCTCGGGGGTCGTTGACCAAGAGCGTCTTTCCCCGCGCGTGATCCAAGATCCAGGTCGCGTGAAGGTACGCGACGTCGAACGGCGGATCTTTTCGCATCATGACGATGTCAAACTCTGCTAGCCGACGCGGCTCACGTGTGCCGACAGAAAATGCCTCGTGGGTCGTCAGCGCATTTTTCACCACAGTGGGAACGGCATCTACGATCGCATCATCTCTGTCGAGACCCAGGTGATCGATCTGGCACGTCCATAGCTCCCAGCTGCGAGCGGCAGTTTCGAGCATGAGCGCGTACGACGTATCGCCTGCCAAGTGCAGGTGCTCGAGTGGGTCGACAACGAATAGAATTCTCACAGCGGGATTGTAACGCGAGGGCGAGCTGGCAAAGCGGAAAACGACGATAGATGTTCGCTGCGAACTACGCCTCTGAATCCCCCGTTGGGAGTTCGTCATTGCCCACAGAAATTTTCGTCGGCAGCAAATGCTCCAGATCGTGCTTGCGCAGCCTGTAGTAAAGCGTAGAGCGGTTGATGCCCAGCGTACGAGACGCACTCGCGATATTGCCGCCAGATTTCTCGATCGCTGCAATAATTTCTTTGCGCTCGCTGTCGAGCAGTCGCTCGCCAAGACTCTTGCCATCGTCTACGGGTATCCGCGCGACGGAAAGGTCCCCAACCGCTGGCGCGCTCCCTGACTGGCTTGAAGCTTGGGCGCGACGGCCAAAATCTAAGTGCGCCGTGTCGAGCTGCGCTCCTCGAGCGAGGATCATGGCCCGCTCGATGATGTTCTCCAGCTCGCGCACGTTTCCGGGCCAGTTGTAGGTGCACAGCTTGGCCATTGCCTCTGACGATACGCCTGCCATTGCGGTACTCATTTGGCGGGCGAATTTCGCGACGAAGTGATTAACCAATGCGGGCAGATCGTTGGGGCGGTCGCGCAGCGGAGGAAGATGGATCGGAAATACGTTCAGGCGGTAGTAGAGATCTTCCCGAAACTGGCCATCCTCAATCATCTTCTCGAGGTTGCGATTGGTCGCGGAAACGACTCGAACGTCGATTTTAATGGTTTCGTTGCCGCCAACGCGTTCCAGCTCGCGTTCCTGCAGGGTGCGCAAGAGCTTGATCTGAACTTCCATAGGCAAGTCGCCCACTTCGTCGAGAAATAGCGTGCCGCCATCCGCAAGTTCGAACCGGCCGCGGCGGCGCTCCATGGCACCGGTAAAACTGCCTCGCTCGTGCCCAAACAACTCGCTTTCGAGCACGCCGGGAGCCAAAGCGGCGCAGTTGACGCGCACAAACGGCTTCGGCTCCCGCGGCGAGTTGATGTGAATCGCATGCGCGACCAACTCTTTGCCTGTACCTGTTTCTCCGCGCAGCAGTACCGTCGATGCTGTGGGGGCGACCTGCTCGACCTTCGACAGCACGTCGCGCAAGGCCACGCTGTCGCCGATGATGTTGCCGAAGTCAAACGCGCCGTGAGCCTGTTGGTTTAAGTAACTCGTGTATTCCGTCAGTTGAGCCGCGAGCTTCTTGTTTTCGAGTTGGAGATGATAGCGCTCAAGCGCGTATTGGAGCACACCCCGAACTTCCTTCGCGTCCCACGGTTTCGTAATGTAGCGGTAGACCTGCCCCAAGTTGATGGCCTCGATGAGCGCGTCGACATCGGTGAAAGCGGTCAAGATAATACCGACCGTGTCGGGCGCCTGCGATCGGACCTCGCGCAGCAGTTCAATGCCGGTCATCTTGGGCATGCGCTGGTCGGTTACGATGACCGCGACGCGAGTCTGCGCAACGATCGCGAGCGCCTCGGCACCGCTGGTCGCGGTGACGATGTCGAACGCCTTGCGAAAGTTAAATCGAAAGGCGTCGAGGTTATCCTGCTCGTCATCGACGACTAGGATGGGGTAGCGTTTTGCGTCCAAGGTCATGGACCCTACCGGAGTAACACGTTTTCGCCGCTAGCGTCTGAAAAGTCGTTCTCACAACCACATGTGCCACGCACAAATGGATGTGTCGAATTCCACACACGGCAGCCAATCTTGCGATTGACCCGGCGTTTCTCAACGAAGCGCTGGAAGTAAGTGGAAAACGAAGCAAGAAAGAAGCGGTTACACTGGCGCTCAAGGAGTTCATAACGCGACGTAAGCAGCTAAAAATACTGAATATTCCCCGTCGGCGAATGGCGGTTGCTCCTGGGCTCCGTTGTGGTTACAATAGTAGTCATGAAAATAGTCAACCTGGCGGAAGCGAAAGCACGCCTGTCAGCTTTCGTTCGCCAAGCCGAGCAAGGCGAAATGATTCTCCTCGCCCGACACAACCGGCCCGTAGTGGAACTCCGTCGCGTAGCCGACAAAGCCCGAACGAAAACCCGGCCCTTTGGTCTTGCGGCTAAACACTTCAGGGTTCCGGACGATTTTGACGCACCCCTCCCGGCGGACATCTTGAAAGGCTTTTTGGGCGAATGAATCTGCTTCTCGATACCAGCGTATTTCTGTGGTTCATCACAGGTGACAAACGACTGAAGTCCGCGGTGCGCGACCAGATCATTTCGCCAACAATTGGCGTGTGGCTAAGCCCGGTTTCGTTTTGGGAAATCTGCGTGAAATACGCGATTGGGAAACTTCCGCTACCCGCTCCGCCCGATGAATACATCCCACAACAACGAGCGGATCACGAGATCGAGGAAATCCCCCTTACGATGGAGGCGGTGGGTCATCTCGCTAAACTTCCTCCGTTCCATACCGATCCATTCGACCGAATGCTGATTTGTCAAGCGATGGACAAGGCCATGCACCTAGTGACCTCAGACAAAGCAATTCGCCAATATCCCGTAAAAACGCTGTTTACCTAACCCGTTCGTTCGCGCTTTACAGCCTCGCGATGTCTCCCGTCTCGCGGTCCGCGCTACGGCGGAAATAACGTTGGGATGACCTCGCGTTTGTTACGACGGTAGATCCGAAAGTCGGCGCGATCGGTCGTGATGACCACGTCCCGCGGATGCAACTCGCTCATGCGGATGACGCACAGGTCGGCGAAGTCGGGCTTCCGATCGCGAAACCGTTTTGCCAGGTTGTTAGCAGGCGAGCTGGCCTCGCTGGTGGTGGCGGCTGCGATGTGCCGGAAATTGGCGAACGCCAGCGGAGTCCTCTAGCATTGCCCGATGCCCTTATCGCGCCGACGCGTAGATTCCCGGACTCCGAGGGAAGTTCCGCCCCGCAAGCCCATGGCTATGGCGCGCCGGGTATCGCTGTTCGAGCGAGAAGTATCCGTCCGATTGGCACCGGTGGCTGTGGAACTGCTCCACAGCGCCGCGCGCGTATTGCACGAAGGGGAATTGGTCGGCGAGACCTATGCCGGATCGACGATGCTCACCATCGATCTCACATCGACCGGCGACAGGATCAGCGATCCCCCGGACGCTTCGACAGCACATCGGGTCGCAGCCCTCTATGCTGCTGACGAGCGCTGCCGCGAACATGCGCGCCGAATCGCGATCGCCGAGGCGCGCCGGGCGGCCGGGTGCGACCTCGTTTCGCCGCGTGTCGACGTAGAGAGCCGTGCCACAGGCACCCAGTTGCACCTGAGTCTCAATGTAGAAGCGAGTCGGCCAGATTTGAGGGGCCGGGTCCCCGCACGACGAGGAGCGTTATGATTGAGCTTTACAGTCTTCGCGATGTTGCACGCATCTTGGCGGTTCCAGAAGCGAGGTTGCGCTACTGGATGCAGGTGGGGTTTGTCGGCCCAACTGTCCGTAAAGGCGGAAGATTTTACTATACCTTCGTCGATCTAGTCGCCGTGAAGTGCGCCAAGGACTTGCTCGAAGCAGATGTTTCGCTACAGGGGGCTAGGAAGGCCGTTCTCGACCTGCGAAAGGCTCTACCTGGAGACACCCATCCGACGTCCAAGCTCCGAGTATGCTCCGATGGCGTCACCATCGTCGCGCTGGCGGACGACGTAGCGTTTCAACCGCACAACGGCCAAGTCGTGATGGCCTTTGCGCTGCCCAGCTTTGGCGCGCACGTTTCGGAAGTCCTGGCGATGCCGCGAATTGATCCGCGTGCCGAAGCAGGCGTGGCGCACACCATCTCAGCTGGGGCTGGCGATCCGGACGCGCCCCCCAAGGGGACTTCCTCCGGGGCGCCCGTTGAAATCGAAGACTCGCCAACCGAAGCAAACGGGGGCACCACCGCCTATCGCTACTTTGTGGAAGCGTGCACTGCGGAAGATCGCGGCGATTTGGACACGGCGGAACATCTGTTTCGACTCGCCATCGAGCTGGAGCCAAACATGGCTGCGGCCCTCACCAATCTCGGCAATCTGGTCTACCGCCAGGGAAACGTCGAGGAGGCTCGAACCCTCTATGAGCGCGCACTCGCGCACGACCCAACTCAGGCGGAGGCTCGTTACAATCTCGCCAACGTGCTCGAAGACCTCGGGCAACGGGAACTCGCCATTGCCGAGCTGCGCCGGGTATGCGCGTCCAGTCCCGACTTTGCCGACGCACACTACAATTTAGGCCTCGTCCTGGCGGAAGTCGGCGGCACAGCACAGGCCAAACGCCATCTGGAGCGCTATCTCGAGCTCGATGGCGCGTCAACCTGGGCGGCACATGCCCGCTCCTATCTGGCGCAGATGGTGGTGTAAGCGTAAACGTACGGCGCAATGAACAACACTGCGTCGATGCGATCGAGAATGCCGCCGTGACCGGGAAGAAGCGCTCCAGAGTCCTTGACCCCGACTGAACGCTTAATGAGGGACTCGGCGAGATCGCCAAGTTGTCCAAGCGCCCCGCCTGGAATCGCCAGCGCGAACACGTCGATCCAGGTCAACCAGGTGGCAAATCCAAGCTTTAGGACCGCCACTCCTAGAAGCGATCCGAGAAGGCCTCCCCATGCGCCAGCCCAGGTTTTTTTGGGCGATACCGCCTCGTAGAGCTTGGCGCGGCCGAAAAATCGGCCGAAGAAGTAGCCGCCGGTATCGGCTACCCAGGCGATGAGCAGGACGATGAGCACCGCATCGCCGCCGCGGTCGCCGTTTGACAACTTCAGCTTGGCGAGATAGGTCGCGAGGAACCCGCAGTAAACGATGCCGGCAATCGTGGCGGCCCATCGACTGGCGACGCTCGGCATGTCGCGGAAACGGAACAGGTAGTAGATCCCCGGAGTAACCACAGCCGCAGCGATCACGAGTGCAGGGCCGTCTGCCGCAGCTCGATGCAGCCCTGACGGCACGCAGCTGTACAATGCAGCGGGCGATAGCCAGTAGAAACAGGCCGTGGCAAGGCCGCCCATCACAAGTGCCGGGCCCCGGTCGGAAGCCGGAAGCGTCATCGCGAAAAATTCGCGCATTGCGAGGACGGAGGCAGCGAAGATCAGCACCCACGTCGGCTCAGGCCGGTGCTGGTAAAGCACCAGAAGCAGAATGGGAACCGCCACAACGGCGACCAATAGACGCTGGGTAAGATTTCCGAGTGCCAAGGGTCGGCAGCTAACTACACGTCGGACGAATCGGCAAGCTGCTCGGACGTCATGCCAAATCGACGCTCCCGAGCCGCGTAGGACGCAAGGCATTCCGCCAGGTGGGTGCGGCGAAATTCGGGCCACAGGACGTCTACAAACATGAGCTCGGTGTAAGCGACTTCCCACAACATGAAGTTCGATATGCGTTGCTCGCCCGAGGTTCGGATGAGAAGGTCCAGCGGTGGGAGCGATGCCGTCGGCAGGTAGCGCCCCAGCGCGTCTGCGTCGAGGTCCGCTTCGCGCAAGACGCCGTTAACGATGTCGCGAGCCGCGGCGCGGACGGCGCTGGCGATCGATTCGCGGCCGCCGTACGACAGAGCCAGGGTGAGGACCATCTTGGAGTTTCCGGCCGATGCGCGCAGGAGTTCATCGAGGGGCTCTCGCACGATTCCAGGCAACCTCTCGATGTCGCCAAGCGCGGCGAGTCGAATGCCGTTGTCGAGAATCTCAGCCCGTTCCTCGACCAGAAACTCGCGCAATAGTTGCATGAGGCCAGCCACCTCCGCAGCGGGCCGGGCCCAGTTTTGGGACGAAAATGCATACAGGGTCAACGCTTCTAGGCCCAGCTCGCGCGCCGAGCGAGTAATGTCGCGGACACTTTCGGCCCCAGCTCGGTGCCCATCGAGCCGAGGCCGGCCTCGCAGTTCGGCCCAGCGACCGTTGCCGTCCATGATGATGCCGACATGGCGCGGTAGGCCGGGAGTGCGATCTGCCGGAGGTAGCGAAGTGCTGACCGTCATCGTTGCGAGTACCCCATTGATCTCGTAGGCTTGACGAAAGCTATGGGCATCTTTTCCAGACTAGGCGCGCTGATCAAGTCGAACCTCAACGACCTCATCACGAAAGCCGAGGACCCCGAAAAGATGCTGGGACAGGTGTTGCTGGAGATGCAGCAGCAGCTCGTCGAAGCCAAGAAAGCTGTTGCGGTAGCAATCGCCGACGAAAAAAAACTCCAAAAACAATCCACATCGGAAGCCGATAAGTCGAAGGAGTGGGAACGCAAAGCCATGGTGGCAGTCCGCGCGGGCGACGACACCCTCGCGCGTCAGGCGCTCGGACGCAAGCAGGAGCACGATACGATCGCCGCGCAATATCAGGCCCAGTGGGTTGCCCAAAAGCAGGCCGTCGAGAAGTTAAAGGAGGCGCTGCGCCTGCTCAATAACAAGATCGAGGAAGCGAAGCGGAAAAAGAACATCCTAATCGCGCGGAAAAAGCGCGCGGAGGCGCAGCAACAGATCGCCAACACCATGCAAGGTCTCGGGGATACCAGTGCCTTCGATACGTTCGAACGAATGGCGGATCGCATCCAGTTGATGGAGGCCGAAGCCGAGGCCGGCGCCGAGCTTGCCGGCGAGCTATCTGGCGATACGCTCGAGTCCAAGTTCCTCCAGCTAGAGCAAGGGTCGGGACCGACCGAAGACGAAGCGCTGTCTGAACTCAAAGCAAAGATGGGACTGCTCGACGCACCCAAAGGCGAGTCTGCGAAGCAACTCAGCGCCGGCAACTCCGACGACTCTCACAAATCTGCGCCTCAGGAGGCCAAGGGTGCCGCCAGTTTGGGAGGTCCGTCTTTGACCGCAGAGGATTTGAAGGAACTCGAGGACTTGGATATCGCCGAGCTCGAGAAGGCTCAAAGTCCGAAAGCCTAACAGCCGCGTGCGGTCATCGTCCGCTGTCCTATTTCTCTATGCCCCGCCGCTAGTTGGCGGGCGGCTGGAGGCGCGAGTCGGTCCGACTCCGACCGAAGTAAACGGCAGATTAAAGACCTCGAACAGGCCGTGCGTGACCTTGCGCAGCGTCTCATGCCTGCGGTTCTCGAGCAGGTAGTCGAACAGCCCCTGGGCATTGAGCGATACCCCGAAAAACAGATCTTGATACGCCCTGGGGCGATTGGTCGGGTCCGGAGGAGGCTTGTAGTGACGGGTCTCAAAACCGATCGCGAGGTCGACAAATCGCGACCATTGGCCGTACTTCCAATCGCGGAGGCCGTGAAACGCGCCGAGGTGCAGAGCGAGGAGAAAGGTCTGTCCGGAATAGTCCTCGGCTATATTCCATCGCGAGCACCGACCCTTGGGACACGATGGTGAGCCGTCGGCATTCGGCGAACCGTCAATGTTTTCGATGTATCGCGCACTTGGAAAGTACTGGACTCGAAAGTCCACGAATTCGTCGAGCCGGGGCCAAAGGTCGAGGGCGATGGCTGCGAGCATTCCACTCGTGTTGAGCACGAGGTCGCCGTACGAAAACTCAAAGTAGAATCCATCGCGAATCTCTACGTTGAGAAACAACAGCTCGGATAGGGCAGCCGAAGCAAGTGTAGCTCCCGTCGGGTTCCACCCTCCTTCGCGCAGAAGTGCAGACCCCATACGGGCCAATGTCATGGTCGCCCAGGCGTGGCCGAGCTTGTCCGCTCCGCCGGCATAGGTCTCCACGCCAAACCAGCCATCGCCGCCCGCCTTGAACCCGGATAGCGGCGGATGATCGCGGTACCAGGCAAAATACGCCCATGTCGAGAACCCGGCGTAAAATCCTGCCAGTGCCAACGCCGACCCCAGGCGATAGTTCCTGCGCGGGGGGCGGTCCGTCCCGACCTCTCCTACATCCATACTAAGAGCTGGCGGGGTCGACCGTGGGGACTCTTGTCCTACGTCTGGGAAGTTTTGGTCGATCGGACCAGATCCGGATTTATCTAACCACGGCGATGGCGCCCGAGGTGTGCCATTTGGATCATGGCTCCCGGGTGAACTGGGGCGCTTCGAGGCCGGTTCAGCCGCCACAACGCGAGCCAACACCGCGATCATTAACAGGGCTTTCACCAAGGGGGGTGTATCTCACTTTTGGGGCGATGGCACGGTACGCGCATCGGGGAGTGGGCCGTTATGAACGCATCGAAAGCAGCGGACCGGCCGGGGCTCGCAGCACCTCCCAGGGAAGGGGCGCTGGGGTGCATCGATCACAAACATGCCCACAACATGCCGCAGCTAACTTCTTGAGTTGTTAAGTGAACCATATTAGTTTGCATGCCACTTCTGGACCTTGGCCGTACTTTGCGATGGCCCTTAGCCCTAGCTTTTTTCTTGTGAACTCTCGCTTATCCTTTTCGCTCGTGGCGTTCAAGGTGCACCGATGACTGCGCACGTGGTGTGGGTGTGCATCCATTCCCTTGCGGTTTTGGTGTTCATCAACCGTTATGTGGCAGGTCTTATACTCCGCCTAGCGAGGGGCCGCAGGTGGGACGAAACCCGCGACGACTACGAGCCCACGATCACCGCGGTGATCCCGATGTTCAACGAGGGAGCGGCGATCCAGGAGACCCTGCACAGCATTCTGGACTCCGATTACCCCGCCTCCAAATTGAGAGCGATTTGCATCGACGACCAATCGTCCGATGATAGCTACGAACAGGCGCGCCAGGTTGCGCGGGTGTCAAACGGCCGACTGCAGGTGATTCGCAACCCTAAGAACGTCGGTAAACGCCGGTCCATTATTCGAGCCGTGCGCGAGGCGCGCAGCGAGATCATCGTTTCAATCGATTCGGATGTCGTGGTCGAAAAAGATGCGATTGCTCAGCTGGTGAAGCGGTTTACCTCGCCTCGAATCGCAGCGGTAGGTGGTTGGGTCGACGTGCGCAACAAGCACGACAACTGGCTCACCCGGATGCAGGTGGTGCGTTACTGGTTCGCCTACCACTTCATGAAAAACCTGGAGTGGGGGTTCAAGCGAGTGATGTGCCTATCCGGTTGCCTAACGGCGTATCGCCGCGACGTGCTCATCGAGTTGGAGCCGGTCCTCATGAACCGGGCGGTTTGCGGCGTGCCCATCAAGTATGGAGAAGATCGCTTTCTCACCCGACAAATCATCAAAGCTGGCTACCTAACCACCATGACCCTGGCGGCGAGGTGTCGAACGATGTGTCCTTCGACCCTTTCGGGATATTTCTCGCAGCAGCTGCGATGGCGGCGCTCGAACACGATCGACTACGCAGGTGGGTTTACCCACGTATGGCGTTTGAACCCGATTCTTGCGATCCACTATTTTTCCCTGTTTGCGCTGCAGTTCGCGTATCCGATGGCGCTCATCCGCGCTCTTGCCGCGCACCGTTTCTACGAGGCCCTGGTCATTCACGTCGTGATCATCGGCTTGTTCGGCATATTTTACCGGTGGCGCACGCGAAAGTTGCCAGCCACGGAGCGGGTAGGAGCACTGGCGTTCCTACCGCTTTCCATCCTCATGCCGATCGCCTATGCGCTGCTGGCGCCCCTCGCATTGTTTACCCTCGATTCCGGAAGTTGGGAAACGCGTAAGTCCTCGCTACCATTGCCAGAATTCGAGCCTGCTCACTCCGACCGGCCCGCCGTTCTGGTTCCCGTTGCAATGGATTCCGGTTCGCGAGCTCGCGTCACCCGGCAGACGGGGCAGGCACAACTGCCTGCTGCATAGAATCGTTTTTTGGAGTAGGACTCGATTGGTATGCCCCTTTCATCCTCCGAGCCGAGGCACCAGTCTCGCTTCTGGGAAGTCGTCCAGCCGCAGATGGTCCGGCTGTACAAGGTCGCCGGTCTGGTCGCATTGAGCGCGATCATGGTTGGGCTGATCGGCTTTCTGGTTGTGAATGTCTACTACTTCTTCGATCGCTCTTGGGTTCGCCCCGTAGTGCTATCGCCAACCCATCAAAAGGTTGTCGCAGCGAAAACGCAGCTCAACGACGCTCGACTACGGTACAACCAACTCGAAACCGAGCGGATTGAGATCGCAGCTCAACTCGATTCGATCGATCGCACCATTGTTGCCAGCGACAAATTTCTCGCTCAAGTGGGCGGCGCGGCAGACGCTCCGAAGTCCCCCGACCAGTGGCTGTTAAGGCGCGAAGTTGAAAAGACGCGGCTAGATCGGGACAATCACGCGGGCCTTCGCGCTCCGCTAAAATCGAGACTCGAGACGTTGGCGTTGCGCATTAAGGAACAAGACGCGGTGGTACGCAGCCTCGAGCAATCGCCTTACCTGCGGGCGGTCAATCACAACATCGTGCTCGCGTTTGTTCCGTATCAAAATCTCAGGAACGTGAAGCTCGGAACAAAACTGTACGGCTGCTCGTGGGGCCTCGTGGTGTGCTCGCGAGTTGGAAAAGTCGCGGCCACGATCGACGGCGAGGTCCAAGATGTCCACCCGCACGACGAAAGCATTCAGCGTGGACTCATGGTCGAGATCGAGCTCACCACGCCGTCGGCAGAAGGCAATCCTGTGCTTTTTGCAGGCAGCAAGCCGTTGTGGTTTCTCTAATACGCCTGCAGCGGATCGGCATCACTTCTCGCCAGGTACTCGCGCTCGGCGCGGTGTATGTAATTTGGAGTTCTACCTATTTGGCGATGCGGATCGTCGTGCGCGACATGGCTCCGCTGACGATGGCCGCGATCCGGTTTGCTGCGGCCGGCGGCGTGCTCTTCATGGTGGCTTTGCACCGGGGAGCTCGGGTGCCTGCCATGCGCGATTGGCTGCGGATCGCGCCTGTCGGTGCGCTGCTATTCTTGGGGGGTAATGGTTTTGTTGCGATTGCCGAACAGTCCGTGAGCTCCGGGGGGGCCGCGGTGGTGTGCGCCACGATGCCACTGTGGGCCGGCGTATTGCGCCGCCTGCTTGGAGAGCGCGTAACGCTGCTCGAGTGGGGGTCGTTGTCTCTGGGTTTTGTGGGGGTGCTCGTACTCATGGGAGGGCCTTCTCTAGAAGGCCCTCTCGTTCACATCGTGCTCGTCTGTCTTTCGCCCGCCATGTGGGCGCTGGGTTCATTGTGGGCGCGCCGTACAAAGGATGTTGGCGGCGCTCATGCGACCCTTGTGGGCCCAGCGCTGCAGATGTTGACCGGCGCTGTCGTGCTCGCGGTAGGCGCGGCCCTTCGCAGCGAGCCACTGCCCACGAACGCCAGCCTCGAGTCGTGGTTGGCCCTCGCGTATCTGTTCGCTTTCGGGTCCGTGGTTGCGTTTACGGCGTACTCCTGGCTGCTCCGCCACGCCCGCCCGGTCGTCGCCACAAGTTATGCATACGTCAACCCTGTGCTCGCCGTGCTCATCGGCGGGTTTCTTTATAATGAAGCGCTGGGTTGGACGACTACCGTCGCAAATGTGCTAATCGTTGGCGCAGTCGTGTTAGCGCTCCGCGGGCCCCGGTACCAACCGCCCGAAAGCATGGAACTTGTCGAGGAGCAAACTGCGCCTGAAAAGGACCACGCCGGAGCGATTCAAATCACCCAAGCCGGGCGAATAGGTTGATGTGGCGCTCGCCCTGCCATTTCGCTATCTTCGTACCGTGATTCGACTGGTACTTCGGCTCGCCCTCGCAGGCTCGGTGATCTTGACTGCATGCGGGTCGTCCGCGAAACGAACCAAACCGGTTAAGCAGGCCAATCAGCCCAAACCGCGAAATCAAACGACGCCGGTCAGCACAGTCCGGCAGAGCAAGTCAGACAACCGCGATGTCCGCTTGCTGCTATCGGAGGCTCGCGCCTATGCCGCGCGGGGAGATATCGACTCCGCCGACAAATCGTATAAGGCGGCATACGACGCGGGAAAAGAAACGGATGTCCTCCAAGAACGGGTCGATTTTCTCATTCATGTCGGCCGTACGCAGGATGCGGTTGAGGCAGCAAAGGGGTATTACGACACGAACGTTAGCGATATGCGGGGCTACGCGCTTTACGCCGACGCGTTACTCGCTGCAAACCGAGGACTGGAAGCGCTCGAAGTCGCAGAGCAGATGATTCAGCTTAGCGCAACGGACGCCATCGGACATGAGAAGAAGGGCCGCGCCCAGATGCTGATAGATCGTCAAGACGACGGAATCGCCGAACTTCGCAAGGCGTCGCAGTTAGATCCTACGAACCCCTCGTATCGCACCGCGCTCGGCAGCGCTTTGATCAAGGCGCAGAAACTCGACGATGCGACCTTGGAGCTCCGCGCAGCGTTGCGACTAGCGAGCGACAACGTCGACGCTCATGTGCTGCTTGGCCAAGTGTTGCGCGCGCAGAACGAGTTCGATGAGGCGAAGCGGATGCTCGAGCGAGCGATCGCACTCGACTCGCGCAACGCGCGGGCTTACTTCGAACTGGGACTATTGTACAACGCCCACAGGAAGCAAGCCGAGGCCGAGGTCGCGTTGACCAAGGCAGTGCAACTTGCGCCCAATGACTCGCTGTTTTGGTACGCATACGGTGAAATCTTCCGGGTATCGCAGCGTTTCGACGACGCGATCGTCGGCTACAAACGAGCGCTCGAGCTGGATCCGCCCTATCTAAAAGCGCTGACGAAGCTGGGATCGCTCCTCGTCGAGCGAAAGCAATATGATGAGGCAGAGGTCATCCTTATTCAGGCCATTCGTCGCGAGCCCAAAAATCCCTCCAATTACCTATCGCTGGGGGCGCTCTACGCGGCCAAGCGCAAGCCAAAGCAAGCGATAGATAGTTACGAGAAATTTCTGGACCTCGCCCCCAAAGCGGACCCGGAGCGCAGCACGGCAAAAAACGCAATCGCCGATCTCAAGCGCAAGAACTAACTGAACCAGCGAAGTCAGCCCGGAGCGGATCTGTCTCGGGAACGAGCGATACTCTTAGCGCTAAAGTGATTTCCCACCGGACCCAAAATCCATCCGCGATACGGGTTCACGTTATCGGCCGGTACGCAACTTGAGAGGGTTCACGCCCGTTAGGACCAGCTCGCCGTCGCGAGCGATGCGGACTTCCGCAATCGGGGTCGCCTCGAGCTCAGCAAGAGTGTATCGCTCCGTGAAACGGTGAATTCGTTGATTGGACGAACCTCGCAGGCCGCTCGCCAGGCGTTCCGTTGAGATGTAGCGACCATCGACCAGAACGTCGAGAAGCGAAAGCACGCTAGGTCCGGCTGGAAGGGTTCGAATCTCTTCGAGCGTGTAACCTGAAAACGCCAAAGTCGACAAGCCGAGCGTACGCGCTACCTCTAGGACGGCGAACGCAGATTCGGCTTGTTGAAGCGGCTCGCCACCTGACAGGGTTACGCCTTCGATTCCCGTTGTGGCGCTAAGCTGTTCCACGACGGCGTCGATCGCCACATCGTATCCCCCCGCATCATCGTGTGTTCGGGGGTTGAAGCATCCGGCACAGCCGAGCGAGCAACCCTGGAACCACACCACGAACCGGGATCCCGGACCGTTTGCGCGGCTCCGCGGCTCGATGGCATGCAGTCTCACGAAGGGCCCGTATTCATTGGGGCTAGGGTCTAGGTACGCTTGGCAGGGGTCTGCGTCCGGCGGTGGATGGGCCGCAATCCAGATCGCGAAACAGCAGGTCTGGAGTCGTAATGCTGCTCTCGATTCCACCCGAGGGCACAAACCCTTCATCGGTTCCCCCGGTCAGGCGGAGAAACAGCTGACTTTCGGTGGCGGCGAGGAAATTGTACGCCATCCGCTCCGTACTCACGCCAAGAACGTCCTTCCAGGCTTTGATGGGGACTTCGGCAAGTTGCAGCCCGCGCACCAGTTCCTCTTTACCATCCGGGTAGATCCTGTACGCCAGCGTTGCGGGAGGAGGCAGTTGGCGATCCGCCGTCGTTCGCATTTGGTTAAGTTCTCGTCGGGTAAAATCCGGTGCAGCGGTAATCGCTGCGTCGTCGAACCGGCGGATCAGGATGCCGAATTTCTTACCATCAGCCAGGGCAAGCGCGATCAGTTTTTGTCGCAACGCTTTGCGCGAACTGGCGCCGCTGCCTACGACAAACAAGTTGGTCGCACTGCCGTGAAAGGCTCCCCCGTCGGCCGTGCGCCGAGCATGGCCATTGGAATTCTGGTTCTTGCTCGATGGAGTACGGCTCGTCAGCAACGTTGTTAGGATGCCGTTCTTAACGACCTCAACTTTCTGAGCAGCGACGCCTTCGTCATCGATCTTATAGCCCCCGATCAGCGCAGTCTGATCGCTAAAACGAGTTGAGGGGTCGTCGACCAAGGAGATGGTTCTCGGAAGGACTCGCTCCCCGACGCGACCCTCGAGCAAGCCGCCAAACTGTTTGGTCTCGAGTGGATTAAGCCCCTCCGGGACAGGGGTTCCGCCGAGGTGAGGCGCGAGCGTGGAGCGCAGCAGTCCTACGGCTCCTTCACCCTCAAAGAGTACCGGTCCAGAATAGTGTTGAACGACCGGCGCCTTCGCCAATGCAGAGATAGAGGTAGCCAGCTTTTTGGATTCGGCTGCTAGTTCTTTGTCGGTGGGCAGATCGCTTGCCGTGTGTCCATAGCGCACGAAATAGTTGTGCACCAGTTCGCCGTCATCGGCTTGAGCTCTTGCCGCGATGACTACCCCGCTGGCGCGGCGTGTATCGGTAACGCGCGTGCCCTCCGTAGTGAGGTACCAGCGCCGCTCGAGGTAACTGGTGAGTGCAACCCGCGATTCTCGCAGAACGGGCTGATCGCGAAATACCGCCGAGAGCGCTTGGGCCCGGTGCTCGAGCTCCTCAATACTCTCGAGAGGTGCAACGAGAACCGGCTCAGTGCTAACCACCGGCTTTTCCAACGTCCACGAGGGAATGTCTTGGCTTCGGGTGCCACCCGCTCTTCGGGCTTCTAGTTTAGCGCGCAGCTGAATGAGCGCCTCTTTGTACGCGCTATCTGTGACCAGCCAGGCCGCACGCTTTGCGATGCGAGGCGTTGCTTCGAGTGGAAGATTGATGGCTGCGGCGGCGTCGATTTCGCTGGCATCGGGCACCACGAAATTTCCGTTGTCGAACTCAGGTGTGCCAGCGCGCACGCGTGCCTCAAGATTCACAAAGTGACGATTGCGCTTCGATGTCGTATGACCCAGCGAGGCCGTCACGTCATTTACATCGACCTCGGTGATCTTGTACGAAATCGAGTACGGCCGAGGCGCATCGGGAATCACGAGCTCCCGAGTCGCTCGGTCCATCTCCTCGGAGATTGCGGCGATGATTTCAGCAGTTACCGCTCTCGACGGCGGCCCAGCGGACTCCCCGACCAGCTTTTTGGCGAGCGCCGTCGGAATTGGCATCGTTACGCACAACGCGAACGCAAGGGTAAGGGCCCGGCTCATCGCGAACCTCCGATGCCTACCGATTGTCCGGGCGGCTCGAGAATCGGCGGTCGATCGGGTGGAACAAAGCCTTTCTCGACTTCAAGTTTCTCCACGAGCAAGCTCGGAGCAGATGCGGACACCGGTACCCACCCGCTCTCCGCGCCGCATACACCGTTAAACGTTTCCACTTCACGGCTAGCTGCGCGAATCGATTGCAGAGCGACCAGAGGCGTCCCACTCACGTCGATGCCCCGAATGAGTTCCTTTTTTCCATCAGGGTAAATACGATATGCCATCACCGGGTTTACTTTGAAGGCCTGCGGCTGAAACGCAGACGTATTCGTAAACCCACCGCTAATATCGGTAAAGATCATGCCATACGGCCGACGCTGCTTGCGAACTTCGTCGATAAGCATCTTTTCCAGCTCGTCGCGTTTTACCGACTTGATGGTTTCGACCACAAGGTTTCCTTGGCGGGCGACGGCAGGGAGACCTGGCGATTTGCGACCGTGTCCGTTCGAACGCTCAAATCCTACGATCGGGTTGCGCCCCATCAGGAATCCCACAAGTTTGCCTCGATCGATCAGCGTTACGCGATGGGCCCGAACCCCTTCGTTGTCGTATCGGTAGAAACCGTTGAGCTGGGTGCCGTTGAGCGTAAGCAGCTGGGGATCGTCGTATACCGACAGCCAATCGGGTGCGATGTCCCTGCCGACATAGCTCGCAAACGTTTGCCCGCTGGTTAGGTCTTTTTGCCGGTGACCCTCGATGCGATGGCCGAACACTTCGTGGAAGAACACGCCTGCAGCCCGACCTTCCAGGATCGCTGGCCCCACGTATGGCTCGCCCAGGGGCGCCGCGTGTAACGCGTTCAGGTCCGTGGTTACCGATTTGATCATCTGATCGATCGCCGCGTCGTTTGGCAAATCGCCGGCGGTGCGGCCGTAGCGTTGCTCCAGTCGGGAAAGTCTCATGCCGTCATCGGTCTTCACCCCGACGGACACCGATAGTTGCGCGTTCGTCCACGATTGCTGAATCTGCGAGCCCTCGCTATTAACGAAGTAGGCGGTGTTGAGCTGAAATACAACGCCACAGCTCCCGCGCGTCGCCTTGCCATCGGCCTGGTCTTTGTTCGGCCCACTCGCAGCGCCTTTGGGAGGTTTGCCAGGTCCGGACAGCGCTTTTGCGGAGCAGCGCTTGAGCCGATCGACCCACGCGGTCTTGTCGAACTCCAGCGTGGCAGGCTCCCCGACATACACTTCGGGCTTTTCGGGAGAAAAGTCTCCATCGCTCTTCGTCTTGGCGCTGAGCGTCTGCTGGTCCTGTTTTACGTATCCCAGCGCCGAAACCGCTTCGTGGTAGCGCCGATCCGTTTCCAGCCATAACGCGTTGGTTAGCGCATGCCTGTCGCTGCCAAACGGCACCAAGCCTCGGCGCGTCAGTGGCATGTTAAGTCCGTTCATCTCCTCGGAAATTTGATGCGTGTTATCGAGTTTCGGCGAGCCGACGCGAACTTCGACATCGAGATTGCGAGCGGTATCATCGCTGTCGACGATCAGTGCACCACCTTCCGCATCGAGGCTCACGATGCGCTGCTCGACGAGCTCGTAAGCCAAGTAGTAGGCCGGGGTTGCGGACTTTCCCAACATCGCCATCTCGCGTTGGTTTTCATCTCTCAGGATGTCGAGTACGGGCGACCGCTTGCTTGGCGTGTTGCCCTCAGTCGGGGAACTTGCCGTCGTCTCAATGGTGGCTGCGATCGCGGCAAGTGCAGCGTGACCCGCCATACCCGAAGGCGCCAAAGAACTCGTTTTTGTGCCGCTGCTGCATGAAGCCACGATCCCTACAAGCACCCAGCCGAGCCGTTGATTCCGCATCTAGCGCGGAGCCTAGCATTCCTGCTCCCGATCGGCGCGTGCCCGTTCAACTCATGCGCGCAGTAGTGCGAGCGAGCTGCTCAAGCCACCACAGCGCGTCCACAAGCCCCTTCAGGGCCGTGGTGTCGGTTCCGAGCACAACGACGTATCCGGGTTGCCCGGCTCTGAGCAGACCTCGAGGATCGTAGAGTAACCAGTCGTTTGGCTGGCCCCACGTTGCAAGAGGTACACAGTGGGAAACTCCAGGGATGGCGTAGTCAGCGTGGAGAAATTGGTGAGCGCGTGCAGTGAGCATGGTGAAGTCTCGATAGTCGGCGATCCCCAAAAACTCCCGATCCCATAGCCGCATGCCGTTGGTGATCGTAAGCAGAGCGCGATAGTCATTGGGCAGCGAAAGTTTGGCAGCGCGCTCCGCGTCGAGAATGGTTCCAGGCCGCACCGGCGGGCGAAGCTCGACCCGTGCGCCAAGTTCAGTGACTACCTCGACCAGCGACTCGAGCGCGCGGCGAACGGGCACGAGGTGGGGGTCGATGTCGAGTTCGATCGCTGGGAGGTCAGCGCTGGCAAGGAGCGCAGCGAGATCTGGGTCGTTCACATAGGGTGAGAAATCCGGGTCGCGACGGAACTCCGAGGGCGGCGTTCCGGCGTCGAGCGCCGCGTCCGTGGCCTTCAAGAGTGCAACTTTGTCGCGGGCCACCGCATAGGCAGCTGCAAGCCGGAATAGAAGTTCACTCGAAGCACCCGGAGCAACCCGCGCCTCGAGAGCCGCAATGCGGCGCCGATCCACACCAACCGCGGCCAACGCATTGCGCAGAAACTCCTGACCGTGAAAACCGCTGCCCGCGTCGCCCCAATCCGTCCATCGCTCGAGCACAAGGTCGACGAGTTCTTTGACTTCGACGCCTCCCCGGCTCTCGCGTGCGATCGGCAGCAGCAACAGCTGCGCTGCGCCCAAAGCGATCTGCGCCTGCTGTGCGGTCGCGGAGCCTTTGATGCTGTCGAGAAATCGCCGCAGCGCACCTATCGGATAGCCGTCCTCGAGAATTTCGACGACAGGAGAGCTGCGCGCCGACCATGCGCGCGCGGTTCGAGAACGGCGCCCCGAAGGAAGTCCCCTTGGGGGCCGCCCGCCATCGGCGCCCGGCGCGTTTTCGCGGCCCGCTCTCGGATCTGTCGCCGATGGCGACGCGTTTGATTGCGCGGGTGTCATGGGAGGGTCCCATCGGCCCGCCCAAACGTGATCCTTGGCAATCCCCGGCACCCCCTCGCGGTCTGGACCGGCCTGCTGTGCCTCGCTCGACGACTTGTTATCCAGCGGACGCGTCGCGCTTTTCCGCTTTCTCTCTTTCTTGGGACGAGCTGGTTTGGCCGGCGGTTTGGTCCTGGGCCGCGAGCGCGCGATCACTTTCGTTTTCCTAGGGGCTCGCATCGCCCTAGCTCAGCTTCGAGGGGCCAAACATGCCGACCCGATACTCGACGATCGCTCCGGTCACCGCCGACGCGGCGACGGTTAGCGGAGATGCCAGGTACAGCTTGCCCGGCCCTGAGCGGCCTTTGTAGTTGCGATTGATCGCCGATACGGTGACTTGGTCGCTGCGCTCAGAGACGCCCGGCCCGCAGCCTATGCAGGCGCCGCACCCGGGCTGGATGAGTTCCACTCCAGTTCTGGCGAACAGCGCTGCATAACCGCGCGCCCGAGCGTACTCTTCGACTTCGCGGGAGCCAAACTGGATGTAGAACCGAACTCCCTCAGCAACGCGCTTTCCCGCGGCCTCAGCGTCCGCCATCACCCGCGCGTACATCTCGATGTCGTCCAGCTTTCCAGCCGTACAGGATCCGCCATATGCGATATCGATCGCGATCCGATCGAGTTCGTCAATGCGTTGGCCATTTTTGGGATCGCTGGCAACGCCCCGATCCGGGTCGCCCGGGGTCGCGACCATCGGTCGAATCGCATCGAGATCGATGCGATGCACGCCCCCCGTGTACATCGCCCCTGGGTCGGGTTTGACGACTTTCGATCGCAGCGCTTCGAGCGAGGTTGCAGGTCGACGCTCGGCAAGCCACCTCAGCATCGCTTCGTCCACTTCCATGATCGCCCCGCGAGCGGAGCACTCTGTGGCCATATTGGCTAGAGTGGCGCGTTCATCGGGCGATAACCCAAACAGACCGACACCGCCGAACTCCATGATGCGGTTCAGGGTTTGTTCGCGCTTGGCGTAGGTAGCAAGGATGTGGAGCATCACATCCTTTGCCGTCGCTCCGAACGGCAACGTTCCGTGCAGCTCAAACCGGATCGACTCGGGAACTTCGAGCGGGGTGAAGCCCCAATAGATCAAGGCAGCATATTCAGTTGCACCGACTCCCCAAGCGAGTGCCCCCGATGCCCCGCCCATGCACGTGTGGGAGTCGGTCGCCTGCACGAAATCGCCCGGATCGATGAGCGTCTCGCGCGCGATTTGATGGCAGATGCCGGGGGAAACCCCACCTGAGGCGCTGAAATTGCGCACGCCGGTTCGCTCGGCAAACTTACGTTGAAGATCGCGTAATCGTTCGATTTTTGGCGCGAACTTGGCCATCGCCGCCACGCCGGTGGCGTAGATGAGGTGATCTTCAAACACCGCAAACTTGGTCGGATTATGCAGGGTGTAGTCGCCGTATTCGTCGGATAGGAACTTGTCGACCTGGGCGGTGGTGAACTCATGCGAATAGCCGGCATCGACGGCGACCAGCACGGCATCATGCGGTTTTACGTAGGCGCCTTGCCCCGGCAGAAGTTTTGCGGCGACGATCTTTTCCGCGATCGTCATTGGCCGCGGCGGCGTATTGGGCGGAGGAATCGCGATTTCGCCTTTGTGGAGCCGAGCGCAAAACGGCAACAACCCGCCGCTCTCGATGATGCGCGCCGTAATTGCGTCGTGGCCACGAGTAAACTCCGCGAGTGGGATGCTCTCACCTGCCTCGAGCCGTCGAAGTACATCGTAATTACCCATCAACTGGCCGATGTTGATGTTGTTGCGGGCGTGGATCGGCGCGAAAGACGAGGCAATGGCCAATCGGCTACCCGAAAACACTTCGCATTGCGCGGCGTGTTCGCGACTTGACCCCACCCCCTTTTGCGCACCGGAGACAATGACTTCAAAACCGGTGAGCGCCCTGGGGGGGACAAGGCGTTCGCCATTGACCACCAGTCCAGCGTATGCGTTGGCGGCAATTTCTGCCGGATCGTAGTCGAAACACACCCAGGCCGGGGTCATGGCGTCCGTATTGATGTCGTCGAGGAGTTCGTCTGGATGCAACTCCTGCATCGTGAGCTTTAGCGTTCCCGCGAGCTGGGCGCGGATTCGCTCGGGATCTTTGGTCAGGTAAAGCACGCGTCTGCCCGGGCGTAGCGCGAACCCTCCAGTCGCCATTGCCGGATACCATACCACCCGCAGGAGACCTGTGGCGCGCTATGCTAGCGGCACGTGAGGATTCGGTTTGCGACTCTGGCCCTTATGGCGTGCAGTACAACGCCTGCTGCAACCCCAGAGTTTTTTGGGCCGACGATTGAACCCCCCCGCGGCCTGTTGTGGATTCAGCCGGGCATCAGCGTTGCCGAAGCCAAGCGGCTCGTGCCGGGGCTGCACGAGCCCGAGCACAAAGGGATTGGCGAGGAGCTAGTGCTTGACTCGGGCGTGCGGGATGTGAAGCTCATGGTCCGACTGGATACGGGAACGGTTGCAGGCATCGTCGCGATCGTGCGCGGCCATCGCGCGCGAGAGTTGCTGACCTCCGCCTGGGGACCGCCCAAGATCACCCGCGACGCGCTGGGCCAGCCCGAAGTTACCTGGGCCAGCGAATCGACGGGATGGAAGGTGGAGCTCGACTGTTTCGAACGCAACTGCCGAATTTCGTATTCTCCGTATCACCTTCTCACAGCGGAGTTTTTCGGCAGCCATGTGAATCCTCCGGGAGATCTCGCAAAGCTGCGGATCGGCATGAAGGTCGCCGAAGCGCGCTCTCTCGCACCGGGACCTGTGTCGGCCCGCGCAGGTCTTCCGACGAGCATCGATGGTGTGCGTCAGTTTGTGGCGATCGACGAGCAGCGAGGCACGGTGCGCTCGATCTACTTGAATTTGCCCGCCCGGGCCGAGGACATCATCACCGAAGCCTGGAGCGAAGGCCAGAAGGCCGTGGAGGCGAGCGGGAAGACCGTTTTGGTATGGCCCGATCCAACGACGTTGTGGCGCGCCACACTCCGGCCCGCCCTGGGCTACAGCCACGATCTCGCGTACGATAACTTTCTATCCGCTGCTCAGCTGTTTGGCGAACAACCGGGCCAGCTGGATGGTTTGCCAGATCCCATTTTGGGCCTCAGCGTCGACGAGGTGAAGCACTTGTATCGAGACAAAGTCGTCGCGCAGGGAAAAGACTTGGTCTTGGTGTTACCCCCGACAGAATGGGAACGCTATGCGACTCGCGTAGTTCTGGCCACGTCTGGCGGCAAGGTACGCGGAATTTCCTTCGCGCTTCCGTATAAACCTCATCCGGAAGCGCGAGAGAGTCAACTTGAGATATTCAAGCGCAAGTGGGGCGAACCCCGTGCACTTGGCGAAGGCAGGCAAGCAACACTCGTGTTTCGCGATCAAGATCCGCGCGTCGAGATCAACGACGACGCGGACCGCGGAGCGTGGCTGATCGAAATTCGCTAAGGCACTGTCCCTAAATAAGCGGCATCGTCCCCATCACCCGGCAGTTCGTGACTCCGGTTACCGGGGCATGCTTTGCGAACGTTGGACGCGACACTGCGAGGCAGAACGCGCGCGGTGAAATTTTTCGCAACGGTACGGCAGGTTCGCTCTCTGTAGGGGGGCACAGATCATCCGTCCGCATTCGCGGAACCGCTGCGATTGCTCGGGGCAGTTCGCAGCGGAGTCATGCCCCTTGTCGAGGAAACCTATGTCTGGAAATCGAATGTTGTCAAAAATATCTCGTTCACTGTTCCCGTTGGCAGTCATGGCCGCCGGGCTCCTGGGTTCGCAGCCGGCTTCTGCGCACCTCCTGCCTGCTCGCGCTGGAAGTTCAGCCTACTTCAGTGATGGAGCCTGCTGGTCGCCGTACGGCCCATCGATGACGAACACCTGTTCGACAGCGCGATGGTGGTACGTCCCTTTGATGGACGCGAGTTCCGGGATCTTTGGCCCGGCCACGGTGTATGTCACCGCCCGAGGCGCAAACAACAGTAGCAATGTCACGTGCGGTGCAACCGGGTGGGACAAAAACGGCAACTGGTACTACGGCAGTGGCTGGAAGAACCTGTCCCAATTCGGTTCGCCGGTGGACATCGCGATGTCTTTGTACGTGCCGGGAGGTGGCACAGGCGATGTCAATTGCCTCGTCTATCCCGGAGGCAAGGTGATCACCGTCAACTGGTAGCGAAGTCACACCACCACTGGCCACGACCGGACACCACAGGAGATTCATCATGCAGCGTTTGAAATGGGTTGGCGTACTTGTAGTTACAGCAATGGCGATCATTCTCGTCCGCGAAGTACGATACCGACAACCGCCCACTGCCGCTCAGCCTCGACTCGACGCTACTTCGCGCGGCGAAGCAGCATCTGTAGGCAGCGTCATGACCGCTGCGCGCCGTACTTCTCCTGTGGTGCCGGTGATGCCACCGCGACCAGAGGTACCCAACGATCAGGCCGAGGTTCGCAGCGCGGACGGGTCGCCCGGCCCCGAGGAGGTGCGCAACCACCTGGAGACCGCGTTCGGATCTGAACGCGCGACCGCCTCGAGCCAAGCTCGCGCGTACAGCGTAGAGAAGGGCGTACGCGCGGCGCTTCCGGCCAAGTCTACTGTTCGCACTGTAGAGTGCCGAGGCGCGCTATGCCGTATCGAAACCGAACACAGCAACATGGATGAATTTCACGAGTTCGTCCGCAGCGCATTTCAAACGCCAGACTCGAGCATCGCCAATGCTCCGGTGTTCGCTGGTCCACTCGACAGAGAATCGTCGGGGTCGACGCTCGTAGCGGTTGCTTACCTTGGCAGCGAAGATGCGCCACTTCCGATGCCCGCGTCGGTCAATGCTCGCCCGGGATCGTAAGCGGTGGGGGGGGCGGAGGCGTCCCGATCGATAACCCCGGCTCGGCCGGGGTGCGCAGCACTCCCGTGGGAGTGCGGAGGTAGATCGATTCCTCGCCGCGACTAGTACCTCGCCACAGTGGTTTTGGCAGGTTCCGGTCGCCGATCCATCCCTCGTCAGGGACTTCCCCCCCGTCGGGGACTTCCAAGGGTCG
>CAYQQM010000047.1:0-35498 GCA_964419605.1 uncultured Kofleriaceae bacterium | reverse complement strand
TCAACGGTAGGGTCGAGGTCAAGGTCAACCACCCAAAACCCGGAGGGGCCGATTTACCCGACAGGCCCTAAGTCCAAAGTCGGGGATCGATCTACCTCCGCACTCCCTTGCCGGGAGTGCTGCGCGCCCCGGCACAGCCGGGACTATCGATGCCAACACTCGTGCCGGCGCGTGACGGCGTAAACGGGCCGAGGTACAAACTCCGATGTGATCGCAGAACGCACTCTCGCGGATCTTGGGTGGTCTGCATGGATCGAGCATTGGGCCAAGCGCTGCGCTACGGAGCGCGGGGCGGCGCGTGTTCGCGCTGGGGTGTGGTTCTCTTCCATTGCGCAGGCGAGGGAGCGCGCGTCCGAGGTGTCTGAAGCGAGGGAACTCGCAGCGCGAGACCTAGCGCTGCCCTTCGGTGAAATTGCCGATGTTGCAACTGCCATCGATCGGGCGCGCAAGGCAGCAGTTCTAGAGGCGTCCGACTTGATTGCGGTGGCATGGACCGGCCGTTCGCTCGCGCGGTTATCAGCTCATCTGCGCGAGCACGCAGCCGCGGCGCCGAAACTGCTCGAACGCGCGGCCGCGATCGCCGACCTCGGTCATGTGTTTCATCCCATCCTGGATGCGTTCGATGGCGATGGCCAACTTCGCGACGATGCAAGTGAGGTGCTCGGCTCGTTGCGCCGGGGGTTGGCGGCGATCAAAGCCCAGCTCACGAAGCGGATGGACGCAATGCTTTCCGACGAGCGGTTCGCCAATTATCTGCAGGACGACTACTACACGCAGCGCGAGGATCGGTATGTGTTGCCGGTGCGCACCGACGCAAAGGGCTTTGTGCGTGGAATCGTTCATGGCACCTCGCAGACCGGGCACACGGTATTTATCGAACCCGAGGAGATCGTCGATCTCAACAATCGGCTAAAGCTCGCCGAGGCGGACGTTGCTGCCGAAGAACATCGCATCTTCGCAGTGTTTTCTGGTTGGATCGCCGAGGAAGCGGCCGCTTTTTCGACTTCGTTGGCAGCAGCGGAGGTCCTTGATGTCATCGCTGCGGCTGCTCAGCTTGCAGATGACAGCCTATCGACCCAGGCGGATTTCGACAGCGAACCGACGGTTGCGTTGGTCAATGCACGTCATCCGCTGATGGTAATCGCAGAACGGCACTGCGTTGCCAATGATATTCGCGTAGAGGCGGGGCAAACGTTGATCGTCTCCGGGCCCAATGCAGGCGGCAAGACCGTTGCGCTCAAAACGGTGGGACTCGCTGCGATCATGGCGCGCGCGGGACTGCATATCTGCGCGGATGCCGGCAGCGCGATCGGTTGGTTCAGCGAAGTCATGACGGACATCGGCGATGCTCAAAACCTCGAGAATGACCTATCGACATTTTCGGGTCATGTCGTCAATCTGCGCGAGTACCTTCGCGCTGCATCTCCCGGGATGTTGGTGTTGATCGACGAGATTTCCGTTGGCACTGACCCCGATCAGGGAGCTGCGCTGGCGCAGGCCGTGCTCGAAGCGCTTGCGGAAAAGGGGGTGACAGCGCTCGTCACTACTCACTACGATCGTTTAAAGGCGTTGGGCAGCGGGGGTGGAAAATTCACCAACGCGTCGGTGGGATTTGATCTAGAGCGGCTCGAGCCGACGTTTGCGCTTCATCTCGGAGCCCCGGGCAGCTCGGGCGCGTTCGCTGTTGCAGCCAGGATGGGGCTGCCGGCCGCCGTCGTCGAGCGTGCACGGGCCTTGGTGGGAGTGCAGGGCGTACGGGTAGAAGTCCTGCTTGCTAACGTTGCGAACCAACAGCGGCGCATCGAACAAGAGCGAGCCGCCGTACTAGCGGAGCTCGAAGCTGTAGAGGCGGAGCGCGCTGCGATGCGCATGAGCCGGGTGCGTAGCACCGCCAGGTTTGAAAGCCAGGCGAAGGCGGCTTATGGTGAGGCGCTGTCAGCGCTTCGTGCGGCTCGCCGCGAAATTGAGGCGGTCCGCAGAGACGTGCGCGCGAAGGGCCGTGAGGTTACCGTCGACGACATTCGAGCGGCAACCCGCAAGTTGGTCACTCCGGGCGGTGTGGTCGCGCAGCATGAACCCAAGCGCAAGCTGCCACCGGGAACGCCGGCAACCATGGAGTCGCTGGTGGTTGGTGCGGCCGTCATCGTGCCCCAACTGGGCCGGTGTGAAGTGGCCTCGCCACCCAAAGCCGGGAGTATCGACGTAGAGGTTCGCGTGGGTCACATGCGCGCCGTTGTTCCGATCAGCGACGTGTTAATCGATTCGCATCGCGCCGCACGCGCCGCCGAGCGAGATCGAGAGCGATCCGCGGAGGTGGAGAAACCGCAAGGGCCGGGCGTCGTATTGGTCGAAGGGGTGCCGGCCGGTGGGCGTTCCACGGCTCGGACCATCGATTCTACCATCGACGTGCGTGGCCAGCGGGCCGATGAAGCTGTGGCCGCTGTCGATCGTTTCCTCGATGAGAGCCTGATCGCAAACCGCGATATCGCATTTGTTGTGCATGGCCATGGCACTGGTGCGCTGCGCGCAGCCATCCGCGGCTTCCTCACAAATCATCGAGCGATCGCCACGTTTCGGCCGGGAGAGTCCAGCGAGGGAGGCGATGGGGTTACGGTTGCGTTCTTAAAAGAATAGTGCCGCTAGACAGAAACGCATTGGTTGGGGTCTTTCGACGTACCGCTTCGCTCGGTCAGTCACATTTTACGGCGCCGTTGCAGCCGAACAAAATCCGCTTGCCCAGAGAGTCCATGAAACCCCATGCAAACAAAAAATCTGCGTCCCCTATTGCGCCACAGCAGGACGTAAGCCGCGAGCTGCCCGGGATGCGAAGCCGCAGCCGATCGACTTATTTTCCGGCGGGCCCTAAGGCCGCTGCTTGACTCCGCCGGGGTCGGTATCCGCGGTAGCGATTGGTTCGACTTTGGCGTTGGCGTCGCGCGATCCTTGCGTTGTTTGGACCGGCGGAGGGAGGGTGGCTGCTAGCCCGATGTCTGGCTCGTCGCTATGTGCCCGACCAGGATTGCCGTCTGGAGCTTCCGGAATGGTCGCTTCGGGCTCGGTCATCTCGCCGGCCGAGAACGAAGCATGCGTTGGTTCGTCGATCGGGAATGCCGCGCCGATGTCCACAGGTTGGGTCGATTCGTCATCGGTGGAAGGGGGCTGGATGATTTCCACGATGTGGACTGCAACTCCGGTGATGTTGTCGTGGCCACCGCGCGCTTTGGCGAGTTCCACCATTTCCTTTAATGCTTCACCCGGCGCTGCCGTCGACAGCTTTTGTGCGATTTCTTCGTCGACAGGAAAATAGTCGTGCAGGCCATCGCTGCACACCAGCAAGCGGTCGTTGCTCTTGAGCGCGACGTGCGCCATTTCTACGCCCACATCTGCCGATACGCCGATGGCATTGACCAGGATCGTGCGCAGCGGCGATACCTGCGCCTCTTCAATCGTGAGTTTTCCCTCGATCACCAACACCTCGGCGACCGTGTGGTCCGTCGTGATTTGCGATGAGCGCCCGTCTCGCACCAAGTAGGTGCGACTGTCGCCGACATGGGCCACGAACGCTTCTGCGCCCGCGATTAGCACCACGTCGAGCGTTGTGCCCATCCCTTGCTTGTCTTGCTCGGTTTGGCCGCGCTGGTATACCGACTGGTGCGCTTGCAATACTGCATTCTGCAGTAATTGCACTAAGTTACGACGACCAGCGTCGCTTGGCGCCTTTTTGAATTCGGCGATGTCGCGCTGGGCGGCTTGAAGCGATGTTCTGACGGTTTCCACCGCCATGGCGGACGCGACTTCGCCCGCGGCGTGTCCCCCCATGCCGTCGGCGACGATAAAAAACCCTTGGCTGGGTTCCATCGTCGCGGAGTCTTCGTTGTGGTCTCGAACGACACCAACGTCGGTGACTAACCAAGCCTCGAGCGTTACGCGCGAGGCATCATCGGCTTGCAGTGGGGTAGGAGTGGCGGCCATCGACAGGTGGATTTCCAATTGTTCACCCGCAAGCCCCCGGACCGCAAGCGATCTCCATCAAATGCGATGGCGAATCACGTCTACCGGGAGTGGGGGACTGTCTCCCCTAGCCCAATTTGCCTTCTGGGCGGCCAGGCGTTCGGCGATCACCGTCACAGCCGCGGGATCTCGGTCGCAAACCACAAATCGCCGTTCTAGCCGCTGGGCAACTGCGGCGGTGGTCCCAGAGCCGGCAAACCAGTCTCCAACGCGGTTCCCCGGCTGAGTGGAAGCGACTAGGATTCGCTCGATCAGGCGCTCCGGCTTTTGCGATGGATAGCCCGTGCGCTCGGCGTCGGAGCGATTGAGGGTCTCGATGTCGGTCCACCAGTCCTCGGGCACCTTGCCCGCGGCAACGGGGTACCGATACACCCGGCCGGTTTTGCGGTCGGTTTTTTCTTGTACTCCATCCACCACGCGCATGTGGGACCCCGAGCGGCGAGGCACGCGAACCGCTTGGGGATAGAACGCCCAGTCGTCGGAGCGCGCGTACCACAAGATGGTGTCGTGTTTGCGGCCGAACCCCCGGCGACTCTTGCCGCCAACCGCGTAGCACCACACAATTTCGTTGATGAACCGAGACCGGCCGAACAGCTGATCGAGTGCGATCTTGACGTAGTGAACCGTTCGGTAGTCGAGATGAACAAATAGCGAGCCGTGCGCGGCGAGGACGCGCCGGCTGTGCTCGAGGATGGGACGAAGCCACGCGACGAACAGGTCTGGGTCATCGATGCGATCGTGGTACGAGTAGCTGCGGCCATGTTGTGTCGCGCCGGTGCCGAACGGCGGGTCGATGTAAATAGCGTCGAAGCAAGCGTCAGCAAGCTCGCTGACCACGGCCAGCGCGTCTGCACAAATGACGCGATTTGCGCCGAGGCCCAGAGCAACGGCGTCGACGTTGAAGTCTGGCACCCTGCGGTCGTCGGGATCGCTGTGGGTCACACCGGCTCCGATGGATTGTGCCACCTCCTGACGTTACCACTGTCACGGACAGCGACGCGATGTAATGATCCGTTCCCCGTTCCCGCTCCGGTTCCCCGTTCCGGCAACGGCAACGACATCGGCAACGGCAACGGCAACGGCATCGGCATCCGACTGCCGGAACACGGTCCCCGTCTGGGAACCGTTGGTTCCCATCGTGCCGTTTCTCGTCATTTGTCGGCGCGGTCTCGGGGTAGGCTGTGCCACAAATCCTTATGAGATTCACGCCCTGGTACCCGTTGGCGGAGGCAGAGCAGCGCGCTCCTGCTTCACGGGGGATGCTGCAACTCAGGCTCGCGGCTGGCTTGGTCGATTATCCCCGAGGCAAGAGCGCCATGGTGCACTACGCCGTGGTCGACGACGTTCGCGTTGAGGCGGTTCGGTTCGCCACCGGGCATCCCGGTCCGCAAATATGGTGCCGCCACCTCGACGTCGAGGGAGCAGTTGTCGATGTAACGTTGTTTTTCGATCGGGTGATGCGCGAGTTTGAGCGTCGGTTTGGCGCCGCACCCGCGTTGCCCGGCTCGTCGGTTCCCCCCTCCCCGGACTCCCCTTCGTAGCACAGCGCGTTCTTGCGTTTCGGCTGCCCCGGGTAAGGGAAGTATGCCGGGAAGAAATGGCCCGTTGTGCGTTGTCCGTGCATGAAGCCAAAAAAACTGTCCCGAATCGCGTTTCTAATCGGCTCGTCTGTTGCGTTCACCGGCTGCGTAGTAGCGGGTGACGAAGACTCTGCCGCCGGCGACCAGGTCGCTGGCGATCAGGTTTCCGACGACGATCCTTCTACTTCGACCACCGAGCAGGCCGTGTCATGGACCTCCACGACATGGCACAGCTGCAGCGGCTTGTCGTGTTCCACGTCGCTCGGATCAACGGCCGATCGAACCTGCTTTGTCGCCGGCATTACGGGCAAGCTCTCCGGAGGATCGAGTCTGTACCCGGCCGGCGTCAACGTGGTGAATAACGGCACCTATTGGGGCCTCTATATTCTCAATCCCAGTTACCAAAACATCGGCGTCATGACGACCTGTATCAATAATACGGCCAATCGCGTAACGGCAAGCTGGGACGCCGGGACTGCCGCCAAGCTCATCCCCGCCGGTCCCAATGCGACGCGGCGGTGCTTTTTGGGCGGCGTCTACAGCTACGCGTCACCGGGTTTCTCGACGTTTTCGACCAACGCGCGGATCTGGCGCGATGGCAACTCTCACTTTATCGGCGGAACGTTCCCCAGCGGCAGCAAAAACCGAATCTTTGCAACGTGTGTCGACGTGGCTACGAGCCAGGGCGTTTGGCAATACGGAAATGGTGCGGCAACAACGTTTACCGGCAACCTCGCGTACAACCCGGCGTCGGGTGGCGTAGCGTGCGGGCTCACCGGCATCGGCGGCGTATTCAATACAGCCAATCCCAACAAAGGCGCTTGGATTTCGTATGACAGCAGTACGCGGTATTGGAACTGGACCTTGACACCGTACACCGGGGCCTACGCGCTTTGCGTCAAGTGAAGCGTTTGGCCGGTACTTGAATCCTTGCCCCGCGATCCGATCCCGACTGGGACACGTTCATTCGCCTGAAGATAGCCGACTGAACGATGGGTACACGACCCGGTAAGTGCCTGACGCTGCGCGTAGAGTCGCGTGGCGTTTTGCGCATGCCCGTGCGGGGTCGTCTTGCCCGCCGCTCGATGCGCGGGAAGGGTGGGGGTGATGTTCTCAGTTGGGAGCATTTGTCCTCAGGGCGATTTCACCGAACTATCCCGACAAGGCCTTGTACGCACATTCAAGTGGTCTAGAACGTGCATTTCGGGCGATGTGTACGTCGCCTCATGATAGGAGATTCTCGCATGGAAGTAGTAAGGCCCTTGATCGCATCGCTATTTGTTTGCGCCACGATTCACTGCGGCACGTCGGAGACTGCGCATGAATCGGAACCGGACGCGGGTGGTCTACAGGAACAGGGAAATGAGTCCTCAGACAGCGGCGTACTGAAGAACACGGTTTGGCACCCGATCGATTTCACATTCACGGCTTCTGGAACGCCCAACTGGCGCAGTTTTCCCCTCAGCGCGACGTTCACCCACAGTTCAGGTACGGAAATCAAGGCCGAGGGATTTTGGGACGGCGGAAAAACCTGGAAGATCCGCTTCTCAGCGACCAAGCCCGGGACGTGGAAATGGACCACCTCGTCGGGCGACGCTGGGCTTGACGGCAAAGAAGGGTCGTTCGCAGTCAAATCCGCTTCTGACGATCAGAAACAGGACAATCCGAACTTGGGCGGTCCATTGCAGGTTGCTGCCGATAAACGCACGTTCGTCCGGACCGACGGGACGCCATTCTTTTATTTCGGAGATACGGCGTGGGACGTGGGGGCCCGAGCGTTCGGCGACTTCAAGCGCTGGGCGGACGATCGCAAGGCCAAGGGGTTCACGGTCGCGCAGATTCGGTACGCCTCAGTGACCAAGGACAACGAGGGTGGATATCCCTTCGCGAGCTCGCCCGGAGGCAGCGATAACGGTGACTACAGCCAGATCGATCCCGGATATTTTCAGGCCCTCGATAAGCGCATGAACTATCTGTTTGAGAAAGGTTTTGTGGTGGCAGGGCACCCGAACTGGATGGTGTCCAATCGGTACAGTTTGGCGGAAACTCAAAACCTGTCTCGCTACTTGATGGCGCGCTACGGTGCCTATCCGTTGGTGTGGAGCTTGACCGGCGAATACCACGAGGCCGAGTCGGATTGGGCTGCCGACAACTATGCGCGTGTGAAACAGCTCGGCGCATTTGTCGCCAGCAAAAATTTCTACGGTCACGAGATGAGCATCCATCCGGGTGGCACAGATCCCGGCCCGCCTAGCCCCACTGCGCAGAGCTCGGCACATCACTTCCATACACAAAGCTGGCTCAGCCACAATTGGCTTCAGACCTACGACAGTCCCGGAAAGATTCCGTACCGCATCGATGAAGCGTTGTCGTACGAGCCGATGAAGCCCGTCATCTTGTCGGAAGGCAGATACGAAAACCGTCCCAACAGCTCAGATCCGACGGATCTGCAGCGCCGCCAGGCATGGGTGGCTTTGCTATCCGGGGCCGCAGGATTTGTTTACGGGGCTCATGGCGTTTTCTTTTTCGATGATCTCACCAAGCTGTCGTTACCCGGTGCCAGCGACATGGCGCGACTCATAGCGTTCTTCCGCGACAACGCGATTCACCTGTCGGCTTTAAACCCTAAGGTTGCCGGAGGTCAAAGCTGCGTCAGGATCAATGGGGCGGCCCCGGATCTGCTCGACCAGACGCATGCGCGCTGCGCGGGCACGGCTGGGAACACGTATGTGCTCTACGCTCCGAAAGGGAGTGCAGGCGATACGCTCGTGATGATCGGACTGGCCCAAAAATCGTACAAGGCACGATGGTACAACCCGGCGACCGGCACCTCGACCGCTGTTGCCGGAAGTCCTATCAATACCGACCTAAACGACACCTGGACCGTTCCGCCCCGTCCCTCCGCCAACGATTGGGTCCTTTGGCTGTCGCAATGAAGTCCCAATAGCGCCAGCCTTTGCGAAACGCGCTGCTTTGTACAGCCCACCGCAAGTTCGTGACCACCCCGGGCCGCCGGTCCCAATGCGACGCGGCGGTGCTTTTTGGGCGGCGTCCACAGCTACGCGTCACCGGGTTTCTCGACGTTTTCGACCAGCGCGTGGATCTAGCGCGACGGCAACGCCCACTTTATCGGCGGAACGTTCTGCAGGCGAAGGTAGAGATGTGTCAGGAATCCGGACTGCGAACGTCGGAGAATGGTCATAGGGCTGGATGTTGGTCCAACGATATTAGCCACATAGACGCTTGGCGATTTTAGGGCAGCCGCGCTCGACAGGCGCCGGGATAGGGCGATGGATGCATTTGCCGTTCCGAAGATATGGTAAACGCTGAGGTCTCCCATGTTGGCAATCGACTTAACTGGAAAGCACGCGCTCGTGGCTGGGGTCGCGGATGACGGAGGCTTGGGCTTTGCGATTGCGAAGGCGCTAGCCGAAGCCGGAGCGAACGTATCGGTGGCGACATGGCCTCCGGCTTTGGGCATTTTTAGAGCGCTGCTGGAGCGTGGGAAGATCGACCGATCGCTTGAGATGGCCGATGGCAGAAAGCTTTCATTTGAAAAGATCTATCCATTGGACGCCGAATACGACAGCCTCGACGATGTCCCAGCGGAGGTGCGCGACAGCCGCCGCTATCGCGATGTTGGCGACTTCACGATTGGCGGCATGGCCAAGGCGATCACTGCCGATCTTGGCCTTGGGCAGCTCGACATCGTCGTCCACAGTCTCGCGAACGGCAGCGAGGTGAAAAAGCCAATGCTCGAGACGTCGCGCAAGGGGTACCTGTCGGCGGTATCGGCATCGGCCTACTCGATGGTCTCGATGGTTCAGCATTTGGGGCCGGTGATGCGGCGATCGGGCGCGTTCTTGTCGCTGTCCTACATGGCGAGCGAGCGAGTGATTCCGGGCTACGGCGGCGGAATGTCGTCGGCAAAAGCTGCCCTGGAGTCGGATACGCGAGTGCTCGCGTATGAGGCGGGGCGCAAGTGGGGCCACCGCGTCAACGTGATCTCGGCCGGGCCGTTTGCGTCGCGCGCCGCCAGTGCGATTGGAATCATCGATCGAATGGTCGACTACGTGAAGCGCAACGCTCCGCTCCCTGAACCGATGACCGCACAAGAGGTCGGTTCGACGGCGGCGTTTCTGTGCAGTCCGTTGGCCGCGGGAATCACTGGTGCGACGGTGTACGTGGATAAGGGTTATGCAGCGATGGGCATGTCGGTCGACTATCTCGACCCAACGTGACGCAGCGCTGGTGCTGACAAAAAAACCTGCCAGAACAGACTCCTTCGCGCCGGGCCGGTTTACACTGTGCTGTCCCTATGGACCGCAACGCGTTTCACAAGCTCCTGGCGTTTGGTATTGAGCGTGGAGTCTCGGATATCCACTTCGAGGTTGGATATCCGCCGCACTACCGGCTACACGGCGAGCTGCTTGGGGCGATCAAGGTGCCACCGCTGACGGCGGCAGATACCGAAGCGATGGCTCGCATGATCCTCGAAGATCGCAGCCTCTCGGCCGATTTTACGCGGAAATTCTCGGAGATCGACGTATCGTATTCGCTGGCTCAGCGCGGCAGGTTCCGCGCATCGATCTTTCGCCAGCGCGGTGCGGTCGGCATCGTACTGCGGCTCATTCCAATTCAGGTTCTGTCCGTCGACCAGCTCAACTTGCCGCCCGTGCTCGCGGAGATCGCCGAGTCGCGGCGCGGCCTGATTTTGGTTACTGGCGCAACCGGCAACGGCAAGACCACTTCGATGGCGGCGATGCTTCGCTACATCAACGAAACACGCCATGCGCACATCATCACGATCGAAGATCCCATCGAGTTTATTCACGAGCCGCAAAAGTGCATGATCATTCAGCGCGAGGTCGGCTCGGATACCGAGAGCTTCAGCGACGCAATGACTGCCGCATTGCGACAAGATCCCGATGTGATCCTCGTCGGCGAGATTCGCGACCGCGAAACTGCGACCACGTGTCTCAAGGCAGCGGAAACGGGTCACCTCGTGCTGTCTGCGATTCACACCCCAGATGCGGTCGCTACGATTCAACGTTACGTAGGCCTGTTCGAGCCGGAGGGCCAAGACATGATTCGCGATCGGCTTGGGGATTGCCTCCAGGCTGTCGTATCGCTGCGGCTGTTGGCCAGCAAAGACGGCCGCAGCCGATTGCCGGCGGTTGAGATCCTACGAGTCACGCGCACGATCCGCGAAGCGCTTCGCTCGGGCCGCCTCAAAGACGTTCCCGAGCTGATGCGCAAAGGCCGCGACTTGTATTCGATGCAGCTGTTTGATCAGCACCTGGTCGACCTCGTCAACGCGGGTTTGGTGTCGATGGAAACCGCGTTGTACGCGAGCACCAATCCGGAAGAGTTCGAGCGCGCATTGAAAGTCGAGTAGCGCCGTTGGGCGAGCGAGTCGCTAGAGCACCGAACAGGTTGAAATGTCTGCGGCGACGCTCTAGCCACTGATCTACGGGACGAGACTCTCTTTAATCGCTTCGCTTAGCGCGTCCACGAGTTGCGCTTGAACGATGGGGTCCACCAACTCTCTGCCTTCGACTGGGTGATCGATGAAGCCCACCTCGACCAGGACGGCTGGCATCGTCGCGCCCAGCAAGACATGCTCAGAATCCTGTCGGACGCCTCGGTCGCCATCGGCCCCACGACGGCTTCGGAGCTTGCGCTGGATCGATGCGGCAAGATCCGCAGCTTCCCACTGCGCGGCGCCTCGCTCGACATCGTCGAGCACGAGGGCCACATCGAGATCAACTCCCGGCCTGGGGACGGTCGATCCGCTGCGCAGCGCTCTGCCGTCTACGTCGATACCCTTCGGGGTCAAGACATAGGTCTCGTATCCCCGCTGCGTGCGCGATAACGAGGCGTTGGCGTGAATGCTCACGAATCGGTCGGCAACGAGCCGATTGGCCACGTCGATGCGCTGGCGCAGCGTAACGGTGCGGTCGGTCGTGCGAGTAAGAGCAACTTCGATGCCGTGGGCGCGCAGCCGTTCGGCGAGCGCTGTTGCGATCGCGAGTGTGAGGTGTTTTTCGCGCAGCGAGGGAAGGGCGCCGCGGGCCCCCGGGTTTGACCCTCCATGCCCCGGATCGAGCACTACCAGCGGTCGGTGGGGCGCCGCCGTAGCGACGGCGACGCCTAGCGCGATTAAGGCAAGAACCCGTATCATGAAGGGGAGCATCTCGCGGGTGGCTCGGCGCAGCGAGTTTTTCGTCTCAGATCTCCGCACTTCGCCCCACATGCGCACCGCAAATTCGCGCGTGTCATGGGGATGTGGTTGACGCAACTAGTCACCAACGCTAGGGTTTTTGACTTGTTAAGTCGGCGACTCGGTTCTGGCGTTAGCCCAACGCACCTGCTGCTTGTAGCTGCGGCGTTGGAAATCGCAATCGACCGCATTGCCGTTCCGTTTCTGCGTCCGAAGAGTGGCGTACCTCCTACATGGCACAGCGTGTTCGACTACGCTGGGCTGTTTCTGTACTACTTCGTGGGCACGCTCGTGACTGCGTTGCTCTTGGCTCGATGTGTTGCGGTAGGTACCACTCGCCGAGGGCTGCGCGATGTTCTTGCCCATGGTGCCATGGGTGTGGCCACGTTGCTCGCAGCAGTTCCGCTGGTGGTCGGCGTATCGAGTATTCACGCGTTACTGTTGGAGCTCGCATTTGCGGCCGCTGTGCTCCTTCTGGTTGCATCCGGCGTGGGTCGCAATCGGGACCTTGGCGTTCAAATCGGCTTGTTTGCGCTGGCCGCTCCGTTGGTACTGCACACGATCAGTGCGATCGGCACCAGTCTGTTTTGGTCGAATCGCGCGCTTGATGAACTGATTGGTGGCGCTCGACGTGGCGAGCTGGCGCTGAGTCTTGTCGCATTGATATCGCCGTACGTTTTTGCACCTCGTCCGTTGGTGCGTGCGATGATGCGGCCGCTACCTGTAGCGGTTGGTTTGGCGATTGCTGTCGTCGCTGTGATCGCGCTGCGGACGTGGTATCCCGAGGTCGCTCGGGCATCGGTGTGGGCGATCGGTTTCCACATTAGGACCGATCGCGTTGATCCGCGTCTGGCGATGTATCTTTTAGCGTTGGCCACGCTGGCGTGGACGCTCACATCGTGTGCAATCGCGATCGCTGATTCGCGGCGTCAGATCGGACTGGGCATCGCGCTGATCGCGTGCGGTGGCTACGCGTTCCGCTGGCCGCATCATTTCTTGCTGCCGCTTCTTGGCCTTGCGCTGGTCGCAGAGGCTGGACGGCGGGTACGCGCGGAAGAGCTTGCTGGACTTCCGATCAAGCCGGTGACCCCGCCGATCGCAGACGCGGCCTGGGCGGCTTATCTCAGCGCGCTGAAGTCTCAGTTCGAGTCGGTGCTCGGCGGCAGCGGCGTTCATGGCCTAACGATCCGCGGCGAGGACGCGGTGCAGTCATCGCTGGTGATTGGGGATGTTTCTGGGATTCCCATTCGAGTTCGGATCGACCGAATCGAAAGTTCGGTGATCTCACTGGACATTATTTGTGGTCGAGAGTTTGACGAATCGGCGAACGCCGATTGGAGTTTGAGGGCAGTGCGGTCGCGTGCTTTGGGAGTCCATCCCGAAGGCCCACCGGCCGCCCCTACGTTTTCCACCGGCGAGGCATCGTTCGATGCGGGATTTCGTTTGCGCGGCAACGCGGAGGCCTTTGCGCGCGTGTTTGACGCAGAACTCAAAGCCCGCGCCGGCGCCAGTTTCGATGGATGGTTGGCAAGTTGGGGCGGTCTCGGCCTGCGCTATCGCGTGTACCCTGGCTGTGGCGCGCCACTGGACTACCCGCTGCCGCTCTCGGACCTCGCGCTTGGCCGCCCCGCAACTCCCGAGCGGCTCGTTGCGGTGATTGCGCTGCTGCGCGACATTGCCGCACGGCTCCCGATGGTCGCGCCGCGCTAAACAGTGACGCATAGGTTACGAGCCAAAGAACCGCGCGGCGCGGCGCGCGGAGGGGTGAATGGACCGGCTTTGCCCCTCGCCAGGGACTTCCAAGGGTCGCCGGTCCAGAGGGGGCGGGAAAGCCCCCTTTCGATCGAGGCGGAACAGAAACCGTTGACTCTCAGTCAACGCGTTTCTGTGTAGAGTTCGCCCCATGGATGCAACGCAAATCACCGAGCGATTGCGCGAGTTGGGCGAGGGCTGGCAGCTCAATTCCACGGGTCACCTCGAACGCGAGTACGCTTTCGCGAACTTTGCCGCCGCCATGGCGTTCGCGAACAAGGTCGCCGAAGTGGCGGAAACCGAGGATCACCATCCCGACCTGTACATCGCCTGGGGCAAGTGCAGGATCGAGACCTGGACCCATCAGACCAACGGGCTGTCCGAGCGCGACTTTTCGCTCGCCGCCAAAGCAGATCGGGCATTCCAGGCGTTAGGGTCTGATGAATAAAAAGTTGTCGAGCGAGGCACAGCAGCCCGGAGCAGATCGCGAGCGCGCCCGGAGCGACCGACCGAGCCGTACCCGTCGGTACGGTGACCGAGAGAGCGAGGACGTAAGCCGCGAGCTGCCCGGGATGCGAAGCCGCAGCCGATCAACTTGTTATTCATCAGACCCTAAGCGCGCTCATCGTCCTGATCCATGCGCCGCCCCGAATCTGCGCGATGAACGTTTCCGTTGCCAGTGCGGAAACGCACTTGTAAACGCCCACGTTCGCGCTACGAAGGGTTATGTCCCCCGCGGAGGTGGTCGGCGAATTGGTCGTGGTCGTAGGCGGTGCGGGAATCGCTGTGTTGGTTGCGCACGCGCTGCGAGTACCGAGCGTATTACCCTATGTGGTGATTGGCGCGCTAATCGGGCCCAACACGTCGTTTCCCTTGGTCGCCAACGGCGAACTAGTCGCTACGCTGTCGGAGCTTGGGGTGATCTTGCTCATGTTTTCGATCGGGAGCGAACTTGGACTTCGCACGATCGCTCGCAGCGGACTGGGCGCTAGCGTAACGGCCGCGGTTGAGGTCGGGCTGATGATCGCAGCCGGATATGGCAGCGCGCTTGCCCTCGGGTTTTCGAACGCCTCCGCAGTATTCATCGGCGGATGCCTCGGCATCTCTTCCACTATGGTGGTCGCCAGGGCGCTAGCCGATGCCAAACAGGAGCAGGTCGCCGAATCGGTGTTTTCGATCCTCGTGTTCGAGGACCTGATCGCCATTTTGTTGTTGGCCGTGCTAGCGGCTATTGGCGCCGGGCGCGGTTTGCATGCGGAAGAGATCGCAGTCACTACATTAAAGCTACTGGGCCTCGCAGCTGCGATGATCATCGTCGGACTGTTCGTGGTACCACGCCTCATTCGATTCGCGTCCCGGCTGCCCCAGCGCGAGGCACTACTCATCGTTGGTCTAGCGGTGTGTTTCAGCGGAGCGCATATCGCTCACTGGGCAGGGTTTTCTGTCGCGATGGGAGCCTTTGTTGCCGGCGTTCTGGTTGCAGAGTCGGGTTGCGCCCACCAGCTGGAGCCAATGATTAAACCTCTGCGAGATGCGTTTGGGGCCGTGTTCTTTCTATCGGCAGGGATGACGGTCGATCCGCAGCTGATTGTCGACCATGCCGGAACTTCTGCAGTGCTGACGTTGGTGGTCGTGCTAGGCAAGCCGGTCGCGGTCACAACCGGATATTTTCTAGCAAGTGGCAATCTGCGTGCTGCAGTTCGGGCTGGGCTCACTCTCGCGCAGATCGGAGAGTTCTCGTTCATCATCGCCGGTGTGGCGATCGGAAGTGGCGTGGCACAACCCAGTCTGTTGGCGGTAATGGTCACAGTCGCGTGCGTCACCGCGATCACGACGCCGCTGCTTGTTCGTCGCTCGGAAACATTGGCGAGTCGAGTCGGCGCATGGCTACCGCGCTCGGCCCAAACGTTCGCAACATTTTACGAATCGTGGCTTGCTCGCCTTCGAAGCAACCGGATCGATACTCAGGCCCCCACCGTGTCGCGGCGTTTGCGCAGAAGCACGGTACTATTGATCGTCGACGCCACGTGCCTCACTGGCGTGATCCTTGGAGCCGGACTTGTCTATCCCGACGTCGATCGGTGGGCGGAACAGCTCCTTGGCAATCCGCGCTGGGGACACGCCGGACTCATTCTTGGTGCACTTGCGTTGGGGCTCTTGTTCGCTGCTGGCGTAGCACGGCAGTTGCGAACGATTGCGACCACGTTAGCGACCGTAGTAGTGCCAACGCGTACGGGAGTCGATCTGGGTCGGGCGCCGCGACGAGCCCTCACGCTAGGAATCGAGATCGCGTTGCTACTCGCGGTTGGGCTGCCCATTGTTGTGATGACCATGCCAGTAGTTCCGATGAGTGCTGCAGCTCTGGCGATCGTGGTTGTGCTGCTGCTGGGGATGGCTCTCCCGGCGATTCGAGACTTGGACGGACACGCAAAGGCCGGGGTCGCGCTGCTCACCGAGCTATTGTCTGCCGAACGTGCAGCCCCTTCTGCGACGGGGCAATTCGAAGAAGCGCTGCCGGGATTTCCAAAGGTTTCGCTTGTCCAGCTTCAGCCGGGTTGGCGGGGGATCGGCTTGTCGTTGGCTGACCTCAATCTGCGCGCGAATACGGGGGCATCGGTGCTTGTCGTGCGACGGGGAGACACGGTGTCTCCAGCCGTTCCCGATCAGCCGCTCGAAGCCGGCGACGAACTAACCATCGCTGGTACCTCGGAAGCGATCGCTGCCGCACACCATCTGCTTTCCCGAGTCGATGAGACACGCTGTTGATGTGGTCGCATCGGCTTCGGAGGGCGGGGCAGCCACGCATTCGCTCAACCCTCAGTTTCGCTTGCGTCGATACGGATCCACCGTACCGACTTCATCTTTGATCAATGTGCCAGTCACGGCGTCGACCTCGCCTTCCCACGCGTATTCGATATCCGAGCCCGCGCGATAGATGTGACCGGTCATGTGGATCCGACCTTGAGTCAGTTGGAGCATACTTGCGTAGGGCGTGTCCTTGTTGCCGTTACCGCGACCCACCCAGTCCCAGGCGATTGCGCCGGATCGGTCCAGCTTGACGAGGCGATTAACCGCGCCGGCACCCGCCGCTTTGTAAGACAACACGTGAGCGATGACGCCGCCATCGGGAGTTGCCACGAAGCTGGACGCTTCGAAGTCTTGGAAGTCCAATCGTCGCAGCGATGTTTCCCAGACGATACCGCCCCCGGTGTCGGCGCGGATCACCACCGGGATCCCTGACGGTGGGTCACTGGCGGTTGCGACCTTGTTGCCGATCACGAGGAATCCGCCGTCGCTCGTCGCACTGACCGGAGCGAACAAGCCTCGCGCATTGCCAACGTTGTTCCAGTGCGACTGCATCAAGTGAAGACCTGCTTGGCGGGCGAAGTCGACAGCGCGCCCACGCAGGTAGTCGGGAGTTACCTGGAAGCCGGCAGGTTTGGGCCATGGATGGCGCCGCTGCGCGATGATGTAGCGCGCAAATTCGTACCAACGCTGCGGCGGGTTCCGCATGAAGTCTTGGTACTTGGCTTTGAACGTCCGGGCGGCGGACTCCGGCAGGACCTGGGAGCAACCGCTGGCCGGATGTGCGTGAACGCCTTCCCAACATGCAGGCAGGTTGGCTCCGGCGCGTGCACCTTCGTAGCGCTCGACCTGCTTGTAGGTCATATCGAACGACAGTGCGACTTTGACCTGACCGGCTCTGGGAGCTGGCCCGCTTGTGATGATGAAGCTTCCATACTCCGAGCGCGGCGTCTGGCTAACTGGCTTACCGCCGCGCGCAGTGGCGTAGATCTGAAACCATCCCTTTGTCGGCGAGTAGACGTCGACGCCAAATGTGCTGATTTCCTTGCGCGTTGTGCAGTAGTTATCGAGCACGATGACGCGAGCGTTCTTGTACGCACACGGTGGATACGGAGCGACGCCATACCACTCGCCAGTGCCGATGAATGCCAGTGGGGTGGACATCACGTCTGCGAACGCTTCCTCAAGCGTATATAGCTGGATGTCGGCACTCGCGCCTTCCGCTGACGCAGGTGCGCCTGGGCTAACGGAAAGCTTCGTTGCTCGGCCTTGCGTTACCTCTAGTAGCGCTGCGACCTCGCGCCTTGCGCTCGGCGCGGCTCGTCGGCCTCAACCGATCATCGTCACTGTGGCGAGGTACTAGCAAATGGTTGCGACTAGCAAATAGTTTTCAGATCGGACGCAACGAAAGTCGGGCTGGGGCAACCACCAGGGCATGACGAAAAACCTCCATGGCCACTGTCCCGGCAACAACCCACTGACCCAAACCCAAGCGAAAGCATACAAGCTGAGATCGCTGATGGGACTATTCGCCGTAGCCCTAGCGCAAGCGTGCGTCGCTGACGGCAACACGCCCGAGGACGCAGTAGCCGACGGAGACGCCGACCCTGCCTCGGCGGCCGCGGATGAACAAGCTACCGGCACGTCGCAGCAAGGCCTTGATTTCAGAACGAAAGTAGGAGGATCCCTCGGCGAGGATCGCATTTTGCCGTGGCCCTACCCGGTGATCACCAGTTTTGGCGTTTACTCGCGCGAAGTTAGGGGCCCATTTGGATTGTGTAGAAACGTGCCACAGGGAGCGGGTGCCACAATCGACCTAAGGGATGAAGGCTGTAGTTCGTCCATTTTTTCGCCCTTTGTGCCTCAGTCCTATCGGACTCGGTACTTCGCCAGCGTCAACGCGGACAATCCAGACAACGAGCAATTCACGTACGACTGGGCACTCTATTTCTGGGATCAAAGTCAGTTTAGCTGGGTCCGGGACGACAGCAGTTCAGAACCGACTTTTGATCTATATGCGGGAGGAAACATCGCTGAATCGACCGACCCCTGTTACATTTCCGTCACAGTCAGCGCGCCAAATCGCCGCCCGCGATACCTCGACAGCACAAGGACGGTTTGGTGGGGCAACTGCACTCACTACACGCAAGTGCTTCGTTAGGACATCGCCGAAGGAAACGGGGGCATGACCTGGTCGATACGGCACGAGGTTGGGTGGTGTAGTGAATTTCTTGAACGGGCAGGATCAGCGCTCATTGGTCGGGTCTTGGCGCACGACCAATGCGCCTTCTTCGGCCAGGACGGTTTTGGGCGTAGCGTGGAGTGTGGTGTCGAAGGTTGTATGTGCCGCGCCAAGTTTCGCACCCGTCCGCACGATGTATACCCTTTCGCGCTGCACGTCGGTGTCGGTGACGGATAGCACGGCGGTGCATCCGGAGTACCACTCTAGAACCGTGGTGTTGCCGCCGAGCACGGAACAAGGATCGCCGCCGGTGTCGCGGCGAATTGCGGCTGCTGCGTCGAGGGTAGGGCGCACCCGAGCCCGAGCCGTCCTGGCGATTTCCGCCACCATAGCGATCGTGATCACAAGCGACATTGCGGCCACGCTGATCGAGGCAACGGCAATCGCCACACGCGCTCGCCGCGCGCGCAATACCCATGCTTTGACCTCCACGACACCTAGCAGGGCAAGGCAAATCAGGGGGACCGCGGCGTACCTTGACTGCGCGCTGGTGGTCAGCCCCAGACCAAGGAGGGTCGCTACCGCGAAAAGCCACAGCATCCGACCTCGGCGATCTCGAATCCACGCGATTGCCGCGAGCCCGATCGCCGCCAGCGGGGTGACGGCGATGCCGTAGTACGTAAATGGATTCACAGCAAAATAGCCGGTCAGTCCTTGTCCTGCGTCGTAGGCGACCATGTCGGAACTGCGACGCAAAATCCCAAGGTATCGACCGGTTGCTTCGCTCGCCATGTGAAGGTGAGGGACGAGTAGAACCGCGAAGATCAGCGCCGTACCGAGTACTGGTAATGGCCGCGACAAGATAGCGGGCGCACACACCAGCAGTGCAGCAAGGGCCATCGCTGCGATCGGGATGGCGCTACCGTAGCGCAGGTAGAACGCAGCGGCCAACCACGGGGCACACCATGCCAATCGCCACCGCGGGAGCCTGGGGTTGGCGAGCTCATCGATCGCGATGGAGCAGGCGATCAGCAGGCATGTGCACGCTGGCAGATCGGAAAGCAGCTGGGCGCTACGGCGAGTCAGGGCTACCGTTCCCGCAAGGATCAGCACGAGCCACGCAGCGCTTTCATCGTCGAATAGTCGACGCGCAAGGTGTGCTGCCGCCATCGGTAGGGTGAGGCCGACGACGAGCGGCGTAAGTCTCATCGCAATTTCACTGCCGCCGAGCAAAAGTCCTGGGATGGCGAGCGCGTTCATCCCGTACGACACGTAGTGCCACCGCGGTGGATCGCCGACCAGAGCATCGCGGGCAGCCAGCGCGTATTGGGCTTCATCGTGACCCAGCGGAGGAGCAAGGAGCCAGTAAATGGTGCCCGCGACAATCCAGGCCGCCAACCCAATCGCGTACAGCGCGCGCGGATGAACCGACGATACACGAGAAGGCACGCTATAACTCCCTCATGTCAGCGTTCGAATACCACGACCTACTGCCGCTCGGGAATCACGTCGCCGTCCCGTACAAGCAGTTGTCTGCCGACCACGTGTCGACGTTTGAGGCGAGCGGTCATACGTTTCTCGAGGTGGAACGCGAGGCGCTAACCCTGCTAACTGCAGAGGCGATGCGCGACATCGCTCACTTGCTTCGCCCAGGACACCTTGCGCAGCTCCGCGCGATCCTCGATGACAAGAGCGCCTCGGCCAACGATCACTTCGTTGCGCTCGAGCTACTAAAAAATGCCAATATCGCTGCGAGCGGCATCCTTCCGGGATGTCAAGACACCGGGACGGCGATTGTGATGGGCGAGAAAGGGCAATACGTGGTGACCGGCGGTGGCGACGAAGCAGCCATCGCTCGCGGCGTATTCGACACATATCAAGCGGGAAACCTTCGCTACTCGCAGCTATCTCCCATCGACATGTTCAAAGAGGTCAACACCGGAACGAACTTGCCGGCGCAGATCGACCTCTACGCCACCGATGGCGACGAGTATCACTTTTTGTTCATGGCCAAAGGCGGTGGATCCGCAAACAAGAGTCTGCTGTTTCAGGAGTCCAAGGCACTGTTGAATCCGCAGCGACTAGCGGAGTTTCTCGACGAAAAATTGCGGTCGCTGGGCACGGCGGCGTGCCCGCCGTATCACCTCGCCGTCGTGATAGGCGGCACGAGCGCAGAGCACACGCTGAAGACCGCAAAGCTTGCGTCGGCGCGGTACCTGGATGAGTTGCCGACAGTGGGCGGCAATAAAGGTCAGGCGTTTCGCGACCTCGAGTGGGAGCAGAAAGTCGTTGAGATCGCTCGCGCCACCGGAATCGGCGCCCAATTCGGTGGCACCTATTTTTGCCACGACGCGCGCGTCATTCGTATGCCCCGGCACGGTGCGAGCTGTCCGGTCGCCATCGCCGTCAGCTGTTCGGCCGATCGCCAGGCCCTCGGCAAGATCACTCGCAACGGCGTGTTTCTCGAACAGCTCGAGACCGACCCCGCCAAGTATTTGCCCGATGTGACACAAGGCGATCTCGCTGCGTTGGGTGGAGAAGTCGTGGCCATCGACCTTCACCAGCCGATGGCGGAGATTCGCAAGACGCTAACGCGATATCCGATCGGAACCCGGTTGTCGCTGTCGGGGCCGCTCGTCGTTGCGCGAGATATCGCGCACGCCAAGATCAAAGAGCGGCTCGATCGCGGCGAGGGTCTACCGAGCTATTTCCAAGATCACTGCGTGTATTACGCCGGGCCGGCCAAGACTCCAACCGGATACGTATCGGGGTCGTTCGGGCCGACGACGGCCGGTCGAATGGATAGCTACGTCGATCTGTTTCAGTCGCACGGCGGCAGCTTTGTCATGCTCGCCAAAGGCAATCGCTCGCGGCAAGTCACCGAAGCTTGCAGGGCCCACGGCGGCTTCTACCTCGGTTCGATCGGTGGGCCCGCCGCGCGCCTCGCCCAAGACTGCATCAAGGCGGTCTCGGTGGTCGAGTATCCCGAACTTGGCATGGAAGCCGTGTGGCGGATCGACGTCGTCGACTTTCCCGCCTTCATTGTCATCGACGACAAAGGCAACGACTTTTTTGCCAACACCGTAGGCGGTAAGCGGACCAAGCACTTGGCAACGATCACCACGTGACCAGCAACGGGATTCCATACGCGCGACTGATTCGGTTCGGCAAGCCTCGAAAGGTGCCTCTCGGATTTGTGGAAGGAACCATCTCCGAACAGTTTTTCGACCCTCTTCCTGAACAGGAACTCGCTGCGTGGGAAGGGGTATCGGCTGTGGCTCCACCGGGGCGCACAAGGCGAAGTCGCAGGCGGTGACAACGCGGGTCTTGCTCGACACGCATGCAGTTCTGTTCGGCTGAGCTGCGAGGTAGATGACGAGAAGCCCAGCCTGGAGGCGGCCTGTGATACATATGGAATATGTTTCGCCGTGCTGGTCTAACCGCCGCGGTCTTGCTGATGGCGAGCGGCTGCTCGCTGATTACCGTCCAGCAGGATCCGTTTCCGCCGTTGTCGATCAAAGCCGAACGACCCGGGCCACCGCCGCCGAGGGTTGTGCTCACGCCCTCTGCGATCAAGATCGCCGACAAAGTGCAATTTCGTTTCGGCTCGGCCGAGCTCGATCCGGTGTCGTTTTCGCTCCTCGATGAAGTGGCTAAAATGTTGGTCGATAATCCGCAGATCGACCTGTTGCAGGTCGAAGGTCATACCGATGCGGTCGGCTCGGATGCCGCCAACAAAAAGCTGTCGCAAGCGCGGGCGGAGTCGGTTCGAACCTATCTCGCGGGGAAAAACGTGAACAAAAAGCGACTCGTGGCCAAAGGATTTGGCGAGGAGAAGCCCATCGCCGACAACGCCACCCAGGAGGGTGCCGATGCCAATCGACGCGTTGAGTTTAACATCCTCAAACAAGGTCCCAAAAAGACCGTTATCCAGGAGGACTAGATGCGAGCGTTCACCGGCGCAGTTCTGATGTGTATTAGCTTTGGCGCCTGCGCGAAAGCGGGCATGGGAGCGAACGTCCGCAACGACATTGTTGCCCGCATGTGGAGTGCGCAGAATCCGATCTCCGCTTGCTACGCAGCCGCGGTACAGCGCAATCGCAAGCTGCGCGGTCAAATGACGGTTTCCATCGTCGCTGAACCCGACACCGGGAAGTTCACCAGCGTCGCCGTCGACCGCGACCAAGTCGGCGACCCGGACCTGCGCCAGTGTGTGGTCGCAGAGGTGAGCAAGTTGGCACTCGCACAGCCGCAGAAGACCCGGGTGCAATTTCAGTATCCGATCGACTTCCAACCCCTGAAGTAGTCCTACCGCCAATCGGTCACGATCTGGCGCAGTTCGCCGAGTCGGGCGCGTGTCAGGGATCCAACCGCAGCGCACACGAGAAGTTCGGGGGCGAATACGCGGCGGGCCACATCGACTACGTCATCGATGGTGATGGCGGAAATCTGTCGCAAGCGCTCACAATCACAACTACCCCTTTGAGATATAAATACCCCTTTGAGATATAAAATGGTAACTTTTGTTACCAACGCATAGCTGGAGGAGATATGGCGCTAACACAATTGGCGGCCCGGGTTGATAGCAAGGTAAAGCGAGCCGTGGAACTTGTGTGCAAAGATCGCGGTCTAAAAATGGCGCGTTTTGTTGAAGATGCGCTTGTTGACAAGCTTGAGGAATTCGAAGACCTGAAAGAACTGAAAGCACTGAAACGCGAGCCGACTCGCGCCTTGTCCGACGTACTCAGGAGTCTCCGTCGGGATGGCAAGTTATAAAGTTGAGATTTCTGCGACGGCTGAGCGCCAGCTTAAAAAGTTGCCGAAGAACGTGTTGCGACGTGTGGTCTGGGCACTGGAGCAACTTTCAGACGATCCATATCCGCCTGGAAGCCGCAAGCTCACCGGCTGGCACGACACGTTTCGAATTCGTATCGGCACCCATCGCATCCTTTATGTCGTACACAAAGAAATCGTGACGATCATCGTACTGAAAATTGGGCATCGCAAGGACGTCTACCGATAGTTGTGCGATGTCGACGCCCCCGCTGCCCCAGCTCGAGCGGGCATCGCCCGCAGACCGGACATTACGACAGCCTGAGCATCCAAGCAGCGGCTCTGATGCAGAGCCTTGCACAAAATCATCTGTTGGTGGACGGAAACAAGCGGGTCGCATTTGCGCTCACCGCAATCTTTCTTCGAATGAACGGCTACAGAGTTGTGGCGAAGCGGAGGACTCCGAGGAATTCCTCGTGAACCGGCTGCTAAGTGGGCGGGCTACGTTGGAACAGGTCGACGCATGGTTGAGCGCCCGCATGAACGCGAGGTGAAGCGCAGATCTCGCGCGAACCCGATCAAGACTATCCGCTGCCGATCTCTCCGGCCCGCGCTTCACCGCAGACCGTGCCTCCGCTCGGTGACCCTGCTGACCCTGCGCCGACGCCTCCGCGGATCCGCCAGACGCGGTGGGCCCCATGCCCAACTGGGAGCCAACTTCGCCGACTGAACAACACGGCGGGCGGAGTCCTTCAGGGATGTGACGCTGGTCTCAGTGTGAGATCTGTCACTAGACATCCGATCCCGATTGGTGGGTTCATACCAATATGTGGCTTCGATCACATTGAGTGAGTGCGGCCATGTTTTCGAGTGGTTGTACCTCGCTCTTAAGATTGTCGTTGATCATAGCCAGCCGAATCCGAGCGAGGGATTCAAGATGAAAACGCGTCAACTGCCTGATATATGGCAAGCAAATCTGTAAAGAGAGTAGACCCAAATCGTAGGCAACTGTAGCCCGCCGGTGCCGATAAGGTCGTTATGACGCCCAACCCATTTCGCGAAGCCTTCGTCCTGTCTAATCTCGCCATCCTTGGCGCTTCCATACTTGCGGCAGCGTGCACTGCCCCTAACCCGGACTTTCGTCCCTTGGGCCTGGTTGTTAGCAATGCCATGACCAAGCAGGGCTCAGATCTGGTGTTCGTCGTTCGTGTCGACGTCCAAGACGTCCCGGTGAGCGTGGAGTACGAGGCGATTGATGACACTGCGGTGAGGGGCCGCGAATACGTGGAAACGAAGGGAATGCTGACCCTCGAGCAAGGAAGTTCCACTGCTTCGATCGTGGTGCCAACGCTATTGTACAACCACGTCCCGGGAGACGTGAGCTTGAAGCTCAACGTGACCGTCTCCAGACGCACCGTTTCCGAAACGCAGGCGGGAACCGGAACGATTACGCCAATCGCCGAATTGGCACATTTTAGCTCGATTGCGGCGGGCGGGTTTCATTCCTGTGGCGTGACGCCGCAGGGCACGGTCAAGTGCTGGGGCGTTAACGATGCTGGCCAACTTGGTAACAACTCAACCCGCAACGCACTGGCACCAGTGGACGCTGTTGGCCCTACCAACGTAACGACCATTAGCGCGGGCGGTGAGCACACTTGTGCAGTGACCGCACAGGGGGCGGTCAAGTGCTGGGGGCGCAACTCTTTCGGCCAACTCGGCAACAATTCTACAACTGGCTCGTTGGTGCCGGCGGATGTCGTAAATCTCAGCGGTATCACCGCCGTGACCGCGGGCGGCGCTCACACCTGCGCATTGAAAGGAGACGGCAAGGTGAAGTGCTGGGGCGCTAACGATAGGGGCCAACTCGGCAATAATTCAACCGCAGCTTCGCAGGTACCAGTCGACGTCCTAGACCTCAGCGGCGTCACTGCCGTTGCTGCAGGCGGCGCTCACACCTGCGCATTGAAAGGAGACGGCAAGGTGAAGTGCTGGGGCGCTAACGATAGGGGCCAACTCGGCAATAATTCAACCGCAGCTTCGCAGCTACCAGTCGAAGTGAAGAGGTTCGACTTTGCTAGCCACGACTTTGCCAGCCTAACTGGAGTAACGTCTATCGCCGCTGGACTTGGTCACACCTGCGCCGTGTCAGTGCAAGGCAAGGTCTTGTGCTGGGGCGAGAATCGCTCCGGTCAACTTGGCGACAACTCGACTTCCGAACCGCGGGTGGCGTTAGAAGTTTATGGTGCTTCTGGTGGCATCACAGCGGTAAGTACGGGGACCAGTCACACGTGCGCTCTCGGAGCGCAAGGCACAGTAACCTGCTGGGGCGGAAATAGTTTTGGCCAACTTGGCAACAACTCGACCGTAACCGCACTTGCGCCGGTCAATGTCCCCGGCCTCACGGGTGTGTCAGCCATCGCCGCGGGGGGCGGACAAACGCTCGCTCTTACGAGGGACCATACCTTGAAAGGTTGGGGGGCTGGCTCCTCCCTGGGCAGCAACGTGACTACCAGCTCAGTAGTACCCATTGAACTCGCAGGGTTCACGAACGTTACGACCATAGTTGAGGCGGCGAGGGGATTGGGGCCAGGTAGCACCTGCGCCATCACAGAACAAAAAGGTGTGACGTGTACGTCCAGCGCGGATTTGCTAACCGGGGCAGACGTTTCCAGCCTCTCTGGCGCGACGGCGATCGCTGTAGGGTATGGGTACACGTGCGCCGTGACGCCGCAAGGTACCGTCCGGTGCGTGGGTAGAAACGCTGATGGCCAACTGGGAAACAACTCAACCACCGACGCAGAAGTTCCGGTCGAAGTCGTAGGACTCAGCAGCGTTACCTCAATCTCGGCGGGTGGGAGCTACACCTGCGCTTTGACCTCGGAGGGCAGAGTCAAGTGTTGGGGACTCGGTTATGGTGGAAAAATAGTCGATGTCGGACTCACCACTGTCTCCTCGATCGAGGCGGGATTGCTCGAAACATACGCTGTAACGGCGCAGGGTACCGTGAAACGATGGAGCCCCAACGGGGTCCCGGTCGATATCGCCGGACTTGGCGGCGTCACCTCGATTACAGCGGGGTTCGGGCACAACTGCGCCCTAACCTCGCAAGGTACCGTCCAGTGCTGGGGGACGAACCACAATGGCCAACTGGGCAATAACTCCACCGTGGATTCGGCGGTGCCAGTGGCGGTCGCCGGGCTGACCGGTGTTACGAAGATTTCGGCCGGTCATAATCACACCTGCGCTGTGACCTCGCAAGGTACCGCGATGTGTTGGGGCGGTACAACGTACCCCGCGGCAGGCAGCGTGTCCCTGACGACGATCCCCAGCGAAGCGCTAGGTGGCCAGCAGGTGCTTGGGATAGTCGCGGGCTTCCTGAGCACGTCATTCATAACCTCGCACCGTACCGTTCGACAGGTGGGCTTTTTGACCTTCAATAGCCATGTGCCCATTGATACCGTCTACATGTTGAAATGAGCTGGCGCACACCGGCCGTTGGCCACGAGCGCGACTCTCTTCACCGAGTATCCGCGCCTACTGCGCGTTCGGGCGTCCGCAAACGTTGAACGAAGATCCGACGAGAATCGGCAAGAGAGTTCCCTAAACAGTTAGGACTAGCTACCGCCAATCGGTCACGACCTGGCGCAGTTCGCCGAGTCGGGCGCGTGTCAGGGATCCAACCGCAGCGCACACGAGAAGTTCGGGGGCGAATACGCGGCGGGCCACATCGACTACGTCATCGATGGTGATGGCGGAAATCTGTCGCAAGCGCTCCGAGAGGGCGGGGGGTGGGTAGTAGAGCGCAGTGCCGCCGAACCATCCGGCCATCGCGGCCGCGTCATCGATCGACGCCAGGGTTTCGTAGCGGTAGCGCGTGCGCGCTTTGGCGAGTTCATCAGCCGTGATCTGCCCGCCGCGCAAACCGTCGAGAAGAACCAGGAGCTCTCGCATCAGAGTGGGCACTTTGGCATTCGCGGTGGCACCCGCAATTTCAAGCAGCGCGGCATCGGCGAGCGGCTCGATCGCAGCGTGGATCGAGTATGCAAGCCCCTTTTGGTCGGCGAGCGTATAGTGAAGGCGCGTCGACATTCCGTCGTCGAGGATGCGCTGCAAGCCAATCAGCGCCACGTACGACGGATCGAGTTCGGGAACCGCGCGAAACAGCACGGCTAGCGAGGTCTGCGACCCGGAATCTTTGACATGACGCAGGCGGGGACCGGGAGGCACGGGTGGCGCGGGGGGCGCCTCGGCTCGGTGGCCGGCTGGCAGCGCCGCTAGCGCGCGCGAGGCGGCCGCAGCGACCGGCCCGTGTTGTACGGGGCCAGCGACACAGAGGGTGACATTGCGCGCGCCATAAAACGTGGCGAAGTGACGCTGAACATCGGCGCGCTGAAATTTCTCGACGTTGGAGCGAGGACCGATAATGCGCTGGCCGAGTGGATGACGTTCGAACGCAAGACCTCGGGCGATGTCGTCCGCGTTGACCTCGACACCGCGCTCGTCGTAGTCCTCGTTGATCTCCTCAAGAATCAGCCTGCGCTCCAGCTCGATATCAGAAAACCTCGGATTTGTGAGCAACTCACCGAGCAGGTCGATTGCCTTGGGGAGGTGTTCGGGTTCGATCGCGAGTTGAAACAGGCTGTAGTCGCGGCCCGTTTCGGCGTGGAGAGTCGCGCCAAGCTCCTCCACGGCCGTGTTGAGCGCCAGAGAGGTCGGGTACCGCTCGGTGCCGCGGAAAAGCATGTGTTCGACGAAATGCGACAACCCGTTGTCCGCCGGCGACTCGAATCGCGACCCAACTTTGATGAATAACGCACATACCGCGGTGTGTAGGTGCGGCAGCGCCACGGTGGTGATCGCCAGGCCGTTGTCGAGCATGGTCGACTCAACGACTGGATCCAACACAAACAAAGGCATACCATGCTATCTACAGGTCGATCCGGTGCTCCTCAAAAAGATCGTGATCGCAGAAGACGACGACGCCATCGCGCACATGGCTAACATGGCGCTCGGCGATGCGGGCTTTTTGTGCCTGCGGGCGCACGATGGCGAAGAGGCTTTGAAACTGGTGAAGGCCCACGATCCGGATCTGTTGGTGCTGGATGTGATGATGCCTCGTATCGACGGCCACGAAGTCGCTCGCCGGCTCAAGGCCGACGTGATGTGGTCGCGGACGCCGATCCTGATGCTGACGGCACTTGGCGGCGTTGAGCACGAGGTGCATGGCATTGAGGCGGGCGCGGATGCGTACATGTCCAAGCCGATGGACCTGCGCGAGTTCTCGGCTCGATGCAAGGCGCTGATTCGCGCGTCGCGTCGAGAACGCGACCGAAATCCCACTACGAACTTGCCGGGATCTCGGGCGATCGACGAAGAGATCGAGGGGGCCCTAAAAAGCGGCAAACCCACCGCGGTGGTCCACATCGATATCCTGCGCTGGGACGAATACGCCGATGCGATCGGCATCGGGCGGTCCGAAGACACTGTGAAGAGCGTGGGTGCCTGGCTTCTCGACGCGGCGCGTCACGTTTCAGGTGGCGGAGCGTTCATCGGTCATATCGGCGGATCCGACTTCATTGCAGTGCTCGCCCCAGAGCACGCGGAGCCGTTTGCGGATCGCGCCACGGCGATGTTTGCCAATCATGTTTCTGCGCTTCCCAGCGACGCGAGCACGCTTGCCCTGGTGCTCGCTATTGCGACGACCGACGGACTGACATTGAATGGTGGCGCGGACGCGCTCGGCCGCCGCTTGGGTGCGGCGATGAAGGCTGCAAAAGCTGCCGGGAAAACCGGCCACGTTGCTTATTCCAAAACCGAATAGCGGCCGGGCCCAGTATGAGGTCTATCAGCCAGGGGTTATAACCCCCATGGTTGTCGAGGGAATCGACCGCTGTCGCCGCTAGCCCTCGGTGTAGGGACCATATACACTCTCTCATACGTGAGACAGCCAGTTCCTTTTGGAAAATATTTGCTTCTTGACCGGATCAGTGTTGGGGGCATGGCTGAGGTCTTCAAAGCCAAGTCGTATGGCGTTGAAGGATTCGAGAAGATTATTGCGATCAAGCGAATTCTGCCCACGATGGGAGAAGACCGCGACTTCATCAAGATGTTCATCGATGAAGCAAAAATTGCCGGCCAGCTTACGCACGCGAACATTTGTCAGATTTTTGAACTCGGACGCATCGACGGCTCTCACTTCATTGCGATGGAATACATTTGGGGTAAGGACCTACTCCAGATTCAGAATCGGCTCCGCAAGACCAAACACGAGCTGCCGATCGACGTTGCGTGTTTCATCCTTACGAAGGTGCTTGAAGGGTTGGATTACGCGCATCGCAAGCACGATGCGATGGGGCGGCCGCTGGAGATCGTGCATCGCGATTGCTCGCCGCAAAACGTGTTGGTGTCGTACGAGGGAGAGGTCAAGATCATCGACTTTGGCATCGCCAAGGCGACGTCGCGCAACTCGCGCACGATGGCGGGCGTGCTCAAGGGCAAGTTCGGCTACATGTCGCCGGAGCAGGTGCGTGGATTGCCACTCGATCGGCGCAGCGACATTTTCGCCCTCGGGACCATGCTGTACGAGTGCCTAACTGGGATGCGGCTGTTCCACGGCGAGACTGATTTTTCGACGCTGGAGAAAGTGCGCAACGTTGAAATACAGCCCCCACGTTCCGTGAATCCCGCCATTCCAGAGGCGATAGAAAAGGTGATTCTACGGGCGCTCGAAAAAGACGTGGATGACCGCTACCAGTGGTGTAGCGAAATGCTCGCTGATCTGCAGGCCTACTTGATGGCGCAGGAGGTTGTATTCACGGCCAAGTCGTTGTCGACGTGGTTCAAGGCGACCTTCTCCGCCGAGATCGAGCGTGAGAGAGAGCAACTCGATGCCTACAAGCGCGTAGGTCGCGATGGTCTGATCGGAGGACTGCCGTCGGTCGATGCCGATCGAGATGTGACCGGACAACTCGGTGAGGCGGGTGCGCCCGAAGGCGACCCGACCACGCTCGGACCACCCGATTTCGATGACGTTGAGGACGCGTTCGCTGCGTTCGCTGCGCTGGCTGGAGGGGGCGCGATCCCAACACCCGCTCCGGCCTCTGGTCGGCCGCGCAGCGACTTCGTGGAGGAGGTTCCTACGGAGTTGTTCGGCGAGCGCGTTGGGTCGCCCTTGAGCCAACCCTTGATCAGGGATTACCCCATCGCGAGGGATTCACCGCTATCGAATGGCTCGGCGGGGTCGCCGGTGCCACGTGGGGGAGCCGCGCCGGCGCCCATCGGTCGACCGAGCACTATCCCGCCGCGTCCGCCGCCAGGCTCGCGCCCACCCGGGATCGCGATGCCGCATCAACTGTCGACGCTGGCCATGCCGGCTCAGTCTCCGAGCGCGCGGGTAGAATCCGGCCCGGTGGCAAAGACTGTGCTCGGCCTCCAACCGCCGGTGATCCCTCCTAGCAACTACTTATCTACGCCCAGTCACATAGCTTACGGCCAGCCGCAAGGCTATCCCGGGTATGCCATGCCGCAGATGGCCGGGTATCCGACGCAAGCGATGGGGTACTCCTCCGGGACCGGACCATTGCGAGCGCACATCACGGGACAGGTGCCCGTGTTGGTGGGAGGACCTGGAAAGCTCGAGGGAAGACGGTCCACGCCGGTGCGGGACATTTTGATCGGCGTCGCCATTGCGGCGATCGTTCTCGGCGGATTTTTTGCGATCAAAACACTGCTGTTCGACGAAGATCGCGGATCTGGCGAGGTAACGCAGACCATTGCCACCGTGCGAATCAACATGACGCCAGGAGTCGCCGCCGACATGTTCGTCGATGACAAGCGCATTGCCGTGGTCACTCACAATCAAGATATTCCGGTGAGTCCGGGAAGCCGCCACGTTGTGCTTGTGGGGCCCAATGGCGCGAAGTGCGACAAGCAAGTCTTGTTTGAACCGGGTCGGATCGTGACGCTCAAGTGCGACATGCCTAAGCCAAGCTCGCCGACCCCTGCTTCATCCGGATCAGCCGCGTCGGGTTCAAACGCGCCTTAAACTCGACGACCATCTCACTTTTTCTGCACAGAGATCAGCAAGGGTATCACCTGAGCCTCGCCGACGCGGAGCACGTTGGGTCACGTAGCGCCAGCGCCAGGGCGCGCAAGACCGCTCATCCGAGGACTTCGCGACGGTGCTGAAGGCACTCGATGACCGGACGCGAGCGTGGTTCCAGAAGGCGACAGAGTAGCGCCCATTCGATGGGACATCACCGTTTCAGCGCCGCTGTCGGTTGCCACCTGAGTTCTGGTCGGTCACGAGCAGGCGAAAATCAAGAGCAAGGCGAAGGCTAAGTCGATTCGGTGCATCCACCGAAATTAGACGAGAGAGGGCAGGGGCTTCAATGCAGAATTTTGCGACTCCAATCACACAAGGGCTGACAAACGTGCGGAATCCATACGCCCAAACGGAAACACGTGTGTTAACCGCGACTGTCGACCGCCGCCTCTGCGATCGCCGCGACGACCGATCTCTCGGCCGGTAGCGGTTGCTCGCTCGCTCAGTCCCACGCCCGTGTGATCAACAGATCGATGGCACCGATCACCCGATCGGCATCGGTTTTCAATGAACCGACGTGTTCGCCCAGGCGCTCCACTGCGATGGAAACGATGTGGAGTGGGTTCAGGACGACCGTCCTTCCCTCTACGTCGAACTTGGGGTTCAGCGTCGGCTCCAGCGCCGGGACGGTGGACTCCAGCACTAACGGTATGACAATGCGCCTGCGAGCAAGATCGAACCGACGCGACTGAACGACTACGACGTAGGGGATGGCTGCTTTCTGCGGCCCGATGTTCCGATGAACGTCAAATTGAGCCATCACAGATCCGCATGTTCATCGGCAAAAGCGCCATGCTCCTGGTCGAAGTCGTTCCAGGCGGTGATTGCGGCGTCCAACCGACCGTCCTCTTCGGTGCGACGCTTGTTCTCGGCAGCTACGAACTCGGCCAATAGCTTCTCGACCTGCTCGGAGAGGTTGGATGCGTACTCGCGCGCGCACCGCACGAGGTCTTCGTTCAGGGTCATATTGACCGCCCGTTTGGGTGCGTGGATGTTGTACGGCGAACTCACATGCGCATTATATGCGCATGATCGGTACCCCCGCAAGTACAATAGCTTAGAACCCGTGAACTCCACCGATTCCGTTTACGTACTCGCCTGGGTGAGCGGGGCTTGTTCGCGGGTCTGTAAGAACCGCAGCGCGGGGTAATCCTGTTTGGCGCGGCCTAGCTGCCACTCGTTGCGCGCGAGGAATACGGTTGCGCCGCTGTGATCTTCGGCGACGTTATCGCGGTTGGAGTCGGCAAATTTTTTGATCATCTTCGGATCGTCGGCGTCGATCCAGCGGGCTATCTCGAATGCTGTGGATTCGAAATGGCACGGCAGGTCGTATTCGCTGCGAATTCGGTCAGCGAGGACATCGAATTGCAGGGATCCGACTACTCCGACGATGAAATCGGATCCGAGCAGTAATTTGAAGACCTGCGCCGCGCCCTCTTCTGCGATTTGCTCGAGCGCGCGACCCAGATGTTTGGCTTTCATGGGATCGTCCGGGCGAACGCGGCGAAGAAACTCGGGGGCAAAACTCGGAATACCGGTGAAGTGCAGCGTTTCTCCCTCGGTGAGCGCGTCGCCGATGCGCAGCGTGCCATGATTTGGGATGCCGATGATGTCGCCGGCCCACGCGTGTTCGGCGAGTTCGCGCTCGTTGGCCTGAAACAACATCGCATTGTGCACGCCGAGCGATTTGCCGGTGCGCGGCACGGTGAGTTTCATGCCGCGCGTAAAGTGGCCCGACGCGAGGCGAACAAACGCGATTCGATCGCGGTGCTTTGGATCCATGTTGGCCTGGATCTTAAAGACGAATCCTGTGACCGCGGGTTCGCCGGGCATGACGGTGCGCTCGCGGGTGGATTGGTTGCGCGGCGAGGGGGCGAGGGTGGCAACGCCGGTCAGCAGCTCCCGGACTCCGAAGTTGTTGACCGCGCTGCCAAAGAATACGGGTGTCAAATGCCCTTCGCGGTACGACTCGAGGTCAAACGGCGGGCACAGCTCGCGCGCCATCCTTACCTCCTCGCGCAACTTGGCCACCGCGGTTTCTGGCAGAAGTGCGTCGAGCTTCGGATCGCTCAGACCCGCGACGGTAGTGCCTTCTTGCACGTATTCGCCCCGCGTTCGCTCCATCAAGATCAGCTGGTCGGCAAACAGGTCGTAACAGCCGCGGAACTCGCGCCCCATGCCGATCGGCCAGCTCGCCGGCGAGACGTCGAGCTGTAGGTCGGTGCCGATTTCATCGAGCAACTCAAACGGGTCGCGACCTTCGCGGTCCATCTTGTTAATGAACGTGACGATCGGAACGTTGCGCAATCGGCACACCTCGAACAATTTGCGCGTCTGCGCTTCGATGCCCTTGGCGGCATCGAGCACCATGACAGCCGAATCGACTGCTGTCAGCGTGCGGTAGGTGTCTTCCGAAAAGTCTTCGTGGCCGGGAGTATCGAGTAAGTTGAACGTACAGTCGCGATACTCAAACGTCATGACCGACGTGGTGACCGAGATGCCCCGCTCGCGCTCGACCTTCATCCAATCGGACCGAGCGCGGCGGCGGTCACCGCGAGCCTTCACTGCGCCGGCAAGCTGAATTGCACCGCCAAACAGCAGCAGTTTCTCGGTGAGAGTGGTTTTTCCTGCGTCGGGATGGGCGATGATCGCGAACGTGCGGCGCTTCGCGATGGGCGCCGGTACGTCCGGCTGCAAGGGGGAGTCAGTGGACACGTCTAGAGCCGGGCGGGGGAGTATACAACGCAATGGGCCCTTTTTTGCCGTAGGGCATGCTATTTCGTAGTGGCGAGGCAGGATAGGTGTTCGCGCGTCCCCTTGTGCTCATGATTCTGGCCGGCTGTGTGCTCCTTGCGGGCCTGGTGCTTTACCGCGAAGTGCACTCGCCGCCGGTCGTGCCCCCGGCATCGGTGGTTGTGCCTCCGTCTCCATCTGCTCGCTCTGACGGCGACGGTGTTGTCTCGAACCAGCCAGCGGCGGCTGCGAGTGCAACTCGCGATTCCCGCGTTCCAATTCCCAGCGTGCCCGGGGGCATGTCCGAGGTCGCACCAAGCGAAGCGGAAACCGGCAATCGGGCGGAGCCGGCCGTGGACGCTGTGATGGATCAGGCGAATAAGGCCTACGATCGCGGCGATTTCGAGCAAGCCAAAGCACTCGCGAGCGACGTGCTAGCCAAGCTTCCTGGCAGTGTTCGGATGATGCGCATCATGGTTTCGGCGTCGTGCATCGAGGGTGATACCACCGTGGCGCAGCGATGGTTCGACAAGCTACCCCCCGCCGATCGAGAGCAGATGAAGATCCGCTGCGACAGGTATGGGGTGTCATTCAGCGAACCCCCAGGTGCGCAAGAGTAGCGCACGGCTCGCCAGTGTGGTAACCGACGTGAATGTCGCCTCCGCTCGTCCAAACGATCGGTACGCCGCCGCGTCGCGCCCAGGTGGTCGAGGATTGCGTTGAGCTTATCGACGCCCAAGTGAAGCAGAAAGGCCTTTTGATCAAGGGGGCGTACGCCACCATTAAGGCGATCAAAAAGCAGTTCATTCCTGAGGTGGTGGACACTCTCCTCGATGACTGGTTGGGCAAGATCCAGCCCCATTACGAAAAGTGGGAAGCGGCAAAACCCAGCTCGTTATCCGATTACCTCGTGTCTCGATCGCACGATGTCGCAGAGGATCTGCTGAAGGTTACCGATGAGCGCGCGGACAAAACGTCGCATTCAACTGCAAAAAAAATGTACGCGCGGATGCGCGACTCGGCGAAGCGCGAAGTGGTCCAGGCAATTCCAGATCTTGCGCGGCTGCTTGAAAAGCATCTCAACGGTGCGAGTTCCGCCTAAGGCACTGTCCCTAAATAAGCTGATCGGCTGCGGCTTCGCATCCCGGGCACCTCGCGGCTTGCGTCCTCTCTCCCTCGGTCGCCGTACCGTCGGGTACGGCTCGGTCGGTCGCTCCGGGCGCGCTCGCGATCTGCTCCGGGCTGCTGTGCCTCGCTCGACAGCTTATGTAGGGACAGTGCCTAAGGCACTGTCCCTAAATAAGCTGATCGGCTGCGGCTTCGCATCCCGGGCAC
>CAYQQM010000046.1:32178-35840 GCA_964419605.1 uncultured Kofleriaceae bacterium | reverse complement strand
CATGAACTGAAATCGTTTCAAACCCGATAGCTTACGCTTAAGTGAGTGGCATTGGATCTAGACCGACCTCTCTTTGGTACCTGAAAGCGGTCTAACGACTTGAAAGGTCGCTTCCCCGGCGAGACCATCTGCAGGCGCAACAAGGGCGGTCGGCCCCCAGGCGCCCACGTAATGCCTCGATTCCTTGTATGGACTCTACTCGCTAGCGCGGCCCTCGTCCTTGTGCCGTTTTGGTCAGCGCTGGTGCTGGCGATCTGGGTCGGCGTATCGTGTCGGCGAACCGTGCCGCAGCTCGAACGGCTCACCGGATGGCGCTTGCGCGCAACCGCGGTTCTTACGGTGTTCTCGCTGACACTCCTCCTGGTGCCGATAGGTTTCTTGTTAGCCGCGCTGGCCGGAGATGCGATTGCGCTCGTCGAGCAAATCAAAACCTCCGACCAAGCACGGTCCGTCTTTGAGACCTTAGTGTCCGATGGTGGCAGCTCGCGCAGCGGGGATGGCATTGTGGATTTCATCGCAGCTCACGGCGAGCGAGCTTGGGAACTGTTTCGCGTCGTCGCGCGGGTTGCTACAAAAACCGTGCTTGCCCTGGTCGTATTCGTAGCCGGCACGTATGTGGTCTTGGTGGACGGGCCGGGGCTCTACAGCTGGATGGAGTGCAATCTGCCTCTCGCGAGACCCGCATTTCGAAGGCTCGCCGCCGCGTTCATGGAGACGGGTCGCGCGCTAATGTTTGGCGTTATCGGTGCGGGTTCCGCACAAGCATTGCTCGCAACGGCGGCGTTTCTCGTCCTCGATGTTCCTAGACCGCTCGTTCTCGGCCTTCTTACCCTTTTCGGCTCTATCGTCCCGGCAATCGGAACCGCGTTTGTGTGGGGGCCCGTTGCCATCGGTTTGGCGTTCATCGGCAGGACCGAAGCGGCGATCGGACTAGGCCTATTCGGCATGCTGGGAATTGGCACAGTGGACAACCTAGCCCGGCCCTGGCTCGCGCGGCGCGCAGAGTTGAAGCTGCCGGGATACCTGATCATGGTAGCGATGTTTGGCGGAATCAGCCTGGTGGGAGCTCAAGGTTTGCTCCTAGGTCCTCTGCTGTTGCGCCTCGCCAAAGAGGCGTTGGTTCTAGCCCACGAAGAGTCGGAGGCCGTTCCCCAGTAACTCGCCATGGGATGCCGGCGCAGGCCCGCGCTACATCGTTGAAGAGATTCGCGCGACGTCGGGGCGCGCTACTTCTTGCAGGTCTGCTCGTAGACCTTCACCCAGGTCTTGCCTTTGTCCATCGACATTTCGCCCCAGGATTTATAGCCGGCTTTTAGATCCGTCCAGTCCTCGTGGTCTCTGAACAATCCGGCCCCCATCATGCCGATCGACTGAAGCTCCCAGTCCATCTTGTTGTCCTTCGGCCCTGACGACGTGCCGACGCTTTGGCCGCCGAGGCTCTCCACCATCACGCGCCGCCATTGATGACTCGCTGCGTCAACCGTGGAGTACGAATCGAAGTGAAAGGGCATCTTTCCCATTTTCGCATCGTAAGACACATGAAGCCAATATCCATCCATCACTAGCTTCACTTTGGCGGTACCGGTCATATCAGCCATGGTTTTCATGTCTTCGCCGAGACTCTTGCCCGAACACTTCCATGTTCCAGCCATGGCTTTGGCCATGTCGGCTAGTTCTTTCGGTGGCTTGGGCGCTTCCTTTTTGGCCGCCTCGGCAGGCTTTGCCATATCGGGCTTTGCCATATCGGGCTTTGCCATATCGGGCTTTGCCATATCGGGCTTTGCCATATCGGGCTTCCCGGGAGGTGCCTTGTGCGAATCGCCGAGGGCAACACCCGACGACGCGAGGATCCCAAATACAACGACTGTAACCTTGTTCATAACATTTCTCCTCATTGTGCGAAGGCAGGCTATAGTAGCTACACGCGCTCTGCACCTTCTTGGCGACACTTCTGTTGCAAAGGTCACGCGACCGCGAGGGCGGCCTGCTTGACCTCAAGGCCGTTGTTCGCCGCTTTGTGTGCCCTTGTTATGTGGGGGTCGCTTACCGGCGAGCTCCTCGCCGCACCCCGCGCAAGGCAAAAACTCACTGCCTCTCGTGCTCGCCCAGCGGCAGCTGCGCCGACCCCCACCCAATCGACCCCCATGCGCGATATCGATTGGGCAGCGCTCCGTTTTGATAGCGACGCCGATGCACTGCGCCTGTGGAAGCAGATTTCGCCCACGGGTCGCGACTGGGAACGAAAATTAGACGAATTACCGAGTAACCTTCCCATCATCGCGCACGCATTGGCCCTCGCGATGCTGCGCACCGGCAAGTTTACGTGTGCGGATGCTCCGATCCGGTCGTGCGATGGCACCATCGCTGGCGTTCCAGCTCCCGGGCCCCGCGCCACACTTGCGGATCCCTGCTTGCGGCGGCAATTGGCAATTTGGTCATTCGATCAGTTAGACAGTCAAGACATTCCAAAGATCCGCAGTGTATTGCGTTCGATGGCTAGCATGCCTCCGCCCGAGTCCGAACTCGTTGCAATCGCTCTGCGGGCATTGCCCACGACGGACATCGCCGGACGGTTTGAACTCATCGAACTTGCGTGGAAGGCAGGGCAGCGTGAGCTGGTAAACCAGACGCTGGGCGGGCTCGATGAGCCCCGCCTGGTAGACGCCGTACTCCGACTTCATATCGATGGAGCCCTCGATCTGCTTTCGGTCGATGCTCATCGCGCGGTGTACATGAAAGCGGTCCTTGACGATCAACTGGAGCCCGCCGCTCGCGTGCTCGCCATCAATCAGCTGTCGGCGGCGCACGGTAGGTTGTCGCGCGACGTAACTAGGCTTCTCGTGGCGGCGGCAAAGCACCGCAACTGTGCGATTGCAGCAGCCGCTGCGCGGGCACTCGAAACTCACGGAGACCGGTCATTTGTGCCGATGCGACCAGCGTCGGCGCGCCAAGACGCAGTGATGCGATCGCTCTGCGTGCTAGCGGCATACGAAAGCATGCAAAACCAGGGCGAGCCAAACCTGCTCCAGTCGTATGTGCCAGCGCGGGGAATGGAAATCTTGCGCGTGCAGTATGACCCGTACAACGCAGTGGACGCTGACGGCGACGGCGATCCGCACATGGAGCGATCGGTGGAACTAGTAGAACGACGGTTCGCCAGGCTGCCCGAGAACAAACACATTATGAGCGCGCTCGAGCAATGCAGCGGAACAACATGTACGTCCCGCGACTACACCTTTGCGTTTGAGTTTCGTCACCAAGACTCCAAACTCGTCTTGTGGCGAGTCCAAGTGATCGATCGCGTGCCGTGTAAATATTAGTAATGTCAATGATCTGCGATTTGGTGACTCGGCCAGGGCACGCTGTGCGATGATGCGGCTGATGGGTCGATTACTCTGTAGCAGCCTCATTCTTGGCATCCTGACCATGGCCTCAACGACCGGCGACGCTCAGGTTTTCAAACCGCGATCGGGAACGAAGTCCGCAACGTCGGCATCCTCAGACCGAGATAGGCCGAAGATTAAAAGCGGCTTCCGGAGACGGGCCACAAAAGCGAGGGCGGAAGAGGACACGGTCGACGATGCCGAAGAGGCGGCGAACGAAGATCGACCGACCAGCCGAAGAACTCGCGTAGACCCCAGTGATGACGTTGAGGCCGATCG
>CAYQQM010000046.1:0-32078 GCA_964419605.1 uncultured Kofleriaceae bacterium | reverse complement strand
CCCCCGTTCCCGCAAATCATCCAAGTCCTCCACCGACGACGACGTTGAGGCCGATCGCCCCCGTTCCCGCAAATCATCCAAGTCCTCCACCGACGACGACGTTGAGGCCGATGACGAGACCACCCGCCCCACCAAGGCAGGGCGGGAAAAACCGGCGGCAGCGCCCAAGCGCTGGGATCCCAATTTTGTCCTCATCACAGACGACGATGAGTAGCGATCCGACGCCGGCATCGTTTTAGCTCGCTAAAAAATTGCCCGAATGCGCGGTCCATGCGTATTTCCAAATCATGGATCGATCCCGCCGCCAGGGGACGCCTCATGGCTCAGCCACTGCCCTGGAGGGCAAGGAGTCGACCGTCGCCGCCTCTCACCGAGTCATGCGCGCGGGACCCAATCGGCGAAAATCCTCGCCGCAACCTCCCCTCGCAGCGCGGATTGTGAGATCCAGGATGGTGGTCGATGCGTGTGGCCGAGCTCTCCGCCGGTCGATGACCGGCATCTTGGCCGTCGCCGCATTGTGCGGGCTCAGCGGAGTAGCCTGGGCGGGCTTTCATTTCGCAACTACATCATCTCGGTTTGCGATCCAGAAAATTACCGTGACCGGCAACCAGCGGCTTTCAGAAGCGGAGGTGCGAATCATGTTGCCAGTTGCCTTGGGGGACAACGTCTTTCGCACCGATTTGGACGCTATCATTAAAAAACTGCGCCAGAGTCCCTGGATCGCAGATGCGCAGGCGCGGCGCGTCCTACCGCGTACGATCGCTGTCGAAGTTCGCGAACGCCGTGCAGTCGCAATCGTAGAACTCGGCGGGCTGTATTTGGTTGACGCGGCGGGCCACCCCTTTAAACGAGCGACGATCGAGACTGGGGAGGGAACCGGGCTGCCGATCATAACCGGGCTGTCGCGAGCGCGTTTCACCGCCGATCCGACTGCAACGGAACAGCTGATTGGCAACGCGTTGGCCGCTCTTGAGGCGTGGCGCGGCAATGCGGAACGACCGTCGATCGGCGAGCTGCATCTCGGTCCTTACGGCGCGCTTACCTTCCGCACCTACGACGACGCAATAGCGATCCAACTCGGCATCCCTGGCGGAGAATTGCCGCAGCGGTTACAAGCGTTCGACGTAGCATGGTCTGAAATGGCCGAGGGCGAGCGGATTCGAGCTCGCTCGGTGCATGTCGATCCGCGCTCCGATCACGTCACGGTCGCATTTGCAAAGGACGAGTAAGCTCTTATGGCCAAGACCAAAACCTCCGAAATCATTGTCGGTCTCGATATCGGTACCAACAAAATCGCCTGCATCGCCGGAGAAGTCACCGAAGACGGCGTCGATATCATCGGAATCGGCACTGCACCCTCCAAGGGCCTGCGCCGTGGCAACGTCGTCAATATCGATGCAACGGTGGCGTCGATTCAGCAAGCGGTCGACGAAGCCGAGAACATGGCCGGCTGCGAAATCACCACGGTATACGCGGCGATTTCCGGTGCTCACGTGCGCGGGATCAACTCCCATGGCATCGTCGCTGTGAAGGACAAGGAGGTTCGCGAAACGGACATTACTCGCGTCCTCGACGCAGCGAAGGCGGTGGCCATCCCGATGGATCGGGAAGTTCTCCACGTGCTGCCGCAGCAATACGTGGTCGATGATCAGGACGGTATCCGCGACCCGTTAGGCATGGCAGGGGTGAGGCTCGAGGCAAAGGTCCACATCGTTACCGCTGCAGTGGCATCTGCCCAAAACGTGATCAAGTGCGCGAACCGCTGCAATCTGCAAGTCGCGGACGTTGTGCTGGAATCGCTTGCCTCTGCGCAAGCCGTACTCGAGGACGACGAACGAGAATTGGGAGTTGCTCTAATCGACATTGGGGGCGGGACTTGCGACATCATGGTGTACGCCGATGGCGCCATCGTACATACAGCTGTGCTGCCTCTGGGTGGAGGCCACATCACGAACGACATCGCCACGGTGTTGCGAACTCCCATCGACTCAGCGGAAAAGATCAAGCGCAAGTACGGCTGTGCATGGCGCGGCCATATCGAAGAAGGTGACACCATGGAGGTTCCTTCCGTGGGGGGGAGGGGACCACGCGTATTGCCGCGAATGAATCTCGTCGAAGTAATCGAGCCGCGCGTGGAAGAAATCTTTGAGCACGTGAGAAAAGAACTCGTGCGCTCTGGTTTCTTCGATAGCCTTGCAGCCGGCGTTGTACTTACCGGAGGGGCCACCGCCATGGATGGCGTGTGCGACATTGCGGACCAAGTGATCTCTCTCCCAACGCGTCGAGGCGTTCCAACGAAGATCGGTGGGTTGGTGGACGTAGTGCGCTCACCCGCCTACTCCACTGGTGTTGGCCTCGTCACGTTTGGGGCTCATCACGGCCGGGCCGCACGGCCGCAGCCCCGCGACGACCGCCCGAATCTATTCAAACGCGCCATCGGCCGTATTGCCGAAATGTTCTAGGCTGGGAACGAATCCTCACTAGAAAGCTCTGCGCGAAGTTGGTGTTTGAGGACCTTGCCCATGGCGTTGCGCGGTAGCGAGGTCACAAAGGTTACCTGACGCGGGCGTTTGAAGTCCGAGAGCTCCGCCCGGCAGTAATCGATTACCTCGCTCTCTGTCAGCTGTTGCTCAGACCGGAGCACGACAAACGCGCGCAGGGTTTCTCCCCACTCCGGATCTGGAACTCCGATGACGGCGGCCTCGAGTATCGCCGGATGGGTATGTAACCGATCCTCGATTTCACGCGGATAAATGTTTACGCCTCCGGAGATCACCATGTCCCGCTTGCGCGACTCCAGATATAGATATCCATCGGAGTCAAGGCGACAGACATCTCCAACCGAGAGCCATCCGGCGGAGGTCACCTCTCGCGTTGCCTGTGGATCTCCGTAGTATCCGGTCATTAGCATCGAGTTGCGAACGAAGAGCTCTCCGACTTCTCCACACGCGACCGGGTTCCCATTGTCGTTTAGCAGCCGAATGTCATTGCCGCGCAGGCATCGTCCGATCGTGCCAGGACGCGCACTGTGGTCGCTCGGTTGGGCCAGGGTGACGAGCCCGGTCTCCGTCGATCCGTAACAGTTCCAGAGCACTGGACCAAAGGCATCCATGAATCGACGAGCAACTTCGGTCGGCAAAGGCGCAGCCGCGCTCATCACCCACCGCAACGACGACGCTCGGTCAAGTCCGCGGTTTGTTTCTGCGAGCGCGCTCAGCCGACTCAGCATGGTTGGGACCATCACCGAACAAGTAATGCGCTCTGCCGTAATAATATCGAGACACCTTTCCGGATGGAAATGGTTTTGCACTACGATCGTCGCGCCGAGCGACATTAGCATCGCCACAAACGCGGGTGCGGCCGAATGGTAGAGCGGGCACACGACGAGGTGCCGGTCGTCGGCCCGCATTCCGACCCGATACATCAAGTCGGCGATCGATGCTAACCCGGTATCGCGCCACGCTCGAGTTGCACCTTTGGGCACTCCCGTCGTTCCCGAGGTGTATACGATGAGGCCGCCGCCGTCGCTGCGGCGCGCGTCGGGCGGCGCATCCGGAGACCCGACAGACAAGGCCTGATCCCAGTCGTCCGCCGACCTCGCCCAGCGCACGCTTCCAGGAGCACCGACCACTAGCGTTGCGCCGCGGAACTCCACTCGATCGTGCGCCTCGCGCATCGCGGTTGCGCAGCTGGTGTGTACGATCGTTACCGACGGGGCGGCATTCGCAAGGATATGAGCGATTTCGTTGGGTTTCGATCGATGCCCAATTTGCACCGCAGTGGCACCCAGTCGCGCGAGCGCCTGCTGTGCCACAACGTATTCGAGGCAGTTCGGCAACATCAGGGCCACGCGCATGTTGCCGCCTCGACAGCGCGCCGCGATCGCGTGCGCCGTCCGATTCACCAGCCCATCGAACTCTGCCCACGTACATCGCCTCACACCCGCCTCGCCGTAGTCGATCACTGCAACTTTGTCTGGGTGAGCTGCGACCCGCGCCATCACTGCGAGGTGAGGGCCAAATCGGGTTCGTCGAGCGCTGCGAAGCAACCGCGCGACTCGCGCGGGGCTAAGTGGTAGCTCAACATGCGCGGACTGAATCACCTTGGCGAGCAACAAACCCGTCTCGACCTTCGCGCGGACCCGGGCAAACACGCTACCAATATAGCGTACCGAAGCACCCCATGATCTATCCTATCGTCCTCGGAACCGCTGGCCATATCGACCACGGAAAAACGTCGCTGGTGCGAGAACTGACCGGAATCGATACCGACCGGCTTGCCGTTGAGAAGGCGCGGGGCATCACGACCGAACTGGGATTTGCTCGCCTCGATCTCGGGGAGCGCCGAATCGCCGTGGTGGACGTGCCCGGTCACGAACGCTTCGTGAAGTCGATGGTTGCGGGGGCAACTGGACTCGATCTGGTCATGCTGGTCGTCGCCGCAGATGAAGGGATCATGCCGCAGACTCGAGAACACCTCGAGATCTGCGATCTACTCGGAGTGCGATGCGGCCTCATCGCGCTGACCAAGCTGGATTTGGTAGAGCCCGACTGGCTGGCTTTGATCTCGGCCGAAGTGCGCAGCGCGGTGGCCGGAACATTTTTGGCTGCAGCGCCGATCGTCCCTGTATCTACGCGCACTCGCGAAGGTATGGAGCCGTTGCGCACTGATCTCGCGCACCTGGTTGACTCACTTCCACCTCGAGAGAGCAAGGGATTGTTCAGGCTGCCGGTCGACCGTGTATTTTCGGTGAAGGGCTTTGGGACCGTAGTGACCGGAACCACTCTCGGGGGATGCGTCAGGCTGGGAGACGAGTTAACCGTCATTCCAAGCGGAATGCGCGTGCGCGTCCGGGGGCTTGAGGTGCACGGCGTCGCGGTCGAGGAGGCGTTTGCGGGCCATCGCACAGCGGTAAATCTTGGAGGCATCGCGGCCTCCGACCTCACTCGAGGCGAGATGCTGGTGCATCCGGGCAAGGTGCTGGGCTCGCACATTCTCGATGTCGAACTGCGCCACGTTCGCGGGGCTGCCGGATCCTTGCCGGTTCGGGGAAAAGTCCTGCTCCACCACGCGACCGCGCAGTACGTGGCTAGCTATGTCTTGCTCGAAGGGACCGAGCTGCCACCTGGTGAAACGGCGCCGGCTCAGCTTCGCCTTAGCCGCGAACTGCCGATCGGCGCCTTGCCGGGGGATCACTTCATCGTTCGCGGCTTTGTCGCGTCTCCGACCGCCGGCTCCACACTCGGCGGCGGCAGAATTGTGCGCGTGCTCGCGCCAAAGGCTCGCGACAACACCCTACATGCGCAAACCGTTGGGTTGCTCGCCGATGCGAAGATCGAACAACGGATCAGCCTAGACGTCAGAACTGCCGCAGCCGCTACTCGCACACGACAAGAACTCGAGCAGCGGCTCGGTATTTCGAGCGTGTCTCTCGACGAGCCGTTGGCAACCCTCGTCGCGAGTGGAGACCTACTAGCCACTGCCGGCCAGTACATTCATGCCGAGGTCGTGGCTGAGATCGAGCAGCGAATCACTCGCGCAATCGACAACCCCGAGGGGATGTTGCGCGAGGAGTTGCGCACTCGGTTGCCGGCAGCGTTGCCAACTCGGGTCTACGACGCAATCCTGTCTCGCCTTGCCGAACACGGCGCGCTGATCGCTACCGGAGATCGCGTGCGTAAGCCGGTGCCACGCCCCGCCATCTCCGCGGTCGAAGCAACCCTGCTTGCGAAACTAGAATCGGCCGGACTCGAGCCACCTCGACCCAAAGAACTCCCCGCTCTTCTAGGGCTCGCGGAACCCCAAGTGAAGCTCGCTCTAGACCACCTGGTGGCCGCGAAGCTCGCAGTGCGGGTGAAGCCCGACCTCATCATGCACGCACGCCCGGTCGAAGAGATTCGCCACCGATTGGTCCAGTTCCTCGACGAACACACGACGATCGACGCTCAACAATGGAAAGAACTGACGAACGCAAGCCGAAAGTACACGATCCCACTCGCAGAATACTTCGATGGCGAAAAGCTCACGCTCCGCATCGGTGATGTTCGCCGAAAACGCGATCAAAAAAAGTAGCCCGCGGATACGCCAACAAACGGAAGGGTTCGCAACCCAGCCTCGATGTTCAGAACGGAGCGTGCGTAGGGCCGTATCTGCAGGCCTACGATCGCATTGAGAACCGGAAACACCGGAGGAAGGTCGTATTTGGCGGGCGCCGTTTGACGAGAACCATCGATGTCGCTGGACGTAACGCCGGTCCCCGACGAAATCTGATCGCCGGGCACGCAGCCAGGCTCCAGCATCGCGACTGTAGTCGCGGAGGCGCACTGAACGTCCCAGCGGTATACACCGCCGGTCAGCACACCAATGCCTAGCCCACCCCCGTAGCGAAGCGCGATGTGCTTTGTCAGCGACGTATGATGCAGAAACGTAAATTCAAACGTCAGCCAGCCGAAGTTTTCCGGAGCGTTCTTCGGCGACAGAACATAATCCACGGTGTCGAGAGGCACCGTCGTTCCACTCTGAATCAGAACGCCTTCACCGAGGTTAATGCGCTCGTACTCGATCCCGAACTGCAACTCCACATTACCGCGGCGGCGGACGAAGTCCAACCCAACCCCAATATTGCCGGCCCCAGTCGCTCGCGACAGGAACCATTCGACGACGGCCCGAGGCACAAACACGCTGCGAAGCCGCAGGTCGAACCCATATTCGACTTTCGCGGCCTCCGCGACTTGCGCAGTGGCCGTTGGGGCGGTCCCGGAAGGAGCCGGCTCGGCTACCACTGTGCTGCTTATCACGATGACCGCAAGCCCTGCCGGAAACCTCATCACCATATGATCCACCATGATATCGCAGTTCCAACACCACCGAATTGTTTATTTCTACAAGCAACACCCATATTTAGCGAATTAATCAGCGGCAAGGGGAAGGTTTTGAGGCTGCGAACGTAGGGTCAACTCCGCGAAACTACTTAGTGGTGAAGCCACGGTTTGCATCGTAGAATGCCGATCGAGAGCCCGGAGCATGTTGGATCACGAAGCAAGCGCAGCCACGCCGCTTTCGCCGGTCGAAGGGGAGCCCACCGTGCTAAGCGGAGGAGACCTCGTGCAAGCTCAATCCACGCCCGTTGCCAGTCTAGCCGCCGGATCTGCCACCAGTATGGAGAACACCAGCGTGGACCCCGTGGAAAACGCGGAGCCCGGGGCCGAACATCCGATCGCCGAATCCGCCATCCTCGATGAATCGGATCAGGAACCTTCGCACTTCGCCGAGTTCGACAAAGCGAGTTGGTTGCCGCCGCATCCGTTGATCACCGATCCCCAGCGCCACATTGGAGCGGTTTTCGGCGCGTACCGCATCCTCGAGCTGCTCGGGAAAGGCGGCATGGGATACGTCTACCGGGCCGAGCACGTGAAACTCGGGCGATCGGTTGCGCTGAAATTACTGCGCACCGATTACGGGGCGCGGAAAGACGCGATCAGTCGGTTCTTTCGCGAGGCAAAAACCGTTAACCGCATTCGCCACAGAAACATCGTCGACGTAACAGACTTCGTCGAACTCGGCGATGGTACCGCCTTCATCATCATGGAGCTGCTCCGAGGCCAAAGCTTCGGCAAGTGGGCGCGCAGCGGCGTCGATCTAGCCCGCGCCCTCGCAGTGCTAGTGCAGATCTGCGACGGTTTAGGAGCAGCGCATGCGGTCGGCGTCATTCACCGCGATCTGAAACCGGACAACATCGTCGTCATTCCGACCGCCGACGGTACGGAATTGGTCAAGTTGCTGGATTTCGGCGTGGCAAAGCTGACGCGGCGGCACGACGGTGACGCTAGCTATGACACCCAGGTAGGCGCCCTGGTTGGAACCCCCGCGTACATGTCGCCAGAGCAGGCCGGGGGCATGGTGATCGACCATCGCAGCGACATCTACTCGCTCGGAACGCTCATGTACGAGCTGTTTTGCAATCAGCCGATGTTCCGGGGGCGCTCGTTCGGCGAATACGTCCGCAAGCACCTAACCGAGATCCCTACGTTGCCGCGATCGACTCAGGGCGGCGCCTCCATGCCGATTGAACTCGAACGCATTATCATGCGATGTCTCGAGAAAGACCCGAACGCCCGGTACGATAACAGCTTCAAGCTGCGCGACGATTTGATGGGTGTGCTTGCGAATTTGGGTCGAGCGGAAGCAAAGACTCCCGAATCGGTCGAGCCGCCGTGGGTCGGACACCCTAAGTTAGCCGGGGCCCCAACGGCCACGCACTCAGCCCCGCTACCCAAGCCGACCGTTTCGCGGCGAGCCTGGTGGATTGCAGGTACGTTGATCGCTGGAGGAGGGGTCGCCGGCGCCATGTGGATGACCGAAACCGAAAAGCCCTCTTCATCGCCGAACGTCATAATGGCGGAACCGATCCTCCCCACCGGGGCTACTGCTGGCGAGCCGTCAGGACGCGCTGCAAAGGGCACCGCACTGTCCAAGGCCACTTTCGTCGAGCTGCGATTTAACTCGGTGCCGAGAGGCACCGTCTACGCCGCGGGCCATTCCGCCGAACTCTGTCGAACTCCCTGCGCATTCAACGTGGATTTGCGAGATAGTGAGTCGACCAACGCACGTACTTTTGTCGTTCGCAGTGAGGGGTACAAGGAGCAAACCATCACGATCGATCTCACCGCTCCCCAGCGCGAATTTCATGTCGCGTTGGAGCGTTCGGAGCCCGAGCCAGAGCCGACCCAAACGGTTCAGCTTGAGCAGGAGCGGGTTGAGCCGGTGGCCGAACCACCAGCGCGAAGCGAGTCCACAAGCGAACAACCTGACGTCCAAGTGTCGCGGGCACGCGCGGCAGAGCGGCTCGAGAAGTCTCCCAGCGCGCGCAAAGCAACGCCCAACGCCGGGCGCAGCGAGCGTGCGGCTTCTACCTCTGAGCCAAAGGGTCCAAGTGCGGACGACGATGATTTTTCCGCGCTGGACCCAGAGGATGGGCAAACCGAACACCCCGAACAAGTCAGCGCTCCGATTGGAGGAGACCCGGGGCCGTCGCCCACGCAAGGCATTGCACCCAACACAACCCACAACCCCTTTCAGCGGCGACGATGATCGGTAACCGAGTCCTTATTCTCGCCGCTTCGTGCGCGCTTGTCGCGTCGACCGTTCCCGCCCACGCGGGCGTTACCACTCGAGCAGCTCAGCGATACTTTGAGCAGGGCGAACTTCTGTTCAAGCAAGGGCAGTTCAGCGCTGCTCTACGCGAGTATCAAAGGGCCTTCGATGCCGAGCCGCTGCCTGAGCTGCTCTACAACATCGGGCAGTGCTACAGAAATCTGTTGGACTACGACCATGCGATTTTGAACTTTCGGACCTACCTGAGCCTGCTCCCCAACGCTCCGGACCGCGCGGAAGTAGAAAGTCTGATCGAAAACCTCGAAGACCGCATCGCTCGGGGAGAAGGCAAAGTAACATCGCTGAGGCGTAATCCCGCCCCGGTGGAGCAGGAGCCCGTATACCGCAAGTGGTGGTTTTGGACCGGAATTGCAGTCGTAGCCGTCGCCGTAGGCGGTATCGGTGTCTACGAAGCGTCGAAGGGCGGGCCACCGAACACCGATCTCGGAAACATCGCGTTTGGGAAGTAGTATGCGCCCCATTTTTTTTATTTGTGCACTCGCGAGCTGCAGCTCAGAGTCGTATCTCGTGGTTACTGTCGACGCCCGCCCGTCGGTTCACGATGTTGCCGAGTTGGAAGTGGCTACCTCAGACGGCGAAGCGGTCGACCGCATCGCGTTTTCTAGGACCACGTTTCCCGCCACGTTCAGCATGTCAGGACTCGGAACCGCGGGAACCGTAGACCTTTCGATCAAAGCGATCTCATTCGACGGTCTCCTGGTGGGCGAAGGCCGAACCCAAGTGCAACTCGACGGGAACAAAGCGTCGGTCTTCCTCGAGAATACTGATTTTCTGGTCAACACCGATCTGCCTGAAAAGCAATACCTCACCGCTAACGTCGACAACGTTGGTGGTCAACTGGCGGCGGCGCCCAGTGGCCGCTGGACCGTAACCTACGGATCCGATTGTTCGTCGTGTCAGATGTATGCGCGGCGGTTTGACGCAACTGCTGTCCCGCTGCCATCAGCGGATGCAGATGGCACGGGTTCGTTCCGAGTCACCTCGAAAAACAGCTTGCGCGGCACCGCGTTCCCGTCGGTGGCCAGCGCTGGCGAAAATACCATTGTCGTTTGGGATTATGCGGATCCCATCAGTTTCGAGAAGGGCGTCGCGTGCCGAGGCATTAATGCCCGTGGCAGTCAGACCGCCGGCCAATTAGCTGTCTCGCTGCAGACTGCCACCTCTGTGGATGCCGCACCTCTGCCCGACGGAACGTTCGCGGTGTCCTGGTTGTCGCAAGTCGAACCGAAAGAAGTTTTCACACAGATCGTGCGAGCGGATTGCACGCCTAAACTAGCTCCCGTATCGGTATCTGGCCCGTCGCTCGGGATCATCCACGGCGCACAGGTCGCAAGCAATGGCTCGGCGCTGATCTATGCCTGGGTGGTCGACAAGGATGCTGCACGATTTCGCGTTGGCGACGGGACCGGGACGTTTGTCGGCGAAGGGACTATCCCCGCTCCACCCGATACTGCGATCGAGCATGTTCGGGTGGCGACTATGGCATCCGGCTTTGCGGTCGCGGTTCGGGTCGCAGCAACCAATTCCTCGATGCCCGGAGCGATCTTACTCTACCGCACGTCGGCAACCGGCGCGCTATTGTCCGATCCGGTCACCGTGACCGATCAGAGCGGGTCCAACACCAATACCGGCAAAGTCGGATTCGGCATCGCGACGCGCAGCGATGGCACCACAATGCTGGTGTGGCAGCAGTGCGACAACGGTAGCAGCGGTGCGTGCGTCAACCGCCTGGACATCTTTGGACGGCTTGTGCGCTCTGACGGGAGCTTTGCGGGTGAAGCGTTTTTGATCCCGACCACCACCGCGAAGAACCAAGAAAATCCCTCGGTCGCTGCCCTCGAGGATGCATTTGTCGTTGCCTGGAACGATGAGAGTGGCGCAGAACCCGATACTAGCGGCTCAGCGGTTAGGGCTCGGTTGATCTATCCGGCGCAATAAAACCGCCGCCAACAGGGCGTCCAAGCTCCGCGTTCAGCGCCGTTGAACTCACACTGGCCGACATCCGGTCACCTGAAGTTATTGCCTTGCAGTTCGACGAATTCTGCTACCATTACGAGGGTATTCGTATGCGGGTGGCGTTGCAATCGCTCCGACGACTCGGGCGTGCCATGGGTCGCGGGTACGATCGGCTGAGCCGCATCGGACTCGATCACGCAACCCCGGTGCACCTTGTCGATCGGATTGTGTACAGCAACTTCGTGTTTTTGGTCGCGACGTTGGTCAACGGATTCGCGGCCATCGACAACGTGATCAAGGAATATCGGTTTCTGATCGTTGGCAACTTGATCTATCAGTTCGCGGCGCTACTGGGGTTCTTCCTCAATTGGCGCCGGCGTTATCTCGCTGCACGATTCTGGTTCATCTTCATCGCCCTTGCAAACATAGTGCTTGAAGCTGCCGTGCAAGGGCCCGAGTTGCAGATGGAGCATCTTCTCCTCGGCGCTGCGGTATTAGCCTTCAGCATGTTCCATCCGCTAGAGCGGCGCTACGCTGCATTCTTTGTCGGAGTCTGCCTTACCTCCTACCTCATTCTCCTCAATCGCTCGGATCCGCTGCTGCCTATGGATCCAGACTCTGGACGATACACGTCGACGGACCTCCTCGTTAACCAGCTCTCCTACACCGCACTGATCTTGTTTTCACTTCTAGGAATTTCAAACGCCTATGCACGCGCGACCCGAATCGTAGATGAACAGCGGTCGCAGCTGTTCGAGCAGAGTCGGCTGTCGGCATTGGGCGCCGTCGCTTGCAGCGTGGCGCATGAAATCAACACGCCGCTGATGGCGATGAACATCTACCTCGAAGAGCTCGAAACAAACTTTGCGAAAACTCCAGACAGAACAGACGATTATCAAGCAGTCGAAAAACTGGGGTCCTTGTCGGGAAGAATTGCGGCAATCGTGCGGGGCTTCAAGCGAATCTCCTACTCAGACGCCGACGACCCCTTAACTGAAATTTCCCTTGAAGAGTTGCTCAAGCCGGCGATCGATATCGCGAAAGGACTCGTGAAACCCCTTGGAATTTCACTCCAGGTGTCGCTACACGACCCCAATTGCCGGGTGACCTGCCACGTGGTCGCTATGTCGCAAGTGATGCTGAATCTGCTCACCAATAGCGTAGATGCGGTTGCCTGCCTCCAACCGGACGGCAGGTGGATCCATGTCGCCTCTCAAGCTGAGGGGCGACGCATTGTGATCTCGGTAACCGACGCTGGAACGATCGCTTCTCAGCCAGTGCGCACCCGGCTGTTCGAGGCCTTCTTTACAACAAAGCCGCTCGGAAAAGGGTCGGGGCTGGGCCTTCATATTTCGCGTCGTGCGGTCGAACATCATGGAGGGCAGCTATATTTCGATGCAAATTCTCAAAATACTCGATTTGTGATCGACCTTCCGCAGCACCCAGAAGCGCAACGCAGCGAAGGAACTGCCGGGGGGAGGTCTGCAGCATGACCGCCATCCTTGTCGTTGAGGATGACGACCTCTTATGCCAAGCCATGGTCGGCCTATTCAGACGCTGCGGCTACACGGTCCACTCCGCCTACTCAGGGAATCACGCCAGAGAAATTTTGGCCTCGAATCCTAATATCGGACTTATCTTATCTGACTACTACATGCCCGATGGAACCGGCCAGAGCTTGTTGGAGCACGTGAAGAGTATGCCGGTTGTCCGACCCTTTTTCATTTTGATGACAGGACAGACCGACCTTACCTCGAAGGAAATTGAGGAACTTGGAGCCGACGAGCTGTTGCGCAAGCCCTTCCCCATCAAAGAGCTCGTTACGGTCGTATCCCGAGCGCTCGGTTCAATTCCGCAACCTCTGGACTAGATGGGCATTGGAGGCAACCGCGCGTGACCTCGATCTTAGTAGCCGAAGACGATGAAGAGCTGTGCCAAGCCATGGCCGGTTTGTTTAGGCGCAACGGCTACACAGTTTACTCGGTACGTTCCGGGAACAAGGCGATCGAGGTTTTGAAGACTACGCCGAATATTGAGCTCGTGATCTCGGACTACTTCATGCCCGACGGAGATGGGCGACAACTCTTGGAGTACGTCAACACCCTCACGGCCACTCGGCCCGTCTTCATTCTGATTACCGGCCAGGCCGATCTTAGCGCTAAGGACATGATTCAACTGGGTGCGGACCAAATGCTGTTCAAGCCTATTCCGATTCGGGAGCTGTTGGGCATCGTCGCAAAGTCCTTAGGGTCTGATGAATAACAAGTTGATCGGCTGCGGCTTCGCATCCCGGGCACCTCGCGGCTTTCGTCCTCGCTCTCTCGGTCGCCGTACCGTCGGGTACGGCTCGGTCGGTCGCTCCGGGCGCGCTCGCGATCTGCTCCGGGCTGCTGGGCCTCGCTCGACAACTTGTTATTCATCAGACCCTTAGAACGAGCCTAGCAACGCTACGCCGTTGGAGGTCGGCAGCACGGTCAAAGACTCGCGTTGGAGGTACTTCGTCACGTACGTGGGCCACAGGTATCCGGCTGACGTTCCCATCGCGGCGCCGACAAGAACGTCCGAGAAATAGTGCCGATCGGCCCCAATGCGGAGGTAGCCCGTCGTCGCGGCAAGCGCCAGTCCAACGGTCCAAATCGCTGGAGCGACTGGATTTCGCCGCAGCGTGGCGACGCGGCCTGCTGAAACCGCCAACCCGAAAGCAAGTGATGTATGGCCCGAGAAGAACGACACGTTGTCTTCTTGGGTCGGGGTCGTTGCAGAGGCCCCGTAGTGCGCATAGGGCCGCTGCCGTCCCACAGCGAACTTAGTGGCATGGTGCAATAGACTCACTACAATTGCGCTCTCAACGACCGGTATGAGATCATCAAAACGCCGTCGCCATCCGCTTTGGGTACCGCGGCCAAAGGCGGTGAGTCCGAGTAGAACTGCAGGCGCCAGCCCGTACCCCGTAATCGAGCTGAGCACATCCGCACGCTGGGTATCAGTCCACTTGAGTGCATTGCGCGCACTGGCGTCGAACGACGGCGGTTCGCACCATCGGCACGTGTCGGGCGCCAGTTGGTTTGCAAATCCCAGCTGAACGACGAGGTAGCCAGCGCCCAGCCCTGCCACCGTCGCAGCGTGAACGATTCGGTCGCGATCCGATGGGTTATCCGCTTGCGCTGCAGAGGCTGATGTGAGGGTCAGCACCGCGCATAGGGCTGCGGTCAGGGTGCGGTGCCGAGCTCGGCGAGGGCGAATACTAGCTCGCATCGTCTTCAGCGCGTGGATCGATGCCGAGCGAGCGCATCTTCTTGTATAGATGGCTCCTTTCGAGTTGCAATTCTCGAGCAGTATTCGATACATGGTGGTTATTGGCCTCGAGCGCCGCGAGAATGATATCGCGCTCTGCCGCGGTCGAAAGATCTTTGAACGGCGTCCCCCGTGCAAACGCGGTTTTTGCCCTTTGGGCACGGGGGAGCGCTGCCGCCACGTCGGCATCGCAGATTTCATCAGCCTCAGAAAGGATCACCAGCCGTTCGACCACATTCTTCAGCTCGCGAACATTTCCCGGCCAGTCGTGCTGCATGAGGAGGGTCATGGCCGTGGGGGCCACTCGCTTGGTTCGCCGATCGTTGTCGGCGCATACCAGCTCGAGGAAGTGAGTGACAAGTCCGGGAATATCCTCGCGGCGAGCCCTCAGTGGGGGCATCTCAATCGGAACCACAGCGAGGCGGTAGTACAAATCCTCCCGAAAACGCCCGGCCTCTATTTCAGCGCGCAGATCTTTGTTGGTTGCTGCAACAACGCGGACGTCGACGTGGATCGTCTCGCTGCCCCCTACGCGCTCGAGCTCGCTCTCTTGCAGCACGCGCAGAACTTTCGCCTGAGCGGGTAGCGTCATATCGCCAATCTCGTCGAGAAACAGCGTCCCCTCATCGGCGAGTTCGAATTTACCGCGGCGCTGCTGAACCGCCCCCGAAAACGCTCCCTTCTCGTGCCCAAACAGCTCGCTTTCGATAAGCTCCGATGGAATCGCGGCGCAATTGAGTTTAACGAAGGGGCCATCGGCTCGTTTGGAGTGCTCGTGCAGCGCGCGCGCTACAAGCTCCTTGCCAGTTCCATTTTCGCCCGTGATCAACACTCGGCCAGTGGTCGGAGCGGTTTTGCTTACCTTGTCGTAGATCGCTCGCATCGCCGCACCCTGCCCGATCATCGCGAACGCCGATTGGACCTTGCTTCGCAACGCCGCGTTCTCGTCGCGCAGTCTCGCGAACGTCAGCGCGTTTTGTACCGTCAGCAGCAATTTCTCGCCGGTCAGCGGCTTTTCCAGGAAATCATGAGCCCCTGCCTTCGTAGCCTGCACAGCCGTCTCGATGGTTGCGTTCCCGGACATCATGACCACCACGCTATCGGGAGAGGCGGTTCGCAGCTTCGGCAACGCCTCAAGGCCAGTTTCCCCGGGCATCACGACGTCAAGCAAGACCAGCGAAATCGGTTGCTCGGAGAGCGCGCGGAGTCCTTGGGCGGTGCTGCTGGCCACGACCACCTGGTAGCCTTCCAACTCCAGAGACCGTTTGACGGTGGCCAGGATGTTTGGCTCGTCGTCGATGATCAGAATCGTGCTGCGAGTCATCGACTCACACCGTACCAGGTTTGACTAACGGTGCTGCGTCCATTTAGGGTACGCCTCATGCCATCCTCCTCGACGTGTTGCGCGCGAGCTGCGGTTATCGCTAGTTCCCTGGCGGTCCTTCTGGCGATGTCGTCGTGCGGCAGCAAGCCCAAAGGTCCCGGGTGCAAGTCCGATAAGGATTGTACAGCGGGCAAGGTCTGTGCTGAAAACCGGTGCGTCGATTGCTACTCAAACGACCAGTGCCCCAAGGGACAGCGTTGTTCCGCCCATGCCTGTATTGCGATCAAATGCGAACACGACGACCAATGCCCCGACGGTCTCGTATGTCAGGCCGGGACCTGCAAGCCGTGTACGGCCGACGCAGAATGCGGCTTAGGCGCAACGTGCGCGGCGGGGGTATGCCAACGCGGCAAGCGCTGCAGCAAGGATAGCGACTGCGCAGACGATGAAGACTGCACCAATGGCGTTTGCTTCAAGGCGGCAGCCGGGAGCTCCAAGGGAAGTTGCCCGCTGACCACAATTTTTTTTGGTTTTGACAGCTCCTCGATCGAACCGAGCGAGCGCGACCGACTCGATGCGAACAGCCGCTGCATCACTTCGGCAAAAGGAAAGAACGTGTTCCTCGTCGGGCACACGGATAGTTCGGGCACCGAAGAGTACAATATCGCCCTATCGGAACGCCGGGCACAGGCGGTGGCAGACTACATCGCCAGATTGGGAACCGATCCGGCGCGGCTCCAAGTCGTCCCCAAGGGAGAGACGGAGCCCTCTGGCCTAGGTGACGACAAGGACCGCCGCGTGGAGTTTCAATGGCGATGACGTTGGGAGATACAATGAAGACACTGACCTTGGTTTTTTCGCTCTGGGCCGCTGCTCCCGGGTGCTTTTGGGTAACCACAAAGAGCGAGGGCGACGCACTGCGCAATCGACTCGATACCAAAGAAAAAGCGCTCGACCAGCAGATCGCACAGCTTCATAAGGTCATCGACGAAGCCACGGGCGTGCTCAAGCGCAACAGTGCCGATATCGGCGCCGACGTCGAACAACTGCGCGCCGACATTCGGACGGCAAACGGACTTGCAAACGCAGCCACCAACGCAAACGGCGAGCTCAAAGCGATCGTTGAAAAGATTCGCAAAGATCTCGAGGATCTCGAGCAACGCGTTGCACAGATCGAAACCGGGAAACCGAGCGCTAACAGTTCCGCCGAAGACCTTTGGCGACTCGCAACCCAAGCATTTGAGGCGCAGCGCTATGCTGACGCCGCCGATATCTATAAGCGACTCACGCAGAGCTACCCCACGCATAGTCGCGCCGACGACGCCCAATATTTCAGAGGCCAAGCGTATTCCAACCTAAAAGATTGGGATCGAGCGATCGGTGTGTACCAACAGCTCGTCGAAAAGTTTCCGACCAGCGAACTGGCAGACGACGGCCTCTACTTCGCAGCAGTTGCTGCGAAGCAACTCAAGAACTGCAGCGAGGCTCGGACGTATCTTGGCCTCATTCGCGCGAAGTATCCCAAGGCATCGGTCACCCGCAACGCCAGTGACCTAGAAGCCCAACTTAAGAAGGACCTCAAGAATAAAGCAAAGTGCAGCTCCTAAACCTTGGCGAACTCCGAACTGAGCCGTAAAACCCTTGGAGCTAGCCATTCCAATCCAAGGAATTGCGGACAGCCGCTCAAGTTAGGTCGGGTGGTGCTACAAGCTTGCCGCCACGGGCCCCGCGGCCGAACGACCCGCGGCCGAACGACCGGTCGCCGAACGACCGGCGGTCATACGTCGAGATTTCGGACGTACTCCTGATTGTTGACGATAAACATGCGTCGCGGCTCCACCAAATCGCCCATCAGCGTGGTGAAGATCGTCTCGGCATCCTCCACCTGGTCGACGCGAACTCGCAGCAAGTGACGCCGGTCCGGATCCATCGTGGTTTCCCACAACTGTTCCGCGTTCATCTCGCCGAGGCCTTTGTAGCGCTGGATTTGCAGCCCTTTGCGACTAAGCTCTTCGATCAGGGTGGCGATTTCGTCCCATCCCTTGATTTCCTGAGGTTGGCCGCCGTCTTGAGCGATCCGGAGAGGCTCGACGAGCTGAGTCTTGAGCTCCAGGCTTAGCTGTTTCAGCTCACTAAATTCGGCGCTCCGCACCAGTTCCGCACTGAGGATGGTTTGGCGCTGAACTCCGTGTTGTCCTGCCGGAAACCGCAGCTCCCACGTACCGTGTTCGTCGTCGCGACTGTACTCAGCCGCCGCTTGGCCAAGCTCCCCGTGACGGCGAGCAACTTCGGCCATAACTTTCGCCTCTAGTCGCTCCAGGCGATCGCGGTCGTGCAGGTCGGCTTCCGTAAGCTGTGCTTCAGCAAACTGAGCCACGATTCGGCTATCCGCTCGCTTGTCGAGCTGTTTTCGCACGTTCCTCGCAGTGACGATTCGCTTCACGATGTCGCCTAGAGCCTTGCCCGTGATCTGCGAACCATCGCCCAGGACCAGGGTGGTTTCGCTCGTAATACTTCCCAGGAGATAGTCCTCGAGTGCGAACTCATTCTTGAGATAGATTTCGGATTTCCCGCGCTTCACTTTGTACAGAGGAGGTTGGGCAATAAACACGTGCCCGTTTTCAAAAAGCTCAGGATACTGGCGGTAAAAAAACGTTAACAACAGTGTTCGGATGTGAGCACCGTCGACATCGGCATCGGTCATGATGACGATCTTGTGATACCGCAAATCCTTGAGGTCCTTGTCATCGCCAACGCCAGTTCCCAGCGCGGTAATGAGGGTCGCGAGTTCCTGCGATGCGAGCATGCGATCAAACCGCACTTTTTCTACGTTTAGGATTTTCCCCTTAAGTGGCAAGATCGCTTGAAATGCGCGGTCGCGACCCTGTTTCGCAGATCCGCCGGCCGACTCACCCTCGACGATAAATAGTTCGCTCTGCGCGGGATCTTTTGATTGGCAGTCGGCGAGCTTACCAGGTAACGAAGACATCTGGTCGAGCGCACTCTTGCGTACGACTTCTCGGGCCTTGCGAGCTGCTTCTCGCGCTCGGGCAGCCGTGATCGCCTTCACTACCAACACCTTCGCCTCTTTGGGGTGCTGCTCGAGGTACTGCCCGAGTCGCTCGGTAACGACCGCACTTACTGCCGTGGCGACCTCTGAGGAGACGAGCTTGTCTTTGGCTTGATTGGAATACTTCGGATCGCCAACCTTCACCGAAATCACAGCCGTAAGTCCTTCGCGAAAGTCCTCGCCAGACAGGCCGGATTTCACGTCTTTAAGGAGCTTGTTCTCATCGGCGTACTTGTTGATCGTTCGAGTCAGCGCCTGGCGAAATCCGGTCAGGTGCGTACCCCCATCTCGATTTTTGATCGTGTTGGTAAACGTGGTGACGAGCTCGGAATACCCATCGTTCCATTGCATCGCGACTTCGACCTGACATCCCTCATGGTCGCCAATGACGCGGATAACGTCGGAAATCGGACTCTTATTTACGTTGAGGTCGGCAACGTAGGTCGCAATGCCACCTTCAAATTTGAAGGTCTGTTTTTTCTCGGTTCGCTCGTCCTGAATGACGATCTCGAGCCCGCTGTTCAAATAGGCGAGCTCGCGGAGCTTTTGCGCGAGCGTATCGAACGAAAACTCGAGAATGTTCTTAAAGATGTCCGGATCGGGATGAAACGTGATTTTCGTTCCCCGCCGATCTGTAATTCCGGTTTGTTTGAACTCGGAGGCCGGAATTCCCCGCGAGTACTCTTGATAGTACACTTTGCCATCGCGGCGAATTTCTAGTTTTAGCCAACTCGACAGCGCGTTCACAGCGGATACGCCGACGCCATGAAGTCCGCCGGATACTTTGTAACCGGCCCCGCCAAATTTGCCACCCGCATGCAGAACGGTCATGACAAGCTCTGCGGTAGGACGATTCTCGACCGGGTGAATTCCAACCGGAATTCCTCGGCCGTTGTCCTCAACAGTTACCGAGTTATCGTAGTGAATGACAACGTCGATCCGACTGCAGTGTCCCGCTAGGTGTTCGTCGACCGAGTTGTCGACGACTTCGTGAACCAAATGGTGCAATCCGGTTCCGTCATCGGTGTCGCCGATGTACATCCCCGGTCGCTTGCGCACGCCCTCAAGCCCCTTCAAGACGCCGATGGAGCTGTCATCGTATGTGGCGCTTGAAGTCTGTGGTGTGGTGTTTGGATCAGCCATATTCGGAGGGTGTCGGAAAGACTCGTGGATAGCACAGCTAGGGTCGGGACAAAAGCGGCTGGGTTAGCGATTTCACGAATAAATTCGGCCATTTTCGATACGAAACTCGGACCGATCTTGCGTCCATAGCACGTGGCTGAGCGAGGTCGTCGTAACGAAGCATTGCCCCGCTTGAGCCGCAAGATGCTCGAATAGATAGCGGTTGCGCTCCGGGTCGAGTTCACTCGAAACATCGTCGAGTAGGAGAATTGGCAAGTCGCCGTGCGTATGCGCAAGTAGTGCGAGTTCGGCAGTTTTCCACGCAAGCATCAGTGCTCGCAGCTGTCCCTGCGACGCAAATCCACCCGCATCGCGGCCATCGAAGTCGAACGCTACGTCATCGCGATGCGGTCCACTTTGGGTCGATTCCATCGCCAAATCTCGCGCTCGTGATTCCCGGAGATGCAATTCGAATTCTTCCATCGTCATGGCAGCAGTCTTCGAAACGTAACGGACGTTTACAAATCGAGTCGTTCGCGCGATGGCTGTAAATGCTGCGGCGATCCCAGGTTGAATCGCTGCTACGTACTCCGCTCGGGCCGTGGTTACAGCTGTCCCCAGCTCCGCGAGCTGTCGATCGTACACTTCAAGGAGTGGGTCGATCGATGACCTCGGTGTTCCACAGGCCGCCTGTCGCAGCACGGCGTTTCGATGCTTTAGCGCTTTGTCATAGTTTTGACTCGCAACGAGGTACTCAGGAGTTCGATTGAACACGGCCCGTTCGAGGAATCGCCGGCGGTCGCTTGGAGAGCTCCGCGGCAGCGCTAGGTCCTCCGGTGTAAATACGACGACGTTAAAGCCACCGAAGTACCGGGATATCGGCCTCGCAGCGCGGCCATCGAGCTGAGCGCGCCTCCCGCTCGGCTGAATTTCGACTTCGTAGACGCGGGTCAAGTCCGCTTTTCGAACCCGCGCTCCCAAGCTCGCGTGTTCTGCGCCAAATGCGAGGAGGTCGCTCAACTTGGTTGTACGAAACGAGCGCAGAGTTGCAACGGCGTAGATCGCTTCTAACAGATTTGTTTTGCCCTGACCGTTGTTCCCCACAAAGACGTTGAAGCGGTCCCGAGGCGCTAATTGCACATCCGCCAGATTACGGATTCCACGTGCGGTCAAGTACTCAATCTTCAATTTGGGTCTATATCCGCATCGGCATCACGACTCCGAGGTACTCATCGCCGCCCAAGGGTTGCACAAGCGCAGGATCTAGCTCCCCACCAAGCGAGATGGTGACTTGATCGCTGCCAATTTGCGACAGCAGCTCAACCATGTACTTAGGGTTGAAGCCAATTGCTATCGAAGCCCCCGTATATTCGGCATCAAGTTCCTCGCGAACTTCGCCGAGGTCGGGGTTGTCGCTTGTTACCGTAATGGACCCGGGGGTGGCTGCAAGCTTGACCCCTCGGGTTTCCGAGGACATCAGCTGCGCTCTACGCAAGGCATCGATGAGCCTGCTACGGTCAATCGCAATGACGTTGGTGTGACCTTTCGGGATTACCTGCTCGTACGGTGGAAACTGCGCGTCGATGAGTTTGATGCTGAGCGCGATGTCGTCGTGAACGACAAAGACGTGGGGTGTCTTGATGGCGATCTTACATTGGGGGCCCGATTCCAGCACTTTTTTCATTTCCAAGAGCCCTTTCTTGGGAATGATCACACCGGAGGAAAGTTTGGGACCGTTTGCAAACGTTCGCTCTACCTTGGACAGTCGGTGTCCGTCGGTGGATACCATCCGCGCTTTCGATCCATCACTTTCGAAATACACCCCGTTGAGGTGGAACCGCGTTTCATCGTTGCAGACGGAGAATAGGGTTCGGTCGATCATCTCGCGCAGGACTGCGTTCTCGACAGGCACGTATGTGGCCTCCCGATGGTCGGGGACCCGAGGAAAATCCCGGTCGGGCATTCCAACAATCCGGTAATTCACTTTGCCGGAGCGAATCTCCGCCCAATGGTTGTCGGCCTTTTTGAGCGTAAGCTCCTCTCCGGGAGCACTTGAGATCAGCTCGAATAGATTCTTGGCTCCTACCGTTAGGCCACCTTCCTGAGTGTTCTGGCTCTTGAGCTCGGCGGTTAATGAAACGTTGAGATCTGTTGCCGCGATCAGGAGTTGGGTTTTTCCCTGCGTGCGCAGAAGCACATTTGCGAGCATCGGCATCGTGCTCTTTCGGTCGGCAATGCCTTGCGCGAGACGTAGTCCCCGCAGGAGTTCATTTTTGGCGATTCGAAATTCCATGCTGACCTCGAGACGATGTGAGGGGTCTGTATCTTCTTAAGAAGGTAAGATCTTTATAGTAGTGAAAAGTAGAAGGGGGTGTGATGATGTGGATAAAGCGGTAACGTCTGCATACAGCTTGGGTATTTCCGGCTCGGCTAGTTGGGTGCATGAGAGGGCTGCCCTTGGGCCGTATGAAGCCAATCTGTGGAGCTACTCAAATGGGTCAGAACGCCATCACCGGTCATGCGTTCATCAACAGGGTAAAGCACAGAGTTGTTCACTTGAGAATCATCGACTCGATGGCGTGGAGCTCACTCCGGAGCGACGAGTCCTCGTTGAGGCGCTGCGCGATTTTTTGAACGGCGGAGATCACCGTGGTGTGGTGTTTGCCGCCAAACGAGCGGGCGAGGTCTGGGTACGAGTCTTTGGTGTGGTGCCGAGCGAGGTACATGGCTACAGCACGTGGATTTGCCAGCGATTTGTGTCGTCGGTCGCTCTTGATGTCCAACGTTTTGAGCCCGTAGTAGTTCGCGACGCACTTGATGATCGACTCGCAGGTAATAACTTCGCGTGGTCGAGAAAGGGCCGTGCCCAGAGTCTCTTGTGCAAATTCCAAGTCGATCGGGCGTTTGGAAAGCGAGGCATAGGCGGAGAGTCGGATGAGAGCGCCCTCGAGTTCGCGGACGTTGGATTTTACGGACGACGCAATGTACAGGGCTACGTCGTCCGGGAGTACGACCGACTCGCCAGCTGCCTTTTTTCGCAAGATCGCGATTCGGACTTCGAGTTCTGGGGGCTCAATGTCAGCGAGAAGGCCCCATGCGAAGCGCGATCGCAGTCGGTCTGCAATATCCGAGATTTCATGTGGTTTTCGGTCGCTGGTAAGGACGATTTGCTTGTGGTTTTCGTGCAGTGCGTTGAATGTGTGAAAGAACTCGTCTTGTGTGCTTTCCTTTCCGGCGAGGAATTGCACGTCATCGACCAGGAGCACATCAATGCCTTCCCGGTAGGTACGGCGAAAGTCGTGCATTTTGCCGCTGCGAATCGCTTGGACGTATTCGTTCATAAAGCGTTCGGACGAGATGTACACAATGCGAGAACTCGGGCGGTTGGCATGTTGCTGGTGCCCAATCGCATGCAGCAGATGGGTCTTCCCAAGCCCCGCGCCGCCGCAGATGAAAACAGGATTGTATTTCGGCGGATAGCTTGAGGAAGCTGCTTGCGACGCGGCAAATGCAAGTTGATTGGAGGGCCCTGCGACAAAGGTGTCGAATGTGTAGCGAGGGTTGAGCGAAGCGATGTCGAGCCCAGGAGGGGGAGGGAGATCCTCGGTAGCTCCATTTGAGGAAGCGAATGGTCGCGGCGCTGCAGCCGTTGGCACTGGGCTCACTGGGCTCGAACCGGGATGCGAATGGGCATCGATCTCGGTGGCTTCCTTGGAAGTCCCTAGCCGGGGACTTCCAAGGGTTGTCGGAGGGTTATCCCCCGTTGAGGACTCGCCAGGGCTCGAAGCACTCGCGGGGAGGGAGTGTGGGGATGGATCGCTATCCGGATCGAATTCAACCCGGACGTCTTGCCCGAGATCGTGAAGCTCGGTCACCAAAGTGGATAGAAAATTGGCCTCGAACCAGTGGCGCACGTAACTATTGGGAGCATGAAGGCGGACGGTCGCGCCGTCCCATGACTTAAGCTCAATCGGCCGAAGCCACATGTCGTAGTTCTGCGGTGACAGTTGCGACCGCAGTCGCGCGACAGCCTCATCCCAGCGCAACTGCTGCGTCATGTCCATCCCCGGGAGTAAAAACCTGTAATATTGGCATGTTAGAAGAACGAATCCACAGAAAACGGAGCCCAAATCCAAAGCTTATTCACATGGATTTTCGAACCGTTCCTCCGACGCCGACCCCGACTTGTCCACAGGAGAAAGCGCTAGTTTGGTAGCAGATGGCGATTTCACCTTGCAAGCTGAAATCGACAGCAATTGAACTCCCGCGGCGATAGCTTGACACCCTGGACGCGGTTGAGTATCGATCGCGTTTCGCCACCGACCGGAGAACTTTGCCGTGAAGCGCACGTATCAGCCCCACAATAAGAGCCGCAAGCGAACCCATGGATTTCGCGCGCGAAAAAAGACCCGTGGAGGTCGCGAAGTTTTGCGTCGCCGCCGCGCAAAGGGTCGCAAGCGCATTTCGGTGACGATCGCGAAGAAGTAAGGGTGGGCGACCGCATCGCAAAAGTGATGCGGATCCGTCGGCGAGAAGACTACTTAGTCGTGCAGTCTCAGGGAAAAAAGCTCCACGGGCGCCACTTGTTAGCGTTTGTGAGAAGGCACGATGCAGGGGGTCACGCCGGACGCCTCGGGCTCACCGTCACCAAACGGGTGGGCAACGCGGTGGTTAGGAACCGGATCAAGCGAATGTTGCGCGAGTCGATGCGGCTTCGAGGGTGGGTTCCGCCAGGGTGGGACGTCGTCCTAGTTGCCAAAGAGTCCGCTGCGAGGCAGGGTCACCCCGACGAGTTTAATTCCGATCTGATGCGGATTTTTCATCAGCTTTCATGATGCTCAGGCGAGAACTTTCTTTTCAACGATGGCGTTTGAACCGCGCGCTGTGCTTGGTTTACGGCGTGTTCCGTCGCGCTGTAGCAACGGGCGCCCTTGCCGTCGTTGGAGTGTATCGCGTGTTGCTGTCCCCGCTAAAACGGACGCCCACCTGCCGGTATCTGCCCACGTGCTCTGAATATGCGCAGGTTGCGATTCGGACGCGCGGTCCATGGATCGGGATGACGCTCGCGGCGTGGCGCATTTTGCGCTGCAACCCGTTTAGCCATGGTGGCTACGATCCGGTTCCGCGTTCGAATGATGAGAACGCCGAGAAGGCCCATGCAAGACCAAGGTAAGCGGTTACTCCTCGCGGTGGTGCTGATGCTCAGCGTGTTGCTGGTATGGCAAAAGCTGTTTCCACCCAAAGAGGACCCCGCGTTGAAGACTGGGCCCGCCGGCGAGGTGGCTTCGGCGGTAAGGCCGACCTCGCCGGTAGGATATGCAGCGGATGAGCCCATCGGCGCGCCGCCTGAGATCATCGCGATCAGTCACCGTGCGTTCACCGTGGAGTTTAGTAGCCGTGGCGGCGCTCTAACATCTTGGAAGCTCGGCGATCAGAGGTACGCTCTGGATGCTACCCGAGGCGAGCTCGTCGCCGGTCCGGGCGACTTTCTCCTCGGGTTCACCAAAGACTCTACGTTCAAGTTGCCGGAAAACGCGACGTGGGCGGGAATCAAGGTCGACGACCGCCACGTCACGTATAAGCTTTCCACGCCCGAGCTCGACATCACCAAGGCGTATGAGATTGTGCCGGAGTCGTTTTTCGTGCGCCTCACGGTGCAGGTAACTGCGAAGGCGGCGGCAACCCAGCGGGCGGCGCTCACCAGCTACGCGTATCAAGATCCGAGCGACGATGGCGGCGGGGACTCGAGCCAGGTACAGGCGAGGGTGTGGAAATCTTCCACCCTGCGGGGCGGGGAGATCGTTCAGACAAAACTTGAGAGCATCGCCGCTGCGCCCCGACTGGAGCACAACATCCAGTGGACCGGATTTGAGCATCCATTCTTGCTGGTGGGGTTCGCGCCGAGGCCAGAAGGATCCAGCCCGGTACAGAAGCACACGTACGCCAAGTTGAATCCCGAGTTCGCGCATGCGGTGCGGGATTTCGTAGAGGGGAGAAACGCGGCGGCGCTGTTCGCAGCAGCGGCGGCGCTGAAGCCTTCCGACAGATCGGGTCTACTCCGAACGGATATAGTGTTTGCAGCGGCGGTGATGAACCCCGGGGATGTGTGGCGGCGAGAAGTGGTTGGGTATCTTGGCCCCAAAGAGGTCGACGCCCTCGAGGCCGCAGATTCGGCCGCAGGATTTTCCACGGGATTTAGGAAGGTGGTCGATCTGGGGTGGTTTGCGTTTTTGGGCAAGCCGCTACTCTGGTTGCTCCGTAAGTTCCATGAATGGTTTGGAAATTGGGGAATAGCAATCGTAGCGCTCACGGTTTTTGTCAAGCTCATCACGCTGTATTGGATGACCAAGTCGATGCGGTCGATGAAGGCGATGGCCGCCCTCGGGCCGCAGATCAAAGCGCTGAACGAAAAGTACAAAGACGACAAGCAGCGACTTCAGGTCGAGATGATGGCGCTGTACAAGCAGCACGGTGCCAATCCCCTGTCAGGGTGTTTGCCGATGGTGCTCCAGATGCCGATCTGGATCGCGCTCTATCGCATGCTGTCCTCCGTAGGCGAGCTATATCGACAGCCATTTGTACACGGATGGATCGAGGATTTAACCATCGCGGACCCGTACTACGTTTTGCCGATCGTGCTTACGGCGACGATGTTCGGACAGGCGAAGTTGACACCCCAGAATCCCGATCCGGCGCAGCAGATGCAGCAAAAGATCATGCAATACGGTATGCCGCTCTTGTTTGGGGGGATGGCGTTTGTCTTCCCCGCTGGGCTGTCGCTCTACATTCTGACCAACACCTGCCTTTCGGCCCTTCACTCGATTTACATGAACAAATTCGACAAGAAGAGCCTTGCGCTAACGGAGCGCATCCATGCGGCGCAGGACAAGGCGCGCGCCGAGAAGATTTCTGGTGGCCCGGCCAAATCCGAGAGTCCCGCAAAGTTTGATGCTCGTCCGAATAGCGGCGCTGCGCACGCCGACAATGACGGAGCGGTGAGTGGGGGAGCAGCATTCGCTTCACGAACCGCGGCCAGTCAGCGAGCAAAGAAAAAAAGAAGGTAAGCCATGGAGGCATCAGTGACTGACACGACACGAACGGACCGCGAAGATCTCGTTGAAAAGGCAAGCGATATCTTAGTAGGGATCCTCCAACGGATGGGAATTGCCGCGGATATCGACATCAGCGACGACGAAGATCGCACGACCCTGGCGATTCAAACCGCTGACTCAGAAGTTGTTATTGGGCGGAGAGGCGTTGTGTTGGATGCACTTCAGCATCTGGTGAATAAGGCAATTTTCAAAGATCGGGGTGAACGGGGCACGGAGCGGGGTAAGCCCATCGTTGTGGATGCCGGCGGATTCCGAGACAAGCAAGTCGATCGATTGCGCGGAATCGCGCAAAAAGTTGGTGAGAAAGCATTGGCAACGCAGCAGATCCAGAAGCTGCAGCCAATGTCCCCGCATGATCGTCGGATTGTGCATATGGCGGTCGCCGAGATTCCCGGACTGTCGACCCGCAGCGAGGGCGAAGGAGAAGATCGCCACATCCTGATTGTGCCTACGGAGGGCCAACAAGCCGCTGCTGCTGGCGGCCGTTAACGGTCGTGAATTTGGAGGGCGACACGATCGCGGCAATCGCGACGGCGGCTGGGGTTGGCGGTGTCGGCATTGTGCGGGTTAGCGGCCCTCTAGCATTTAAGATTGTCGAGGATGTTGTCGGGAGGACCATCGACCGACAGGTGCGGCTTGCTGTGGCTCGCAACAAAGGTCGCGACCGCGTCGACCAAGTGTTGGTGTTTGGGATGCGAGGGCCGGCGTCGTTTACGGGTGAGGACGTGGCGGAGCTTCACGGTCATGGGGGGGTCCATAATCTGAGGCAACTGCTGTCGTGCGTACTCGATAGAGGGGCTCGGCTTGCAGAACCGGGCGAGTTCACTCGCCGGGCGGTGTTGCACGGGAAGCTCGATGTGGTTCGCGCCGAGGCGCTTTTTGAGGTCATTCACGCCGGTAGCGAAAGAGCGCTGCGAATCGCGCAACAAAATCTGGGGGGGCGCCTCGGCAAGGTGGCGGCCGAGTTGGAGTCGCGAGCTCTGCGGGTACTGGCGGAGTTGGAGGGAAGAATCGATTTTCCCGAGGATGATTTGCCGAATGAACAGTCCGCTGCTGTCGATGCGGAGCTGGAGGCAGTCGCGGGCGGGTGCGCGGCTCTGGTACACGGATTTCGCCATGGTCACGCGATTCAGTCAGGGATCAGCATTGCGTTGGTGGGTGCTGTGAACGTGGGAAAGTCCTCGCTGTTCAACGCGTTGCTGGGGAAGGAACGGGCGCTGGTTGCCGCGGAACCTGGAACAACGCGCGACTACATCGAGGGACATACGGTGTGGGACGGTGTTGCGGTGACGGTGATCGATACCGCTGGAATCCGGGCGACGAACGATGACATCGAGGCACGGGGCATCGCTCTCGGCGAACAGCGAGTTGCAGCGGCGGATGTGGTGGTGGTGGTCAACGATGGAGTGGGACCGTGGAATGACGGAAGCGCATACGGCACCAGGGCGTTGGTTGTGAGATCCAAGGCCGACCTAGGAGCTGTTGAAGGCGACATCTTCCGGGGTAGGGCGTTTCCCAATGTACTTGCAACTTCGGCTACGACTCAGATCGGGCTCGAGGAGTTGGTTCAGCGCATTCTGTCGATGGTCGGAATTGCTTCGCGAGACGGTAGCCAAGATGCGGTCATCACAACAACGCGGCAGTTGAGGTTTGCGGAAGCCGCGCGCGCGAACCTTGTAGCGGCGTTGGCGGCAAGGCGCCGACGGCAGGCGGCCGAGGTGGTTGCGTTGGAAGTGCGAGAAGCGGCGAAAGCGCTGTCCGTTTTGCGCGGCCAAGAGATAGGAGATCGTGTTCTCGACGAAGTATTTGCTCGATTCTGCATTGGAAAGTGACATGAATATCGACGACGAAGCTCGATCGGCGTTGGTTCACCTCGAGCAGATCCATCGGCTGCGAGTGCCCAGAGTATTCGACGGCAGACAAGGCGCTCGTATCGTGCTGGATGGTCGCGAAGTTCTAGACTTTGCGTCAAACGACTACCTATCGCTGGCGGGAGATCGGCGGATCGCACAAGCGGCGCAGCAAGCGTTGGAGGAATGCGGCCTCGGCGCTGGAGCGTCCCGGCTCATTTCAGGGAATCACCGCCATCATGTGCATCTCGAACGCGCGCTAGCCGACTGGTTGCGCGCGCCGAGCCAGCGCTCAGGCGAATGTGCTGTGCGTACGTTTGGTTCGGGATACGCCGCGAACATTGGTGTACTGACGTCTTTGCTCGGCCCGGGGGACGTGGTGTTTTCCGATGCGCTAAATCACGCGAGTATTGTCGACGGTTGTCGACTGTCGCGCGCGGAAATCGCGGTGTTTCCACATCTCGACATGGGGGCACTTGAAGCGCTGCTGAAGACTCGAACAGGGGGGCGCCGTTTGGTGGTCTCCGAGACGCTGTTCTCGATGGATGGTGACATTGCGGACGTAGCAGCGCTTGCGGCGATCTGTAAGCGCCATGGCGCCGCGCTGGTAGTGGATGAGGCGCACGCCATCGCAGCGCGGGGGCCCGAGGGTCGAGGCGAGTCGGCGCAGGCTGGCGTTGTTCCCGACGTGATGATCGGCACGTGCGGCAAGGCCCTTGGGGTGTATGGGGCGTTTGCAGTGGGAACGCCGGCGATTGCTGACCTGTTGTGGAACCGGGCGCGGCCGCTGATTTTTTCTACCGCGCTACCTCCGATGCTTGCGGCTGCGAGCGCGTGCGCCGTCGAGATCGTGCGCGGTAGCGAAGGAGATGATCGCCGTAGGTCGCTCGCGGATCGGGCCGTCCTGCTGCGGCGGCGTGTGCCGGGACTAGGCGGAGTCGCAGACGGATCGATCGCTCCACTGATCGTGTGCGACGATCGTCGCACAATGGCGCTCAGCTCTCGGTTGTGGGAGGGCGGTGTGTTTGCACAGGGCATTCGCTACCCAACCGTACCCGCCGATGGTTCGCGGATTCGGATTAGCGTCCACTGTGGACACTCAACTGAAGATATTGAAAATATTGCGATTCTTGTAAATGACGCAGTGAGTCAATTAGATGGCGCTTGAAGACGATGATCGGCGAGTGCTCTGGCATCCATTTACGCAGCAAGCGGAGTGGGTTCCGCTTGTGATTGCTCGCGGGCAAGGTGTTTATCTGTTCGATCGAGAGGGTCGGCGCTACATCGATGGGGTTTCATCGCTGTGGTGCAATGTGCACGGACATTGCCATCCGCGCCTCAACCGCGTCCTGAAGGAGCAAGTTGAGCGGCTCGCCCACTCGACGTTTCTCGGACTTTCGCATGAGCCCGGGATTCGTCTGGCGGAAGCGCTTGTCCAGGTGGCGCCATCTCCGTTGTCGAGGGTATTTTATTCCGACTCAGGATCAACGGCCGTCGAGGTGGCGCTCAAGCAGTCGTTTCAGTATTGGCAGTTGCGGGGTAAGTCATCCAAACAGCGATTTCTTCGATTCAGTGAAGCGTACCACGGCGATACGCTCGGCGCGGTTGGGGTCGGCGGTATCGATATTTTTCATCGAATTTTCGGGCCACTTCTGGTTAGGAGCGTTGCGATACCCTCTCCCGCCGGCTCGGATGGAGCGGACTCGCTCGAGAGGTTACGGATAGAACTTCGTCAGCGCTCCCACGAGTTCGCAGCGCTGGTGATGGAACCAATCGTTCAAGGCGCTGCGGGCATGCTCGTTCATCCTCCTGGATTCCTGAAGCAAGCGGCGGCGTTGTGTCGCGAGTACGAGGTGCACTTGATCCTCGATGAGGTGGCGACTGGTTTTGGACGCACCGGGCGACTGTTTGCGTGCGAGCACGAACAGGTCGCGCCGGATTTTCTGTGCTTGGCGAAGGGAATCGCCGGAGGGTACCTGCCACTCGCCGCGACAATCACAACCGAAGCTGTCTATTCACAGTTTCTCGGTCGTCGAGGTGACATGAAGCACTTCTTTCACGGGCATACGTTTACCGGCAACCCGCTAGCGTGCGCGGTCGGGCTGGAGTCGCTGGCCTTGCTCCGCGAGTCGACGTTGGATAATGCGATCCGGCGTGCGGACGACCTGGAATTGGTCTTAGGTCGGATTCGCCAGCATCCAATGGTGAAGGAGGTTCGCAGCAGAGGACTCATGGTAGGCATCGAGCTGCACTCGAAGGACGATCGGTTCGTAGCTGTTGAGGTTTGTGATCGAGCCAGGGCGCATGGAGCGATTCTTCGGCCGCTGGGCGAGGTTGTGGTTTGGATGCCGCCGCTCTCCATCTCGGAGGAGGAACTTGGTCGGCTGGCGACAGCAACCGAAAGTGCTCTCGACGACTGCTCATGAAGGGATACTTCATCACTGGGACTGGAACCGGAGTTGGAAAGACCTTTGTTACCGCCTCGATCGCTCGACGTGCTCGGCAGTTTGGTCGTCGCGTGTTTGCGTTTAAGCCGATTGAAACCGGCTGCCGTCGGGAGGGAGGTCGGTTGGTGGGTGAGGACCAGTGCGCACTTGTGGCTGCCTGCGGCGGATGGCCGGGAGGTGAGCTGGCTGGGGTGTATCAGTTCGAACCCGCGGTTGCGCCGGTGGTCGCCAGTGGATCCATCGATCTAGGCCGAATCCACCGAGCACTTGAAGAGGGCGCGAAGCAGGTGGATCTGACGTTGGTCGAGGGTGCAGGTGGCTGGCGCGTACCGATCACAGAATCTGCGGACATGAGTTCGCTGGCTCAGCAGTGCGGGCTGCCAATCATTGTGGTCGCTACGGCCGTGCTCGGGACGATCAATCATTCGTTGCTGACGCTGGAGGCGGTTGAGCGGGATGGACTGAAGGTTGCTGGACTCGTACTTTCACGTCGACCAGACGATGACCCGGGGGCAGCGGCTTCCAATCGAGAGGAGATCCAGCGTAGATGGCCTGGGCGTGTCATCGTGTGCACGCAGCCTGGGGATCTAGACTTGTTTCACGTGGAACAGTACTAGGGCCTCATGCACAGTGGTCTTGACAAGTCCCACCACTGACATGAGGTACTAGAGCCCATGCCGCTCACTTAAGCGTAAGCTATCGGGTTTGAAAACGATTTCAGTTCATGAC
>CAYQQM010000045.1:15517-36110 GCA_964419605.1 uncultured Kofleriaceae bacterium | reverse complement strand
AAATAAGTCGATCGGCTGCGGCTTCGCATCCCGGGCAGCTCGCGGCTTACGTCCTCCCTCCCTCGGTCGCCGTACCGACGGGTACGGCTCGGTCGGTCGGTCCGGGCGCGCTCGCGATTTGCTCCGGCCTCCTGTGCCTCGCTCGACGACTTATTTTCCGGCGGGCTCTAATCGTACGAGACGCCAAGCTCGGTTGCGACAACCGCCAAGCGCGGGTCTGCGGTCCATAACCGAAGGCGGCCGACGAGGGCAGAGGCGACGAGATGGACATCGATCCAGCCCACACCGCGCCCATGTAGTCGGTGTTGCCGCACGAAGGACGCAACTTCCGCGTGAGGGACGACAGGCGCCTGATGCATGAATTCATAGTTGGCCAAGAGTTGTTTGCGCCCGCCCTTGTCGCCGATCAAAAGTTCGCCATAGACGAAGTTGTGGCCGCAGACCTCGCCTTCGCCTAACAGGCCCTCGAGTTCGGCGGCAAACGGCGAACGGTTGGACAGAAATCGAATCCAGACGGACGTGTCCACGAGAACCATCAAGCCACCGAGATTTTGCCGGATCGGGCGGTCCCGCGCCGTCGCGGGACGTCATTTGCTCGCGGCTCCTTCCCTCGTAGGGCGCGCAGCCGGTTGTATGCGGCTTGTCGGACCAGCGCCTGAAGTCCGAATTTCACCGTATCGGTGTCGGTTGTTGCGCCGCTCGCAGCTCGGGCTTGTCGCAGCAAGTTTTCATCGATGTGAAGAGTCTTCTTCATGCCATACGATCTTGCCATACCGATATGGCTGCGTCCATCACCAGCGTGGTTCCGATGGACCCGGGTTCGCGCACAGCCCGAACGAGGTCGCCGGGGGCAAGTTTGCCGACGATGTGGATCGCGCCGACCCCCTGGTCGATCACCGCAATTGCCTCGTCGAGCTTCGCGATCATGCCGCCGGTCACCACGCCGTCTGTGATCGCCGCGCGCGCTTGGGCCACCGACAGCAGTGGAATGCGAGAGCTCGGATCCTCCGGTTGGCGCAACACGCCTGTGGTCGACGTCACCAGGAAAAGTCGTTCGGCGCCGAGCGCGGCGGCGAGTTGGTTTCCCACCGCGTCCGCGTTGATGTTGTACACGTTTCCGTCGCGGTCTGCGCCCAGACACGCGATGACCGGGGTGTGACCTGCCTGCCACAGCGCATCGAGCAGCGAAATGTTGAACTCGGTCACGCGGCCGACATATCCGAGGTCAACCGGATCGGGCCCTTCGCTGGCGAAGACCGTCGGCGGTTGCCGCTCGGCCCGAACGACGAGAGCGGAGGCGCCATGGAGGCCGACCGCCGATACTCCGCCCGCAGTGAGGATCGCGCACAGGTCGACGTTGACCTTGCCCGCCAGGGCCATTTTCATCACGTCGAGCGTGGCTAGGTCGGTGATGCGCCGGCCAGCCACTTGTTTGGTCGCTAGCCCGAGCTGGCGTTGCAGTGCGGTAGCCTGGGGGCCACCACCATGAACGACCGCAACCTTGGCGCCGCCGTGGATGAGGGTGCGCAGATCCGCCGCGATCGACGTTGCTTCCCCGGAGGCGATCACCTCGCCGCCGAGTTTCACCACGATCGCCCTCGTACTGCTCATTCGCAGCTACATCTCTACATGGCCGCGATGCTCGCGCTCAAGTGCGCGCTTGAGTTTATCGAGGGCGGAGTTCTGGATTTGCCGAATGCGCTCGCGAGACAGGTGGTACTGGTCGCCGATCTCGCGGAAGGTCCGCTCCTTATCATCGCCAATTCCAAAGCGTTTGGTAAGCACGTCGGCTTCTATCGGCGATAGGTGGTGCAGCAGTCGTTTGATCTGCGAGGTCAACGCGGCAGTCGTCATATTGTCAGCGGGCGACAGATCTTCTGTCTCGGGATCTGCCATCGTGTCGCCAAACGAGCGATCGTCGTCGTCGTGAACCGGCCGGTCCATGGACATTGGCTGGCCCATGATGTAGCGATGCATCTGGTTGAGTTTGGCAAGCGGCACGCGCGCAGCTTTGGCGAGTTCTTGCGGGGTTGGCGGCCTGCCGAGATCTCCCGTCAGCTGCTGACGCACTTTCTCGAGTTGCTGTTGCGCTTCGAGCATGTGTACAGGAATGCGCACGGCCCTCGCTTTGTCGGCCAGGGCTCGACCGATGGCATGCCGGATCCACCAGCATGCGTAGGTCGAAAACCTCAGGCCGCGGCGGTAATCGAAGCGAGCTACAGCGTGCATCAGCCCAAGATTTCCCTCCTGAATGAGGTCGCCCAGCGGCATGCCACCGCGATCGTAGCGCCGGGCCATCGTGACCACGAGGCGCAGGTTTGCCCGCACAAATTCGTTGCGAAGCGCAGCCGCATCGCGATACGCCTGCTGCACGCCGTCGAGATACGCGCCGGCGTCTTTGCTGGCACCGTCGATCCATCGTCCGTGGGAGGCCCCCGAGGGTACATCTTTCGGGGAGTGAGCAAGCGCCTCCTGTCGCGCCCGGTGTAGTTCGCGGGTCACCGCATCGATGTGGACGCGATCGAGGTCCAGGGCGCGCAATTTTACCGCGGTATCCCTGGCGGCCACAGCCAACTTCTTGGCGAGTTTCGGGTCCTTGCGCGCGCGTTTGGACGCCAACATATCATCTGCCGCCTTGATCAGTTTGGGGAACTTGATCGGCTGCTCGAGATTGGGCTGAACCAGCGACAGCACAGGGCGCACGACGTCGGCGCGCGAAAATACGCGCTCCCACGTGAGGATTTCTGTGTCCTCGATGCCCTGAGAGAGCTCTCGCTCGTCTTCGGGCGTGAGGAGTTCGTGATCGGCCAGCTTCCGGAAATAGGCTGCCAGGTGATCATCTGCGTCGGGGGCACGCATGGGTTTAATGGCTAGTGCGCGCACCGGCTGTTCGTCGTTGGCTACGTTCGGCAGTGCGGAGCCAATCCCAGGGTGTGGCCCCACGGTTCCATGGCCGGGTGCCCGGCCGGAACGAAGGCGAGTGGAATGTGCTGTTGTACGTGCCATCTGCTACTCCTGAGGCTTTGGACGCCGCTTCTGTATCAACCGTTGCATTGATCGCCGTGATTCCCTAGATGAATACGCGCGAGGCGCCGATTTGGTCTTAGCCCCTGCACGATGCGCACCGATTTGTGCGCCCACAACAGCCCGTCCGGATAGGCTCCATCCCGGATGATCAAACGTAAATTATTTCAATATCTTGGCGCGATGTGGCCGCCAAAACGCACCGATCGGAGCGAGTGCCTGGGGGCGCTCCGAAAGCGATCTCTGTGTCAGGTTTGTTGACTATGTGTCACGTTGGCTCTTTTTTCTCGATTGAGGGACCTTCGGCGCCCCGAACGAAGTCCCCTTGGGGGGCGTCCGACTCACCCAGGTACCGCTCCAAACGATCGAGCAGCGCGAGCTGGTCGGGGTGGATAATTCTTCGAGCTCGCGAGATCTCGATGAACTCGGCCTTGTCGACTTCCCAGGAGGTGCAGCGCGGAGCTGCCGCTGCGGGTGCCGGCGCGGCGTAGCCGTGAACCCGCTTGCGAGACCGCGTGTAATCGACGTAACCCAGGTCGTATAGAGGCCCCTGAACGTCGATACCTGTTTCCTCCCACGTTTCGCGGCGCGCGGCCGCTTCGAGGGTCTCATTTTCGTTCGGTGCTCCCTTGGGGATCCCCCAAGGGGCTCGCCGGTTGTAATTGCCTGATGGATGGACGAGGAGGACCTCAAGCCGGTTGTCGATGAGCTGATGGAGCACCGTTCCGGATGCAATCGTGCGCACGTCTGCGGAACGCTTTACCATCGACACCTCAACGTGCAAGACGCAGCGCCACAAAGCAAGAAGTTCTAGTACCAATGCCGCTCACTTAAGCGTAAGCCACTGGTTTTGAGACGATTTCGCTGCAGGAGCAAATCGGGTTGACCTTGTCGTTGACCCCACCGTTGAGTTTGACCGCGACGTAGTCGTTGACTCCACCGTCGACCTTTGGCGATCTTGACCTCGTCGTCATCGAGCGTGTCGATGTTTTTCCTTAACTTATCGACATTGGTTCAAATCAGGTTCAGCGATCGTCGCGTTTGGGCGGGTTGCCGACGTCTCGTTCGAGTACCGTTTTGCGCTCGTCGCGCGCGGCTGCGCGAATCGCGTCGTCGCAAATTGCTCGGACATGGTCGCTGAGCGTGACCGCCACGGCATCGCCGCAATTCATGCCGGAGCGGTCCTTGATGTATTTTTTCATCTTGGATACGACGATCAGAATCTCTTGATCATCGGCGCGGTGGAGTGTCACCGAGTGAGGGCTGACCGGGACTGGCGACTCGACAGTGCGTCGCACGGCTGGAATGGGGCTAGGTTTCGCGGGACTGGAGGCCGTAGCCGCAGCGAGATTTTCTGCCAGCTCGCGCTCCCAGCGCTCTTTGCTTGGGGCGCGTTCCTCAACGGCCCACGCATCGCGATGCCGCAGCATGGCGACGTGGCTGTCCCAACACGACACAGTGCAGAACACCAGTCGAGTGCGCGCGCGATTGCACGTTGAAACGCTGCATACGTGATGCACGGCGCCAAACGAAATCGGATTCTTGCACGCACTGCACTTCAGCCAAGTTTCCGCCACAACCCGGGATACTACCGGATCGGGGCGTTTTCGGTCGTTGGGGAGGAACATTGTTACGCGGGGAGGAACACCCGAAATACGGTTCCCGATTCTTCGCCGTCCTCGACGTCGATCCAACCGTCGTGCTCTTTCACGATGCCGGAGCACACGGCCAGGCCGAGGCCCGTGCCTCCTTGCCCTTCTTTGGTCGTATAAAACGGATCAAAAATCTTGTCGCGAACGTCCGCTGGGATCCCCACGCCGGTGTCGGCGACTGAAAATGCGACAAACGTTTGCTCGCCGCCTGCCTCGAGTCCGGGACGAGCGCGTTGCACCAGGGAAGTCTCCACGATGACCGAGCCGCCCTCGGGCATTGCTTGAGCTGCATTGAGTAACAAATTGATCATCACTTGCTGTAGTCGGTCGGCATCGCCAGCAACCCGGGGTAGCCCCTCTGCGCGCTCCAGACGGGTTCGAACTCGCGCACTCGAGAACTGACCGGCCAACAACTCCATGGTGGTCAGCGAAAGTTCGTTAATGTTCACCTCGGATTTTCCGGTAGCTCCCACTTTGCGGCGCGTGAAGTCGAGCAGGCGCTGGATGATGCGGGTGATACGAGCGGTTTGATCTGCGACGATCTGGGCGTTGTGCTCAACCGCATCGGCGTCCCTAGATTTCTTTCGGATCGAGCGGGCTCGGCCTGCGATGACGTTGAGCGGCGTGCCGACTTCGTGGGCGATCTCCGCAGCGAGTTGGCCGATGGTTGCGAGTTTCTCGGTCTGGCCCAGGCGCTGTTCGAGCGCGAGCTTGGCCTCGTTTTGCCGTTGCGTTTCCCCCCGGGACTCGCGCAGCGAAAACGTCATGTCGTTGAATCGGGTGGCGATTTGGCCGATTTCGTCGTCGCGCTCCGACAAGATGACGTGCGACAGGTCGCCGGTGGCTACGTCGTCGATGCCACGCAGCAATTTGCGGATCGGGCGGCTGACGAGCCGATTGGCAAGCGCGCCCACCACAACGGTGGTCACGACCACAATTAAGGTCACGAGCGCAGCAGAGCGCGCAAAATCGCCGCTGTTCAACGCCAAGTCGGCTGCGTCTCGACTGACCGCGAGGAGCCCGAGCACGGCGGGGTCGTCGCTACCCGGATGGAGCGCGTGTCGAAGCGGTAACGCGTACGAATAGGTATTGTCGCGAATCGTGGAGCACGTCGCTGGGCTCGTTGTGCACAACGTCGGGAGTCCGATAAGTGCGACGAGGAGCTGCAGTTCCCATGCGGTCGCCGATGGGCCTGGAGTCGGATCCATGGCTCGTTCGGCTGGGATGACAGTGAGCCTCCAGCCGTTCGTACGGTTGGACAAGTCTTTTAGTTGTGGTTCGCTGGGCGCTCGAAACGTGGAGGAGGTCCCTTCGAGGGTTGCTCGCACGACCCCCGAGACCGACCGAGCCTCTCGTTCCAATGCGGCGCGCCGCTCTGCTTCCCGCTCTCGTAAATCGTAGTACGCGTACGCGCCGCTGGCAAACGTCACGACCAGAGCCGTTGCCGCTGTGATGCGAGTCGCGACATTCATGCCGCGAGTGTAACGCAAGCTGCCTGGCGAGCCTGATAGAAGCCCGACCTTAGGCACTGTCCCTAAACAAGCTGATCGGCTGCGGCTTCGCATCCCGGGCAGCTCGCGGCTTTCGGACTCTCTCCCTCGGTCGCCGTACCGACGGGTACGGCGACCCTTGCGACCCTTGGAAGTCCCCGTCGGGGGGGAAGTCCCCGACGGGGGGCTCGGTCGGTCGCTCCGGGCGCGCTCGCGATCTGCTCCGGCCTGCTGTGCCTCGCTCGACAGCTTATTTAGGGACAGTGCCTTAGAATTCAGGCTCCAGGCTCGCTGGCCAAACGCCGGCGGCGGCAGTGCCTGGCGCGACGTGTTCGGAGGTTAATTCGCCGCGCGAATCGGTATAGCTGGCCCAAGCGATTCCATCGGTGCCGTGAATGAAATACGGAGCGTTGGGTACGCGTTCGCCGTTTGCGTCTACTACGTAGAACGTTCGCCATTCGGACCGGGGAGGAAGGAGGGCGGGGGCGCGCGTAAGGGCAGCTTTCGCTGCTAGTGTAACTTTGACATCGTCGTCCGCTTGCGCGCTGGCCTCTAGCGCTGCGCGGCCGGCGTCCTTGCCCAATCGCCCAAGGCCCTCTGCTGCGGCAATTCGGACCCGAGGGCTCGCGTCATTGCCAAGCAGGTGAGTCAAGGCCTCTGTGGCCACTGCGTCCCCGGCGAGGCTAGAGAGCGCACGCGCGGCGTTGAGGCGCACCAGCCGCGATCTGTGGTGGACGAGTTTCGCGAGCGAGCGTTGCTGCGCGGGTGGAACAGCGCGGGCCCCGGGGGGCTGGGCCCAGAGCGCTCGCCCAAGTGCAGCTGCAGCGTTGATAGACGAGGACCAGCCGCCGCGATGTGCAACGTGCAGCAGTCGCTCTGCTACGACGGACAGCGGAATCTTGGACTTGCCGTCGTGAGCGCCTGCTGCAATTTCGCCGAGTGCCCATGCAGCCGCGCCGACCAGTCGGTCGCCGGGTTGAGATAATGCGCGAACAAGCAAGTCGACTGAGCCGACATCGTGCAGCTCGCCGAGCGCCCACATCGCCGCGGTCTGGCGCTCGCCGACCGCCGTCTCGGCGAGCGCTCGCAAAAATGGTGCGTCGTTCGGATTGTTCGCCGCAGCGAGTCCGCTCACCGCTGCAACGGCTACCTTGGCGTTGCCATCGCTTGCTAGCTCGCGCAAGACGCGGCGCGCACTCGGGTCAGGGTGGGAGCGTAGTACGCCGCCAATTGCACGTACGACTTCATGCCGCGTCGAACCTCGGACCGCTTTGCTCAAGGCGATTAGGTTGGGGAGAATGGCGGAATCTGCAATGTGGCATAGCGCTGTGCTTGCCGCTGCATGAAGCTCAGCTGGGCCGACGCGCAATACGTTCACCAACGTCGTCGAAACGGAGGGATCGGCCCGAGGATGCCTGGGCTGCGATGCGTTGGGCGCCCCCGGAGAAGGTCGACTGGCGATTTCGCCGATCGCGGTAATTGCGGCGATCCGGAGGGGTGTGGGGTGGTCAGCGCCAACGATAGACATGAGCGCTGGGATGGCTGAAGCGACATGAAGCGTTCCGAGGTATTCGGCGGCGAGAATGCGAACCTCGAGGCGCGTGTCACCGAGTCGCTCAATGAGGACATCGGCAGCGCGCACGTCGTCGCCGAGCAACGAGTGTAACGCACGCATAGCGGCGACTCGGGTCTCGTCTTCTGGGCTCGAAACCGAGGCCAGCACTGGAATAAGCGCACGAGCATCTCGGGTAGCGCCTAGCGCTTTGAGAACGTGCGGTGCGGTAACGCGACCTCTTCCGAGCTCGGCGATCAATGCATCGGTGGCGCCCGCGTCGCCGACCTCGCTTAGGAGTGCGATCGCCGAGCTGACTGCGGATATGCCGGTGTGACCGCGACGGGAAAGCTGCGCCACCAGGCTCGGAACGGCCCTAGAGCCCGCAGCGCGGAGCCCTTCAATTGCGGCTGCGCGCATGCGTTGGTTGGACAGGTTTTGGGCCAGTGCAAGGAGCGCGTCTTGGCCGGCCTGGCCGGCATCTTGTCGGCGCGCGATCATCCCTAGGGCGTATGCGACGCTGCCTAGATACGCATCGGTTCCCTCGAGGCGAAGTTGCTGTACAAGCGCGTCGATCGCTTCGGTCGCACCGAGTTGGCCAAGCGATTGCACTGCCACGCGCCGAAGTGTTTCATCCGAATCGCCGATGACTCGTATCAGCGCATGAATAGCGGACCTATCTCCGAGTTTACCAGCAGCGCGAGCGGCTGCTTTTGCGACATCCCTCGAGGTGTCGGCAAACCGGGACACGATGGGAATTACGGCGCGCCGATCGCCGAGTTGTTCCAGTTGTTCGATCGCCTCTCTTCGGACTTCGGCTTTCTCATCGTCGAGCCGGGGCAGTAGTGCGGCGACGACTTCGCGATGGCCATGGGTTCCGATCTTCCCGAGAGCTCTGACTGTACGTTGTCGCACGGCCGGATCACTGTCGCCGAGCGAACGCGTCAGCGCCTGGGTTGCACGAGGACCTCCAATGTCTCCCAACGCGTCTGCGGCAATCGCACGCGTTTTTGCATCTGAGTCGATGAGCCAATCGATTAGCGTTGGGATCGCGGCTACCGACCGTCCTACGCCTAGGGCGATCCCTGCTTCTAGGCGCACGGATCGGTCATCGTCGGTCAGCGCCTGTAGCAGGTACGGCTCGCTCCATTCGATGCTGTCCAACGCGAGAAGGTGGACGGCGGATGCGCGTTGCTTTGCATCGTCGCTGCGCAAGCCCTCCGCATCGAGCGCAATCTTTCCAACCCAGTCGAACCCATTGGCGCCTGCCGCCGCGGTGAACGCAACAATTCCAAGGACTGCGCCGGTGAGCCAAGGCACCATCGGTCGCAGTATGTCATGGGCTTAGGCACTGTCCCTAAATAAGCTGTCGAGCGAGGCACAGCAGCCCGGAGCAGATCGCGAGCGCGCCCGGAGCGACCGACCGAGCCGTACCCGACGGTACGGCGACCGAGGGAGAGAGGACGCAAGCCGCGAGGTGCCCGGGATGCGAAGCCGCAGCCGATCAGCTTATTTAGGGACAGTGCCTTAGGGCCCGGCGATGAATAAATCGATCGTTCTCGCCGCCGATCCATCGCGGCTCACTTCGTTGCGTCTGCGCTTCCGGTACTCATTTGCGTCGAGCAAACTCCGTTCCGGTTCTCGCCGCGCCTCGCGAGCCGCGCGGCTCGACCGCGATCATCGATCGATTTATTCATCGCCAGGCCCTCAGCTGGGTCACTACATCTGCGCGTAGGCCCGCATAAGGAAGCTCGAGCTGCTGCAACGCCCATCGCACTTTTTCGCGCAGCGGGCGGGGGAGATCCAGCGGCAGCAGCGCGCGATATTCTTGCTGGGTTGCGGCGACTCGTGTCGAACACGAGTCGTGCGGACCCGGGCCGCGGAAGCAACGGGTTGCGAGGCTCCACTTCAGTGCCGCCAGGGAGATTCGCGGTCGCCAGTCGTTCGGAACGAGCGAGCGCGCGCGTTCGAAGGCTTCTAAAGCCCGGTGCAGATCTCCGGTGTGCTGAAGCGCGAGTCCGAGATTGTGCCAAGGCTGGGGATCGTCCGGGTATGACTCGACCGACGCCGCGAGTTGGGCGATGCCCTCGGCGTATTCGCCCCAGGTCAATAGCGTTTCGCCAAACCGGCTGCGAGCAAACGCGACGCTTGCCCGATCCTTCGCGCGCGCGATCGCTGACTCGTAACGAATGCGCGCAAGGTCGTGGCGCCGAGATCGCTCGGCAGCTTCCGCGTCGCGGATGTCCGCCCGCGTTTGGGGCGCCGGCGCCGCAATGCGCTGTTGCGCGCCGCACGCAGCGCATGCTGCAAGGGCCGCGAGGGCGAACCGGCTCGGCGAGAGGGCGCGCGCGAAACGCTGCCACATAGGAACACCGCAATAAGAATCGGAAAGAACCATTACAGGTTGATGTCAAACTCGGCGCGAGTGCGAGGTCCATGAATGGTCGGGAACTGCAGACTTCGCATGACGCGAGAAATGCAATTGAACAAGCCGCCCGACTGTTGGCCGTTGACCTTGACCCATGTGACCCGGCCGCTTGGACCTTCGATGATGATGCCGATGTTGGCTGCGCTCGAGCCGGTAGATTGCAGGCATCCGCCGAGTTGTGCACCGCGCGCCGCGTAGGTCGCGTAGACTCTATCCATTCCGAGGGTCTCGGTTTCGTCGGAATCATCCGACATATCGAGCGACAAATTTTCGCTCATTCCGGCACTCGACGTTCCGCTGGCTGTGCCGGCGCTCGTCGATCTGCGGCCGGCACCTGTACGGGGTTTCGCCGAGGGTTTTTTGGGCATCGAAACAGAAACCTTGAGGTCGGCGCCCTCGAGCTTGGAGATGCCGACCGCGTTCTTGGTGGAATCGTCTCCGCGCACCGCGTTGACGATGAAATACGCTCCAATACCGGCGCCAACGATGCAAGCGGCGATGGTTGCGTACAACATCAGCCCCCGCTTTTTCTCGCTGCTTTGGACTTTCACCTCGGCTTGTGCGCGCCGTTGGTCGTCAATTCGCTGTCTAGCCGCTTCGACAGCAGGTCCAAGCAGCGGGTGGTCGCCAACGTTCACGCGCGCGCCACTATCTTTGTCGGTAATGATGTTGCTAGCGACAATGTCTCCGCGGTCGATCTGCGCCACGACCTCTGCGAGAGAAAACGGCCCATAGTCCAGTCGCCCCTTCGCGATGAGCCATTTCTCGGCCGTATCGCTAAGTGCAGCGGCCAGCGCGCGATCCACCACGTGGTTTCCCGATCCCGCGATCGCCGCGGCGGGAGCGGCTGCGGCGCCCGCCACTGGACTCGGAGCGGTGGCTGCGTGATGTTCGAGTGAATTTGAGCGTTCGAGAGTCGGCAGAGCGGTTGTGTTGATTGCGCCACCTTTGCCGAGCGCTTCAGCGACCACCTCGCCGAGAACCTCCACGCGGCCAAATCGCTGGGTTGGATCGCGATGGCACGCTCGCGCCACGATCTGATCGATTTGGCTATTGGCGCCCTGAACGACCTCGCTGGGCCGAGCTCCTCCACGCGTCAGCGGCATCCCCACAAGTGCCTCGTAGAGCAGGGCGCCGATGGAATACACGTCTCCCGAGCGGCCGATTGCCCCACCCGACTGGACCTCGGGGGAGATCGTGCTCGGTGCTTCAATCAGCCCCGCGCGCATAGCTTCGACGATGCCTGGCCCAAGGGCAAAATCGACAATTCGCACGCGGCCTTTCCTGCTGACGGTTATCGACTCGGTCGTGAGCGCACCGTGCAACGCATCTTCGAGCCCTTCAGCAACCCCGGTAATCAGATTGCCGGTTCCGCGTGCGCCAAAACCGGAGCTGCCCGCCTGGCGCTTCTTGCTCAGCATATCGCGCACCAGAGCGCCTTCAATTTCCTCGGTCGCAATCCACAGGATCTCGCCGGTCAGGCCTGCTGCCAGCGTGCGTACTCGATGGCGATTGTCTGCCAGTGCCGCAGCGGTGCGAGCACCTGCAATAATCGCGTCGCGTACAGCCGGAGTTTGCGAGGCCACCGAGTGAACGACATAGACCGCTGCCGTCCCTTTGGGACCGTTGGCGCGATACACGTCGGCCAGCCGAATTTGCCATAGGGGTTGGTCCAGCACGTAGTCGCCGAGCCGAACACCGGCGCTTAATCGCGGAACGGATTGCGCGGAGCTTCCGAAGCTTGCGGGCCTCATTACCTGCCTCGCTGCAGGGCGATGAGTAGCGTCTCTCGGCGAGAGCAAAAAGTGGTGTTCCCTCGCTCGTACATCACTTCTCGTAGGATACGAATGCAACGCGGTGAGTTCAATCGCTTCGCCTAGAACCGCATGCCATTCTTGATCCGAAACGACAGCCAGTCCCAGGTAAGATAGGCCGCTCCCGCTAGCCCGACAACTCCGAGGGTCACCGGGCCACCGACCACAATGATCGCGGCCCCGGCGGCAGCGGTTGCCGCCGCGATGGTTCCCTTGCGCTTGGCAACCACCTTATTCCGTTGCACTAACGAACTCATGCCCGGCTAACCTAGCATGAGATAGCCCGAAATCCTTGCCAGCGCGTGCGGTGCTACACATTGCGTACAGCCAAAGGGATGCGATTTCGAGGCGACGTGCTGCGACCTATCCCGAGAGTTCCCCACACGTGACCGGACTATCGTTCGCGTGCTAAAAAGCAGCAATGGCCTACGGAACCGCACTCAAGCAAAGCAGCTCCATCCTTTTCGGATCGGCCGCGGCGATGGCGGTTGTTGCCGGCGGGTTGGTCGTAACATACCTTGCGCTTCCCCACGGCGCGAAAGTCGCTCCGGTTGCCGTCGCCGAGCCTGAGTTTGGATCCGCTACCCCAAAACCCGACACCACTGCGTTGACCGAACAGCTCGGCCGCACAGTGACCCTCCGGGCCGGGGCGGCCGCCGCGCAGCTGAAGTGGTCCGATCTAGGAGTCGAAGTGGACCCCGACGAGTTACCTCGCGTTGGTACGGTCGCGACCGCTGCAGATATGACAAAGGTGGCGGCCGCAGGATCGCTTCCGTTGCGAGTGAACCGCGCAAAATTGGTTCGGGCACTCACCGCCATGAAGGCGCACCACGACCAGTCGCCGATCGACGCGTATCTCGACCTCGAGGCCAGATCGATTGAGCCGGACCGGCCAGGTCAAGGAATCGACGTCTATGCATCGATCGGACGGATTGAAGCAGCGGCGCGAGAGGCAGCGCCGACGATCGAATTAGCGTCCGTGGCTATGCCTGCGCGCGTTTCAAAGCAGGATCTACGCATCGATGACATTTCGCATGTCATGGGCCACTACATGACTCGGTTCTCTGTCGCCGATCGCGAGCGCAACTTCAACCTGAAGCTCGCCGCGTCTAAGATCAACGGCACGGTGCTTCAACCAGATGAAGAATGGTCGTTTAACGGCCGCGTAGGGGAGCGTTCTGAGAAAGAAGGGTACAAGGTCGCGCACGTGATCACGGCGGGCGAGATGGTCGATGGCCTCGCGGGTGGCACGTGTCAGATCTCCACGACGCTGTTCGGAGCCGCATTTTTTGCGGGGCTCGAGATTCCAAAAACCACAAACCACTCGCGTCCCTCGGTCTATACACCAGTGGGTTTTGACGCCACGGTGGTGTGGCCAAACACGGATCTTGTGATCAAGAATCCGTACCCGTTTCCGGTCGCGCTTCATTACCGCGTCGCCAACGGCGAGGCCGTGGTCGAAATTCTAGGCAAACAGCGCCCGTACGACAAAGTCGTGTTCGCGCGCAAGATCCTCGAAGAGACCCCATTCCCAAGCGAAGAGCGTCTCGATGAAGAGATTCCCGAGGGCGAAACGCTGACCGATCAGCCAGGATTTAACGGCTATAAACTCCTCCGGTTTAGGCGGTTCTTCGTCGGCAAGAAACTCGTTCGAGAACAAAAATGGACCGTGAACTACAAACCGGTCACCGAATACCTGCGGCGCGGAACGAGCCAAGATCCGAACGCCAAAATGCCCGTCGTCAAAGAGCCTCATGGCCCTCAGGTGCCTAAGCACGAAGAATATTCGATGGCGCAGTAGCGCGCGGTCATTTGCGGTGATGCTTCGTTGGCTTCGTCGCTCCGGTGCTCGAGTACTGTTTGTACACTCCGCTCCCCGCTCCTCGCCGCCTCGCCTCACCGCAAATGACCGTGCGCTACGGTCACTCCGAACGAGTTCCCGCTATCGACGGCTAGGACCAATGTCGGTAATGAAAAAAAACATCAATAGTATCGATTCGTCGACCTTGACGATGACCCGAACATTGACCTTGACGGCAACGTTCGACTTCGACCCCACCGTGAACCTCGGCCTTGACGTCGTCGAGGGGGTGCAGCGGGGCGGTGTAGGTCAACGGTGGAGTCATCGTCATACGTCGCCGTCAACCTCAACGGTGGAGTCAAGGCTCAAGTCAAGGTCAACGAATTGATACTATTGATGTTTCCCTTAACTTACTGGCATTCCGGCTAGGACCCGTAGGGGTCGTTGACCTTGATGGTGTCGCTCGGCGGGGAAGGGGGGGAGGCCTGCGCGCTGCCGCAGCCCAAGTCCGACTTCATTCCCGATAGGTCAACGTTTGAGTTTCCGAGCGTGATACCAGCGTTACTGGTCCATTTCATCTCGCCGCCGGAGTGAATCTCGATATTTTTGGTGGCCTTGAGTTCGGCGCTCTGCGCGGAAATCTTCATCTCCCCCTTGGGCGACTGGAAACACACGTCGCCTTGGAGGGCCTCGATTGTGATCACGTTATTGGCGGCATCGAGGGTGATGCACGCTTTGCCGGCACCATCTTTAATGACGATCACATCGCCAGCATCGTTGAAAACGACCTGTGACCCGCTTCGAGATTTGATCGATCGCCGCGGATTGTCGCCGTCGGGGTTCTTGTCGGGCGGCTCGTCCTTGCCCCAAAGCGCTCCAACAATTAACGGCTCTCCGTCGCGGAACATGACGAGGACTTCGTCGTTGACCTCGGGGATGAAGAACCAACCGCGATTTTCACCGGCGCCAGGGACGATCAATTGCGCCCAGTCGGTGATGAATTCCACCTTTTCGCCCTTATCGTTTTCTTTCTCCAGGGCATCGATTTTCACTTTTACCCGGCCGAGCTTCTGCGGATCTTGATTTTGGTGAACATGGCCGATCATCGGATCGCGGTAACCGTCTAAATCCCATTCCCGGCGCTGTTGCTGGTGTACCCGATGCGCGATCTCGCGGCCGAGTAATGCAGAAGAGCTGCTGAAGGGAGAAAACGCCATGAGGGGTAATCGTACTACGGTCCAGCTGGCCGTGAACTTCCCATCGCAAGCGCACCGAGAACCATAAGATTCGCATCGTTAGCGGGATGCGGGCCCTGGGCCGGGGCGGGGGTGCCCTGGGAATCGGTCGCCGCGAGCGCCAGCGCAACTGCACCGGACCACTCACTCGGAATCTGTACCGTGAACCGTTCGCGAACGTATTCCCCGCTCCGCCAGCGTTCGGAAGGAAAGAACCCATCAGCCGTGGCGCGCAGAGCGGAACGAACGGCTGCGGGCGGAGCGGGGTCGCTGGGCTTCCAGGCCCCAGCCACAGGCCACACAACGAGCGCAAACCGATAGCTGACTTGGGTGCGTTGGCGCACCTGAAAATACACGTGTACGTCCGCGCGGACCCCTGGCGCAAACGCTCCCCCCGCGGCCGGTCCGGCACCGAGAACGGCAATTTTTCCTCCGTCGAGCGTTTGTCCTTGCGCCACCACGTCAGGGTTTGGCGCGCCGGCAAGGAGGACGTCTGCCATGCGCCGATTCGCTTGGTTAAACAATGGATTGCGTGCGTACACCACGCGCTCAAGCCACGCGTCGAGTGCCGACTTCATCACGCCGAACGCCTCAGGCCGACCGGGTGCCAGATTGTTGTGCTCCCACGGGTCGCTCTTCAAATCGTAGAGCTCGTCGATATTGGCGTGGACGTGATAGATCAGCTTCCACGCTTGCGAAATTGCTGTGCGCTTTGGCGTCGGAGCGTTGGTTTCCGCAAACACGATTCGATCGGGGTCCTCGGCGCCGTAGAAAATTGCCGGCACCTGGCTTTTGCCCTCGAAAGATAGATCCCGAACGTCGATGTCGGCGAGCTCCGCGAGCGTCGGAGCAATGTCCAGATTCGTCGTGGCTCCACCAATTGTGCGCCCAGAGTTGTTGGGCACGTAAAACATCATCGGCACGTGCAGTAGCTCGCGATATAGCGCCGTCGCATGCGTGCCGACCGGAACCGAGTGTTCGCCCATGCTGTCGCCGTGGTCGCTGGTAATCGCGACGATGGTGTTTGATGCAGCAGGCAGCCGGGCCAGCTCGTCGAGCAAGCGCCCCACCTCTTGATCGGTCCACCGCAGTTCGGCGTCGTAGAGGTCGGGCTCGCTTGTGCCGTAGTCGATCACGTCGGGGTGAGCCACGTACCGTCCGTGGGGGTCGATGTAGTGCGTCCACAGGAACCACTTCGAGCCTTGTTGCCGCGAAATCCAAGCAATCGCGCGATTGGTTACCTTGTCCGCCGTGACGCGAAACGGGTCGGGCATCTTGCCGATCGAGTTGTCGTAGTCGTCGACTCCTTGATCGAGCCCCCAGTCGTTCCAATATTCGTGCGATGCAATGACGCCGGTCCGGTAGCCGCCCCGCTTCATGATCTCGGGCAACGTGGTGTTCTCCGGCAAGAGCTTCGGAGGCATGCCTGGGGCGCGTCGTTCGTCGAGAGCGACGCCCGAATGGAAGTACTTCGACGTGAGGATGGCCGGAATCGAGGCCATTGTCCCGGCTGAAGGCGCATTGCAAAACGTAAACGAGGTCGACCGCCGCACGAATTCGGCGAGTCTCGGCGTGGTATCGCGATGTTTGGGGCCACTCGCGTACCCGCCGAACGTAGTGCGGTCGTAGCGAACGGTATCGATCGTGATCAGCAGGAAGTTCCACGGCTTGCGGAACGGTGCCGGTACCGGGCGGCCCGGTCCCGCGGCGAGGGGAATTGCGCGGAGCGAAAAATCATGACCGTCGCAATTCTGATCGATGTTGTCGTCGGGAACGTCGATGGCTCCCGGGTGGATGGCGCGCTCTAGAGGCGCGCAATCGTTTTCCCCTAACAACGAGCCAAAGCCGTCGCGATCGAGATCGGTAGCGGTACGGACCACGCCGATCAGCGTATCGAGGGCCGGCGACGCCGTAATCGCGATGTACTTCGTCTGAACATTTGCGCCCCACGAAGTCAGGGTGGCCACGATCAAAGCCAGCGACACCAGCGCGATGGTTGCGGCCTCCGTGCGTGTGCGCTTGCGCCGAGGTATTCGCGCGTGCAGTAGCACACCAAGCCCCATGCCGAGCGTAAATGCGGTCGCAGACACCACAAGGCGGATCGGCAACTGCGATCGACTTTGAGGCAGGACAAACCACACAGCAGCCAGCGCGCCGGCTTCCAGAATCACGAGTGCGAGGCCCGCCGCTCTCCACCGCCCGAGGGGATTGATCCGCCCAAGGAGTGGGGCGGCGCGCAGCGCCGCCGTTCGAGTTGCAGCGCCGAACAACGCGAAGATGGGCCACGCCAGCGCAACGACGACAACGCTTCGCGCTGCGACCCACATGCCCGCAAGCTGCGCCTCCTTGTAGTGGAGGTGCGCATACGCGGCGAGCCGCTGCACGACAACGCCCACAGCTGCGAGCGTTGCGAGCGCAGCCCAAAGCGAGGGCACGCCGGGGCGGATTCCGTCGCGAACTGGAGCGGCGGCGAACCATCCCCGATCGGCGCGGGCTTCGGATGTAACCAGCCCTCGAACGAGGCGGGACGCAAGCACAAGCGTGAGCGCCAAGGCGGTCGCAGTCGCGAGCCACAGACACAGCGCTAGCGTAGCGACAAGCGCAGCGAGTCGAGTTGCATTCGCAAACGAAGTCGGGCCGGGATAGGCAACTAGAGTTGCGACATATTCGACGATCGCGAATGCAGCGGCTCCCATTGCCGTCATCGCGATCATGCGACCCGCATCGGCACGCGCGGCCTCGAGGACTGATCGGTAGCGCGGGGATCCCATTCGGGTAGATGATCTGAAACTCACGATCGATCCGGTGGTATCACGTCTGAGCGCTTCATGCCGGACGTCACTCTTCCACGCGTTCACGGACTTCTGTCGCGCTACGGCTGGTTGGCGGCGATTGCGGTGATCTACCTCTACCTGTTTCCGTACTACCCGCGGCTGCAGAGCGCCAACGAATTGCCACGGGTCTACTTGGTAACCGCGATGGTCGACGACCACACGTTTGCCATCGACCGAGGCGTTAGCCGCTGGGGAGGGACCTCCGATCTCGCAAAGCACGGCGGCCACTATTACGCGAACAAGGCACCTGGTTCGTCGCTGTTCGCTGCACCGCTGTATGCGGCGGTGCGCTGGGGCCTCGGAGAGCCGAGTTTCGCTGTAACGCTGTGGCTGTGCCGGATCAGCACGGGTGTCATCCCAAGCCTGGCGTTTCTGTGGCTGCTCTACGGATTCTTGCAGCGATATATACCGGAGCACGAACCTTGCCGGCTCACCCTGATCGCGTATGCGCTGGGGTCGCTCGCATTGCCGTATTCACTGCTTTTCTACTCGCATCAATTAAGTGCGGTGTGCATCGGCACAGCGTGGATCCTGGCGCTTGATGTAGCCGATCGCCGCCGCGGACTGGGAGCGATGGCGGTGGCTGGTTTTTTTGCCGGAGCCGCCCCTCTAGTTGACTACCAGGCTGCGTTTGCCGGTGCTCCGGTTGCCGTACATGTGATCGCGCGAATGCATGGATCGCGCTTCTCGCTGGTCGAAGGTGTGCGCGCTTGCCTCATCGCAGCAGTCAGCGCCCTTCTGCCGATCGCGGTCCTGCTCTACTACCACTGGGCGTGTTTTGGCAGTCCGTTCGCGACAGGCTACGACTTCGCAGTCACGTACGGCGCCGATCACGACCATGGCCTACTCGGTATGACTACGCCGACGTGGAAGGCATTTGTCGGCACCCTATTCGCGCCTGACAATGGTCTGTTTGCGCTGGCGCCGTGGTGGCTGTTGGCGATTCCCGGGGGGGTGATTTTGTGGCGGTCCGGCGAGCGAGGCACCGTGGCCGTTGCGGCCGCGGTCGCCGGAGTGTTCATTTACTTTATTTCCTCGATCGGGTTCTGGCGCGCTGGATGGGAGGTGGGCCCAAGGTATCTCGCGGCGATGCAACCGTTCCTGTTGCCGCTGGTTTGTCGTGCAATCGCCTCTTCGTCGAAGCAGCCGGTTACCGCCGGTATCGCATCGGGAATGATCGTTGCCGCGGTGGCGATCTATACAGTGGCCACCGCAACGTTGCCGTATTGGCCAGATGCGATTCGCAATCCCTTATTCGACGTTGCATTTCGTTTGCTGGCCGACGGCGCGGTTGCCCCAAATGTGGGGCGCTGGTGCGGGCTCCCAGGCGTCGTTGGCATCGTGCCGTATTTGGCAGGGGTGACGGTGCTTGTCGGGTGGGCGATCGGGAGCGCATCCCATGTCCGCAGCGCAGTGCTCGCTGCAGCGGTTGGTCTAACTGTGATCGCAGGGCTCTCTTTCGCTCCGAGCAACACAGTGGCATCGGACCGCATCTACCAAAGGACTCTGTATCCCGCTGTCATGCCGTAGTACGACTAGGCGATGGCTTGCTTGGCGCGAACCACCTCGATGTCCGCGGCGCGAGCTGTATTTTTCATCCTCGTAGCGCTGGCTACAGCTGGATGTGAGCGAGCACGCAACGAGCCCGCAGATGAGGGGCCGAAAGCTGCGCACCCCGCGGAGCTTGCTGCTGCGCTCGATAAACAGTGCGTTGGTGGGGACCTTGAGAGCTGTCGACGCCTTGGCGTGATGTACCAAGAGGGCACTGGTATTTCGCCCGACCCGCGGCGCGCCACTGCGTTGTTCGGCCAGGCGTGCAAGGGCAACAATTTGTCGGCATGCAACAACCTTGCAATGAACTTGAGCGAGGGCATCGGGGCCGAGCGAAATGCCGCTAAAGCAGCGGAAGTTTACCAGCGAGCATGCGATGCCAACTACGCGCTGGCGTGCCGCAACCTCGGTCTCATGTATCGCGATGGTCGAGGCGTACCGGCGGATGCGACAAAAGCAGAACAGCTGCTGGTCAGGGCATGTGACAGCAACGTGCCGTTTGCGTGCAAGAATGCCGGAGACCTGGACGCGTCTCTGGTGTCCAGGTTCGGCCCGCACCGCTGGAAGCGCGCGATTCGCCATTACACTCGCGGCTGTGACTTCGGGGATCCGACGTCGTGCCGACAAATTGGCATTCTGTACCTCGAAGGGAAAGGCGTGCCGAAGTCGAGCAACGCCGCCGCTGTGTGGTTGGAGCGTGGATGTTTGCCTGACGACGCGGTGGCCTGCCGGCTGCTCGGGAACCTAGTCACCCAGGGGGTCGGGACGGTGCGCGACGTGGAACGGGGACGAGAGTTGTTCAGACGCGCCTGTAACGCCAACGACGATGAGGCGTGTAGGCTCTTGGAGAGCGGAGTCGGTAGTCCAAGAGAGCCTCCCGAGGGGGGCAGGGCGCCCTAGAACACTGCTGACGAATATTCACTCAGAGAACTGCCGATCGGCTAACTACCTGAACCTGGGTCGCTCCCGGGGCTGCCAGCACACCGGGTTCACAAGTTATCCACAGACGGGCCCGTACGTTGCCTGGTCCCTATAAATTCAGATAGTTACGTCGGGTTCTGGTTGTGAATAACCGGCGTGTTCCGGGGTTGACTGTGGACAGCGCTTAGAAGAGTTCGTAGAAGCCGTCCGCCCCTCGGACATTTGTCACAGCGAGTCCGTTGGGCGGACAGAGGCTGTCCGTGTCGCGGACGTGGAGGTTGATCGAAAGCC
>CAYQQM010000045.1:0-15417 GCA_964419605.1 uncultured Kofleriaceae bacterium | reverse complement strand
CCGGCTTCGCCGGGGTGCGCAGCACGCCCGCTAAGGGAGTGCGGAGGTTGATCGAAAGCCCCGGCTTCGCCGGGGTGCGCAGCACGCCCGCTAAGGGAGTGCGGAGGTTGATCGATAGACCTCCAGGTACTGCGCGGCCGCAGGCGTCCACGAGGAATCGCGCGACATCGCGGTCGCTCGGACAGCGGTGCGGACCTGTGGGTTGCGAAACACCGCGACCGCACGACGCATGGCCGCTAGATACGCTTCGAGGCTAAAGGTGTCGAAGGCGATGCCTGTTCCTCCGCCAATCGCAAGTCCGGCGTCGCCGGGGTCTAGAACCGTATCTCGAAGCCCCCCAACTGCATGCACCACGGGAATTGCGCCGTAGCGCATCGCATAGAGCTGGCCGATGCCGCACGGCTCAAATCGCGACGGCATCGAAAACAGATCGCAGCCTGCGTAGACCCGGCGCGACAGCGCAATGTCAAAACCGATCCGCACGCCGAGCACTTCTGGAAAAGTCTGTGCCAGATCGCGAAAACGCTGTTCGAGATCCGTCGCTCCAGAGCCTAGGACGACGAGCTTGGCACCGAGTTCGCGCAACCACGGGACACTGTCGGCAACGAGATCGATGCCTTTTTGACCGGTGAAGCGGGCGATGACGCCGATCAGCGGCTGGTCATCCCCAATTGCCAGTCCAAATTCAGTAGCAAGCGCGCGCCGGCAGATCGCTTTGCCGGCAAGGTCGCTCTGTGAGAATCCCTGGGCCAGCGCTGGGTCGGTTGCAGGGTTCCACGCTGTGTAGTCGATGCCGTTCGCAATGCCGATGACCTGGCGAATGTCGCTGCGAAGGAACCCATCGAGCGCTTCGCCAAACTGCGGTGTCAGGATTTCATGCGCGTAGCTCGGACTCACTGTGGTTACTGCGTCAGCAACTGCGAGTCCGCCCTTGAGCAGGCATGCCTGATCGTAGAATTCGAGATGGTGAATGTCGAATAGCGACCACGGTATGCCGAGTTCTGGAAGGATCGTTTTGGGGAAGATCCCGCGATACGCAAGGTTGTGAATCGTGGCGACGATTCCAATCGGCGCGTTGGCCGTGCGGGCGTAAATGGCGGCGAGCGCTCCCTGCCAGTCGTGCGCGTGCAAAATATCGATCGGGCCGTGAACGATGTTGTGTCCATGTTCAAGCGCAACTTTGCCGAGTGCTGCGAATCGAAGGTGGTTGTCGGAAAACTCCGTTGTGCCGCCCGGTCCGTACAGGGTGCCGGGCCGATCGTAAAGAGCGTCGCATTGGACGAAGCCGTAGTTTACTCGGCCGACCGTTACCGGGCGAAGGGATGCTTCAAAGCGATGAGATCCAACCACCACGGCGGCGGGGATGGCGCTGCCCAGCTCAAGGTTCGCGGCGTTTAACCTTTCGGCTACGCCGCGGTACAGCGGGACGATGACTCCAACGTCGACTCCTTGGTCAGCAAGTGCTGCCGGCAAGCCCGCCAACACGTCGGCAAGGCCGCCGGATTGCGCAAATGGAGCTACTTCGCTCGCGACGTGAAGAACGCGCATGCGGGTCCTAACGCTCAGCCGAATCGCCGGCGAAGCGTCTGAACCGGGGCCCGGCGGACTCGTAGCTGTGGCGGCCGGTCATCGATACCGCAAATGACCCCGGCGTTAGCTTTTCAGACAACTCAGGGTCGGTCGCGAGGAGATCGGCGACATCGTTGGCGAGGATGCATGCTCCCTTGGCTGGCACGTGGGTCCCTTTGGGCAGAATCACAATTCCCGACTCCGTGACGAACGGAAATCTCTCTGCGTCGAGCTCCGGATCTTCGCCGATGACGCACCCGGGTTCGATCTTGCAGTTCTTATCGAGAATCACGCGGTGCAAGTGTGCTCCGCGGCCGATGTCGCAGCCAGACAGGATCAGTGAGTCCTCGACAATCGCACCGGCGTGTACGAAACAGTCGTAGCCGACTACAGATTCCCGGACGGCAGCAGAGGCCACGATGGAGCCCTCGCAGATGAGGCTGTCGTCTACTTCCGACGGGCGCTCACCCTCACCCGCGCGCACAAAACGGGCGGGCGGGAAGTCGCGCTGGGCGGTGCGAATGCGCCACGAGCGGTTGTAGAGGTCCAGCGCGGGGACTCGGGCGCGAAGTTCCATGTTTGCAGTAAAATACGAGTCGATCGTTCCGACATCGCGCCAGTACGGAGCCAACCCCTCCGCCTCGCCTGGGATCCGGTTGCTTGCAAAATCATAGGCAAACACCCGAGCGCGAGCCTCGATCAACGAGGGGATGATGTCTTTGCCAAAATCGTGGCGGGGGGCACCACCTGAATCGGGGCCGGGTGCCTGGCCGAGCACGCGCTCAAGTACTTCTCGCCGGAAAAAGTAGTTTCCCATCGATGCCAGCGACCAACCCGGCCGGCCGGGCATCTCCGGAGGCTGGGTGGGCTTTTCTACGAAGCCGACGATGCGACCCGATGCGTCGACGTCGATAATTCCAAACCCCGACGCCTCGGCCGCCGGGACCGGAAACGCAGCAACGGTCAAGTCATTGCCATTTTCGCGGTGTTGTTGCTCCATCTGGCTGATGTCGAATTTGTAGATATGGTCACCGCCGAAGATCGCCACGTGGTCAGCGCGGGCATCCTTGACCAGATTAAGGTTCTGGTACACCGCGTCCGCTGTGCCTCGGTACCAAAATTCGCCGAGCCGCATTTGTGCCGGAACTACCTCGATGTACTCACCAAAACCTGCGAGGCGCCAATTGCGCGACAAGTGCTTGATGAGGCTAGACGCCATGTATTGCGTAAGCACATAAATGCGTCGGTACCCGGAGTTCATGAAATTCGACAACACGAAGTCGATAATTCGGTAGCGACCCGCGAACGGAACCCCGGGTTTTGAGCGGTGAATAGTTAGCGGTCCCAGGCGCGAGCCCTTGCCGCCCGCCATGATCATCACAAGTGTGTCTTTCAACATGCGCCTGCCGTCTATCGTACAACGGGCGACCATCGGAGTGCGGCGATGAGTCTGAGTTTCGGGCGTGTGTCGGTGCGGCTTTCAGACCGCAGCCGGGATCGGAACAAATACATTCTCGCGATAGAACCGCAGTTCTTCGATGGACTCACGGATATCGTCGAGGGCGCGGTGGCTGTCCTTCTTTTGCTTGATCGGAAGACTTGGGAACCACCGCCGAGCTAGCTCCTTGACGGTTGAGACGTCGACCATGCGGTAGTGGAGGCGTTGCTCGACCTCGGGCAAATACCTACGCACGAATCGGCGGTCTTGATGGATCGAATTTCCAGCTAGCACAGGGCGCTCTTTGGGGGGCACGTGTTGGTCGATGAACGCCAAAAGTTGTGCTTGGGCATCCGCTTCGGTGACCGCAGACGCCCGCACGCGGTCGATCAGCCCTGATCCGTGGTGGTGCTTGGTGTTCCACGCATCCATCCCGGCGATCACGGCCTCGGTCTGGTGGACGACGAGTTCCGGACCGACTGCGATCTCGGCAAGGTTCCCATCGGTGAGAATCGTCGCCAACTCAAGGATTCGTTCGCGATCGGGTTCGAGACCCGACATTTCCATATCGAGCCAAAGCAGTACGCCTGAAGCCATGGCGCGAACGTAGCACTACTCACCCGACCAGACTCGTCGCTGCCCTGTATCGATATGGACAAAGCCGCTATCGCGGTACACCCCAACGCCGCCTAACTTGCGACCTTTGGCCCAGGCGTATAGCGACGACGTCGCGACCTTGGGAATAAAGAAGTCGATCGCCTGGCCGCGCGTGTGCATGCTGTCGCGGGCAACTTCGCGGCCCTTCTTTCGCAGGTAGAGATTGAACTTCGGATCGCGAAACGCCGACACGATTTGCACGACATCACTGCGAAAGTGAACGGCGGCGGCGACAATGGTCACCAGGAGGCGCGGATCCATCCGCGTCGATCGGTTGGTGAAATGGCAGCGCAGAACAGCGTCGTTCGGCGTCGGATATCGCGCATCCACAGCCAGCCATTCGCGCGTGTGCTGATTGTAAATGTTCACGAGAGGAACCGGTTTCCCACTAACGGTTGGAACGGCGGCGTGATGCATGGATTTTTCCGCCCGAGCTCGGTCTTTCTTGGACAACCACTCGGCGGCATGGGATTGCGTTGCGCTCGCCGCGATGAGCATTCCGGCGATCGTGGCCATCTTTGCGATCGTCACATGCATCACGGGCTATCTCCGTTGCAGTTGAATCAGTGGTGGTGCCTCGTTGAGCGACCCCGAGCGAAATCCAGCGAGGTCGAGAGTGATGTAGGTAAATCCGAATTGGTTTCCGAGCGCAATAATCGATTCTCGTTGGTCGACGGCGCGCGACAATTGTTCCGGTTCGAGCTCGAGGCGCGCGATCGTATCGTGAAACCGAACGCGCAGCTGAGTGAAGCCCAATGCGCGAAGGCCGTCTTCGAACTGATCGACGCGGCGCAGTCGGTCGACGGTGATCTTTGTTCCATACGGAAACCTCGACGACAGGCAGGCCAGTTGCGGCTTGTCCCAGGTCGACAGGCCGAGTTGGTTCGACAACGCTCGAATTTCCGACTTTGTTAGCCCGACATCAACCATCGGCATCTTCGCGCCTCGGTCGCGCGCCGCGGCAATACCGGGCCGCACATCGCCTAGGTCGTCGAGATTGGTACCCAGCGCAATGGCCGCGCCGTTCAGCGCAAGCGCGATGGGCTCGGCCACCGACATTAGTTCGGACTTGCACAGCGCACAGCGGTGAGTTGGATTGTCGGCGAAACCGGGAACGCTGAGCTCATTGGAGTCTACGACGTGATGACGCGAGCCGAGCCCGAGATGCGCCGCAAGTGTGCGGGCGGATTCGACTTCCGAGCGCGCCATGGTGGGCGACACGGCGGTTACGGCGTGGCAGCGATCGCCCAATTCATCGGCGGCGACTCGCAACAAGAACGTCGAATCAACGCCTCCGGAAAACGCAATCACCACATGGTGATAGCTGCGTAACTCTGAGCGCAACTGATCGAGCTTCGGCATCCTATTGCGCTAGCGTAGCACTGGAGTGGCCCAGCGGGACACCTCAACGAAGTCCGATACTTCGGGCACCCAAGCGAATTGGGCGCTTTGCGTCACGCCGAAGGCGGCGACCCCGACCACCAGGTGCTGGACCGGATACTGGGCGAGCCGAGCGACCTGCCGATCGACGGAGGAGAAGTACGCTCGTCCGTTGGTGTGCGAGTGGTAAACGATTCTGGCCGGGCGAGGCGTGTCGAAGCTGCGAGCGAATGCGAACAGTTCCTCATCGGCAATGACAAATCCGGTTTCGGCCGTGCGTTCTGGGGCCGTGGGGTGGGCGCCTTCGGCTTGGGCGTTGCGACAAATCACAATTTCGTCGACCGCGTTCCCGGCTGCAGGGCCGACGAGGTAGCCGCAACATTCGTGGGGGAACGCCGCTAGCGCCTGGTCCTCTACGGCTGCGAGCAAGGTGCTCGGAATGGCGATGGCGATCACTGCACAGCATCCCGCAGCCATTGCACCGCAGCGAAGCCGCCGCAATAGAACGCTAGCGCTTCGCTGTCGCCTGGAGCTGCGGGCCACCACGCGGGGCGCTGTGGCATCACCACTTGCGTTCCGATGGCCTCGGCGCTGATTCGCGTGTGTGAACTCCGGGCCGCTAGGTCTGCGCGCTGGGCATCGTTGGCGTTTGCTAGCGCGAGTTGGCCAACGCCGGATGCCACGAGAAACTGGGCAGCAAGGTGTTCTGCACGCCCATTTCCTTCGGGGATGGGTAGGCTTGCCGTTGCGGCGAAGACGGCATTCTGGCCGCGTTCGCCAAAGCCAGGCAGTTGCATATGGCGAGCGAAGCGTTCGATGTAGTTGCGATGCATCACGATGAGCCCCTCGCACAGGCAGGGCAGTCGGGTCGACGATCAAAGCGAACGATCCTCGGATCCGGCGATGCTCGTAGATCGTCAAATACGTAGATCGATCCGGCGTGGGTGCGGTCGCCGTGCAGGAGACCGAGGGTCAGCGCCGCCGCCACACCGCCGATGACACCGACCACTGGGCCCAAAATTCCCGCGGTGGTGCAGCTAGCGACCTCCTCGGGTGCTTCGAAGAGGCAGCGATAACAGCTCGAGTCCGCGGCGCCGATCATCACGTTGCCGCCAAACAGCAATGCCGAGGCGATGACGTAGGGCTTGCGCTGCGAGACTGCCCAGTCCGCCACGGCAAACTTGGTATGAGGGTCGTCGCTGCCGTCGACGACGATGTCGCAGTCTGCCGACAGGTCGTCAGCGTCTTCCGCAGTCCAACGCATCTGATAACCGCGCGCGACTCCGCCGCGAGCTACTACTGTAGTCGCAAGTTGCGCCGCTTTCGCGCGGCCCACGTGGCTCGGAACGAATTGGATCTGTCGGTGTAGGTTCGATAGCTCTACGACATCGGGATCGACGATGCGAAGTTCGATCCCGGCAGCCCCCAACGCCAATGCGATCGGGCCGCCGAGGCCGCCCGCGCCGACGATCGTTGCTTTCACGCGCCTTTTCCGCAGACCGCGCAGCGATCATTTTCGCCGATCACGCCGACGCAACCCCCGTCGCTGCACAGTCGGCGCTGATTCCATGAATCGGCCGGTTCGTCGAGACGTTTGTCGGTCTCTGCCGGCGCCGATACGTTGTCGCAACACGCGGGATTGGCCGTCGCCTCGCGATCGGCAGAGGCTTCGGGGCCGCGGCCGCAGATACTGCAACTTCCCTCAGCGCCGATGACGCCCGTGCAGCTGCCGTCGGGGCACACCTCGCGTTGTTCCCAGTCGTCGATATTCATGGCGCTCTCCCTCGTGTGGCGGCGCGAAGCGGGAGTACGCGGTTCGCGTCACCCCTTGCTCATGGCATAGGCCAGGCCGTACGGCAAGCCAACCGGCGGCTCTCCGCTGAGGGGATATCGTGCGGTTTGACAGCCGCGTCGGAGACGGGGTAAATCGTGCCGAATGTACGACACCTCCGATATTCGCAAAGGCTTGAAGGTCTTGATGGATGGGAACCCCTATACGGTGGTGGAGTTCCAGTTCGTTAAGCCTGGCAAAGGCGCAGCGTTCACGCGAACAAAGTTCAAGAACCTGCTGACCGGCGCGGTCGTGGAGCGAAATATCCGTTCTGGTGAAAAGCTGGAGCCAGCCAACGTAGAGACCCGCGATATGCAGTTCCTTTATAAAGAGGGAACGGACCTCGTGTTTATGGATCAATCGAACTACGAGCAGGTCACGATCAGCGCGGATCTCATCGGCGATGCGCACGACTTGATGAAGGACAACTTGCCGTGCACGGTAGTGTTTTTTAACGATCGCCCCGTCGACGTTACCCTGCCCACGTTTGTGTTTCTCGAGGTGACCGCAAGCGAGCCCGGCGTGCGCGGCGATACCAGCGGCAATGTGCAGAAGCCAGCGACGGTAGAGACCGGCGCGACTGTCAGCGTGCCGCTGTTCATTCGCGTTGGCGATACGATCAAGATCGACACCAGGACGCACGAATACGTCGAGCGTATCAACAAGACCTAGCCTAGCGAATGTTGTGTAGTGGCGATGCTGGTTCGTTGCGTTGATACATCGCATCATTTTCGTTTGGTGACCGAGCCATCATCCTTGACCCCCATCCATTGGCCTAGACGGCAACCTCATGGATCACGTTTCCCTGACCCTGAGCAAGTGTCTCGGCGAAACGCCGAGGTCGAGGGTGGAGTCGACGACTACGTCGCCGTCAAGCAGAACGGTGGGGTCAAGGACAAAGTCAAACCGCTGCGCAAGTCTAGGCTGACGTGATCGGCGTCGGGCCTAATATGCGCGGTCGCGTGATTGCGCACGACACTGATGGCAGCGTGCTCATTCGAAGCGAGCGCGGCGATGGCCGGGCGCAAATCGCGGCAGTCCCCGGGGACCTCATCGACCAGGGGGCGATTGTGCGCCGGCATTTGGGTGGTGACTATCCAGGACCGGGGACCGAGGTGATGCGGCTGTCGAGGCGGCGGATGGACTTTGTTCGCGAGCGCGCGCAGGTGCTGGCCGCGGTGCGGCGGTTCTTTGCTGAGCGCGACTTCACTGAGGTGGAAACGCCGCTGCTCGTGCCTAGCCCAGGGCTCGAGATCCACCTCGACGCAGTTCCAGCGGGATCCGGGTACCTGATTACATCGCCGGAATATCAAATGAAGCGGCTACTGGCCGCAGGATTCGAACGCATCTATCAGGTGTGCAAGTGCTTTCGAGCCGGTGAGCACGGCCCGTTCCATTCGAGCGAGTTCTCGATGATCGAATGGTATCGGGCTTTTGCACCCCTCGAGGAAATCATTCGCGATACCGAACAGCTGGTGTATGCGGTGTGCGGGCCGACGGCTCGCGTTGGCGGTCGGCAGATCGGGGTTCAGCCGCCGTGGCGGCGCATCAGCGTTCGCGACGCCATGCAGCAGTGGGCAGGCGTTCGCGTCGACGGCGAAGAGTCGGCTAGCGATGTGGTCGCGGCAGTGCGAGCAGCGGGCATTGAAGTCGATCGCAATGCGGCATGGGACGACGCGTTTTTTGCAGCGTTTCTCGCTCGAGTGGAGCCCGCAATTGCAGCGCTCGATCACGCGCTGATCCTCGAAGACTGGCCGGCGCCGTTGGCTGCGTTAGCTCGCCGCCGCCCCGACATGCCTCAGGTCGCGCTGCGCTTTGAGGCGTACGTTGGAGGGGTTGAACTCGCGAACGCGTTTGACGAGCTTACCGATGCGCGCGAGCAGCGCGCGCGGTTCGAGAGCGAGCAGGGAGTTCGGTTGTCCCGCGGTAAGCCGGTCTATCCCATCGACGATAAGCTCATCGCTGCACTCGAAGAGGGTCTTCCGCCCAGCGCAGGAATTGCTCTCGGGTTGGACCGCCTCATCATGATCGCAACGGGGGCCGATCGAATCGACGATGTCTTAGCGTTTGCTTGTCACGAGCTTTAGCGGTTCGCACGGTGCCATCGCGGACAGGTCCAAGGGCCTTTGAAGAGGCGGGGAGGGCGTTTCGCCGACTTCCGTGCTATTGGTTGCGCCGCCATGAGTTTGGTGGTGTTGGACAATGTCTCGCTGTTTTTTGGCGATCGAATGGTTTTCGATGCCGCCAGCTTGCGTTTGGGGCACGGCGACCGCGTTGGGCTCATTGGGCCCAACGGTTCCGGCAAGACCACGCTGCTAAAAATCATCGCAGGCGATCAGGAGATCGACGACGGCACCGTAACGCGTGCCAACGGAGTTCGGGTCGGATGGTTGCCCCAAGATCTCGCGGTCGTCGGGGGACGATCGATCCTCGACATGATCCTATCCAGTGTGCCCGGTCGGACCGAGCTCGATGCACAGCTCAAAGCTGCCGAGGAATCGCTCGAGCGCGTCACAAGTACCGGTGCAGCCAACGACGACGAGCTCATGGAATTGGTTCAAGAAGTGACGGACCTCCACGAGCGGGTCGATCACTTTGATCGCCTGTTCGGCGAGCACGAAGCGCGGAAGATCCTCGCAGGCCTTGGCTTTGCCCCTGGCTCCGAGCAGCGCGATATCGGCGAGCTCTCCGGTGGGTGGAAGATGCGAGCGGTGCTCGCGGGACTCCTGTTTCAGCGGCCCGATGTATTGCTGCTCGACGAGCCGACCAACCACCTCGACTTGCCATCGGTATCCTGGTTTTCCGAATTTCTAAAAGCGTGGAACGGCTGCTTTATCTTGATCAGCCACGATCGCGAGTTCCTTAACGAGCAGATTCGGCGCGTGGTGTCGCTGGAGTTGGAGGGATTGCGCTCCTATCCCGGGAACTACGAAAAGTACGTTGCGGCTCGCACCGAAGAGGAGACCATTCTCGCTGGCCGTGCCAAGAACGTTGCCCGCGAGCGCGAGCGCCTGAGCAAGTTTGTCGATCGGTTTCGAGCGCAGGCCAACAAAGCCAGGGCGGTTCAGTCGCGTATCAAGGCACTCGAGCGCATGGAAGACGTTGAGACGCTGCAAAAGCGCGGGACGTTGCGATTCTCATTCCCCAACACGGCCCGAACGGTCGCCGATGTGGTTCGCGTCGAAGGCATCACCAAGGCGTACGGACCGCACGAAGTATTTGCCAGTCCGATCGACCTCACGGTGAAACGGGGAGAAAAGATCGGAATCATCGGGATTAACGGCGCGGGAAAAACCACGCTGCTGCGCATGATCGCCGGCGAGATTTCCCATGACGCCGGGGCGATAAAGATCGGAACTGGCGTGTCGGTCAGCTACTACGCCCAGCATCACGCCGACACGTTAGATATGGGATCGACGATTTACGAAATCGTACAGCGCGCAGCGCCGGAGGCCTCCCCAGCCCGGGTGCGATCCATGTGCGGCGCCTTTATGTTTTCCGGCGACGACATCGACAAGCAGGCGCGCGTACTGTCGGGCGGCGAGCGCGCGCGCGTGGCGTTGGCAAAGCTGTGCATTGCTCCAGGCGCCCTCATGCTCATGGATGAGCCGACCAACCACCTCGACCTCGCATCCTCTGATGCACTGGCTGCCTCGCTGGCTACGTACGACGGCACGCTTGTGTTTGTGAGCCACAATCGCAGCCTGATACGGGCGCTTGCGACGCGGATTTGGAACGTGGAAGAGGGGCGGGTCGAGACGTATCCCGGAACCCTCGACGAATACATGTACTCACAGGCGCAACGCCGCAACGCCAGCGGTTCCGACGGCGGTAAGCCGACGAAATCCAAGGTAGAGCCCAAAGCCGAGGCTCCTGCACGCCGTGCGCGTAAACGGCGAAGCGAGCGCGGGGACCGAGGCGAGTCGCTCGAGAGCCAAATCGCTCAGCTGGAGCAGCGAATCGCCGCCCTGGAGACAGAGCAGAAGCAGCGTTCCACGGTGTTATCCGACCCGACCGTTTACGACGACTCCGCCCGGCGAACAGCGCTGCTTACCGAGTACCAGGTCGCTGCCGATGCGCTCGATGACTTAACCGCCCGGTGGGAGGCTCTTATGGCAGAACTTGAGTCGCCGGGTGGAGCTGGGGACTCGGGCCTGTCCTCGGCACTAAGGAAAAACGTAGCAAATTAATGTAGTTGGATGATATGTCGGCTCAAAAAAGGGGTTGGCACCACCGCCTCGGATCGTCTAATCTGCACACCGTTGGTCTTGGTATCGCTGTGCAGGATTTGAAGGCCCCCATACCGTGTCAGTCGGCAGCTCCTCATCCCCAGAGGGCGCACAATGGCAACGAGGCGTTAGCCGCTTCGACCGATCTGGGCCCTGTGGACTGGCGGCTGGCGCGCGATGCCGCCGTCGGGCGGGAAGCGTACCAAGATAACCCAGGCAATTGCCCCCACGGTCCATTGCCAGGTTGGCCCGCCAAGTTGTGGGGGGCTACTCCCACGGGCGCCGTCGACGTCGGCGTGAAATTCGCACTGGGAGCAGTCGGATTGGTGGGCATGTACGTCGGTGGACGTTGGGTGCTTCGGAATGTGCAATCGAATCCCCATATCCCGGCGTCGCGGCAGCCGATTTCGGACCTGGTTATTAGCGGCCCCAAGAATGGTGCTGCACGCAGCGCAATGCAAACGCTGCTTTACGACGGGACTCAATTGGAGCAGTGCTTTCGGTTGCTTGATGTGGCACGCATTGCACTACGCTTTGACATCCTCGCTCTCGGACTAAAGTCCGCAAACTTTGCGGTGAGAGCAACCGCGGCGGAGCACCTGATCGCGATTTGGGTTGAAAAACAGGAAGCCCGTGCAGCCCAACTCTTGCGAGGATTTCAGCATTGGCTCGCCGAATCCCAAGTCACGCACCATCCTGAGGTACAGCAACTCCTGGGCACGGTTCGAAAAGCAATTAGCGAACCACGACCCTGAGATGGAGTGGGTGGGTTGCGACGGTAGCGCGCGCATCTATCTGTTGCGTTCGCCGCCCCGTTCCACTGCCGGTACCTGGATGATCGAACGGTCATCTAGCCGGATCGCAGTGAGGTGCCCGCCCCAAACGCATCCAGTGTCGATGCCGATGTGATGGCCGCCGACGTGGAGCCCCAGCGCTGCCCAATGGCCGAACACCACGGTATGCGTCGCCCACGCTGGCGCGGGCATCGCGAACCACGGCAGGGTGTTGGGGGGGGCATCGGCCGGCGGACCGTCGAAATCACCCACGACGCATGCATCGTGCGTCACCATTCGCACGCGGACGAAATAGGAAAGGATCGCGCGCCATCGCTCGCTGGTATTGAGGCTCGCGGCCCACGCCGGTGCGGGCGAGCGAGCGTTGCTCGTTGCCTCCAGGAACGACTGCCACGTGGGCCCCGACAGCTCGTGTTCGATTTCCGACGCATACGTACGCGCATCGCTGGTGGTCCACGACGGATGCAGTCCCGCGTGGACGAGCAGGGTCGTCTCGTCGCACTGGACCAGAGGGCGCGTGCGCAACCAGTCGATCAGCGATCCGCGGTCGCGCGCCGTAAGGATGTCGTCCAGGGTATCGCGCTTGCGCGGAGCCGCAACGCCCGCCGCTCGGGCGAGTAAATGCAGATCGTGATTGCCCAAGACACAGGTAACGGCCGCATCCATTTCGCGCGCCCACCGCAGCACCTCGAGCGAGCGCGGTCCCCGATTGACCAGGTCCCCGACCAACCACAGTTCATCTCGCGACGGCGTGAATCCTATGAGCGCTAGTAAGCGGTCGAGGCTCGCTTTGCATCCCTGAATGTCGCCGATCGCATAACGTGTCACGGCGTCATTATCCGCGGCTACAGCAACACACCGCTAAGGATCAGCGTTGCAAACGAAAGATAGATTGCGATTCCGCTCACGTCGACGATGGTAGCAACCAATGGGGCCGAGGCGCTGGCGGGGTCTGCGCCGATTTTTTTCAATAAGAACGGAAGCATCGCCCCGGAAAGAGTCCCCCACGCAACGCAGCCCGTCACCGATAGCGCCACGGTGAGTCCGACCAGCCCGACGTGTTGCGACACCGACGTATGAATCGCGGCGGTTTGGCCTGTGGAAAGGAAGTGGTTCGCGGCTTGAAGCGCAATTTGCACGGGCTCGCTGTATGCGCCAGCGGCGCCCCATAAGATCACTCGGGTGGCGGCGATGGCGCCGAGCAGGCCGCCGAGCGTTAGTCCCATCAGAAGTTCACGCCTCAGCACGAGCCACCAGTCGGCCGGTCGGATTTCGTTGAGCGCCATTGCGCGAATGATGAGCGTTGAGGCTTGAGAGCCAGAATTGCCACCACCGGAGACGATGAGAGGCAGAAACAATGCGAGCAGCGTAACCTGATGCAACTTGTCTTCAAAAAAACCGAGGGGGATGGTCGTGAGCATTTCGCCGATGAGAAGCAGCGCGAGCCACTTGCCGCGCTTGGCGAACATCTCGCGCCGCGACGACTCCAGATAGGGCATGTCGAGTGCCTCGAGACCGCCGAACTTTTGCGCGTCTTCCGTGGCTTCCTCTTGGACGACATCGACGATGTCGTCGACGGTGACAATTCCTTTCATTTTTCCGTCGGAGTCGACGACCGGGACGACGTTGAGATCGTGTTCGGCGAATATTCGCGACACGGCTTCCTGATCCATTGCGTCGGTGACGCGGACAACGTCGGTCACCATGATTTCGGCCACCGTCTTAGTCGCATCGGCGGCAAATAGATCGCGAAACGAAACCACACCGAGCAAGCGTTGCGCCGGGTCCAGGACGTAGGCCACGTAGATCGTTTCAAGCTTCGCTCGGGCTTGTCGTCGCAGGTACAGGACCGCTTCATCGGCGCTCATTTCCGGTCGCAGGCGTGCGTACCGGGTCGACATTAGACCGCCGGCCTCGTCCTCGGCGTACTTGAGCAGCGCGACCACTTCTTTGCGCGTTGGATCATCGAGCAGCGCGAGTAACGTTTTTCGGTTGACCTCGCCGCCTTGCTGAATCAAGTCAGCCACATCGTCGGGTTCGAGCATTCGCATCCACTGACGGCGTTGCCCGGGGCGGAAGTGGAGGAGGAGGTCGGCCTGATCTCGCGCTGGGAGCTGGATAAAAAATTCCTCGGCATCTTCGCGCTGCAGCACGCGGAGGCCATCGCCGCGCTCCCCCAGGTCTAGCAGGGGCCAAGCATCTCGGAGCTCATCAATTCCAAGCTGCTCATCGTCGCGATCGTCTGCGGTTTCGGCCGCTACCGGAATGGGCCCGGTCGGTGCAACCACGAGCTCATGTCCATGAGAAACGTCGCCTCGACTTTCGGCGACGGCTTTGATCTCATCGATGACCCGACTGGCCTGCTCCGGCGGTAGCGTCGAAACTTCGCCCGTGACAAGGTCCACCCGATCGTGCGTCGGCTCCGGAACTGCGTCGTCGGGCGTGGACATGACGGCATCACCCTGCCCAATCAAGTCGCACCTGGCAAGTTCTGCCGTGACAAACCCGTTTGCGAGGCGATGGGATACACTGCCCCGATGATTCGGCTCCTAGTCGCGCTTTCCCTTGTTGCGTGTTCTCGAGCAAGTGAATCGAGCGAGGCCAAGAAGCTCCAGTCGGCGGCGCCCCCGCCTGAGGTGACAATCCCGAAAACGCTAGCAATCGCCGTAGAAGTAGACGGCCGAGCAAGGCAGGCGATCGTTGCTGCCACGCTAGCTAGGACCCCGCCCGATTTCGCCGACGACGACCGCAAGGCCTGGCTCATTGCGACGCTCGTGTCGGAGGCGGCGACCGCGGGATCGGTGGTCGAAGCGACCGCAGCGACCGGGATCGGCGTAAAGATGGTGAATCCCATGCCAGATGGGTCCGCGCCCGCGTTGTTCTTGACGAGGCGAGGAGACATCATCGCTTCTGCGATCGACCGCGCCGATCCGTTCCCCAAGTTTCACGGCAAAGGTGGGAGGCTGCATCGTGCGGGAGACTCGCAGCCACGCATTACCGCGGTCGCAAAGCTAACCATCACGACCCCATCGCAGACGCGTTGATCGAGAGCGATCACTCATCGGTCCGCAGAGACCAGCGACTCCGAGGTTGCCCAGACCGATGCCACGTCGTCCGCATCCGGTTTGACGAACACGGTAGAGCCGTGTGGAGCCGGGCCCGAAAACCTCAGACCGGTAATCCCGAAGCGTTTCGCGAGCGCATGCGCGACGTGGCCGAAGGTATGGCGAGCGTTGATCTCACACAGCGGATGCAAGCGGCGCTGGTCTCCATCTCGATACGCGAACGCATCGATGCCAAAAGGGCCGCGATATCCTCGTTGGGCTAGCGCACTACCTACTCGGTGCGCGGTCGCTATCAGCAGATCGAGTTCGTGTCCGTCGAGCGGCGGGGGCGTGAGTTCGATGCCGACAAAACCCCCTCGGGTGGATGAAATCAGCCGATGAGGCGGATAGAGCGTAACTGCGCCCCCCAAGGGGACTTCCTTCGGGGCGCCCCCCAAGGGGACTTCCTTCGGGG
>CAYQQM010000044.1:0-36286 GCA_964419605.1 uncultured Kofleriaceae bacterium | reverse complement strand
GCTGGGGCCGTCGCCCTGGCGCCGCTCTCGCGCACCGTCCCTTGCCGAGCGCATGGAGCACCGACGCGGTGCACAGGGCGCCCTCACAGCTGAGTTTCTGTGAAGCGCAAATGACGGTGGGGCGCTCGTCACGGGACGTGCGCTCCGCGGCGCGGCGGGCGACGACGGCCCCCGCGCTCGGGGCCAATCACCAGGAGGTCACCATGTTCGTTACGCTCGAGATGTCGCTCACCGTGCTCGAAAAGCTCGCTCCGCTGGAGCCGAAGATTCGCCAGCGTCGCAAGTCGCTTGCTGACGAGATCGGCCGTGCCGCCGAGTCGATTGCCCTCAATGTCAGCGAGGGGCGATTGCGCGCCGGCCTCGATCGGGCCGACTTGTTCCGGCGCGCCGCGGGCTCCGCCAGTGAGCTTACGACGGCGCTCCGAATTGCCAGGGCGCGCGGCTACATCACCCCAACCGATTACGCCGCGGTGATGTCGTGCTCGATCGGGTCCGGGCGATGTTGTGGCGGCTCACGCACTAGCGTGCACGCCCGTGGGGAACCGCTGGTTCCCCACGAGGTCAATGAAAACGATCCGTTACGAAATAGGTGGCCAACGGGCCGGGTTTCGAGATCTAAGCGTGATCTAACGAAGTATGAGCCGAATCCAGGATGCCCAAAAACAAGCGAGAAAATTGTTGGCAGAAGCGATTTTGGCGGAGGAGCCGAATCTGGCGGCCCGCGTAGCGTCGTACGACACGACGCTGCTTGGATTGCTCCGAGAGGTGGGGCAAGGTGTCGTTGAAGATATCTCGACGGCGACCGTGCTTCCGGAAGAAGCCAAACACCGGGCCGCCGGCTTCACGGTGGAATCGCGTGACGAGACCCTTTTTTTACCGTCTTCGGACCCATCCGAGTCAGCGCGCCGTATCTGCGAAATCGCGCGACGAAACAAAGCGTCAGGCCGGCCCAAGACATCTTAGGATTGACCTATCGGGGTCGCAGCGTCGGTGTGGAGCGAGCGTTAGTCGATTTTGGTGCGGAGGAATCCTATGCACGCGCGTCGACGCGATTCGCCGAGCACTACGGGTATGACATCGGTCGCACCACGATCCAGCGGGTGGTCAAAGAGCACGCAGTCGCGGCCCAGACCTTTGTCGCGAACACGCTGGCGGCACAAGCAACCGGGTACGAGCAATCGCTCGCTGAGCGACCAGGCGTCGACACCATCCTCGTCGAAATGGATGGGTGCGAAATTCGCACAGGACAGCTCGAAAAGACCCGCAGTCGCCGCAAGACCGCCGTGCGTGGGCTGCCGGTGCGCCAAAGACCCTCGACATGGCGCGATGTGCGGCTGGCGTTTGCTCGTGAGCTTTCGTCCGTGACCAAAACCTATGTCCCTCGTCAGGGACTTCCAAGGGTCGTCGGGGGGCTGAAGTCTTTCGACGACGTAGGTCACGAGTTGTTCTGTGCCGCCGTTGGTTGTGGTTTGTCGTCGCGTACACAGGTGGTCGGAGTGGCCGATGGCGGTAACGGCGTGTTTGAGTTGCTCGACGCAACCTTTTCCCCATTGCAGTTCATTTTGGACAAGTCTCACTTGAAGCAGCATCTGTACGAGACCGCCGATGCCATCGGGCTACAAGATGCCCCTCGCGAGCGCTGGGTCAACCATCTGGTCACGCAGTGCGACCAAGGCAACGTCCACCGTGCGCGAGCCGCGTTGCGTCGTCACAGAGGTCGTGGCAAGACGCGGTGCGATCGGTTGCATGGCTATCTGACGCGCTTTTCTTCGTCGGTACACTACGATGCGTACCGCAAAATGGGCTACCCGATTGGGTCCGGCGAAATCGAAAGCGGCCACCGAGTCATCCCGCAAAAGCGCTTGAAGATTCCAGGTGCTTGTTGGCACCCAGACTCGATTAATCCGATGATGTCCTTGCGGATTTTGCGCGAAAATGGCTGGTGGAACGACTTCTGGCAAACTCCTACCCATGGTTTGTGATCACACCCTCATGATCCTACACATCTTATCTCTTCTTGACATGCAGCAGTAGTTTAGTTATTTTATAGACTTACGCTCTGGCGGCCCCGCAAGACACGTGGTCGACGCCTTGGACGTGATCGCCCTCGTGAGCGTGGCCGCGCTCGGGAACGGGAACGACCGCGTGACCGTGATCCACGCCGTAAACGGTCGAGCACCCCCGTCGAGGTTCTCGCTGGTCCGATCGTCGGACGGCATCGATCACGTCCACGCAGCCGATCACGTTCCCGAGCGCGGCCACGTCCAGGGGAACGCCAACGTTCAGGGGAGCGGCCACGTCCTCCAGAACAGAAAGAGAAATGTGATCAATCATGAGACCGCCAGTAGCGCTTACTCCGCAAGCCTCGCGCTCGGCGCGCGTCGGCGACCGGAACCTGCCAAAACCACTGTGGCGAGGTACTTGTACGATTCCTGAAGCGGGGGTCGAACTGTGGTATGATAAAGTATGAAATCTTCCAAGAGCACAAAGATCGCGTTCAGCCTGCCGCGCAGTGTATTCATCGACTTGGAAAACGAGACGAAACGGCGAAAGAAGCCGCGCAGTGCGGTCATTGTTTCAATCTTGGGAGAGTGGTTCGCCAGAGATGCTGCTCGCAGTCGCGACGAGCGCTACCGAGAAGGATATCGGCGACAGCCGGAGCAGCCAAACGACATGGCTCTACCATCCGTTGCCACCTGGGAGCCCTGGTGATGAAACGAGGCCAGATCTGGTGGGCCGAGCTGCCCCTGCCGTCAGGGCGTAGGCCAGTCGTCCTCGTTTCCCGCCCTGCCGCGTACGATGTTCGGGTCAATCTGATCGTCGCCGAGGTATCTCGCACACGGCGCGACTTGCCCAGCGAAGTCGCGCTCTCCAAAGCGGACGGGATGCCAGTGGCCTGCGTGGTCAACACGGATAATCTTGTAACGGTTCCGCGGACGTGGCTGAAAACCAAAGTCTGCCAACTGTCAGCGACGAAACTCGCAGCGCTCGATGAGGCTTTGGCGTTCTCATTGGGCCTGGAGTAATGCTAACGACCTACCCGATGGAAGCAAAAAGCCGAGCAAGGTGAGCGGAACGTTGGTAAGCTTTGGCTATTCGGCAGCGCCGGTAGCAATGCCTTTAGAGACATGTTCCCCCTTGATTGAATTCCTTCCAACCGGATTTGGGTTTGTCCAGTCTGGAGTTGGGCTTGCCCAATTCGCGACGGAATTCGTTCAATCTGGTGTCGAGTTCGTTCGCAGCAAACTGCCTGGCGCCACCGCGAAGTTTCCTGTCCGCGTGGAGCTCAAGTTTGGCTGTCCGGTCATCGGCGTTCCCTCGGATGTATGGGATGAGAGAGAGGCTGCGGCTTGCGAGTTTGCAGTGCCACAGCAGAACGGTGTCCAGTCGCGCAAGCCAGGTCCGCTAGCGATGTTCAGGGTACTATTTTAGAAGTACCAAGTATTGCGTAGCGACAGTTGAACAACGCTCAGCCCGGGATTGCTGGGGGAATTTTGGCGCGCGGGGCCGTATAATGTGCACGTGAGCAAGCCGGGTCCGCAAATTAAGAAGTGGGAACCCGCGCCGCATACAGCACTGCAGCCGCCATCCCATCCCGTGCGTCCCGAACGCCAGGGCATTCCCTCCCTGAATTTTCAGGTAACCCCTACAGTTACCGCGTCTCAAGTCGCGGGACTGTTCTCGAGACCGCAACGCAGTGTCGAGTGCATGGCGTTTACCCCAACATGCTTTAGAACCATGGTCGCCGAGTACATTGCGAGCGAGTTTGCCGACGAAGAGGCCCCTTGGAAAGCGGCTTTCGAACGCTACTCGACGTGGAAATTCGATTGGTCGTCAAAGCGCCGTATCCGGGTGGTCAGCCAGAGGAACCTAACCGAACTTGTCCTAGCGGCTAGGCTTGCACTTGACGGCGGAGACGTTGTTGCTGACATCGTGGCCGTGATTCTCAACGAGTACGCGGCAGGCAACGACTATCTCACGCTGCAACAGTTCGTAGTCTGGGTGGGGCTACGCGGCACGACGACCGCATAAGCCGGCAGCGCTATTCGTTTTGGGTTTGTGGCCGTTCGCTGTGGCTGTGACCTCATAACCCTTGCGATCGGCAGCTGTGTGTTCGACTTGCGAAGATCTACTGGCAATAGATGCGTTCCGGGTCGATCGCTACGTCGTCCATCCAGATCTCCAGCGGGGGGCCGCCGCTATCGGGTCGCGCGTTCATCCATCCCAAGCGAACATCTTGAAATACCGGGGCAGGCCATACGCCGCCGCAGGTCGGGCACGTGCACGGTGGTTTTGTGACGGTTAGCTCGTCGACAGCGACGCCATCGACCCACAATCGCATTTCGTTCTTGATGCCATCGAATTGCCACTCGACGCACGCCCACTTCTTGGTCGGCAGGGCGACGGGCGGGTTTTTCGTTTGTTGCTGGGTGCAGTCGAGCCCCGGGCCTAAACCGAACGCCGCGAGAGCGTGATCGCCGTCGACGGAGCTGCCTCCGCCATACTGGTACATACTTCCGTTTATGGGGCCTGGAATGACGTCCTTGTTGTAGCCGAAGCTCTCGATGAGGTTCCAGTGCAAGCGAGAGGTTGGCGTCTGCGTCGCCCATACCCGGATGCGTCCGTAGAACATGTTCGTCGGCAGCTTTGGCATGGTGTGGTGCATTTGCACGAACGTAATCGGCGTGATGGTGCGGTCGGAATCGACCGAAACGATTCGAACCGCTCGCGAGCCGCTTGCCGCATGAGCTCCGTCGACCTGAATCGTTCCAGGTGTTCCGGGAAAGATCGACAACTTCCAGCCAGTCGGCGCAGCCCCGTTCGCGTTCAACTCGAAATCATCGCAAAATAAAAGGTCCTTGCATGAACGACTCCTCGGCTTTGCGTCCGCCGTCGTTGCGTCTGACGCAACCGCATCCGGGATGTTGCCGTCCGCGGGCGGTGGCGCGTTACCGCCGATGTTGCCTATTCCACATCCTGAGGCGGCGGCCGCAACATAGAGCGGCAGCGCCACGCAAAGCCGGATGCGCACGAGATGATCCGTTCGGGCTTGGTCGCAAGGCATTGAGCGTAGACCTGCAAGTGTACTGTTCGAATCAGCGCCGATGCAGCAAATTGCGTTCCCCGCCCTCCTGGCTAAGTATCATTAATAGTTGGTAATGTTGTATGGACTTGCAGGAGTTAGGCAGGTAGACCGTAGGTCGCAGTCCCAGCGACAATGAACATCATCGATATCCAGGTCACGTCGCTTGCGGCGGGCGGTGACGGCGTAGGTCGAGACGCGAGCGGGCGGGTGACGTTTGTACCCCGGACCGCTCCTGGCGATCGGGTGCGTGTGAGGTTGCGGTCAGAGAAGTCGTCGTTCGCCCGCGGAGAATTGCTCGAGGTCATCGAGCCCTCGCCGGTGCGGGTGGCATCGGCGTGTCCAGCGTTTGAACGCGGTTGTGGCGGATGCCAATGGCTTCACGTGGCGCGGCAGGCGCAGCTCGACGCAAAACAAGCGCTGGTGACCGCGGCGCTGCGCAAGTTCGCCGACCTCGTCGTTGAACCGATCGCGAATCCGGTTCCAGCGTTGGGGTGGCGTCGACGAGCGCGGTTGCATTGCCGCGACGGTCAGCTAGGGCTGTACGCGGGCCGTACGCACGAAGTCGTTCCACTTGCTAGCTGTCCGCAGCTCGACCCCGCGCTTGACTCGGTCGTGCAGTTGTTGTCGGGGCTGAGCCTACCCGACGGCGAGATTGCGATCGTTGTAGGCATGCGCGGCGATGTCGCGGTTGGGATCGATCCACCACCGCACTCCAGGGGAAGTGCTGCGCGCCCCAGCGAAGCTGGGCCTATCGAACGGCACTGGAAGCCGGCCGCGGCTCTGATCGGGCAGGCGAGAATCGCTGGCGTCCATATCAAAGGCGGGGCGTGCTTCGGACAACCGATTGTCGAGATCGAGCCTGGCTTGTTTGGCGGACCCTGGGACTTTGCCCAGGCGAGCGCTGCGGGCAATGCAGTACTGGTGCAGTTGGTCCGCAGCGCTTTGGGACCTGGCCCGGGCGCGGTCCTGGAGTTGTATGCGGGGGGCGGCAACTTCACGCGCGGTATGTCCGCTGACGGCTGGACCGTATATCCGAGCGACGTGGTAGCTCCGGTCCGCGCTCTGGCCAACTTCATCGTGGGCTCGGCCGAAAACGTGGTCGATGAATTTGGCGCGTGCGAAGCGATTGTGCTGGATCCGCCGCGTGAGGGCGCAGCGTCCGTGATCGCCGGTATCGCACGCCGCGCACCAGCGACGATTGTGTACGTTTCCTGCGACCCGGCCACCTTGGCGCGAGACATGGCTAGACTGGTGGAGGCGGGCTACGCCGCCGAGCGCGCCTGGCCCATCGACCTGATGCCGCAGACCGCGCACGTGGAAGTCGTGGTGCGGCTTGTCAAGATCGAATCTCGACTCTCCCACCCCGAAAAATAGTGGGCTCGAACCGCCAGATTTTAGTACTCCTGGGTGATGCGTTGAGCTGCGCGATCAATCGACTGGATCTTTCCGCTTCTGGCGTTTGACTGTTTCTTTCGCGCGTTTTTCCAACTCACTCGCAAACCACGTTTTGAGCTCTTCAGGAGCTTTTTTCTCCCATAGTGCGCCGAATCTGGAGTCTTCTGCTGCCACCCAGTCCAATGTAATTTCCGCGGCTTTGCGACGAATATCCGGGTTCGAGTGTCCAAGTGCTGCGGCAACCAGTTCGTAGTTACACTCAGCGTGTTCGCCAGCGAGGTTCATGATGAAGGATTGGACGTGTATGTGGGTGTTGCCCGCCATGAGGATTTTTCTCAATGCCGTCAGGCTCCTCGGCGCCTTCGCTTCCCAAAGCGCATTCAAGCGCCAAAGTTGGCGAGCCGTGGTCCGCCACAATTGCAAGAACTCGACATTTCCCATTTCGGCTACAATCTTCGTCGATCGTATGGCTGCTCGCTGAACTTCCAGTTGCGGGTGCCCGAGCCCAAGTTGGACGAGGCGCAGGCAGTCCCTGGGGGATGGGCATTCGGGGACTCGCCTCAGGATGTACGACAGCGTGTTCGAGTTTGCTTGTGGCGCAGTCAGGATGCTTTCCAATCCCAGAAGCGCGCGGTCTCGAATCTCAGGCGGCCCATGCCTCACGAGTTGCCATATGTGCGCGGCTGCAGGTGTATCTGCAGTCCGATAAACTCGCCGAGGGGGGCGGGCTACATACGTTAGCAACTCATCAAGAGCGTGGGCGTCTCCCCTTGCGGCCTTTGAATAGGAATCGATAACACTGGCCTCGACTGCTTCCCATTCTTCTTGCAAAGATGGATTGCCAACTCGGGTCGAAGGGACAGAGTCACCGAGCCGACCGGTCGGCAACCGATTCTTCTCGGTTCCGCCAACGAGAGCGCTCTTGAATTCATAAATATAGGTCTTGTCAACTTCGCTTTTTCTGCCGCGAATCCAACCGATACTCACCGGCGGTCCATGTTCGCTCAATCGACCATGGCCGAGCGCGTAGGTGGCCCGGAGTACGAAACTTGCAACTACCTTGCTTGTGGACGAAAGTTGATCAGGGTGGAGACGGTTCCATTCCTCAAAATGCCTTTGGATGGTTCGGGTGTCCAGCGGGCCTGCAAGCAAGCGCTGAAACAACGGCCGGTCCTCCGGCCAAAAATCGAGCCAAACCTCTTGGCCCTCAATATTCATCGGCTCCAAAACAGGCTTGTGGAACAGATACCCAGGTTGGCCATTGACATCGACTTGATTGATGGTTCCGACGTTGGCGTGGCCAAGAGCTGGCTTTAGCTGTTTCCCTACGATTTTCGCAAGCTCGGTCCGAAGTTGGTCGTTCGAGTGACGTGGCAATTCAGGCGCAAGGAGTGCGATCAGCTGCTCTGCGGCTGTAAAACCGCGTAGCGATCCGTCATTGTTTCCACGGTCCCTGTTGTAGTTTTGGATCAAGCGCTCCAACACCTTGTGCGGAAGCAGCCGAAGCCGCAACGACGTCGTAGCGCCGTCAATATCGTAGGTGTACTGGGTGAGCGTCTGTAGTGGTCGTCGGGGCGGGAGCGCATTGGCCTCAACTGAGTCCGGCGATTCTACCCGATAGACATATTCGTTGAGGTCGCCCTTATACGCTCGGATGGTGGCAGGGTGAACCTCTTCATGTACGTCACCGGTGACTCGAACAGCGTGTTTGAGCGCATGGTTAATGGCCTGGGTGATCGCATTGGGCAAGACGGTGCTTACAGCGTTATCCAAACTCTGTCGATAAACCCGTACGACGGCCGAAGAGCTCAGTTCTCGCGCTTCGATAATGCTGCGAAGCACATCGAAGTGTTCAGTCTTTATGTAAAGTAAGTATCGCTCGCCCTGGATCTGAACAGAGTGCCACCGCCGGCTGTTCGAAGCAGAGACCTGATATCGATAGCGCTGGGTGGTGCCCTTTAGAACTTCCTGGATCGTGTCGAACTGCGGGCGATCCGCGGCGCGCCGCAGCACAGTGGCTATCTCGGCAATTGCCTCGTCGACGGTCGGAATGTAACCGCGGCCTACGGTGGCTCGCCATCGCGAAAGCACTGCCTGAACGCTGTTGGCCGTTACATCATTGTGGCGAACGATGAGCTCGAATACCTCTCGGACAGCGGGTTGCATTTGCGCCAGCGCTCGGCTGCCGCCGTGGTTGTACAGCGGGTCCCACGGCGAAATGCGTTGGGTTGGTTCGGTTGTTCTGACGGCAGGAGGGTGATACCCGCGAACGAATTCGCGGAACTCGGTAAGAACGTGATACGGCGCTGCGGGATGCAGCGCGTGGGGCCACTGTGACAACAGTTCCTCTACAATCACCGATGGAAGCATCGGATCTCCCCCGGCGACTGCAAACGGTCGGGGATTGTGCGCCATCTCGAGCGATAGCGCCCCGTGGAAAATCAGCCGGAAGTCCAAATCGACTTTGCTCGACGGTACAAAACCGTTCCTGGTTTCCAGGTCAGCCAACACTTCGAGGGCCAAGGTATGTGAGTCGCGATGGACGGTGTTGTATCGGTTGGTTACTTCGTCTTGGAGCTGCAACAAGCGGCTGGCGACCCGCTGGGGGTTGCTGAGGAAGTCCACCACTTCCGCGATGATGCTTGGGTGCGCAAAGCTCGCGCTCGCCGAGAACCCAAAAGGTTCTTCCCGCTCATGTTCTGCAACACGTGTTAGTAGTGCGCGTTTGTGGTCTTCTCTTCGGCGTGAAAAGCTGTATGTCGGAAGTCCTCGTTGCTCGGAGAGCGGAATCAGTTTGTGGTCCGGCGCTCCGCCGCCAATCGGCGCCACAAAGCTGACTTCTTCAAGTTTCTGGTCGTAAATGACCCGGCGTGCGTCTGCATCTATCGCCAGAAACACGCCGGACTTTGCGTCAGCGTCTATGGAAAGAACAAAGTAGTCTTGGCCGTGAATGCGCGCTGTCAAGTAGCGCGCATCCATGGAACCGCCGTCTCGAAATCGAAGGGTCGGCCACACGTAGGAGACCATGTCGACGCCCGACTCGATCACAGGGGAGCGCTTGTCGTGCGCGGCGTCGCCTGGCGTTTGGCCAACAGGGCTGGTCGCGTTCAGGTGTCGGCCCATTAGCGCCAGGCCGACCGCTGCGGCTTGTGGGATCGCCGGCACACCGGTCGAGACTGGATCGGCGTACACCCCCACCGCCTTGACCGGGAGTGCATCCGCCACGGAAGCCGATCCAATGGGCGGCGACGCTGTGGGCTGCGGTTCGACCGGAACGTGAAAGCTGCCGTCTGCTCTCTGTGTTGTAGGCAGCACCGCCGGGTCGTCGAGCGCCGCTCGCACTGGAGCCGGTAGTGGTAGTGGCGCCGGCCCACGCCAAAATTTGAGGGTGTTTCCGAGAGTGCGAAGAGTCGCTCCAGCAGCGAGACACGCCATCAAGAAGCTCACCCACATCTGCAGATAGGCCTTGCTCGCTTCATTTCGTTGCCAGTCGCGCGTAGCGGGGTTCAGATGTGCCGTCGATGCCAAATGCCACCAGCGCGCGGCATGCTCGAGCGTTGCATCCACCGAAATCACTACCCCCGGCACGCTGAACTTGAAGAGAAGAAATTGGAGCACCCCCGCGGCCCACCGGGTTTTCTCCGACTTGGCCAGCACACCAGACGCCATCTCAGCCGACATGAAGCCGACGAACGCCAGGCTGATCGAGAGCCGATTGTCGCTCAGGAACTGGATGTATTCTTCCCCGACCTCCTCGATTTGGGCCTGCGTCACCCATATGCTGCGAATGACATCCGCGGAGCCTTGATATGGGCCGAAGACGCGGCCGTGGTACCAGGCAAGCGCACCCGTTGTTGCCGCAGCCAGGCCACCGTTGTGGAAAACCGACAGGGCCGCGTTACCGACTGCACTTGCGTACGGTTGTGGACTCAGCTCCAGGCGATCGTCGCCACTTCGTTCATGATCTTCATGCGGAAATGCCGCGGTGGAGCGAACAAACTGCAAGGGGGAACGATCGGGCTCCCACCGCGTTACGTTGAGGCGGTCGGAAGCTGTTGACGTTGATTGGTCGTCGACGCCGACATCGGCCTTCGCCGGTTCGGCCGCAGTACGCACCATGGCACCGATGTACTAGATTTTGGCAGCCTCTGCGAGACAAATGTGATGTCGGAATGTGGCCCGGCTTTCTACGTGCTGTTCCCGCCACTATTCAATGTCGCCGTACCCCGGGAGCTGGCTGCGGGGTGCTGGGAGGGGAAACAGGGTCGGCGTTGTCAGCGATCGGAGGCAGCTGTCCGATGTCGCCAGTGATCAGGCGGGCGCCGCGAGAAAATGTCATCCACGACCACGCCCAGTGGAACATCACGAGTATTCGATTCTTGAATCCCACCAGCGCGGCGATGTGGACGACCCACCACAACAGCCAGGCGAAGAAGCCGCTTCGGGAAAACCGCTGGGTGTGCACCACCGCCTGAGCTCGACCTATCGTCGCCATCGATCCCTTATCGCGGTAGCGGAACGGCGTTCGGGATTGCGGCAATCTAGGTTGGGTCGCCTCCTTCGCGATCGTCTTCGCAACGTAGCGGCCGGCCTGTAGCGCGCCTTGTGCGACCCCAGGAACTTCAACGTTATCGATGACAACGCGCGCAACGTCGCCAATGGCGAATATCTCGGGATGTCCGGTCACCGACAGATCAGGTCCCACTTCCAGCCGGCCCATCCGGTCAGTGGGAGTGCCTAGCGTTGCCGCGAGCGGCGAGGCCTGAACACCTGCCGCCCATAAAATCGTGCGCGCTTCGATTCGTTCGACGGAGTTGTCGCGGCGAACGGCAACACCCGCTTCGTCGACCTCCGTGACCATCGCGGCCGTGACGACTTCAACGTGGCGCTGTTCGAGCGCGCGCGCGGCAGCGGCGGACAGCTTTTCTGGATAGGTCGGTAGCACGCGATTTTTTCCCTCGACGAGAAGGACGCGCACTTGACGCGAGTCGATGCGTCGGAAGTCGTTGGCCAGCGTGTGTAGCCCGATTTCGCCGAGTGCCCCAGCCAACTCCACGCCCGTGGGGCCACCGCCGACGACCACAAACGTAAGCAACGCGCGTTGTTCGCTCGGATCGGTGGCACGCTCCGCCGCTTCGTAGGCGAGAAACACGCGTCTGCGAATCTCCAGTGCGTCTTCCACCGACTTGAGACCGGGGGCGCGCTTCTCCCAAGGTTTTCCGAAGTAGGAATGGGTGGCGCCGGTGGCGATCACCAAGAAGTCGTAATGGACGTCGCCGCGGTCGAGCTCGACGCGACGGTTCGCGACATCGACCGATCGCGCTTCTGCGAGCAGAACCATCGCATTTTTCTGCGACGACAACACGCTGCGGATCGGGTACGCGATATCGCTGGGGTTGAGCGCGGCGGTCGCGACTTGGTAGAGCAGGGGTTGAAACAGGTGATGGTTGCGGCGGTCTACCAGCGTGACGGAAACCGGTGCAGCCGCGAGGCCTCGCGCCACGGCGAGTCCTGCGAATCCACCGCCGAGAATGACGACGTGGGGTCGGCGGTCGAGCACAGCACGGAGTCTACATGGACGGAGCGCGATCCTGACCCGTTATCCAACGTCGAACAGCAGAAACTTGAGGTAGGCGCCCTCAGGGAATCCTGGCAGCACCGGATGATCGCTGGCGGCGCCTGCACTCAGGCGGAGTCGCAACTCGGCTCGTGTGGCGAGCTTGAGCAAATCTGCCTCGGTAACGTGGCTCGAGCATGAGGCCAGGGCAAGTCGCCCGCCGGGCGCCGCGACCTCGAGCGCAGCCGTGATCAGCCGATCGTAGGCACGCAGTGCTGCGGGCCGCGCGCGCTCGCTGGGCGCGAAACTTGGAGGGTCAACAATGACGAGATCCCAACGCGACGATCGTTGGGACGCTCGGGCCAAGAAGTTGAATGCGTCGTCGGTAATAGCGTCCTGGGCGTTGGTGGGCAGGCCCGAGAGCGCGACGTTATGCTCGAGTGCGGAGATGGCTGGGCCGGCGCTGTCTACCGATGTAACGCGCGTTGCGCCGCCCAGAGCGGCGTGAATCGAAAACCCCCCCGTGTAGGCGAACACGTTGAGTACGGTCATTCCCGCGGCATGTCGCCGAATGGTTCGGCGGTTCTCGCGCTGGTCAAAGAAGAACCCGGTCTTCTGTCCCAGCCGGACGTCCACGGCGAACCGGGCTTCGTCTTCGGAGATGACGATTTGGGCGGGCGCGTCGCCACGCCATGCGTGTCCCGCGCTGCGCTCCGATCGGTCGCCGCGTATCCAGACGTGGTCGATGTTCGCGCCGCCGCGTTCCAGTCCTGCGATCACGTCAGCGAGTCGCGGCTGCCAAAACGCGGTTGTGGCAGCGCCGTCGTAAACGACGACCGCAGTCGTGTCGTATTGGTCGACAACCAATCCGGGCATCCCGTCGGCTTCGCCGTGGATCAGGCGTTTTCCCGAGCAGCCGATGAGCAGCGGATCTCGAGTGCGCCGCTCGGCGGCGGCCGTGGCCCGGGATGCCGTCCATGCGTGGTCGACCGAAATATCACCGCGTTGCAGGACGCGAGCGCGAATCGGCGACTGGGGATCGGCAAGCGCGGTGGCGAGCGGCCCGCGTTCGTCGACGAGTAGCACTACCTCACCGGCCGCAACTCCGGCAGGTGATGGGCCAAGCGCTCGGTCGAAGACCCAGGGATGTCCAGCTCGGATGTGGTCGCGCAGTGGCTTGACGACGCGCCAGCGTTTCGTCGGCACTATTTTAGCGTCACTGCGGTGAGCTGATACATGTGCGCAAACGGGTTTAAGGTTTGCACGATACCGGCCCCCTCGGCGATCCAAAGGGTCGACACCCAACCGGCCGGAAGCTCCATGGGCTTGGTGTCCCCAGCGCTATCGATCGAACTCCGGTCTCCTGTTACTCGCCCGGTGGTGAGGAGGCTCAGCTTTTCCGCGCGGTAGACGCCGACCTGGGTGGCTACGGGCTCTGCTAGCTGCGTTGCAAATTGGCGTTCGAGCTCGAGCTTCCCGGAACTCGGCTTTGCGTCCGAGCCGGGGTGGGGAGTGCGCGTCCAGCGAACGAGCAGGTCTTCGCGCCATTTCGCCTGGCCAAATCGTCCCCCCGTTAGCTGGAAACTCGTTCCCTTGGAGCGATCCACGCTATCCAACTTGAATCCGAGGGAACCCCCTGGTTCGCCGGCAAACCAAAAACTGTCCGGCGACACCTCGAACTTCGTGCTGCTGCACCGGATCGATGTCGACGTGGAACGTTCATCGACCAGCGGCGTCTTGGGATCTTTCGTGAGGTTCGTCGTGGTTTTTTCCTCGAGCGAAATCACGGTGTCGCGCCCCGGTGCACTTTCGATCGCTTTCACGGTGACGACGACCGTTTGAGGCGGGACGGGCGCAATGCGGGCGATTTGGTCGCTTGCCGGGGTGAGTGCCGGTACCAGGGAGTACGTCCACTGGTTGCCGACAGATAGCGGTATCACTCGCTGGTTACATGGCGAGGCCGACTTGGTCGTCGGCCCGGCATTCGGCGGCGCGGCGACTGCCAGGGAGGGCGCCAGGACGGCTGGCAGCAGAGACATGCGCATAATCCCGTTCATAGCGCGTGCGCCCGGCAGACGTAAGGGCCCTGCTGCCTACGGTCCGCACGTTGTACGAAGGCGGGGGTCGTGCTTAGCCGGCCGCTTGGGTTACGTCCCGCGTTTGCGCTCGCGCCACGCAATGAAACCAGCGAATAACCCGATCAGCGACAGCCCAACGATCAGCGCTCCGATTAGCCATGGTCTGGCGCTTGCTCGGACATTGAATGGACCTACAGAGGCCAGCTGGGGGCGCGGGGTTGTTACCGCGATGACCACTTCGGGACGAAGAACTTCGGGCACCGCGGCGCGGACGAGCCGAGTCGCGGCATCGGCGACGGAGCTTCGATGCACCGGATCGTCGATCACGATCAAGGCCGATGCAAACGGGGCGGGGGCGGCGTTCGTAAAGGGGTCGGGAGGGAGGGTCCGAATCATGACATGCGTCGCCGCAGCACTCGGCAGCAGGCGCAGCTGCGCAGCGAGTTGTGCAGCGCGGTGCTGGTCGGCGGCACGTGCGCGTTCCATCGGTCCGTCGATCGTTGGTGCACACCCGACCATCACCAGGATCCACAATGCCCTCACCACCGGGACGATACCATGCAGGTCGCAACGGATTCGCAGCACAGGCTGCGTGCGCCGATCGCTCTCCACGCGCATCGGCTGAATCTGCGTTATTGTGCAGTTGTGAACGCCGTCGAGCGCTTTGCGGGGTCGCTTGCGCCTCAGAGTTTGCGGCGAGTTGCTGCGCTCGAGTCCGGGCGGTTCGAGGCTGCGACGGCAGTTCCACGCCAAGCCGAGCCGATGGATCTCCACCAGGCCTTTCGATGCGTCGTCGGCCGATTCGGTGGTGACCTCTGTGGCTTTCTCAACGTATTGACGCGCAGCGAACTTGCGCAAGTGGCGTGTGCGCAAGTTCTGGTGCCGAGTGAAAAGTCTCCGGAGCTGCGCGTCGCATTGTGGAATCGAGGTGCCGAACTTGAGCGAGCTGGCGCGAGCGTTAGCCCCGCCGTGCAACCCCGCCCGGTGGTGCTTGGCGGACACCTCTGCATGCTGGCCCCTCCTCGTGGGCTGTTTCCGCCAAGCGCCACGTGGCCTCGTCCTATGCCCATGCCGGTGGATCCGGCTGCGCCGAATGAGGAGCCAGAAACTGTCGATGAATTGTTAGATGCCGCCGATCGAGCCATCGGTGTGCGGCTAGGCCAGCGCGGTGCGGACAAAGGCGCGTGGGGAGTGCGGGTCGCATCGCTGCTTGGGGTTGTGGAACGCGGTGACGACGAGCCCGACTGGCGCGGCGACATCGAGCTTAAGACGGTGCCGGTTGCGCCCGATCGGGCGAGCGGTTTGTGGCGCGTGGTCGAAGATCCTGCGATCGCCATGGTGGGCAACGGCCGCGCTGCGCTTGCCAAGCTGCAGCGCACCCTATGGCTCGCGCGCGCCAATTGCGAGCATGGCGATGCGACCATCGTGTCGTGGTACCTACTCGAGTGGGATGCCGGCCTTGCGCCTTTGGTGGCGCGATACCTCCACCAGCGACCGAAAGGCCCGGCTGGAACCAAAAATCGCGGCGCGTATCTCCACAAGCGGTTCTTTGCCGATGCAGGCTTCCTCGCCACGCTGAACGGACCATTGTGATCGTCGACGAGCTTCGCATTGTTGGGTCGACGCAAACCAATGTGGCAATGCGCGCGGAGGTGCTGCGCATCGCCAAACGGGCACTTCGGTTTCGGCCGCCTGAGCCGCGCAAAGAAGGCTTGGGCCAACTGGTGTTTCCATTTCACCCCGATCTCGCCCGCATCGCCGTGACCTACCTGCGCACGCCAACGCGCGTTGTGTGGGACGTGTATCGATCGCGTGCGACGCAGCTCGCACCGCTGTACCAAGAACTCAGCGTCGACATGGGCGAGGATACCCGGGCGCTCTATCGCAACGGCGACACGATCTCGGTCGAAGTGCGGCACGTTGAAGCGTTTGCCGCCGGCGAGCGTCAAATTGTCGGCACAGTAAAAAACGCGCTGATCGACGCTGCCGCCCGGAACGATATTCGGCTTCGCGTTGATCCGGAGCGTCCAACGTCGCGTTGGATCGTGCGCGGCGCCGATAATGGGGAGGTGACCGTGTCGATCGATTTGGGAGGCGGTTCGCTGTCGCAGCGCGGCTGGCGCCTCCAGACGGGAGCGGCACCGTTGCGCGAACACCTCGCGGCGGTGTTGCTGATGCTATCTCGCTTTGATCCGCGTTCGGATACGTTGGTGGATCCGATGTGCGGGTCGGGCACGCTGCCGATTGAGGCGATGCACATGGCTCGCGGCATTCCGCGCCGGACCCCAACGTTGGACGCGCTTGGACTCGGAACCGGCGCCGCACCGTCGTTGTTCCCAGACAGTTCTCCGATGGTCATCGGTTGCGACATCGATGTGAACGTACTGGCCGCCGCGCGCGATAACGCTCGCCGCGCGCAGCTGGACGACGCGGTGGTTTGGCAGCGCTGCGATGTTGCCGAGCTCACCCCCAAGACGGTCGGCGAGATATGCTCGGAGCGCGGCCGAGAATTCGGTGCTGGTTTGCTGATCGCAAATCCGCCCTATGGCGACCGGCTCGAGGCCGGATCAGGCCAGTCCTTAGAGGGTCTGTACCACGATATCGCCGGCACATGTGCGCGATTTCACGGCTGGCGGGCAGCCTTCTTGTGCGGAAACCCACAATTCGAGCGGGTGTGCTCGCGCGTATTGGGGCGGCCTCGAATCAAAAAGCCGATCGCAAACGCAAACGTGCGATCGTACTTCTTACTTTACAACCTGTGAGGCCCTATTTTGTTCGCTTTGGCTGCCACGACTTTTGCGATACGCTGTAGGGAATCATGCTCATTCGTCGCCTAGCGCTTGTTGGCGCAACTCTGCTGCTGCTCTCAAGTGTCGCATTCGCAAAGCCCAAGGTCGTTTTGTTGGCGTTTTCTGGCGATCCAAAGGAGGAGGCGCGACGCGCAGTGGTCTCTGCCCTCGCCGACGAAGTGAGGTTTGCCCGGCGCAAGGATGTGCGCAGCGCGTTGGACAAGCTCGAGCTTGATCCCATGGACCTGTCGGAAAAAGACCTGCGTAACCTCGCAGCCGAACTCGAGGCGGACGCAGTGATACAGGCGACTTTGTCGAAGAAGGAGCCCAATCGCCTCCTGCGCTTTAAGCTTTTCGTCCGCGGGAAAAAGGTGGTCGGATTCAAAATCGAGTTTGGCAGCATTAAGTCAGCGAACTTTAAGGAAAAATTGCGGGACAAGATCATGGAAAAGCTGTCGGAGGAGTCCGACAGGCCGAAGCGAACCGGCGATGACAAGGCGAGTCCGGGCGACGACGACGGCGAAGCGCTAACGCCCCTAGCTGGAAAGGCCAAACGAGGCGACGACCCGGATGCCGATAAGGCTGCAAAAAAGGGTAGCGATGAGGATGCCCGGGAGAGCGGCGAGGGCGACGAGCCCGCAAAGGGCGATAAGGAAAAGAAGCGTGCGGCTGACTCCGAAGCAAAGCCAAACGCCGAGCCGACCTCGACTCCGACGGTCCGCCCTGCGAATCGTTCTGCGCTGCGGCTCGATGTTGGCGCCTCGGTTCATCGCCGCAGCCTATCGTTTTCGACGCGGTCGTTCCCCGAGGCGCCGAAGAACTACTCCAACAGCATTGTTCCGGGTGTTCGGATCGAAGCTCAGGCCTTCCCGCTTGCCTTTGGCAGCCCCAACAGCATCGTCGGTGGGCTTGGATTGGGCGGAATCTTCGATCAAACGCTTCTGCTCAAAGTAACCCCGGACGTGCAGCCTGGAACGAAGCTTCCGGTTACCGAGCGTCGCTTTGCGATCGGGCCGAGGTTTCGATACGTGTTTGGCGCGGCGTCGACAAGTCCATCGGTGACAGCGGCCATCAACTACGCAAAGCGTTCCTTCGTCGTGAATCGAGCGAAGTTGGAAAGCGGAAACACACTGGACTTGCCAGACGTCGATTACTCAGGCGGAGATATTGGGGTCGAGGCCCGAATTCCTATCGGGGGACGAATCGCGGTGTTGGCGGGCGGCACGTTTGTGCTGCTGACGACCGCAGGACCCATCGAAAAACCCGATCAATATGGCGAGGCCCGTGTGATCGCTGCCCAGGGAATGGCCGGACTTGATGTCGCGCTAACGTCACGGTTCGCGGTTCGGCTTACCGCCGAGTTCGCCCAGTACGGGTTCACGTTTAAAGGCAACGGGGCTCAGTCCAATGCGCGCGACGGGGATCCCTCCACTCCGGACGTGGGCGGCGCGGCCGATCGGTACCTGAGCGGTGCCGCGACGTTTGCTGTGCACTACTGATATCGCGTCAGAGACGAGGAGAGGGATCGGCGTGTTAGGGTGCGCTCGTGGAGCTCGGTATCCTTTCACCTTCCGATTCGTTTGCACATCGCCACATTGGCCCCGATGAAAACGACATTGCTTCGATGTTGGCCGAGCTCGGCTACGCGTCTCTGGAGGAGTTGACGGAAGCGGTGGTTCCAGTTGGAATCCGCCTCGGAAAGAAACTGGATCTTGGCAACGGGATACCGCTCGGGGAACGCGATGCGCTGCACCAGGTGTCCGAGTTGGCATCGCGCAATCGCGTCCTGCGGTCGCTGATTGGTCAGGGCTACTACGACACGGTCACGCCGACGGTGATTCTGCGCAACGTTCTGGAAAACCCAGGCTGGTATACGCAATATACGCCGTACCAAGCCGAGATCTCGCAAGGTCGCCTCGAAGCGCTTCTCAACTTCCAAACGATGATTGCGGACCTGACGGGGTTACCGATGGCCAATGCGTCGTTGCTCGATGAGGCAACCGCCGCAGCTGAAGCGATGCAGATGAGCTTCGCTAAGGCCGATCATCAGCGAACGGTGTTCTGGGTCCATGACGCAACTCACCCGCAGACGATCGCGGTGATGGCCACCCGAGCGGAGTCCGTTGGAATCGAACTGCACCTCGGTTCGCTCGCAGACATTGCAGGTGGTGTCGATGAGCGCGTTGCTGGAGTGCTGCTGTCCTATCCAACGACCGATGGGCAGGTGATCGACGTGCGGGAGTACATCGCCGGGATTCGGCAAGCCGGTGCGGTAGCGTGTGTCGCAACGGACCTCCTGGCCCTGACGCTGCTTGTTCCTCCGGGCGAGATGGGAGCCGACATCGCAATCGGCTCAGCCCAGCGATTTGGGGTTCCGATGGGATTCGGCGGACCGCATGCGGCGTTTCTGGCGGCAACGGAAGCGTTTCGTCGACTAGTCCCTGGGCGAATCATCGGCGTATCGCGAGATGCCAACGGCGCGATGGCCTATCGGCTCTCCCTGCAGACGCGCGAGCAACACATTCGGCGCGAAAAGGCGACCTCGAATATCTGCACCGCTCAAGTGCTGCTTGCGGTGATGGCTTCGATGTACGCGGTGTATCACGGTCCGGAGGGACTCGTGAAAATCGCTCGTCGCGTGCGCGCCTTGGCGGCGCTGGTCGCACACGGGTTGGCGCGGCTCGGTGTGGCCGTTCGCCCCGGGCACCACTTCGACACGCTGCGGATCGACCTGACTCCGAACCGAGTAGACGAGGTGATGGGGCGCGCGGTCGAGCGCGGGCTCAATCTGCGCCGCTATCCCGATGGCGTGGGGATTTCGTGCGACGAGACGACGGGCGTCGCGGACGTTCAAACGCTATTCGAGGTTTTTGGTGGTTCGCAGGCCGATTTTTCCGAACTCGTCGCCGCGTTGGTGGTTCCCGAATTGCCCACGGGTCTCGCTCGCACGTCGCCGTTTCTAACTCACGCTACGTTTGCGCGTTACCGCGCTGAACATGAACTGCTGCGTTACATCAACCGGCTTCAGGCCAAAGACCTTTCACTCACGACCTCGATGATCCCATTGGGCTCGTGCACGATGAAGCTAAATGCGACGACCGAGATGGTGCCGGTCACATGGCCGGCGTTCGCGCGAATGCATCCGTTTGCACCGCCCGAACAGGCTGCCGGCTATCGCGCCTTGTTTGATCAGCTCGAGCGGTGGCTAGCGGAAATCACCGGTTTGGCTGCGGTATCGCTTCAGCCCAATTCCGGCGCACAAGGGGAGTTTGCGGGCCTGTTGGCGATTCGAGCGTATCATCGCGCCCGAAACGAGCCGCACCGGACGGTGTGTCTCATCCCGCAAAGCGCTCACGGCACCAATCCCGCCTCGGCGGTCATGGCAGGGATGCAGGTCGTGGTAGTTGCTTCGGCGAACGATGGCACCGTCGACATGGCAGATTTGCGCGCGAAGGCTGCGAAGCACGCGCCTCAGTTAGGCGCGCTCATGATTACTTATCCGTCGACGCATGGCGTGTTTGAGGAAACGATTCGCGACATCTGCGACATCGTTCATCGTCACGGCGGCCAGGTTTATATGGACGGCGCAAACATGAACGCCCAAGTCGGGCTCACAAGTCCGGGAGCGATCGGCGCCGACGTCTGCCACCTCAACCTTCACAAAACGTTTTGCATCCCCCACGGGGGTGGCGGTCCTGGCATGGGACCGATCGCAGTTGCAGAACATCTCGCTCCGTACCTGCCGGGTCATCCATTGGCGCCCGTTGGAGCGCATGCCGTCGGCCCAGTGTCGGCCGCACCGTGGGGATCCGCGTCGATCCTGCCGATTTCGTTCGTTTACATCGCGATGATGGGAGAGGGCGGACTGCGGCGAGCGAGCCAAGTGGCCATTCTCAATGCAAATTACATCGCCAAGCGACTCAGCAAGGACTATCCGATCTTGTACACCGGGGCGTCGGGGCGGGTCGCGCACGAGCTGATTTTGGATTGTCGCCAGTTCAAAAAGACTTCCGGTATCGAAGCAGAAGACATTGCCAAGCGGTTGATGGACTACGGGTTTCACGCGCCGACTATGTCGTTTCCGGTCTCAGGTACATTAATGGTCGAGCCAACCGAGAGTGAAGCAAAAGTGGAGCTCGATCGATTTTGCGACGCCATGATTGCGATTCGCGCTGAAATTGCAGCCGTGGAAGCAGGCGCGATGGATCGCGCGAACAATCCGCTCAAAAACGCGCCGCACACTGCGCAGTCAGTTACTGCCACCGAGTGGGCACGTCCGTACTCCCGTCAGCAGGCCGCCTTCCCGGCGCCGTGGCTCCGCGCCCACAAGTATTGGCCACCGGTAAGCCGGGTCGACAATGCCTACGGCGATCGCAATCTGGTGTGCTCGTGCCCACCCGTTGAGGACTACCTCGGCAACTCAAGCCAGCAACGGTAAGAGCCGAACGTTGGCTCCTTGGGACGCCTCGCCGATGTCCTTGCCGCGCACGGCGCGCGCCAGTTGTAACGACCTCGAGCACATAAGCCATCGTTCTCGCGACCTATTGCGGCCTCAGGCTCCTCGAATGAGAACGTCGATGTTCTCGCAGTCGATCCATCGGCGCTCGCTCGTCGACGAAACCATGCGAAGGCCGCCGAGAGACGTGGCAGCGACGTTCCGGATCTACATCCATCTAGTACCTCGTCGCCCTCCCTCCCACTGGCCTAGATTTAAAGGAGATCGTGGTCGACTCCTCGGCTACCCGTCGTTTTCGGCGAGAGCGACGACAATCGCCAGCAGGGCACCCGGGACCGCAGCAAAGTTCGAGAACCGGATCCCGGCTCCGAAGCCGACCACGGTTTCGGAGCCGCCTCGGAAGTCACTTGTGCGGACGACATCGCAGTCGACATACAGGCCGATCTGGTCGGCGTACTCGCCTGCGAGCTGCAGGTTGATCCCGGGGCGGCCCCCAGCGGCGAGCAACGGCGCGACCGATGCATCGACGCCCAGCATCGGGCTCACCCAAAAACGATAGCGGCCGCGCAACATGAAGTGCGTATTGGGCGAGAATTCGTAAGCTCGCGCGCCTGCGGTGACGCCGAAGCCCGAACTCGTCATCACCCCAACGGCGTAGTCGACGGACTGCTTGCCGCTGAAGAGATCGTTTAGGACTTGCTTGCCGAGACTCACCTCGGCCAGGCCGACGTAGTCACAGCCCTGGCGCCCAACGAAGCACCACTCGTTTGCACGTGCGCTCTGCGCCGTAAGCGCGAGCACTGCGGACACCAATTGCCACTTCACGTTGCCCATTCTGGCTCGACTCACGACTCGAATGATGAGAAATCGCAATGCATGTTCTACAGCGCGGTGTGTTCTGTCGCTTTGCACCGTATGTGCCATCTCTCCCTGAGGTCGCGGCGTTTCTAGGCGAGTTGCGCGATTCGGTGACACGTACCGAGGCCGAGTTTGCTCGACAACGCGCGGAACATGGGAAACGGGTCCTTGGGCGTCGCCGCGTGGTGGTTCACAAGTCGCTTATTCAAATGTACATCATAATGTACATTTGGAACATGTCGAAGAGCTACTCGGGTGTGATCGCGACGAATTGAATCAATGAGTTAGAGTCCGAAACCGGACCAGAGTCCGAAACCGGAACCGGAACCGGAGTCGGGGCCGGAACCGGCTAGCGACGGGCCAGAGCGTAGATCATTCCGCCCAGGCGATGCCGCTGTGCAGCGCACGGCAGTTCGAAGAGGTTGTAGCCGCGACCTTGCCCATCTTCCCCTACGATCAACGGGCCGCAGAGTGGCACGCGGAAGAGCGCGCGAGGCTCGAGCGCGCCGGACGAACAACGCCATTCGTTGATGGGCAAATTGCCAGCATTGCCGTAACGTGCGGCCTTCCGGTGGTTACTGCCAATCCGATCGACTTCGCCGCGTTTAGGGGGCTGGTGACCCTCAACTGGTCGATCACACCGATGCACTTAGCCCGGCAAGTTCTCTCAAGCGGCGGATGACTCGCGCCCGACAAGCACGTCGGCAGAGATGCCCAACGCATCGCGTAGTCGCCTTATCATGGCAACGGTAAGGGGCCTTCTGCGATTGAGGATCTCCGAAACGCGCGCTCGGCTCCCAATGAGTTTTACGAGATCGGCGCGTGTCAGCTGCTCCTGTTCCATACGAAAACGAATGGCTTCGATAGGATCAGGTGGATCAATGCGATGATGTTTAGCCTCGTACGCATCCACCAAGGTCACGAGAATCTCGAGTTTCTTTTCGTTCGCTGACCCGCGGCGAGAGCCCCACAACTTTTCGATTTGTCGTAGTGTTCGCGCATGATCGCGGGCGCTATGAATAGGTTGGATGTCCATGTGTGTCCCTCGCTGCATCACAGTGTCCTCACGTTGATCTTGTCGTACTGCTTGTGAGTGCCGACGAACTTTATCCATACCGTCTTGCCCGCGAACCAGATTTTGACCACCAGCCGATATTTGTTCCCGCCGATGTTGAACACGACCCGCTCTCCATCGATTACGCTCGCGCTCGGGTACCTCCGCTTGATCTCCGCCATCGACTTCCAGGCAGCATGATTTTGGAGAACTGCGCCTTTGCTTCGTGAATATTGAAGGTCTCCATACAAATGTTGTGGACCAACCAAATGGACCGGTCAAGATATAACCCCGAAGGTCGCCCCTGCCATAGGTTCAGGACAACACCGCGAATTGAACGAGGAAACGGGTGGTCGACCAAATGGTTGCCACACACCGCCAGCGACATTGCAGGTGCAACATTATTTCATGACGCTGTCTGACTTTAGTTCGCTATTGCCATGACGTCGCGCGGAATGGCAACGCCAAAGGTGTCGCAGCGCAAGGGCCTACCTCGAAGACGCCTCCGCCGGTGTTTTTAGGTCAAGCGTAAGCGCGTGAATCGGGCCCTTCATTTCCTCAGCTAGCGCAGCCATGACCACGCGATGGCGCTGGAGAGGGGCCATGCCTGCAAACGTTGCCGATACGATCGTCGCTTTCCAGTGGTCCGCAGTTCCTGTGAGGTCTTGCAACGAGACGTCGGCATCGGGGAGAGCGAGGCGAATTTTAGCGGCAATGTCTTGGGGACTCATTGGACAGGACGCAGTGTACGCCCAACGTTCGCGAATGCGGCGATCGCTTGGTCGATATCGGATTCGCTGTGCGCGGCCGACACTTGCACCCGAATCCGCGCTTTCCCGATCGGCACCACCGGATACGAAAACCCAACGACAAAAATCCCGTGCTGCAGCAATTGGTCGGCAAACTGCGCCGCGCGCCGGGCATCATTTATCATTACTGGCGCAATCGGGTGCGTGCCTTCGCGAATGGGGAGTCCACACGCATGCATTCCAGCGCGAAAGCGGCGCGTGTTGCGGTCGAGCTGGTCGAGAAGTTCCGTAGATTCCGAGAGCAGCGCGAGCGCTTCGATGGATCCGGCCACGATCGGCGGTGCGAGCGTGTTCGAAAACAGGTACGGCCGCGACCGGTTTCGCAATAGGTCGATGACCTCCTTGCGGCCTGAGGTGAATCCGCCGGATGCGCCGCCGAGCGCTTTGCCCAGTGTAGAGGTGATGATATCGACTCGCTCGCTGCAACCTCGCCACTCGGCTGTGCCACGCCCGGTCTTGCCGACCACGCCGGTGGCATGGCTGTCGTCGACCATCACGAGTGCGCCATATCGATCTGCGAGATCGCAAATCTGATCGATGCGCGCGATGTCTCCATCCATTGAAAATACGCCATCGGTCGCAATTAAACGGAGCCGCTTGCTCGACGTTGCTTTGAGTTTGGCTTCCAGGTCATCGAGGTCGTCGTGCACGTAGCGCAGGCGCTCCGCCTTGCATAGCCGAATGCCATCGATGATCGAAGCGTGGTTCAGGGCGTCGGAAATGACTGCGTCGTCTGCGCTGAGAAGCGTTTCGAACAACCCCGCGTTTGCATCGAAACACGATCCGTAAAGGATCGTATCCTCCGTGCTCAAGAAGGCCGAGATAGCCGCTTCTAGCTCCTTGTGCCGATCCTGCGTGCCGCAAATGAACCGCACCGACGAAAGGCCGTAGCCACGTTCGTCAAGAGCCTTGTGCGCGGCGGCGAGGATGCGGGGATGAGATGCCAGTCCTAGATAGTTGTTGGCGCAGAAATTGATGACGGAACGACCGTTGGTTGTGATGTGGGCGCCTTGGCGAGAATCGATCCGCCGTTCGGCTTTTCGGAGCCCTGCCTGATCGATTTCGGCTAGCGCCGCGGCGAACACGGATTTGGCTTCACGGTACATGGGGACGATGAGGTACTACGGTGAGGGCAGCGAAGAGTCCGCCTCGGGGTTCGGATCAGCTTCTTCGAATTCTTCGGGGATGATCGCAGCGTCAGCCGTCGCCGGTGGTGGGGGTAGGGGCTGGATAGCTACTTTCGCCGTCTTGACCACGTAGTGATACAGCGCCGCCACGATTTGGTCGTGAGCCTTGCGCACGCGCTCCTTTCGCAGCGGTCGCTTGCCGTTGGTTACGATCGAAAACGCAAGTGGGCGATCCGGATCGGCCTCGAGCACCCCGGATAGCGCGATCGCCGTCGACAGCGTGCCGGTTTTGCCGCGGATCCTTCCCCGCATTTCGGGGTCGCGGAATCGGCCGGCGAGCGTTCCGTCGGTTCCGGACACTGCAAGCGATTCCACCCATGCTGCCGCTAGCTTGGGGTCTGCAGTGTCTGCGAAACCCGCAGCGCTGCGAATGATCGAGACTAAGTCGCGCGCCGTAACCCGCGCCGCGTACGACAGCCCGGAACCGTTGTCGATGCGGGTACGTACCTTGTCGATTCGAGGGTGAACGGCAAGCCACTTGTACATGGCGGCAAGTCCAGCAGCCATGGATGGCACTTCGCCACGTGCGATTCCAGCGGCGGTCATGATCACGCGGTCGGCGAGCCAGTTCAGGCTTCGCTTGTTGACGCGCGCGATGATGTCGGCCAGCTTGGCCGAGTCATGGCGCGCGAGTTCTGGAGCAGGCACGCCGTTCCGGGCGGCAAGGTATTGGTCGAGGCTGGCAACGGTTACGTCGCCGCGGACTACCACGGCGTGCGCTCGCAGCGCGGATCGAAGGTAATGCGCTGCGGTCGCCGCTCGGTCCCTCAGAATAAGCGGATGGGTGACGACGCCGCCCAACCCAATCGTGCCACTGATCGTGAGTGCTACGCGGCGGTACCCTTGAGCATCGAAAGCGGATTCTGCGGTGTACGATAGGCGAGGGCGCTGCGGCTTGCGCGCGGTCGTTGCGACAACGCGAACGACAACAAAATCGAACCCCGGTGGAGTGATGGCAATGGGGGCTTGATTCGGTTCGCCCGCGATTATTTCGATCGGCACGAGCGCGGTGGACAGGCCATCGCGTTCGTAATCGAACCCCACGACCACATTGCCGTCTAGCTGTCGAACTCCGCGCGCTGCAAGTTGGGCTCCGAGCTGCTCGAGATCCGAGACGACCAGCGTTGGGTCGTAGCCGCCGAGCAAGTACACATCGCCGCGAATCACCCCGGCCGCGTCAGGTTCAGGGCCGAGGATTCGCGTCGCATATCGGTATTCGGGACCAATCAGATCGAGCGCAGCTGCGGTCGATAACATCTTGACGTTCGACGCAGGATTCAGTGCGTTGTCCGGGTTCACTGCGAACAGTGGCTCACCGGTCTTGGCGTTGGCAACGTAGATCCCGGTGACACCAGCCCGTAGCGGACCCTGTAAGAGTTGGTCGATTTGCCGGGCAGTGTTGGCTTCGGGCGTCTGCGGATCGTTGCGCCGCCCGGTCACCTGTTGCGCGGATCGTCCCGCGAGTCCAACGGTAATTCGCGCCTGCGCTTCATCACTGCGCTTCCTCGGTGCAGCGTGGGCGGACTGCTGTGCCGCGATCGTCCCGGAGAGCCATCCCAGGAACAACAGGCTGAGCAGCCCTGCGCGGTTCACCGCAGTCCTCGCAGCATCACCACGGTTGCACCTGCGCCGCCGTCGCGTCCAGCTGCGGTAGCGAACGCGTGGACCACGCCCGATGCCTCACCGAGCAGGTGGTTTACGACAGCCTCCCGGAGCGGGGCCCCATGGTCGCTGTGCGTGCCCTTGCCGTGGACGACGAGCACGCGGCGGAAGCCCAGTGCGCGGGACTCGAGAAGGAAGGTTTGCAGCTCGCGCAGCGCTGTTTCGACCGCGAACCCGTGCAAGTCGAGAGTCGCCTCGAGATGAACCTTGCCAGTGCGAAGTTCGGCCACTTGCGACAGTGAAACTCCCGGTGCACGCGCCGTGTAACACTGTTCATCGCCTTCCACGGCTAACCGTACCTTAGGGGGAAACAGCGCGGAGCGCTTGGCGGTCCCAGTTCGCTCAGGGGACACGGCAATACGATCCCGTGTCGCGAGCGGCTGTACGCCGCGCACTGCTTCCAGGAACGCTGCCCGGTCCCCCGCGGATACGGAGGGCCGCTTAGTCTTCATTCCACCATTCTGTACCCTTCCCCCCGATCCTGGGACAAGAATCTTGTAGGGTGATGAGCCATGTCGTCATTGCCACAAGTTGCCTACTTTTGTATGGAGTACGGCCTCGACCCCGCGTTCCCCATCTATGCAGGCGGCCTGGGGATCCTGGCCGGGGATTATATGAAGTCGAGCGGGGACCTAAAGGCGCCCATTCTCGGTATCGGCTTGTTTTGGGACCGCGGCTATACCCGCCAACTTATTGGTACAAAAGGCGGAATCGAAGACCACTACCCGAAAACATCGCGTGACGCACTGCGCCATGTGGATGCTAAATTCGAGGTTACCGTCCGCGGCAAAAAAGTGCCCCTGCGGGCGTGGCAGGTCGAGCGATATCTTACGTCAACGCTGTACCTCATCGAGCCGGACCGCGAAGACGACCGATGGATTACCGAACGTCTATATGGCGGCGGCGAAGAGGACCGACTCGCACAGGAAATCGTTTTGGGCGTCGGTGGCGTGCGCTTGCTTGCAGCGCTTGGCTACAAGCCGGACGTGTACCACTTCAACGAAGGTCACGCGGTCTTCGCTGGCCTGGAGCTGTTGCGGGCAAAGGCTTTCGGCGGCAAAACGCTGGCGAATCGGATCGCCAAGTTGCGCGAACATATTGTGTTTACCACGCACACCCCCGTTCCGGCGGGCAACGAAGTCCACAGCCTGGAATCGATGCGCAAGATGAGTGCGGATTGCGGTTTCAGCGACGCCGAGCTCGAAGAGATTGGTGGCAACCCGTTCTCGATGACGGTCGCAGGGCTGCATCTTGCGCGGCAAGCAAATGGGGTTGCGGAGCTCCACGGCCACACGGCCCGCGCAATGTGGAAAGATGTGAAGCACGCAGCGCCCATCGTAGCCGTCACCAACGGAGTTCACGTGCCCACGTGGCAAGACGCCCGGATTCGCGCGGCGCTTGCCGCCGAGAAGCCGCGTGAGCAGCAAGATGCGGAGCTGTGGGACGCACATCAGCGCATGAAGTATGAGCTGTCGTGTTTGGTGCGAGAGCGAACGGGTTCGGAGTTGTCCCTCGACGGGCTAGTAATCGGCTTCGCACGACGAGCCGCCTCGTATAAGCGCGCCGATCTCATCCTTGGCGATGAGCGGCACCTCAAGAAGCTATTCGATCGCGGGGTGCAGATCGTGTATTCCGGCAAGGCGCACCCTCGCGACGCCGCGGGCAAGGCAATTGTTGCGAAACTTGTTCAAGCCGCCAAGGCGCATCCGGGAAGGGTGTTGTTTCTCGAAAACTACGACATGCATCTGGGGGCTTTGCTCACCCGAGGCGCCGATATATGGCTGAACAACCCGCGACGGCCATTGGAGGCGTCCGGTACCAGCGGAATGAAGGCGGCGATGAATGGCGTGCCGAACGTGTCGATCCTCGACGGTTGGTGGCCCGAGGGTTGTGAGCACGGCAAGACCGGATGGAAGATCGGCGATCCCGTTGCGAGCGACGACGCGCTCGACGACACAGCGGGTGGTGGCGCTGAAACGATCGACCGCCGCGATCGCGCCCTCTTGTATCAGGTCCTCGAACACGAGGTCTTGCCCGCGTACCGGGATCGTTCGCGCTGGGTGAACATGATGCGGGCGAGCATCGCGATGTCGCAATGGCGGTTTTCCAGCGATCGCATGGTGGAAGAGTACGTGGCGCGGCTCTATCGCGCGCGATAGAGCGCAGTCGAGGGTATAGTCGTTTCGGTGAGATGGGTTGCGTTTGCGCTGATCGTCGCGATTGCACCGCAGCGCGTACACGCAAGTGGCAGCGGTGTCGTTGTGCTCGCCGATGATGCGCACCGAATCTCCGAGGCGTTCGCAGCGGCGATGCGCCTTTCGGGTGTAGCCCGGGTGAGCGCAGATGCGCGATCCGAAGCGCGTAGCGCGATTGCAGCTGGTGCGGAACCCGTGGAGTCGCTTGCGCGGCTTCGTTTCATCCGCGAGGCGATCGATGAGGGGTGGCGGGCGTACCACGGCGTGCAGTTTGACGCGGCGGCAACTCGCTTTGCCGCGGCGCGCAAGGCTGCCGAATCACTCTTGCCTCTTCCTGGCGCGCCGGTGTTGTACGCCGACGCCTCACTTCGGCTTGGAATTGTGCTCGCTCGACTCGGGCGGACAGTCGAGGCGCGGGAAGCATTGGCCCTCGCCCTCGCGCTGGATCCCGACCGTCCGATTTCGCCGATCGAGTTTGCGCCGGAAGTGATCGCGCTGATCGATGGAGTGCGCGCCCAGGCGTTGCCCAAGCGAACCGTACGGGTAACCACGGATCCGAGCGGTGCCACGCTTACGGTCGATGGGCGCGATGTCGGTCGCTCTCCCGCAACGATTGAACTTACCGTGGGGGAGCACGTTGCGATTGCCCGGTCGCCGGGCCAATCCGGGCGTTCGATCGGCTTCGCTGTTTCCGATGCGACTGACGCGGTTCGGCTTCCGGTGGCGCCGTCCGACGAGCGCGGCCGGCTGCTCATAGATCCGAGCTTTGGTATGTCGAGCTCTGACGCGCAGTCGCTCATCGACGACGTCGTGCTGTTCGCGGATCTCGATGACGTCGTTCTCGCCGCGGAAATCGTGCGCGGCGGCGAGCCGGTTTTGTTTGCGCAGCGGTGTTCCAATGTGCCGGCGAAATGCACGCGGACCACCGAAACCGCCTACGGCGATCGCACTCGTTTGTTGTCGGCAGTGCAAGCAGTATGGCGCGATCTGCACGAGCAAGAAGTGCTGCATCCGCCCAGTCTGTTTGGCGATCCTCGACTTGTTCCTACGCGGGGCGGAAGCGAGCGGTGTGCGCTATGTCGAAATCCCTACGTTCTCGCCGGACTGGGCGCAGCCGTGGTTGCGGGGGTGATTGCCGTTGCCGTTGTAGCCACCGGATCTCGCCCCCCCCCAGTGCTTACGGTCGATCCTTCGATGTTTTCGCGGTAGGCACTGTCCGCTACGCAATGCACCGAGCCTATTTCGGTCGGTCGCCAGCGGGTCTTCACCCCAAGAGCTTTTCAAGTATTGGAGTTAGCTGTCGGATGAGGTCGGCGTACGCTTCAGGGTCGGTGACTCGCGTGGTCACAGCGGGTGAGCTAAAAATGAGTTCCCCCTCATGCATGACCAAGTACCGGTACGCGCGTTGGAGGGAATATTCGAGCACTTGTATGGACTTCAGCGCTCCGCCGATCTGAATCGCGAAAACGACTTCTGACGTTTGCGTATACCCGCGGGTCAGAAGATCTTCCGTAAAACTTGTCGCCCGCGCCATGCGGGCGTTCTTCAACGCTTCGGGAAAATACAGCTGAGTTAGTGAACGCTCGATGTTGGTCTGAAATCCTGTCATCACTTCTCGGACGGTTTGCGCTTCAGTCCCTTCGATGTGGGCCACGAAAGCCCCATTGTGGGAGACGAGGAAAAGATACTTATCGTTGACTTTGTACTTTGCAATCTTCACTGCTAGTTTTGCAATCGACGATTCCGCCGTCCCTGACTTTCCTAGGCTTGCAGGGTTCCTTAGAGGCATCAAACTGCTGAATTCCGCGACCATTGGGTGGCCTTGTAGCGCGAGGTCGTTGAGGAACTTTTGGGACTCGGCCACCCTGTGCTCCCAGTCCTCGGGAAGCTTGGGCAGTTGGGCTTCCTCTTTCGATCCCTTGCGCGCTCGCTTGCCAGACTGCGGAGGTCCTCCCCGTTCGTTGGCGGCCGCGCGGGCAAGACCGTTAACCAATGTCCTTCCAGCCAATCCAAGCACTGCCATCGGGGACGTTACGCCGCTGACGTCGGGGATCTCTACTTGACCTTCGAGTACATCTCCGAGTTCATTTCCTTCCACGGTAGCGCATCGATCCAACCAAAATTGCCTCACCCGTTGAGCGAACGCATTCTGGGGGCCGGGCGGCAGGCGGCTGTTGTCGACAGTACTGGCCTGAATGCCGGATAAATCCCAGACGCCGTGGACTGGAACGAAACGAAGCACGGGGGCATCCGCGCCGACCGGATGGGATTGCTCTGCATGGCAGCCTAACGGGTCTTTGACGAATTGGATGGCGCTGACTAGTGGCGCAACTACATCGCGTGACATGGCTTGTGCTCCACGGATTGGGTGAACGTAACACCGTTCATCTGCTCCTGAACTAGATGTTTAGAAACATATTCGCTTAGGCAACATTGCCTTGAATGGGAGAACACTTTTTGTGGTGTCGATCACAGCGGAATCACCGCACGTCGTACCCGCTCACTCGGCTATTCCGCCTCGCGTCATGCCGCCTGCCAGCGGTCCAATACCGCTGTCATTTGTCGTTGAAGGGCAAAGTTGTCTCGAGCGTTTTTCCTTGCTAGGGGGAGGGCGTCGTGGTCATATCGCGAGCAATGAGTGGCGAGGCCGTCGCAGAGCGAGAGACCCTGCCCTCGACTTTGGAAGAGAAGGAGGCGTACGCTGGGTGCCACGTTCCTCCGTCACTCGGTGGCGGCAATGTCTCTCTTGAGCTGGCCACCAATACCGACGTTAACCATCAGGCGTACGACGATCCGAACTGCTTTAGCGGTCCACGCCCGCCCGCATTGCTGAGTTCCATGATGAGCGCGCCGCCGAAGACAGACCTCGATGTTTGGATGAAGGCCGGTCCCTTTCTCGGGCCCTTGGTGGGAGGTGGGATCGGATGGGCTTGGAGGGCGTGGGAGGCGGCTCAGGTGGCGAAGCGGGCCAATATCGTAGGTGGGGTGCATGCCGTGATGCGCGGGGCATGGGATGCCTATGTCGAGGTTTATCGTTACAATAAAGAGATTGCCCTCACGCTGGCACCGATCCTAGGCAGGTTCTCTCAGGACGTCCTTGGGATCGTTGCTGGGCAGCGCGACCGATATCTGAGCGCTAACTACCACGAATTATCTGGCGCAATAGAGGTCTTGCAGAAAGAGCACCGACATGTAGAACATTCTCTCGATTACATCCGTCGGATGGCGTACAATCTATACGGCTTGGCGAACGAGCTGTTGCGCCGGTGACGAACTGTTCAGGGTCCCCGGATCCCGGTCCGGGAGCTGTTTGGACCGAACTCTTCGGACAGCTCTCAGACCAGCTGGTCTCAAACTCCGAGTACTCGTAGTTGCAAAGCTTCGGACAAATTTCGGAAGCGCTGATCGCTGGGTCCGATTACTCCCAGTCGGGATCGGGAGAACGGTAGTTCTTGTTGTCGGTGTGGTCCGCCGCTGGACTCGAGTGGTTGAAGCCCAGCCCGACGGGATCTGGGTGGGGCCACCGGTGGGCTGATGACTAGCCGAACTGGGATAGTACCGAATACAGATCGTCGACCGCGAACAATGCTTGCGGTGAGGTCACCTGCACGATTTGGCTCTGTCCGTATTCGCGGGTTGCCCAGCCATCTGATCCACGCTCCACGGCGGTGACGCGTTGCTCGCGATGCGAGACGAATATCACGCAGCAAAGTGACGGAATCGTTTGGTAGGCGAGCAATTTTTGCGTTCGATCATACGACTCGGTCGTTTTACTGGTCACCTCAACGAGGAGCGCTGGGTTGATGATCGCGTCGGTATCCATCGTCGATTTTTCTACTTTCCCACAAACGAAAGAGACATCAGGATACGTGATCATCCCAAGGGACGGAATGTGAATGCGAACGTCGGAGGAAAGACTGAGACAATGTTTCAGCGAACCCTCGAGAAGTCGCGCCGCTCGATTCGCAAGTGCGCCGTGCTCGGGCGTTCCACCCGCCATGGCGTAAATTTCGCCATCAATATATTCGTGCCGAGTCGTCGAATTGGCCTCGATGATGATGTAGTCATCAACGCTGTTGGTCAGGTGGCGAGCGACGGACATAGTTGCAATGTACCGCATGGCCACGTCCTCCTTTGCGCGTTTCGGACGTGTTGCGCAACTGCATTACAAATAGTTGTAATGTAAGCACAAATTCGAAAACCCGGCTTTGGCCGGCTGCGGGGACTTCCCCCCGTCGGGGACGCGCAAGGGTCGCAAGGGTCGCAAGGGTCGCAAGGCTTGCCGGGGTACTTAGTACAGGCCCCCGCAAGTTCGTGACCACCCGGGCCGCCGATCCATCCCGGCTGTCTTCGTTGCTCCTCGGTCACGTACCTTCGGGTACGCTCCCTCGTCGCGCCTCGCCATCCGGTCGCCTCGGCGACCGGGGTGGCCACCAACTTACGGGGAACTGTACTTAGCGCCCCGGGTTACGTCCTGGCACGGCGGGGGCAGGAACCAGATCCTCAAACGAGCGGATTGCGGAACCTTGCCGATTCCGGGTTGGGACGGTGCCCCGAACGAATGGCATCCATACCGAGGCGCTTCCCGGACTCGCGGGCGCGCCGCTCCACGGTTCTACACGCGCCATCGCGATGCCGGGGGGCGGTAGAAAGTCCCTGACCGCGGTTCTTGGATGCGCCTTTTGAAGGACATCAAGCCAGATCGGTACGGCGGCTCCACCTCCCGTGATCTTGTCGCCGATCGGGGTGGAATCATCGCGACCGATCCACACCGAGCACAGTAGGTCGGTCGTGAACCCGGTGAACCAAACGTCTTTGTAGTTCGCGGAAGTCCCAGTTTTTCCAGCGGCCGGGCGGCCGAGCGCGAGCGCGGCGCGTGCGGTTCCGCGCTGGACGACGCCCTTCATCATGTGGACTAGCACGTGGGCAACCTCGGCGGAAATGACCGGATTGCCCGGAGGGAGGCGTCGCAGGTCGTCGACGATCGCCCCCGCGGTGTCGGTGACAAGATCATAAAACCGGGGTGTGACCCGCCTGCCGCCGGATGCAATGCCTGCGTAGCCGGCGGCGAGCTCGAGGGGCGTGAGGTCGGGGGTTCCGAGACTGATCGAGATATGGCGCGGAATCGGCGAAGCGATGCCAAAGCCGCGCATGATCTCGATGATGCGATCGATCCCAACCGACACCGCGAGCTGAACGCTTATCGTGTTGAGCGAGAACGCGAGCGCGGTCATCAGGCTCACGTCACCGAGGTATTTGTTGTCGTAATTCGCCGGCGTCCATACGCCACTTGCGGTTGTGACGGAAACCGGGCCGTCGCGCATGATATCCACCGGAGTTTTTCCGGCTTCGAGGGCTGCAGCATAGATAAACGGCTTGATCGACGATCCGACCTGACGCCTGGCTGATGTTGCGCGGTCAAATTGCGAAGTCGCCCAATCGTATCCGCCGACCAGCGCAAGGATGCGCCCGGTGTCGGGCTCCATCACGATAACGGAGCCCTGCAGTGCCGGTCGCTGGGCGAGAACGGCCGTTGCGTTGGGCCCGATTCGCACGGGAAGTACATCGCCGACTTCGATGGGCGATCGATCGGGGCCGCGGTAGCTGATCACCTCGTTCGCGTCGACTGCGGCAAGCGGCAGTCGCTTTGGGCCGACGTCGACAACGATCGCGCCGTTGCGAATCTCAACGACCATCGCCGCGTAGCGCTGCTCTGGCAGGATTGCGTCAGCGAGCGCGGTCATGTCCTCGCTTGTTGCGTTGGTGGGGTTGGTTGGCCGGGTCAGCGGGTGGGCAGGGCCGCCGATCCACTGCCGCCGTTCTGCGGCGGGGATCGCTCCGATGGGTCCTCGAAACCCGAGCTTTCGATCGAGCGCTTCGAGTCCGCGGCGCAACGAGGTTTCCGCAATTGCTTGCACTCCGCGGTCCAGGGTGGAGTGGAACGTCAGTCCACCGGTGAACAGCCGCGTGTTGCCGTATCTCGTTGTCGCGAGCTGCCGAACCTGTTCGACGAAAAACGGCGAAGCCAGGTGGTTCAGGTCGCTGTCATCCACCAGGCCGAGCGGTTCGGCGAGCGCGGCGCTATATTCGGCCGACGAGACATAGTGGTCATCGCGCATGTGTGCGAGCACGTAGTGCTGCCGCTCCCGTGCGAGTTTGAAGTTGCGGTGAGGCGCGTACTTCGTTGGCGATGCCACTAGGCCGGCGAGCATGGCTGCCTCTGCGATCGACAAGTCCTCGACGTCTTTGCCAAAATAGGAATCGGCCGCCGCCGCCACTCCATACGCCCCGTGCCCCAGGTACACGTGATTTAGATAGATCGAGAGGATTTCTGCTTTTGTCAGCTCGTGTTCCAGGCGAACCGCAAGGATCAGCTCTTTCATCTTGCGGCTGTATTTTTGCAGCGAACGCTCGGCGCGGATGCGTTCCTCGCTCAGTCCCAGGTCCGATAGGTCGCCTTCCTCGCTCGACAGCAGGGTTTGCTTGATGATCTGCTGTGTAATCGTCGAGCCGCCCTGCTTGATTCCGCTCGCGCGAAGATTCTTCCAGGCCGCTCGCGCGATTCCAGCAAGGTCAAAGCCGCCGTGGTGGTAGAACCTACGGTCTTCCGCCGCCAAAAACGCAGCGACTACGTGCGGCGGAATCCGATCGAGTGCGGCGATGCTGCGGTTCTCGAACGAGAACCGGCCGATTTCTGTGCCGTCGGTGGCCAACACCACCGAGGCTCGAGACGGTCGATAGTCCAGTAGGGTCGTAAGGTCGACTGGTAAGTCTTCGTTGATCGTAGCAACAGCGTAGTAGGCTCCTGCTGCGCAGAGCGATAGGGTGTAAACGAACAGGAGCGCGCCGAACCGCCACACCGAAAATCGACGCAATCGCGCGCGACTGGCCAAGTCGTCGCTGGGGGGCTGCGAGGATGGAGGTTCGCTGGCCACGGCGTTCCTGCGATAGTATGGGTCTACCACGCTGCGCTGCGTGGTCGGGTAGACTATGGCAATGAGGCTTGGTGTGCACGTGGCTTTGTGGCTGGGAGTTGCCGCGGGGGGAGGAAGGTCCGTGGCCCAGCCGGCGCGCGGCGTGCCACCCAGGGGGACTTCGTTTGCCGTGCCCCCCAAGGGGACTTCCTTCGGGGCGCCCCCCAAGGGGACTTCCTTCGGGGC
>CAYQQM010000043.1:0-36364 GCA_964419605.1 uncultured Kofleriaceae bacterium | reverse complement strand
TCGGCGATGGATCGGCGGCCCGAACCGATCAAAACCACTGTGGCGAGGTACTAGGGTGGGTTGCCTTCGTGTAGCCGAGCTGTCGCGCGCCCGCCTCAGTATGCAAACTCCGAGGCCCGCACGGGTCTCGATTGATCCGGCTCCCCTATTTGCCGGTCGTATTCGCGGTGCATTAGCGGTGACGACAACAGAAAGTCTGCCGTGGAACGATTGCAGGCAATCGGGACGTTGTGGACGACCGCCACTCGCAATAACGCCTTGACGTCCACGTCGTGTGGCTGCGGTTCAAGCGGGTCCCAGAAGAACACTACGAAGTCGATGCGGCCCTCGACGATGCCCGCGCCCACCTGCTGATCTCCGCCGAGCGGGCCGCTCAAGAACCGCGTAACGTGCAGGCCGAGTTCGTTTGCCAGCAACGCCCCGGTCGTCCCAGTGGCGTAGAGTTCGTGCTGGGAAAGCGTGTTTCGGTTGTACCGCGCCCAATCCAACAGGGCCGCCTTGCAGTTGTCATGCGCGATAAGCGCCACACGTTTGCTCGGCAGCATCTGAACGGTTCGGTATGCCATTGGGTTCCTCCGTGTGGTCGTAGGAGCGAAAGGTGCGCGCGACCTCGGTACCATTTGAACAGTTTGGTACGCTACTTCCCGTGCTTCTTAGGATGTGTGAGGTCCCAAAGACGGTTGGCCTCGTCTGCGGAGAGACCGTCGCGTCGGTCCCCATCGCTGGGCATCACAACATAACGGTCGGCGCTTGCAGTGCTAGGAGGGATAGACGGTGCGGTGAGTATTCGTTGCGGCGGTGGGTGATCGGTCACAAGGATGACGTGGCCAGATGGGCCGCGCGGGTGCTCATCGTTCCAGAGTCGATTCGCAACGTCTGCCGGGAGACCATCGCGTCGGTCGCCGTCGCTAGGCCTGACCCGGATCGTTGCATCGGGATCGCGGAGCGGTGTCTCGTCGCGATCGCCGTCACTCTGGCTCGTGCGTCCGCCACCCGATCGTGCCGGAACGGGTTGGTGCGGTGGCTGTTCGACCGATGGGTGTTCGCGGACGGACGCGGGAGCTTTCCTGGCGACGGGTGTGGACGCGGCATCGTGCTGTTCGCCCCGAACCTGAGTCTTGTGGCCGCCATCGTGCGTGACTTCTATCGGCTGTCGATTCTTGGTTCTCCTCGCCACGGCCTCCATGTGGTCCAGACGCTTCAGGTTTGCGACGGCATTCTTCGACTGTCGGGCGACAGCGTCGTCGAACGCGTCGCGTGCTTCCTTGAAGTTACCGAGATGCATGTGCGCAACGCCGAGATTGTTGAACATGTAGCCCGGCGCAGACTTGCTCTGGGTGGCTTGTTTCAGGGGTATCAGAGCGTCTTTGTAGTGCCCGCGTTGGATTTCGGCGTATCCGTGATTGTTCCTCGCCCAGATGTTGTTGCGATCGAGCTTCGCAGAGGTCGTAAACGCCGCAATCGCATGGTCGTAGAAAGCGCGCTGAAGTTCGGCGCGGCCCTTCGTGTTCCATGCTCGGCTAGACGTTGGGGCGCGTTCGACTGCCGCGTCCGAGGCATCGAGCGCGGCGTCGGTTTTCTTTTGTCCGATCGCGGCCCGCGCTGCGAAGATCAATGGTTCGGCGTCGTTCACTTGCAGCTTGGCCGCCTTCAGAAACTGTTCGGCTGCATGTTGATAGTCGGGCTCAGACTGTTGCAAAAACCGGCGCCCCTGCGCCATCGCTTCCTTAAAGGCGGGGGAATTGGCGCTGTCGCTGACATCGTGGGTTTCTTTCGGTGCTTCTTGTTTCGTCATCATGGGTTGCACGTCCTTATTGCTGGCCGCATGGTTCAGGGGAGCGGCGGGGGCCTCGGGCGTCAGTCCGCGTAGCGCCGCGATCAGCATCGCCAAATCGATAGCCGTGAGACCGAGGTTGATCGCTGGATAGGCGCGGACCAACCACAACGCCCGAGTCATCCACACATTGTTGGAGTAGTGCGCAATGAATCGATCGACCATCACTGCGAGTTCAGCGGGTAGTAACCGTCCCTTAAGCGTCGACGGCGTGGCTCCCAGAGCACGTGCGAACATGTCGACGCCGACTCGGTACTTCACCTCGGCATAGATCAGGACGCGAAGTCCCGCGCCCCGATTGCAAATCCATGGGGTGATGTCCCCCTCGACGATTCCGGACATCGACGTGATGTCCGTTCGAAATTTGGATCCTTCGGCCCCCGACCTGCCTGCGTCGATCTCGGTTCTAACGGATAACCCGTCGAAAAGTTTGCCGGAAAAATTGCCGCGGAGAAACGATACCTCGAACTTGGGGACCAACCTGTTCACCGTCATGACCGCGGTGTTGGTGAACATCCGCATATGGGGGAGAACTCGTATCCCGGTTTGGGCGGACTGGATTCGTAGCGTCACCGTGGTGACTACGTTCCCTCGCTGCGGATACTCGAATCGGACCTTGACATCGTCGCCTTCCGGTTCCACCGAAACAAGCGTGGGTCGAAGGCTGTCTTGTTCGTCCGGGAATGCAGCTCCCCAAGGCCGCCGCACAAGCCACGAGGGGCCCAAGGCCAGGGCGGAGGCGGATCCCGGCGGGTACGCGGGTACCCCCAACATGGCCGCCACCGGATGAAAACCCGAGTCGCTCGGTGATTCCTCCGTATAGCTCCACGCTGTGGCCGGCAGGCGTTCAGCCCGATCCACGGCTTGCTCGCAGTCGCAGCGGCGTGTCTTGAAACAACCTGACCTCGTCGTGCATGACCGCGTTGTAGCGAGCGCGAGTTACGCACGCGCGGCAACAACGTGTCGCGTCCGCAACATGATCGGCCAACGATCTCGCGCTTTGGCCCTTCGAGCCGAAGCGAATTCAGTAAGGGCGCTACACGCCTAAGAACAGTCGATTGCCGAAATTTCGCTCGAGGTCGGCTGCGAAGATTTTCTGCGCTGCAGCGTCGATGTCGTAGGCGACTCGTTTGAATTCAAATGTGCGCTCAGCGGTATCGTAAATCGTATAGCTGGCGCGGTTGTCGTAATCGCGTGGCTGGCCCACCGATCCCACCGAAATGATGTAGCGATGGTCGGGGCGGATGATGAATTTTGCTGCCACGACTTCAAAGACGTCGTCTCGCGTTAGTGCGAACGATTTGCACAGATGGGAGTGACCGATGAATGTCACAGTGCCGAGTTCGTCCCACATGTCGAGGCAGCGCGAAGCTTGTTCAACGGAAAAAATGTATTCGAACTCTTCGAGATTGATCGGCGATCCGTGACAAAACGTGAGATCGCCTTCACGCACTTCGTACGGCAGCCCCTTGAGCCACTCGATGTTTTCAGGGCGCAGTTGGCGAACGTGGAGGTCGAGCGCCTGGCGAGCCGCATCGTAGTAATAGGAGTAGTCCATCCGACCGGCCACGGCGGCGTCGTGATTCCCTAAGATCGTAAACGCCGCTGTGCTGCGGACCAGGTCACAGCACTCGTTGGGCGAGGCACCATATCCAACTACATCGCCGATACACACGTACTTGTCGATGTGCTCCGTTTTGAACGCATCGACAACCGCGGTCAGCGCTTCAATATTCGCGTGGACGTCGGAAAAGATGCCGATGCGCATGTACTGCGCTCGCATGATACCTGAACTCGGACGATTACATAGAGGACTTTCCCGGAGTCTGTGAGTCGCGCCCGGGCCGCTCACAAGACGCCGCCTCCGAAACCTTCCTGGTCGCCGAATTGGCGATCATTGCCAGCGAAACCAAGGAGTTGGCGTGCTATTTCAGCGGTTCACCGAGTGCCGCCAGGGTCCCTTCGATAGCGGCGCGGGCGAGCGATCCTTGCGGCGGTAGGGCGGCTTTTGGGGCGGCAGTCGACCCCGCCATGGCCGGCGCCACCAGCGCGGCAACCACCGCAGCCATGCCGCCGGAGACCCCGTCGAGGTCGTAGCCGCCTTCTAGAACTGCCACGATGCGACCACCAGCGTGCGCGTCAGCCGCACGCCGAGTGCGCTGCGCGATTGCGGCGAACCCAGCGTGGGTCACGCGCATTCCAGCCAGCGGGTCGCGCTCAAACGCGTCGAATCCTGCCGACACCAAAATGAGGTCCGGTGCAAAACGCGCGATGGCCGGAACCAAAACGTGATCAAACACGGCCAGGTACTCCGCGTCGGTGCTGCCACTGGGCAGGCCGACATTGATGGTAGCTCCGCGCGCATTGGGGCCGCCTACCTCGGTCGGTGCTCCCGTTCCCGGGTAGTACGGATATTGGTGCACGGACATGTACAAGACCGACGGATCATTCCAAAAGATGTCTTGCGTCCCGTTGCCGTGATGGACGTCCCAATCGACGATGGCCACCCGCGCGGCTCCCGAGGCGCGTGCCGCTGCGGCCGCCACAGCCACGTTGTTGAGCAGGCAAAAGCCCATCGCTCGGTCGCGCATGGCGTGATGACCTGGTGGTCGAACCACGGCAACGGCGCGCTCGAGTTCGCCCGATAGGACCTTTGTCGCTAGCGAGGCCGCGGATCCCGCTGCAGCCAGTGCTGCGGGCCAGGACCCAGGCGAAAAGTAGGTATCCGGATCGATCCAACCGGCGCTAGCCGGCACGGTTTTTTCGAGGTAGCTCAGAAACGCACCCGTGTGAACCCGCGCGAGTTCTTCGTCGGTGGCGGGCCGCGGCGCGATGCGCGTCCCTAGCGCAGCAATGTTGGCTTTCACAAGGGCGTCGCGAACAGCCTCTGCGCGCGCTGGACGCTCGGGGTGCCCCGATGGAGCTCGATGATCGAGAAAAATCTCGTCGAGGACGTAGCCAAACTTCACGAGTCAGTCCCGTTCGTGCCCCACCGGGCGAGCTAACAAAGCCGCCACAGCGTCGCGCATCGGCATGTCGTGATGCAGGGCTGCGTGCATGACCTCCATGATAGGCGCGTCGACGTGGAGTTTGCTAGCGAGCTCGTGCGCCACCTTCGCGGTTTTGACCCCCTCGGCGACCTGATTCATCTCGCTCAAGATTTCTGTCATCGACTTGCCGCGCCCTAACGCGAGGCCGACGCGGCGATTGCGCGAAGCATCCCCCGAACAGGTCAGCACGAGGTCGCCCATGCCCGATAGCCCCGCGAATGTCTGAGGATGGGCGCCGAGTGCAACGCCGATGCGGGTAATCTCTGCTAGACCGCGCGTCATGAGCGCGACTCGCGTGTTCGAGCCAAAGCCCATGCCGTCGCTGGCTCCAGCCGCTATCGCAACCACGTTTTTCAGCGCACCTCCCACGAGCACGCCCGTGACATCATCGGTGCGATAGATGCGAAAGTGCAGCGTTGTTAAGGCATCTTGCGCGAGCTTGAGCGTCGTTTCGTTGCGCCCGGCCAGTACGATCGCAGCCGGTGTTCCCGCCGCGATCTCAGTGGCGAACGTGGGTCCGGAAAGAAACGTGGCCCGGTCAGCGATGTGGGCCGGAAAAATCTCGCGATAGACGTGATCGATAGTCCCAGCTCCGCCCCCCGTCGGGGACTTCCCCCCCGTCGGGGACTCCCAAGGGTCGCAAGGGTCGCTGGGGCGCGCAGCACTCCGTGAGGAGTGCGGAGGTAGATCGGTCGGAGCCAGCGATGTCTCGTCGAGACCCTTTGAAGCATTGATGACGATGGCATCTGGATCCATCGCTCTTGCAGCACGTCCCAGCACGTCGCGAATTGCATGGGACGGGGTTACCCCAACGACAAACTGACAGCCCCGGACGCTTGCTTCGAGGTCGTCGGTGACGACCACCCCGTCGGGCAGTGCGTGATTTGGGAGATACTTGTCGGCGCTGCGCGTTGTCTGCATCGTCGCCGCTGTCTGAGCGCTTCGACACCAGAGCCTGACGCGGTGTCCCGCACGGCCAAACAGGATCGCCAGACACGAACCGTAGCTTCCGGCTCCGACGACGGCGATATCGCTCATGCAGAGAGGAACAGTAGCACGTCTAACGACGCGCCATATGAGTGGGGTGATGGATCGCGCTGCCAGGTTCTGAGTGAGGAGCTTCGGGCGGCTGAGAAGGCTGCCTCGAGCACGCCAAAGGGCGGATAGATTTAGAGCGAACTGTCTCGATCGAGGCGCCCCCCAAGGGGACTTCCTTCGGGGCGCCGCCTCCTCCGTTCGCAACTTATCGCTTCAAACTTCGCAGTGCCGCGGCAAATTCCGCCGCCGACGGTGTACGGGCGCTGGGCTGTTTTTCCAGAGCCGCGCGCGCGATCGCGTTCAACGCCGGATCGGGCAGGGGAGGTGGCTCGAAATCGATCACAGCGGCCATCGATAGCCACGGTGGACCGCGGTGAAACAGCCTGGCGCCCGATGCCAGCTCCCATAAGACGACGCCGAGGGCGAACACGTCGGTCGCGGGCGTCCACGCTTCGCCGCGAATCTGTTCCGGGGCCATGTACGCGTGCGTGCCGCGCACTGTGCCGGCCTGCCCAGCACGGCGCGCCACCCCGAGGTCGATCAGGACGACCCGGTCGATTTCAGTTTGGTGATCGACGATGAGATTACCGGGATGGATATCGCCGTGAATCCAGCCCTGGGCGTGGAGGTGGTCTGCGCCGTCGCACGCAGCCGCGACGATGGTGAGTGCTCGCTCTGCCGTGACGACGATGGTTCCGTCGGCCATCGCTCGCCGCAGATCGCTTCCTGGAAGGAGTTCAAGTGCCGTGTACGGGCGACCATCGATGTCTCCGGCTTCGTTTGCGTGGATGACGTTTTGATGTTCGGGCAGACGGGTCGTTATTTGTTGCTCGATCGCAAACTGGTCCCGCGCCACCTCATTGCGAAGCAGATGCGTGTGAAGGCGTTTGATCGCGGCTAGATGTCCACCGCCGCGTTCGGCGCGCCACACCTCCGCAAGCCCGCCCACAGCGAGCAACGCGTCTAGCTGCCAGGCCCCAAAGCGCTCCGCCATGCGGGCGCGACAGTAATACGAACCGATTGGATCCGCGCCGGCAGCGGCCACCATCGTACTCCGCCATGCGGGGGCCTGCTAAGAATACCCCATACGCCATGTCCGACCTCGTCATCGATCCACCTCCGCACTCCCTTGCCGGGAGTGCTGCGCGCCCCGGCAGAGCCGGGACTATCGATCCCATTTGCGGCATGCAGGTCAACCCGGAGACGGCGCGCGGCGGCTCTGCCGTTCACGACGGCCAAACGTTCTTCTTCTGTAATCCTCGCTGCCGCGAGAGGTTTCTCGCCGAGCCGGCGCGGTACCTGGCGCGCAATCCCGCGCCGAACAAGCTGACCGCGCCTTCTGTCCCAGCCGCAACAACGCCTGCTTCTCCTGGCCCAGCTGCAGGTCTGTACCTGTGCCCCATGGACCCGGACGTTCGGCAGTCGGGACCGGGAGCGTGTCCGAAGTGCGGCATGGCGCTCGAGCCCGAGACGCCGCGGATGGTTGAGCGCACCGAGTACGTGTGTCCGATGCACCCCGAGGTGGTTCAGCTTGCGCCCGGGACGTGTCCGATCTGCGGCATGGCGCTCGAGCCGCGAACGGCGGCGCTTTCCGAGCCGCAAAATCCCGAGCTGGTCGATATGCAGCGGAGGTTTTGGGTCAGCCTTGCGTTCACGCTGCCCACGTTCCTACTCGCGATGTCCGATCTGATTCCTGGGCAACCCGTGGAGCGGTGGGTGTCTCCCAGGCTCGCGGCTTGGCTGCAGATGGCGCTCGCCGCCCCCGTGGTGCTGTGGGGCGGGCTGCCTCTATTTCAGCGAGGTTGGGCTTCGATCCGCACGCGCCATTTCAACATGTTTACGCTGATTGCCCTCGGAACCGCGGCTGCGTTCGGATTCAGCCTGGTTGCCACGGTGTTTCCCGACTGGTTTCCGCACCGCATGTCCCATGGCGGCACTGCCCCTGTCTATCACGAGGCGGCGGCCGTCATTGTTACGCTCGTACTGCTCGGCCAAGTGCTCGAGCTCCGCGCGCGAAGCGCGACCTCCGGTGCGATCCGCGCGCTCCTCGGTCTAGGTGCAAAGACGGCGCGTCGAGTAGACAGCCACGGAGCGGAAATCGACGTCCCGCTCGAGCAGATTGCGCCCGCCGACATCCTTCGAGTTCGCCCTAGCGAGAAGGTCCCGGTGGATGGGACCGTGATCGAGGGAGCCAGCGCAGTCGATGAATCGGCGATCACGGGAGAGGCCATCCCGGTCGACAAGGCGGCGGGAGCCCGAGTGATCGGTGGAACGTTGAACGGCAGCGGCACGTTCCTCATGCGCGCGGAGCGCGTCGGCAAAGATACTTTGCTCGCTCAGATCGTCGCTCTCGTCGGTGAGGCACAGCGGAGTCGCGCACCCATTGCCCGGCTCGCCGACATCGTTTCGTCGTGGTTTGTACCCGCCGTGGTGTTGGTCTCGGTTGTTACCGCGATAGTGTGGGGCTGGTTCGGTCCCGAGCCGCGCGTCGCATACGCATTGGTCAATGCAGTAGCTGTGCTGATCATCGCTTGCCCGTGTGCGCTCGGCCTTGCGACGCCCATGTCGATTATGGTCGGAACAGGTCGGGGTGCGCAGATCGGCGTGCTGGTGAGAAACGCCGAGGCGCTTGAGCTACTCGAAAAGGTGGATACCCTCGTGGTCGACAAGACAGGGACGCTGACTGAGGGTAAGCCGCGACTCGCGAGCGTCATCGCTGTAGCCGGCGGCGACGAGCGCGAGGTCGTGGCAAAGGCAGCGGCACTCGAAAACACCAGCGAACACCCGTTAGCGGCGGCAATCGTTGAAGCAGCGAAACAGCGCAAAGTCCCATTCGCCGCCGTCACTGGATTCCGCTCGGTGATCGGCAAGGGGGTCGTTGGCCGGGTCGAGGATCGCGATGTGATTCTCGGCAATGCTCGATTGTTGGAAGAACACGGCGTGGACCCGAGTCCACTGATGGCCGACGCAGAGCGTCTGCGTCGCGACGGGCAGACCGTGGTGTTTCTTGCCGTGTCTGGAACGCTTATCGGGCTCCTTGGCGTGGCCGATCCGATCAAAGCGTCGACCGCAGACGCACTGCGAGAACTGCGAGACGCCGGGCTACGGGTCGTGATGCTCACAGGGGACAATGCGGCGACGGCCCAGGCTGTGGCGCGTCAGCTTAGCATCGACGAAGTGCACGCCGAAGTACTGCCGGACCAGAAACACGCAGTTGTGGCGCAGCTTAAATCCGAGGGCAGAATCGTGGCCATGGCGGGAGACGGGACCAATGATGCTCCGGCGCTTGCAGCCGCGCATGTGGGAATCGCGATGGGAACCGGAACCGATGTCGCAATGCAGAGTGCGAGCGTTACGCTCGTCAAGGGCGACCTTCGCGGCATCGTTCGCGCGCGCGGGCTGTCTCAGGCAGTCATGAAGAATATTCGCCAGAATCTGTTCTTCGCATTTCTGTACAACACTCTTGGCGTTCCGATCGCCGCCGGCATCGCCTATCCTGTGGTCGGACTGCTCCTGAGCCCAATGTTCGCGAGCGCGGCGATGGCACTGAGTTCCGTCTCCGTCATCGGCAACGCTTTGCGGCTGCGCAACGCGAGCCTGGATTAGGAGTCGATCGAGCCGAGCCGCGCCGCGCCGTTGTGGGCCGGTATCTCGCATGCCCTGATTTCGCTTCGTGTCGCTAAACGGTAGTACTGTGTTCGGCATGGATTTTCGCCTCCGCGAAGAGCAGCAAGCGTTGGCCCAGGCCGCGCGGGATTTTACGCGCAAAGAGATCATTCCTCAGGCTGCGCACTTTGACGAAACGGGGGAGTTCCCGCGGGCATTGCTGCAAAAGGCGTGGAATGCGGGGCTCATGAACATCGAGGTCCCCGAAGCATTCGGCGGGTTAGGCGGATCATGCGTCGATAACTGCCTGGTCCAAGAGGAGCTCGCCTTTGGCTGCGCCGGAATTAACACCACGATCTCGGCGAACTCGCTGGGAGCGATGCCCATCTTGATTGCGGGGACTGAGGCGCAAAAGCAACAGTATTTGTCGCGCCTCACGTCGGAGTGCGTTTTTTGTGCCTACTGCTGCAGCGAGCCCGACGCGGGCTCCGATGTGGCGGGTATGCGCACGCGCGTGACCAAGCACGGCGACGAATACCTTTTGAATGGGCAGAAGCGATGGATCACCAATGGCGGCGTGGCGAACTTCTACACGGTGTTCGCAACGTTCGACCCAGCGCTTACGCACAAAGGGATCGCGTGCTTTATCGTCGATGCGGATACCGCAGGTGTTGCGGCGGGGCGCAAGGAAGACAAAATGGGCCAGCGGGCTTCGAACACGACCGACGTGATTTTCGAAGACGTGAAGCTTCCCAAAACGGCGCTTCTCGGCGCCGAGAACGCCGGGTTCAAAATCGCGATGCAGACCTTTGATCGGTCGCGGCCGTGGATCGCCGCGGGTGCAGCTGGACTGATTCGGCGCTGTCTCGAGGAGAGTCGGGCCTATTCGCTGGAGCGAAAGACCTTCGGTGTGCCAATCGGGCAGCACCAGGCGGTGCAATTCATGTTGGCCGAGATGGCCATCGCGTACGAAGCGACTCGCCTTTTGACCCACAAGGCGGCGTGGCTCGTGGACCAAGGCGATTTGTCGAGCGTCGTTTCGAGTTACGCCAAGGCGTACGGGGCCGACGCGGCCATGCGATGTGCAACAGACGCCGTTCAGATTTTTGGCGGCTATGGCTACACCAAAGAATATCCGGTCGAAAAACTGATGCGCGACGCGAAGTTACTTCAGATTTACGAGGGGACTTCGCAGATCCAACGCATCGTGATCGCCCGGAACATCCTCGCCGGGAAATGACGTGCCAGCCAGTCGCTGCTAGCATTCGTTACATGGCGACATGTCGAGAATGCAAAGACGAGGTCGACAAGCTGGTCAGCGTGCGTCTTGGCGGCAAGGCGAGAAAAGTATGCTCCGATTGCGCGGATCGACTGCGCGAGGAGGGCGAGATTGCTGAAGCTAGCGAAAGCGTGGTGCAGGGGATGATGGGGTACAAGGGTCGGCGCTAGCTCAGACTTAATTCGGTGTTCCCGCGAGTGGGAAAGCCCCTACCAAATTTGCATCTGTCGATCGCGCGTGTTACGCCGCACCGACGGTGTCGTCACCGAAGTCGACCACGGCCGGACGCGGGGTAATTTACATCGCGTTCGCAAAGTTCTGGTTCATGTTCGCCGGACTCGTGGTCCAGTTTCGGCTGCCAGCCATCCTTAGCCATGCGGCGTGGGGCAGCTACAGCGTTGTTGCATCGCTGGTTTCTCCCGTGAACAACGTATTGGTGACCGGGACGATCCAAACGGTTTCGCGTTTCTCGGCTCACGACCGAAGCAGGGCGCGTCAGGTTCAGCACGCGGGGCTGCGGATGCACAGTCGATTCGGGTTGCCCGTTGCGGGCCTGTACATTGCTGCCGCGCCGGTGATGGGCTGGTTGCTTCACGACACGACGCTCGTGGGATCGCTAATGCTCGGCGGGGTGATCGTCGGAGGGAACGCGTTTTACGCGACGTTCGTTGGAACGGCCAACGGACTACAGCAGTTTAACAAGCAGGCCGGACTGGATATCTCGTTTGCGACCATGCGCACGCTCGGGTTGATCGGCATGGCGACCGCGGGTCTGGGCGTGATGGGTGTCGTGGCAGGCTGGCTGGCAGCCGTGGCAGCCATTCTCGCGATCGCTGCGGTATGGGTGGGGTTGCCCGGCGCGATTCGCCGCGACGACCGGTTGCCCATTTCGCCGATGCTTCGCTATTTCATCGGCGTCGCGGTTTATTTGTCGTTGTTCAATGCCCTCATGTTCGTCGACACCTGGCTCCTCAAGCGCTTGGCAACCGACTATTTCATCGCCAATTCAGCGAGGGGAGAGGCGTTGTTCGGCCGCATCGCTGGGCATGAAGGCTCGCCCAGTACGCTCGCGGACGTTGTGGTTGGGTACTACGCCGCAGTGCAAAATCTGGCACGACTATCGTATCAGGCCATCATCGCGGCGACCTTCGTGGTGTTTCCACTGGTGTCGAGGTCGACGTTTGAAAACGACAGCGATACGACGCGTCGTTATGTACGAATCACGGTTCGCTATTCCCTCATGTTTGCCACCGCAATCGCTGTGGTACTGGCGGCAAACCCCGCCGACATTCTCGGCGTTCCATATGCGGCGGATTACGCGGCTGTGGGAGGTTCGGCGCTAGCGATTCTCGCTTTTGGCAACGTAGCGTTCGCCGTGTTTGCGATCGCCGGCACGATCCTGAACAGCGCCGGCTTCACGCGGCCCGCCATCCTTATAGCGGCGATAACGCTTGCGGTTGCGGCGATCGGCAACGCGGTGGCCATTCCGATCGCGATGCCTGCGGGCAAGGTGCTCGAGACGGCGGCTGCGGTGACGAGTGGGGCCATGCTTCTGGGGGCGGTGGCCGCCGGAGCCGCGATCCGGCGCTATATGGGCGCATTTCTGCCGATGCTCAGCGGGGTAAGGCTCGCGATTGCAGCGGTGGTGGCGATCCAGGTGGGGCACCTGTTGCCCTTGCATGGAAAGCTCATGACCCTAGTCGAGGCGGCACTCGTCGCTGCCGCGTTTGTCGTGGTGCTCGGGCTTACCCGAGAAGTAGGTCGGCAGGACGTTGCGGCGCTCAAGTCATTTCGCAAGCCGGCACCGAAACAAGGAGACTGACATGAAGTGGCGACTTATCATGATGCTCGTTTCGGCGGCCTGTGGATCCATCGCGCCTCACCAAACCGATCCCCTCGACGATGCGATTCGCTCGTACAACGATGGCGTTCGATGGGGGCGATATGAGCTAGCCGCGGCATACATTGCGCCAAAAGAACGCGCGCAATTTGTCGACGACGCAGATGAGCGGAGCAAAGACCTCCATATCACGCAGTTCGAGGTGGTTCAGGTCGAGCGCCGCGGCGGTCGAGCCGCGAATGCTCACGTAAAGGTCGAATGGTATAAGGAAAGCGAGGGAACCCTTCGCGAGACACACGCAAAGCAAACCTGGGAGAAACACGGCCGAGCGTGGCTGATGGTGCACGAGACGCGCGTTCGAGGTCACGAGATGCCGGGCTTGCCTGAACCATCAGCTCCGGAACTACCTGATTCTACATCGGAGCCGCTTGATTCAACGAACCCGGCAGTTCGAGCGCCCCCGGGGTCGGGGCCTGTCAAAGGTGGATAATTTCGACGTGATTGACCTTAAAATGACGTATCATCCATTGTGGTTGTGTCGCAGAGCGACTTCGTCAGTCGCGGCCAGGCTCTGGTCGCTGCAGGGCAGTTTCAGGAGGCCGTCAAGGTTTGCCGCATGGGACTACTCGGCCGCCCGGCTACCATCGAAGGTCGGCTTGTACTAGGTCAAGCGCTGCAAGCGCTCGAGCGCTACGATGAGGTGGTCGCCGAGATGCGGGTTGTACTCGACCTCGACTCCAGCGCCGCCACTGCTGTGATTTTGACGGCGGAAGCACTGCTTCGCAAAGGCGATACCGAAGCGGGGATGGAGGCGCTCCACCGGGCGCAACGGCTTGCTCCCGACGACCCCGCAGTACTGCGGTTGCTCGAGGAAACCGAGCGTCGCCCCGGTACGGCGAGCGAAGAGGTCACGACGCAGCGGCCGCCCTTCGTAGCGGCTCCGTTGGCCACGCCCAGCGAGGTCTCTGGGTTGATCGAGCTCGATCCTGAGGTCGAGGGTGTCGAGATTCGAGAGGACTCCACCGAGGCGGTCAAACGACGGGGGGGCAACGAGTCTCGTGCGGCGCCGCCCGCCGCCGATATTCCGATAAGCCCCCTGGCGCCTGGCACCATGATGTTACCTCCACCCCCGACGCGTCGGACGATTCCACCTCCGCTGCGCACTACCGCGCCGCCTTTGGAGGCCGCAAAGCCGGAACTGCGTAGCGCTTTTCCACAAACTCTCGCGCTTTCCTCTCCATTCGATCAGCCGCGGCGTCCGGCCGGCCCGACCTCGCCGAATGGCCCACCGTCGAAAAGCTCAGTGCCCTCAACGCTGGCGCTTCACGTTGAGCCTCCCATGTCGGCTGCGCAGCAGCAGCAGGCAGCTGAGGTTGCCAAGTTGTTCGCGGATCCGAGTCCGAGCCGCAGCTCGCCGAAACCAGCATCCGCGTCTGCGAGCGAGGCGGCGCGCGCGCTCAATACTACGCTAGCCGGGCTCGGAGGCTCCCCCCAGGGGGACTTCCTCCGGGGCGCCGCCAGCGGGCGCGGCGCGATGGTTCCGCCGGCGGTACCGTCTGGGCCGCCGGTGGTGGCCGCCTCTCGGCCACGCGTGGCGATGTGGATCGCCATTGGCATCTTTCTGATTAGTGCCGGGTTGTTCACCGGGTTTCAGATTCGCGCTGTGCGTCTGGACAAACAGATCGCTGCTGCGCGCGAGCGCACTCGCGACTTGGACAAGTCCGACACCTGGAGCGGATGGACGGCCGCCGTCGACGGGCTTTCTGCGATCGTCAGTGCTTCGTCGACCATTGAGAACCGCGCTTCCCTCGCGCGAGCGCGAGCACTCGTTGCCTTTGAGTTCGGCGATCGGCTAGGCGATGCGGAAAAGGCGGTTGCGTCGCTTGCTGGCGGCGGTGGGCTTGAGGGAAAGGTCGCTGCGTCGTATTTGGCACTGGCACGCAGCGATGGTGCTGCTGCAAAGCAGCTTTCGGCCGCGGCGCTGGCCGAGGCAGGCACGGATCCAGCGGCGCTTTACGTTGCGTCTCAGGCCGCGCTGCTCGAGGGTGATGTCGCAAACGCGATGGGCCTTGGCAAACGCGCATTCGAAAAATCTGCGCGCCCTCTGTACGGAGTTGGGTTGGCACGAGCCTACGCATCCGCCCACGCATGGGACGATGCCTTAAGCACGCTTGACGCAGTGCTAGCAGGCCAACCGGAGCACCTCGATGCGATCATCGAGCGCAGTACGGTCCTCGCTGCGAGCGGGCGCATCGGGGCCGACGCCACGGTTGGCAAGGACATTCGGGCCAAATTGGAGAAGCTCATGTCCCAGCCGCGTTCAGCCTCGCGGTCGCAGATGGGCTTTGGCCACCTTGCTTTGGCGCGGATCGATTTCGCACGCAACGATCTCGTCGCGGCGCGCAACGACGTTCAGAACGCCGCGCAGGTGGGACTCGATGAGCAACGCTTCGCGGAGCAAGCGGTGGAGACACTCGTGGCGCTTGGCGAGGTCGGACTTGCGCAGAAGGCGGCCACCTCTGCTCAGACGAGCTGGCCTGGGTCCAAGCGGGTGCGCCTTGCGGTGGCGCAGATGGCGATCTTTCAAGGTCGGATGAATGACGCGCTGCAGACGTGCAAGCAAGCCGACCTCGCGACGCTGCCCACTGCGCGGGCGATCATGGGGCAAGCGCGACTGGCTCTGGCCGACATCGAAGGAGCGCGTGGCGATTTTGACGCGGCACTAAAGGTGACGCCAAAACTTGAGCCTGCTCTCGTCGGGCGCGCTTGGCTTGAGATTGCGACCAACCAGCCGGGAGAAGCGTCAAAGCGGATCGCTGAGCGGGCCGCAAGCGGTCGGGCCACACCTGCAGTCATGGTGGTCTACGCAGCAGGGCTGCGAAGCAGCAATGACCCAGTGCGGCGCGATCAGGCGCGGCAGCTGCTCGAGAAGCTGGTGGCCGGCCCGTTGGGGCCCGACGTGGTATTCGCCCAGCTGGAGCTTGCGCGCGCGTATCGCGATAGTGGCGACTTTGCCAGCGCAGGCAAGGCCTACGGGGAAGCTCGAGCTCGGGGTAGTCGAGACGCGCGCCTCGAAGCGGGGCAGCTCGCTATCGACGATCGCGATCCAAAGGGGGGGGCGGCAACACTGAACGCCCTGCTCAAGGACTCCGGGAATCAACCATCGACGGTGCTCCTTTTGGAGGTAGCCCGCGCGCGCATGCTTTCTGGCGATCACGGAGGAGCAGGCCAAGCGCTTGAGAGCGCCGGCAAGGCTCCGGGCAGTCTGTCGTGGAAGCTGGATCGCGAGCGCGGAAGACTCGCGCTGCGGCGCGGCGACGTGAAGACGGCGATCAGCGCTCTTACCTCGGCTCTCGAGGGAAGCAAGTCCGATCCCGAAACTCTACTGATAGCGGCGGATGCGGCGAGCGCTGGCGCCAGCGAGAAGCTCGCTGAAACCGTCGGCAAGTTGGCGTCGGATCGCCTGGGTGAATCTCCGGAGGCTTCGATCGTTCGCGGCAAACTGCTGCTCGCAGCGGGCAACATTCGCCAGGCGGAGGCAGCATACCTCGCTGGTCGCAACGCGCTGAAGGCGCAAAATGCGGCCCCGCGTCGCCTCGCTCAGGCAAATTTCGGCCTTGCCGTTGTTGCCTACTCGAAGCGCAACGACCCAGATGCCCTGGCCAAACTCAATCTCGTCATCAACGATGACCCATCGATATACGACGCGTATCTATTCAAGGCAGATATTATCCGCGACAGAAATCAAGCGTTGGAACAAGCGCGGATAGCGATCCAATATAATCCAGACTACCCTCGAGCATGGTTTGTGCTTGGGAAATCGGCGGCATCATTGGGCGACAAAGCGACGCTAGCGGATGCCCTAGCAAAGCTCCAAACCCTTGCTGCGGATAGCCCAGAGCTCAAGGAACTCGCGTCACTCAGCGCTCGCTAAACCGCGCACTCTTGCCACAAACAGTCCCGCATTCGCGGTGTAGCCAATCTCGGGCCCGACTCGGTCAACCTGTGGCCGCGATCGTCTCGATGCCAAGGAACATCGGCAACGGCTCTGCGATTAAAAGCCCTTCGCGCACCCCCTCGAGTGGCTGAAACCTGAGGCCGGCGTAAAACGTTCTTGCCGCGGGCTTCGCGTCAGTAACTACCCCAACGCAACCAGGGCGGTCTCGCTGATCGATCGCCAACTTCAACACGTGCTGCAACAACGCCTTACCGATGCCAAGGCCTTGGGCCCTGACATCAACGCCAAGACGAGCCAGGCGCAGAATCGGTAGAGGATAGCTCGGTAGCCGTTTGCGCAAGCGAGCGTTGGGAACAGTCTCGCGCTCGATTGAAGAAGGCGCAACCGTCGCGAAGCCCACGATGCGTGCGTCGATCACCGCGACGTAACTCACAGCCAGATGAAGCTTGAACTGGTTCTGCCCAGCGAAGTGTTCGAAGAAACGGTCGAGGTCGGCGTCACCACATGAGAATCCGCTACGGTCGTCCTCGCGAGCGAGCGGTCGGATTTCAACCGCCTCGGCCACGCATCAGCTCGCGCAAGGCACCGGTCGGACTGGACGGGTTCTCTAGCTGGTCGACCAGGCGATCGAAAGCCTTGTCCTGTAATACGATTCGAGCCGGGATGAGCGCCTCATCAGGAAGCTCGGTGCGCGCCTCGATAAAGTAAAGCAGTGCCTGCTCGACGACATAGTTTTTCTTGAGTCCGTGGCTCTCCGCGAAACGATCGAGCTTCTCCTTGGTAGCAGCCGAAACGGTGGCTGAGATTTGCGACTCGCTCATTGCCTCAGGATAGCCAAAAAAAACTACCCTGACCATGGAAAAACATGCCCCTCGGACTGTGGCCGAAACATCTTCGTTTTTGTCATATAAATCAGTGCGTTAACAACCAACGACAAAGACCTGCGGATGTCGCAACCGCGACCAAATGAGCTCTGCTACCTCGTCGTTGCTCGGCCCGGGCAGGTCGATCACCGTCAGCGTGCCATCGGCTGGGCGTACCCACACCACATCGGAAACCACTGCGTGCATATGGCCCTGGCCTTCCTAGGCAGGATCAGGGACCGACCGACCGGGCCCGAATTCTATCGTCGAAGAGGTTAGAGCTGTACGCGACGAAATTGCGCGAGAGAATCACTACGATCTCGATGCGATTTTTTTTCGGCACTACGAAAACTCGGGGTGGAAAGCGGAAGACACCACGTTACGTTAGCCCCCCGGAAAGCAGGCGCAGAAGAGAATATTCAGACTCTGCGTGATCTGAGTCCCTGGCGCTAAACCCCGCGACCCAGAGAAGTGAAGGCGTCATCGCTGCCTGCCGCACTTTCCACTCGGTTTACGGACGCTGTAGTAGCAAGCGAAGCACAATACCGAATTGACCTCGCCGTGAAGCGGGAATCGACAAATCCAATCATCTGCGCTCACCCGCGAACAGTTGACGAAGGCACCGTTCCGCGGCGGCTTTGTCGATCGATCCGTTTGCGACTCCCAACAGGCGGCGCCGGATGAGCTAACAGCTGACAACTTCTGCGGAATTCGCGACTGGCGGCTTACGCTGCGCGTGCCACAAGCCGTACTCCCAAAGCCCGCATCACCTTCGTTACTGTGGCGAAACTCGGATTGCCATCGACGCTGAGCGCTTTGTAGAGGCTCTCGCGTGACAGGCCGGCATCTTTTGCCACTTGCGACATGCCCTTGGCGCGTGCGACGTCACCCAACGCGCGAGCAATGCCTGCCACGTCGTTGGGCGCTTCTTCCAGCCATGCTGCCAAATACGCAGCCATTTCGGCCGGGGTGCGCAGTTGCTCGGCAATGTCGAAACGGGCGAGTGCCGCGCCTCCGCGTGTTTTCTTTTTTGTTGGTTTGCGCATGTTATTCCTCCAATTGCTTCGCGATCTGAAGGGCCTTCTTAACGTCGCTCTGCTGCGAGGCCTTGTCCCCGCCAATGAGTAGCAAGACTACGATTGCCGAATAGCGTAGTAGACGCGATAGCCAGGCCCAAAGGCGAGCCACAACTCCGAAACGCCTCCCGTTAGGTTGCGGTGATCACCTGGATTGCCGTTATCGAGATTTTACGACGAACTTAGGGCCTTTCTATCTCAAAGTTTCCCTAAGGCGATTCATCTTGTCGGCACCGCCCTTATTGAGTGGCGATCTGACTATGGCCGGGCAATCAGACCTACTGCTGTTCAGGCGATAGTCGACAGGTTTTCCACGCGGACCTGCTGGCTGATCGCATCGGGGCTTCCCAAAAAATTTGGTCGTCCATAGAAGGGATATTGTCCGCTTCCACGCAAAATATCAGCAGATCGTTGCCGAGGTCAGCGGGCATATTGATGCCGAGGAACAGGTTCGCACGCACCAACCTCCGCAAACCCTTGCCCTCGTCGATCCGCGAAGCGGTATTGTGTTCAGTCTTCCTGACCGCACACTTTACGGAACATCGCAGGCAGCGCTCGCGGCATTCACCGTTGGGCTAGAGGTTATGCTCGAGCCGCCCTAGGGTAAAGTGAGCACGGGCCCCGCTTGGTGCAGCCGCGGTTCGGCGCGGTTGGCCCATAATGGGACTCGAGTGTGGCACGACCGCGCCGCGGTGTTTGCGCCGCGTCTGTCCGGGATTCGGACAGGACTTGTCCATGTCGCGAATCATGGGCTTGCATTCTTTGGGACACGCGTGAACCGAGAAGCGAAACGCCGAAGTGTTCGTAACTTGTAGAAAAACTGGTTGGCGTAGACCCTGTCTGCGCTTGCTTCCTGGCTGAGTCGACCTATGACCTTGACCAGCATCGTGGTCGCACCGCACCACGTGTTGGAACTTGGAGCTAGGCATTCGGGCGCAGCTCGTGATACTCCGTAGTCGGATTCCCTATGGCGATGGCACGGCGACGGATACCGCAGCGAAATAGCGCCCTTAACGGGACGCCGAGTCGTTGCGTCCGTCCTACAGCCGGTCGCGCGAAGTCGTCGCCAGTTGGATCGTGAACCTCTGAATGGGAGAGCTGACTAATGCCTAAAGCATCGTATCGCATAGCCTCGTTCGCAGTCCTTAGTACGATTGCCACGTTCATCTCGATGGCTGCATTCGGCTGCCGCTCGAACCCCAATTACTGTGCAGGCGCCAATCCCAACAACAATTGCTCTGAAATCGACGCGCCGATCGCAACCTGCTCAGGTTCCACCGAATGCTCCGGATCAACCCCAGTCTGCAATCTGTCGGGCGGAGCCGGGAAGGGCACCTGTGTACAGTGCACCACGTCGGAAGCAGCGTCGTGCATGGGCGCCACCCCGGTTTGCAGCAGCGACAACACGTGCCGCGGTTGCACTGCCCACAGCGAATGCGCGTCGAACGCATGCTTGCCGAGCGGCGCTTGCGCGGTCGGGACGGACGTGGCGTATGTGGCGCCGACGGGGACTGGACCGGACTGTACCCAAAAGGTGCCGTGTTCGAACGTCACACTCGCCCTCGCCAGGAACCGGCCGTATGTCAAAATGTCAGGCACGATAAACGATAGCCCAACCATCAAGGGCACCCAAGAGGTAACGATTCTGTCTGAACCGGGAGCCAAGCTGACGAACTCGGGCATCATTGTCAGAGTCGACGAGTCCGCAAGGGTCAGTATCTACGACCTGGAGATTTCCGGTTCTACGGGCGGATCCGGAATCTCTCTACAACCCGGCAACGCAGCCACGGTGTCCCTAAACCGCGTGAAGCTGATCAACAATCAAGACGGAGGAATCAACCTTTCCGGCGGCACACTGAACATTATTCAGTCTACGCTCAGCGGAAACCCCGGAGGAGGAGTAACGGCTTCTGGAGGCGGCACACTGAACATTATTCAGTCTACGCTCAGCGGAAACCCCGGAGGAGGAGTAACGGCTTCTGGAGGCGGCACACTGAACATTATGAGGTCGGAGATCAGCAAGAACGCGGACGGTGGAATCATCATGAACAGCCCAACGACATTTCAGATTGTGAACAACTTCATTGTCGGCAATGGAACTCTGTCTTCCGACGTCGGAGGTATCAAGGCCAATCCGTCGGCGGGCGTGGCCAGTAAGCTCGAGTTCAATACGATTGTGGGAAACCTCGTCGACACAAACGCAGCCGCAGTCGCTGGCGGTGTGTTCTGCGACCAGCCTAGCTTCACCTACAACAACAACATTCTTTACCAAAATGGGCTTACGCAAAAAATTGGTCGTTGTGGTTCTGGAAACTCGTATGTCCAAAACGATGCTACGACCCTCAACTTTAGGAGTTCGACCGATTTTCACCTGACCGCCGCTACCCCTACGCCGTCGATCCTTGACAGCGTGGATTGCGCCGGCAACGCGGAGGACTACGATGGAGACCCCCGCCCGCAAGGAAGAAAATGCGACCTCGGTGCCGATGAATATCGCCCCTAGTTCGCAGTGCCGAGCGTAACATTAGGTAATTGTTTGCGAAAAATATTACGCAACTCCGATTCGCAGTGGCCGATACTCCCACTATGACGTACAAGAACGCCCTCCAAGCCCTGTGGCTTCTGCTCTTGGCGGCCAGCTGCACCACGCCTAATCCCAATCGTCGTCAGCCACCGGCTGACGCATCCGCGGACGGAGCGGCTGACGCCCCGGGCGATGGCCCGCCGCTTTGCACCGCGAACCAACCACTGCGATGCGAAGCAGGTTCGCTGGTTCGCTGCAACGGCAACGGAACTGCCGAGCTGAAAGAGTCTTGTCCACTTGGCTGCGTCGCTTCCGATTTGCGCTGCACAGAACTCGTACCATCCAACGGATTGGCCAAGTACTTCGCCGTCGCAAGTGGCCAACCGGATCTGGACCTCGGAGACTCGGCAACGATCAACACCGATACTGGGGAAGTGAAGGTCTTTAGCGTTCCCGTCGCTGTGTACAGCGACACCGTCGCTCAGCCCGGTCCTCCCGGTACGCCCGCGATACGCGTGTTCGCAGTTCGCAGCCTTAGGGGGAATGGGGTGACCGTAAGGGGCCGAGGCGCGTTCGCTGTCGTTGCCAGCGGTGGCATCGTGATCGATGGCGTGTTCTCTGTGTCGGGGTATGGAGCTAGCGGTCCGGGAGCGTTTAACGACGTGGGTTGTCGGGGGCAGAACTCTCTCGGCGAAGGCGGCGGTGCGGGTGGAGGTGGTTTCGGTTCGAAAGGAAGCGCTGGAGCCATCGGATTCGCGCAGAGCGGCGGAGCGCACTTCACGCTGGGCGCCGCTGGTGGAAGCCCGAGTGGCGAACCGACCCTTGTACCGTTACGTGGAGGCTGCGACGGGGGCAGCTCAAACGGAAACGGAGGCGGAGCGATGCAATTGGTAAGCCGCACCGAGATCTTGATCTTGGGAAACGGCAGGGTCGCGGCAAATGGCGAGGGTGGGTATAGCGGAGGCGGGGCGGGCGGCGGCATTCTATTGGAAGCGCCTACCGTTACCATTTCAGGGAACGTGGTGGCGAATGGCGGCGGTGGAGGGAACGGCATTATTTGCGGTGCCGGGCACGCGGGGCTTCTGGATGCGAGGCCAGCACCCGGCAGCCCGTTTTGCAGGACACCTGGTAATTCGCCTCTAGTATTTGGGCCCGGCGGATCCGGTGGCGCGGGTAGCGATCCGCCCCATGATGCCGAGGGCGGGTTCTACGACTATGGGGGACACGGTGGTGGCGGATACGGCCGCATCCGCATCAACACGGCCTCCGGCGATTTCTCCGCTACCGGCGTCGTGTCCCCCTCTGCGACCAAGGGAACCATTGTCACTCGATGAGTTGCTCCACAGCCACCGGGTCGCAATTTCTTGTGGATCTGTGCAACCCTGACGAACGAGGACCGATTAACACCGCTATGACCTATCTTTTCCCCTATTCCGCCGTGGTTTCGCTGCTGCTTTTGAGCGCGTGCGGTAACGCGAATTCGAACCAGCCCGATGCTGGGCCTGTTAGCTGCACGACTCACGATCAATGTGGATCCAACGTCTGCCTGCCGGACGGTTCTTGCTCTGACGGATCCAACGTTGCGTACGTCGATCCCCAGGGTACGGATAATCCTCGATGCGCAAGGGAAACGCCCTGTGCCACGCTGAGTTCCGCGCTTGGGAAACAACCCTACATCAAGGTGAGCGGTACCGTGGTCGACAGCGTGACCATCGTCGATAAAACTGTCGCCATTCTTGCTGACCCCGGGGCCAAAATCACAGGCAGAGGACCGGGCAGCATCATCGTCATCCTCGGCAGGTCTCAAGTTGCGATTTTCGATCTCGAGATATCCGGCGCAACTGGGGATAGGGCGCATGGATTGGTCGCCGAGGTCCTTGATCCTGGAAGCGTGACTCTCCGGCGCGTCACCATTAGCGACTGCTCAGGGCGAGGACTTCTGTCCAACGATAGCAAGATCCATATATCTCAGTCGACGATTCGAAACAATTCTTCCGGGGGGGCGCTCATTAGCGCGATTTCTGCATCGGCCACGGCTCAGTTTATCAACAATTTTGTCTACCGCAACGGATCTCCGACCTCGGAATTCAGCGGTGTTGTCTTATTTGGCGGCATCGGCCCCGCAGACCCTAGTAAAATGGCACTCATCGACATGGCATTTAATACGGTTGTAGATAACGAATCTATGGCAGTTACAGGCGGTCTTCGCTGCAGAGGGCAAGTCATTGCATCGAATAATCTAATATTTCGGAACAAGGTCCCATTGCCCATGACAGATCCGCAGGTCGACGGAGATTGCAATGTTGGAGCTTCGTTGCTTACTGCGCCCGAAAAGCCCGGATTCACCACCGATTACCATCTAACCGACCGAACACCTGCTGTGATCGTGGATGCTGTCGATTGTTCGCCTGCTGTTGCCACCGACATCGATGGAGATCCCAGGCCTACGGGCAGCAAATGCGATCTGGGAGCGGACGAGTACAAGCCTTAATACTACAAACCCTCAACCTAGTTACCTAAGTGAGCCACCATGCCGTACCCGTTCGTTTACTCGAGGTTGTGCGTTCTACTGGCGACCACGTGCATAGTTGGATGCACTGTCCCCAATCCAAACTACCATCCCGTTGGCGTTTGTCTTTCGTCATCTGAGTGCGCCGCCCCCAAAGGCGTGTGCGAGTTGGAGAGCGGCGAGTGTGTGCAATGCTCTCCTACCGATTCTGGAGCATGCGGTGGCACGACACCGATCTGTGGTCCCGATAACAGTTGCCGCGGCTGTAGCCTGCATGGCGAGTGCGCTTCCAACGTGTGCCGCCCAAACGGCTCTTGTTCCGACGGTTATGACGTTGCCTACGTGGCGCACGGTGGCAACGGTACTGGGTGCACAGCCACCGCTCCGTGCGGCTCTCTAACCACCGCGCTTGGTATCGGAAAACCGTTTATTAAGCTGGAGGGTACGATCGTTGAAAACGTAACCATCGATAGTAAGAACGTCACGATCCTCGGCAGTCCAGGCGCCCGCCTCGCTGCAAGTGCTCCCGGGAGTATTGTGAAAGTTGTTGGCAGCGCTCACGTATCGTTCGTTGATGTCACCATCACCGGAGCCAAGCGTAAACAGTCACCCTCTGAGGTGGGGGCTGGGATCTTCATGCAGCCCGGCACCACTGCCACGCTGTTTCTCGACCGCGTCGTATTGGTCGACAATGACGAGGGAGTTCACGCCGAAGCCGGCACCGTCAACGTCTTTCATTCTACGCTCAGTGGTAACGACGCGGGCGTTTTTGCCTCTGGGGGAGGGGTGCTGAATCTCTCTCAGTCAACTTTTAGTCACAATGGTCTCGGCGTCTATGCGTCAAGTTACACTGGAAGCGTAAACATCAACCGCTCGACGATTAGCCAAAATATCGCCGGCGTTCAGCTTACAGGGGGCTCGTCTACAATTTCCCGATCTGCGATTAGCCACAACACGTTGGTTGGCCTTGCGATTATGCCTGGATCGATACGATTTCACATCGTCAATAATTTTATCATAGGCAATGGTGGCACCGGTGGGATATTGGTCCATTCTGCTGGAAGTAATAGCGCCATTGAGTTCAATACCATTGTGGATAACAGATCTGACGGACCGTTTGGTGCGATCGCGTGTACGGGAACGGTTGAGGCACCGAATAACCTCATCTTCAGAAACACCCTTGGCGATGGAAGTGCGCAGGTCAGCAGCGACTGCAGCGTTGGCAATTCCCTGTTGGTCGCGCCTGAGAACCCAGGCTTTGCTGGCCCTGCGGACTATCATCTCACCGCCGACTCGCCGTCCAGTATCCTCAATGTCGTCAACTGTTCCGGGATTGAGGACTTCGACGGAGACCGCCGGCCCCAGGGCGGCAAATGCGACCTCGGGGCTGATGAGTATCGACCGACTGACATGTAAATAATGAGAATAGTAGAGAAAATCATAGCCCACAGACCTTTGTGCCGAGAAACGAACCATGACCAATAAGTTCTTCCCCTATGCCGTAGCGATCTCGTTTCTGGCGGCGACCTGCACAACGCCGAATCCGAACTCCCGTCGCCCGGGGGACGATGGCGGGTCAGACTCGGACGCCAGCCCCAAGACATGCCCAGCGACCTGCCCGGCTCCGACCACCGTCTGTGATACCCAGACCGGGCAATGCGTAATCTGCACTGCCACGGACTCTAGGGCTTGCACCGGTACCAGTCCCGTCTGCCACGCGGACAACACCTGTTACGGCTGCATGGCGCACAGCGAATGCGGGTCCAGCGCATGCCTGGCCGACGGCTCTTGCGCCAGTGCAAGCGCCGTCGCCTATGTGGATCCGAGAGGTGCGGACAATCCGACGTGCGACCAAGCAACACCCTGCGTCACGCTTCGCGCCGCGCTGGACACGAAGCGGCCTTACATCAAAATGACCGGTGAAACTCGAGGTAGCGCTCAGATCGTGGGCCAAGCGGTCACGATCCTCGCTGATCCACAAGCCAAGCTACTCGGAGACTCCGGTCTTGCGGCAATCGACATCAGCCGATCTCAAGTGACTATCTTCGATCTCGAAATCAGCAGTATCCCTGGTAGCAGTACTTTCGGAGTCACAATTGAGGTGATGGGCCACGCAGGGTCAACCGTTTCGCTACAGCGCGTTACAATCAGCAAAACGGAGCGCAGTGGCGTGCTGATCAATGGGGGAAAACTGGAAATGGTGCGCTCTACGATTAAGGACAATCTAGGTTACGGAATCGCCGCTTTTGACATGGGAAGACCCGAGGTCTCTCGATCGACCATCATCGGAAATCGGCTGGGCGGCGTGTATTTTAGCTCGGACGAGTCGTTCCATTTTTCAAACAACTTCATCGTGAAGAACGGGTCGGCGACCTCAGATGTTGGGGGTGTCCATGTTGTCCCGCGCATAAACGCAGATCTCAGTAATGATCAATACAACGTGATCAAATTCAACACTATCGCTGACAACCAAGCCGGTGGAGTGGCCGCGCAGTCCGGCGGTATTCGTTGCGACGGCGCCGGTCGAACCGCTGCCCTCGAGACAAACCTGATCCTCCGCAACTCCGGCGGCGCCGGTAACCCACAGACGGTCGGCACAGGCTGCATAGCACCTACGGTCATCGACCCATCGACCAACCCTGGATTCCGGCTGTCTACAACTGATGACTTTCATCTGACGAGTGCAACTCCCTTGGTCATCCGAGACGTCGTGCTTTGCGATGCTTTTATGACCGACATCGATGGTGACGTTCGATCCCCAGGCGGAAAGTGCGACCTCGGGGCCGATGAATATCGCCCGTAGCCCGCGCTGCGGCGCAACTGCATATAACTACTTACGAAAAATATTACGCAACTCTGATTCGCACCGGCCGATACTCCCACTATGACGCACAAAAGCGCCCACCAAACCGTATGCATCCTGCTCTTTGCAGCCAGCTGCACCACGCCCAATCCCAGCGGTCGGCGTCCACCGAGTGACGCATCCGCGGACGGAGCGGTCTCTGGGTCGATCGATGCTCCAAGCGATGGTCCTCCGCTTTGCACCGCAAACCAAGCCGTGCGATGCGAAGCGGGTTCGCTGGTTCGCTGCAACGGCAACGGAACTGCCGAGCTGAAAGAGGCATGCGCGCTAGGTTGCGTAGCAGCGGACTTGCGGTGCGCCGATTTGCTTCCATCGAACGGCCTGGCGACGTTTCTCGACCAGACCATTGGCCAGTCGGATCTCAATCTCGGCAACTCCGCCACGATTGATACGGATACCGGAGTTGTCACCGCAGACTATGCGTCGGTCGCGGTAAAGAGCGAAACGCTGACCCAGCCCGGTGGGCCCACGGTCCGCGTCTTCATCGTCCGCAGCTTCATTGCGAATCATGTGACTGTGACGGGAGGGCACGCGCTTGCCATCGTTAGTCACGGCGACGCGAAGGTCACCGGGATATTTGCCGCGTCAGCCAAGTTCCACACCGCCGGAGCAGGAGCGTTTGGCGACTACGTCTGCGACGGCGGAGATCAACGCAGCGGACCGGGCCTTACGGGAGGCGCCGGAGGAGGCGGTTTTGGGTCACCGGGCGGTTCAGGTGGAACGGCCAAGCGCGCCGGTTTTGGCGACGCACCCGGAGCCCTCGGCGGCAAAGTGACCGGTAACGAATCGCTCATTCCGCTACGGGGTGGGTGCAACGGAGGTATCGGGTACCGTACCCGCGGCGCGGGAGGTGGTGCAATTCAGCTGGTCAGCCGAACTCAGATCGTTGTCAGCGGCACAATTGCGGCGAACGGCAGCTGGAACACAGGCGGTGGGGGTTCGGGCGGCGGCATTCTTCTCGAATCGCCGATTGTGGTGGTTTCGGGTGGCGTCGTGGCTAACGGCGGTGGGGGAATTGGGGGCTTGGAACTGGGTGCTGCAGAGAACGGCCGGTTAGATGCGACGCCAGCGGCTGGCGGACCGGGTAGCAGTAACCCAGGGGATGGCCAACTCTTGGGCCGCGGTGGAAATGGCGGAGCCGGTACGATCGGAGCTGAAAATGGGCAAAGCGTCGACGATGGAACGAGCCGCCCTGCGTTTGCCGGTCACGGCGGGGGAGGATTTGGCCGCATCCGGGTCAACACCGTTCCAGGCGGTCTGCGCAGTACCGGCCTGATTTCACCGAATCCGAGCCAAGGGGCGCTTGCAACCCGCTAACGAGAGAGGCTGGCGAAATCATGACAAAGTTATCAATCCAACTAGTATCGACAGCTTTCACGTCGATTGCCGCGCTGCTGGCGGCCTGCACCGTGTCGAAGGATAAGCAGTCTCCCAGCGACGATGCTGGGCCGCCGGCGTGCGCAAAGCACAGCGACTGCGGCTCGAGCGTGTGTCTGCCCGACTCGTCATGCGCAGCGGCGACCGACGTGGCGTATGTCGATCCAATGGGGACTGACGCCATGGAATGCACCAAAGAGGCGCCGTGTCCGTCGCTGCAGGTGGCGTTGAGTACCAAGCGGCCCTACGTAAGGATGACGGGATCCAGCGTCACCGGAGAGACGATTCGGATCACGAATCAAAACGTGACCGTTTTGGGTAGTCCTGGCGCCAAGCTCACCCGAGGTGCTCCAGGTGTGTTGATCGAGGTCGCGGGCACGTCGCAGGTGGACCTGTTCGACCTGGAGCTCATCGGTGCGACCGGTGGTGATCCAAAGACTGCGCACGGCATTTCGCTGGAGCGCGGTAGCACCGTCATGGTGTCGTTGCAGCGAGTTCTGGTCAGTAACCACATTGGCGACGGCCTGCACATCGATGGCGGCACTGCAAAGGTCACGGAGTCGAAACTGAGTAGTAACGGGTCCGGGCTGGGGATCGGAGACAGCGGAAATGCGGTCGTCCGTCTAACGACGATCAGCTACAACAATTACGGAGTGCTTACCGGCTACACCGGAAAAGGAATTCGTCTCGATATCGATCAGTCGACGATTAACAACAATGTCCAAGGCGGTATAGGCGCATACGTGGATACCTTCCGCCTCACGCGGTCCACAATCAGTAGCAACACCGGTATTGCGCTGAGCTTTGGCGGGACGTTTCACGTGACGAACAACTTCATCGTTCGCAACAAGGATAAAGGCAGTGCTTCGGTGTGGATTTCTCCTGACCCAAGCGGAAACAGCCGATTTGAATTCAACACCGTTGCGGATAATGCTTCTGAGCTCGCCACCGTCGCTGGAATTGACTTCTTTGGTTCAGCTACGGGCATTAAGATTCCAAATAATCTGATCGCGCGGAACACCGGAATGGCTCCGGACAGCCCGCAGGTTAACTCAAGAGGCAACCCTGGAAATTCGTTCGTTGTCGGCCCGGGCGACAATGCGGCGGCATTCGCGCATCCGGAGTCGCCGCCGTATGACTACCACCTTACGGCCAGTTCGCCTGCCACAATTGTTGACCAAGCCGCCTGCGGCGAAACCACCGTAGACTTCGATGGCGATGCGCGGCCGCAAAAGGGCAATTGCGATGTCGGCGCGGATGAATATCGACCGAACTGAGCATGGATATGATCGGTCTTCGCATAGCTCAAGTGGTGGGTCTGGCGAGTGCCGCGCTCGCCGCAGCGAATTGTACGGTACCGAATCCGGACTACGTTCCACCCGGAGGCGATCCGTGCACCATGCATAGCCAGTGCGCTTCGCGCGTGTGCCTACCGGACAATTCATGCAGTACGGGTTTGGAGGTGGCCTACGTGGATCCGAGCGGGAGCGGCACGTTGTGCAAGCAATCCTCGCCGTGCTTCGCGGTGGAAGCGGCGATAGCTACCGAACGGCCGTACATCAAGCTGAGTGAAACCACGGTTGGTAAGGATGCGGCGAGAATCACCGATCAGAAGTTGACGATTCTTGCCGAGCCCGGTGCCAAGCTCACTCGGGACACGCCCGGTCCTGTGATGAAGGTCGATGGCAGTTCACAAGTGGAGATTTTTGATCTCGAGATTTCCGGGGCGACCGGTCCGTCTGGGGTGGGCATCTGGCTGCCGATCGACACCAAGGCGACGCTATCTCTGCAACGCGTCACGCTTAGCAACAACGCGCTCGCAGGGCTGCACGTGGAGAAAGGCGGTGCCGCAACGGTCGCGCAATCGACGATCATCGGAAGTGGGGACAGCGGCGTCGTCGCGCAAAACAGCACGGTCACCATTAGCCAGTCGACGATTCGTAGTAATTCAGCCCACGGCATCTTGGCAGAAAAGGCCAACCTGACCGTTGCTCAGTCGGTCATCGCGAGCAACGGCAGGCTTGGGGTCTTGTCCGACAGCAGCAAGACCGCGATCAAGCAGTCGACCATCGACAGCAACGCTGGCGGCGGCCTGAGTCTTATGATGCCGATCGCATTTTCGATCGCCAACAACTTTATCGTCCAGAATGGGACCGCAACTTCCGGGGTCGGTGGAATCGAGATCCCCGATCTTCAAGGCGACTCGTCCGATTGGACGCTGCAATTCAATACGATTGCCGACAATCGACGAAGGACCGATCAGTTTGATGAAAATCGCTCGGGTGGAGTCATGTGCTTTGGCGCGTTCGACGCACCCAATAACGTGATTATTCGCAATACTGGGGGAGTTGCGAGCAATCCTCAAACGGGCGGCTACTGCACCTACGGCAATTCGCTGGTGACGACCCCGCCGACTCCCGGATTCGTCAGCGACACGGATTACCACCTTACGTTAGCCGCGCCGGCAGGCATCCTTCGCGACTCATTTACTTGCGCCGGGCAAGTAGACATCGACGGCGACGCCCGCCCGCAGGGCGGAAAGTGCGACCTTGGCGCAGACGAGTACAAAGCGCCGTGAGCGGAGAATTCCGATGACTTTACGGAAGAGAACCAACAGACCAGCGGAGACCTCGCTTGCGCGTTACGACTGGACGCGAGCTAGAAGAGGTCACTGGGCCGACCACCGGCGCACCGCCAAGGCAGTGTTACCCCCGGCGACCAGCGCCACCATTTCGAGATCGGAATGACTACTCCTGCCGCTGCTACCAAATAACCTCGACCAACCCGCTCGATTCGATGTCTCCGTCTCGCGTAATAAGCGGTAGGCGCAAATCGATCGCCACTGCGCATATCAGCGCGTCAAACGGATCGGCGTTGGGGCGCTGCTCATCGGCGATATACAAGTGCTCCTCCGACAGCCCCACAAATTGAAAACTTGGATTGCTGAACAAGTCCCTGGCGAATTTCCGAATGGAGCGTCCAAGGTCGATTTTGTGCCCACGCATGAGCAATGACATCTCCCAAAGCACTATCGAGGGTACGTAGATCGTAGCCTCGGAGGCTTCGGCAGCCGCAAAATACGTCCTGGCCGACCTCGAGAGTTTTTTTGAACCGGCTGCGAAGAACACCAGCGCATGGGTATCGGTGACAGCTATCCTCATTTCATCCGTTTCGCCCACCGGGGGTGGTTCAGCGACCCAAACAGGCTGCGAATGTAGTCGTCAGCGGCAAGCAAGCCCGGATCTTCACTCGCGATTTTCACCGTTCCAACCACCGAACGCTTCGGAGCAAGCGACGGATTTCGAACAGCGGACAGGAGTCGGTCGACGGCCTCGCTGATGCTTCGCAGTCCCAGCTTTTTCGCACGCGTTTCCAGCCAGGCGACATTCTCCGGGTCGAGCGTCAGCGAAATGGCCTTTTTGTTCATACGATAAACATACGATAAAGCGAGTACCGTTTCAATCCGCAACGCTTCTCCATGTCACCTTTGAAGAGGCGTCGAGTACGCACGTAGTCAGCGCGGAGTTCCAGCGGAGGGGAGAGGCAATCGGTCGCTACGAGCGAGCCTATGAGGTCGCGGACAGCGCGGCGAAACGGGCGGCAATATCAATGCCATTGCAGAAACCCAAACGCAAGCCTACGGCTTCATGCGTCTACGGTTTCAGGGCCTCGAGCCCCTCACCAACCGAGGCGCTGCAGTTCGTGGATTGGAAAGCCTATCCCTGACTGTTATCGTGCCCAAAGCAGAGATAGGTCGAGTTCAAATGCTTCAAACGGTTCGGCGCAAACCTTGTCACTATCGCGATGGATGGAAATGACTCGGAAGGTGCGGCCATCGAGGCGAAAGACTTCGAGTATGTGAGCGTCTGGATCAATGAGCCAAACGTGACCGACGCCATGGACGCCATAGATGGGCAGTTTCTCCGCGCGATCCGTCTTCACCGTGGACGGCGACAATACTTCGCATGCCCAATCCGGGGCGATATCAAGATAGGGAGCGTCCGGCAGTTCCGGCATTCGCTGTCGTGTCCAACCCGCTAAATCGGGAACAACGATGTCCCGCCCAAGATGAAGTTCGGGTTCATCAAGAATGATCCACCCACCTGGGCCGCCGCGGCCGCGCTTAAACGGTGGGCCTAGCTCTTCACCGAGGACGGAGGCTGCCTGAGAATGCAACGTTGCTGGCCGAGCATGAGTGTAGAGCGTGCCATTCAGGATCTCGGCCACTAGGTGGCTCGGTACCGCTAGAAGGTCCTGGTACGTGGCATTTTTCCGCGCCGCGCTCATTTTGAGGATTGTACAGTGAAACGCAATTTCCGCCCAGACACGCTTGTCTAAGGGGTGTGATCGCGACGAATTGCATCAATGAGTTAGAGTCCGAAACCGGAGCGGAGTCCGGATTCCCCCCCCCCGGACCGGAGTGGGGAACCGAAAGGGCTAGCGACGGGACAGGGCAACGTGATCTTTCGGAACGCGAAAGGCGCAAACTCGCAAGCGCCGCAAACGGACGGCGACTGTACGTACGGCAAGTCCGTTCTGACCGCGCCAAACCCTGGATTCCGAAGCGCGACCGACTACCACCTGACGGCTGCAACGCCTGCGGGTACGATTCGCGACGCATTGGACTGTGGCAACAGCGAGGACATCGACGGTGACGCCCGGCCGCAGGGCGGAAAGTGCGACCTGGGCGCCGACGAGTACGGTCAAGCGCTCGACGAGCGGGCGCAGGGCAGTACGTCGGAGTCGGAGGCGAGCAATGCGCGAGCCCACGCGGCGATGCGCACCGCGGTCACGACGATTGTGTCCACACTTAGCTCCGGCGTGGCGGACAAAGCGGTACGGGGCGCAGCGGCGACGGTATCGACGGGGCGCGCCCTCGCCGGCGGTGCCGCCGCCGGCTCCCTCGGGGCCGGGACCACAGTGGCGACCTCAGACGCGTACAACAACTACATCGCCGGCACGCAGCACGGCGCGTCGTCGATGCAGGACTACGTCACCGCGATGTTGCTCGGCGGCGGTATCGGCGCGAGATTTGGCGCCCTGGCCAATCGCAGCAGTCGCAAATCGGTCGCAGGTGCGGCTGAGGAGGCTCGGGCTGTCGAGTCGCCGATCGCCGGACCCTTTCGAGAGCCGAGTCCGCCGCTGGCCGTCGCAGCTGAGAAGGCGGGATTCGATCTGCGCGCACTGCAGGCGCCACAGCGCGACTTGCTCGACCTTGGTGAGGCATCACTTGCCAGCGGCGATCACTACGCCGCGGTGAAGCACTTCGACCAACTCGTCGCCTCGGGCGGTCCCAAGCACAGCGTCGACGCGCTGGAAACCGAACTCGCTCGCGCACTTGGCAAGACTGCGCCCTCGGTTTACCGGGAACCAAGAGCGATTCTGCCAAATGGCAAAGCGATTCCGCCTACCGTGTACGGCGGTGAACTCTTTCACGGAACATTCGAGATTCCACCCGAAGTTGCTTTTGAGAAGGGCTTACCGGGGCGCGGCGGGAACACACGGTTATACGATCCCGTGATGCAGCCAGGCGATTCTGCTTTTCGCGGGACGACAACGTACATTTCACCAGACGGAAGAACTGGCGCCGCAGCGTGGGCAACCGACGGCGGTTGGGTCTACAAGATTGACGGCACGCCTTCTTGGGACCTAAACGCAGAGCTGCACGGCCGTGTGCCTAAGCCAGACGGTACCTTCGGCAACAACCCGATGCCCGGGGAACACGAGCAAGTCGTACTCGCGAGTATTCCACGAGAACGAATCATCGGCGCGATGAAGATAACGGAGCGCGGCCACCGCCTTGTGTTCGGCGAGATGATCCCGAACCCGAACTACAGAGCACCACGATGAATGCAGCCAAAACAAACGAAGTGCTCGCCGCTGCTCGAGATGTTCTCAGGAAGGATCCAGCTGGGGCGATAAAGCTTTACACTGAAATCATCGAGCGAGGCTCAGGGACCGGATGGGCGCACGCACACTTAGACGTCGCCGAACACGAGTTTGGGTTGGGTCGTACAGAGGCATCTACGACTCATACTCGGGCTATTCTTGATGCTCCGGAAGATCGCGTCGACTCGCTTTCTCGTGCAGTCGCAGGCATTTTGTGGTGCGAAGCTCGGGATCTTTTGGAACTTGAAATAGACGAACCGTTGCTTTTGCAGTCTATCGACGTGACCCTCGCTCAGGGCCACAGAAAATGGGCAGCCTTGGGGTTGATGAACATTGCGGCTCGGCAGATCGGACGGGGAGAACCTTCTGCGGGAAAAACAACGATTTTGCGGGCGGTTGAACTGTACGAAGCCGCAGACGCAATTGCTCCTGTTGCGCTCGCGCTCCGGTACCTCGCACGGTTGGAGATCGAGGATGGTAACCTCGAGTCAGCTGAACGACATATCGATCGCGGAATGTCCTATCTGAAGAAGTTTCCATTCGACGGGAGCCTTGCGCGAGTCTGGGAAACACGTCTCGGCGAGTTTCGCGACAAGATCCCGCGTGAGTAGAGGTGCCCAGTGAGCGAAACCCCGTCCGTGAGTCGATACGAGGAGGCGACGAAGTTCATCGAGTCGATCGAGGATACAAAGCTGCGTGCCGTTCTTGAGTACGCACTAACCACAGTACTCGTGCGGCGTAGCATGGACCCCGCCATTGGTGCGACTTCTGAATTCGACGTTCGCTACTTTCTCGAGGCCGTCAAAGCAATGTTCGAGAACGAGATCGTTGTCCGCGCGATCATCGATGCCGCGCGTCGCCGGTGCAGCGGAGGAAATATGAAGAGAACCAATAGACCAGCGGAGACCTCGCTTGCGCGTTACGATTGGACGCGAGCTAGAAGAGGTCGCTGGGCCGGCAAACTGCGCACTGCCAAGGCTGTGTTACTGCGGCCAGAAATCTACGAGCAGTTTGGCAGCGACAGGGCTGTGAATGCCGCTCTCGCCGCTCTCGTTCAACTGCGCGAGGCAATGCCGGCATCGCGAAAACGTCGTCGGCGCGCCGCATAGCCCCTGGGTACGTGTGCGAAGCGGCAGTCGAGTGTAGGAACTGGACAAACTTGGTTCGGCAAGAAGTGGTCGGGGTCTCGTTGGGTTGGACCTCCGGTGAGCTCGCCAAGGATGGCCTCGCTCAGAAGGTCGCGATCGAAATCGATCGCAGTGAGATAGAAGTGCGCTCGTCCATGGGCGTCGCGCAACAGCGCTAATGTATTGACAAAAAAGTTACGCTCTCGACAGCTATTCGACGCCACGACGGATGCGGACTTGGCGTATCGAAATCACCGAGAAGGCTCGGCGCATGGCGGCGCTGTGCATTCTCACTGCGCGCGCGACAATATCGGCCTTTTTCGATGCAGTTGTGCCCGCGACCCGAAGCAATATCACTCCGGCATTCGCCTTTCCCTGTCGAAACACCAGCTCACCAAAGTCTTTATCGGCAGTGACAAGTACGCGCTGGTTGGCGCTTGCCAGTGGGAGCACTTCATCGTCGGTGATGCCTGGTGCAAACTGGGCGATCCAAACGACGTCGTGACCATCGCGGCGCAACCGATCGACAATTTCACGGTCGACGTTCTCATCCGCCAGAAACATCCCCCGTCTCCGAGTTGAGGGGATAGACCACGTCGGCGCGCAGTGCCTTCGCTGCGAATTCCAGTGCGGCTCGGACGGCCTCCGCGGTGAGTCGGGGGTGTGAAGCAACGACCTGTTCGATGGACTCCCCGGCGGCGAGTTTCTCTAGGATGACCTCCACAGTGACGCGGGTACCGCCGATGACAGGTTTCCCCATCATGATGGCAGGGTCCGAGATAACGTGAGCCTGAAGCATTCTTAATCGTAGCGCACAGCCCCGGGGAACAGTAGCGGATCTACGGACGCAAACTCCAGCGGGATTCGGGTGGCCTTATAGTCCTGACGGGGCGCTGTTTTGAGGCGAACGCGTCGAGGCGCCGCCGCGCAGTCTCCCGATGCGGTTGGCGCAGCGGTCACCGCGGGCACCGCGTCTAACGGTGCAAATTCATTAACAAAAACGAAATTGCGCAACGATCTCCACCCGCTGGGGATACCTCTCCACATGCGAACGTTTCGGACTCTGGAGGTGAATTCTGGCGTGGCCAACACGGCCAACACCAGGCGGGCACGAGTTTGTGCGTCGTTGCCGCCGCTGATCGTACGGCTGGCCGGCCGTGGCTCGCGGCGGTTGGCGCATAATGCGGCTCGAGTGTGGCGCGACCGCGCCGCGGTGTTTGCTCCGCGTCTGTCCGGGATTCGGACAGAACTTGTCCATATCGCGAATCATGGGCTTGCATTCTTGGGACCCGCGTGAACCGAGGAGTGAAACGCCTAAGTATTCGCAACTTATAGAAAATCGGACGGACTCCTGCTTGTCCGCACTTCCTGGTTCATTCGACCTATGACCCTTCTATGACCCTTGAGCAGCATCGTGGTCGCACTGGGGCGATGCGCACACCACGTGTTGGAACTTGGAGCTAGGCATTCGGGCGCGGGCGCCGACGAGTTCAAAGGGCCGTAACGCGGAAGGCCCTGACCTATGCTCGTA
>CAYQQM010000042.1:0-36926 GCA_964419605.1 uncultured Kofleriaceae bacterium | reverse complement strand
GCTACATGCTTCCTCCTCAATCAGGCTTTCCTGGCGCACGCGAGGTACTAGTTCAACTGCTCGTCGACCGTAGACAAGAAGTTTGGCAGTACGGTCTTCCGTCCGGCGCGTGGAAAGTCAACGATGACTCTCAAGGTCTTGCCATTTCCAGAAACGGCAACTACACGGCCAACGCCAAGCAACGAATGGTTGACAGAGTCGCCCGTGCGAAACGGAACCGCCGATTCGGTTCGAATCTCATCGACTTGAAATACCGGCTCGTCATCCTGAACCCGCTGATCGAACTCGTTGATACTGCCCCGCCCCAGACGCCGCGGCGCAGGATCCGGCCAATTGCCGTCTATGATAGGCGGCGGCCGCTTCCCACTGCCCGGACGGGACGGGGTCAAAAGCCCGCTTAGCGAGTTAAGAAACCGAGAGGGCCCCTGCAGTCGAATCTCTCCCCATACCCGGCGAGTCCGCGCGTGCGTGAGAAACAAGTTCCGACGTGCCCGCGTCATTGCGACGTAGGCCAACCGCCGCTCCTCCTCCAACTGGGCATCTTCGGAAACGCCGTCCCGCTCGCGCAGCGACGGAAACAATCCATCTTCCATTCCAGTGATGAATACGACCGGCCACTCGAGCCCTTTGGCTACGTGGATTGTCATCAACATGACGGCTGCCCCGGCCGCTACCTGATCGGCCGGAACCGCAAGCGCGATGCGCTCTAAGAAAGCGTCGATGCTCTGCGGCTCCGGACTTTCATCGTCAAAGTCCGATGCCAATGTGACAAGTTCGGCCAAGTTGTCGAGGCGGTCGCGAGCTTCAGCTCCCCCATCAGCTTCCAATTTGGCGCGCATCCCGCTGCGATCGACAATCTGGATGATCGTCTCCGCCACGGAAGCTCCTTGCGCAATGACATCGCCCAGGCCGTCGAGAAGCTCGGCAAAGGCCTGTAACTTCTTCCGCGGAGCTAAGCCCAGCCCCGACACCTCGCCGCGCGCACCCGCGCGCACAGCGCTCAACATGGAGCCACCATCACTCGCCCGTGCTGCACGTAGCCGGTCGAGCGAGGTGTCGCCTAGCCCGCGGGGAGGGACGTTGATAATGCGCTCAAGCGCAGAATCGGCGGCCGGGTTGCCCAAAATGCGCAGGTAGGCAACCACATCTTTGACCTCTTTGCGCTCAAAAAATGACACTGCACCTACGACCTTCGCCGGGATCCGGGCGGCTCGCAGATGCTCCTCGAGCACTCGCGACTGCGCGTTGGTCCGATACAAAATCGCGATGTCGCTTGCTGACAACGACCCCGCATCGAGCATCGTCCGAATCGTTTGCGCAACAAACACAGCCTCGCCTCGCTCGTCGCCAGCCTGATACATTTCCACCGGATCGCCACCCACCTGCTGCGTCCACAACGCCTTTTCGTGGCGATCGCAATTGTGCCGTATCACGGCGTTGGCAGCATCGAGAATTACCTGCGTCGATCGATAGTTGTGCTCCAGTTTCACGACAGTCGCATCTGGAAAGTCGCGCCCAAAATCGAGCAAGTTTCGCGGCTCCGCACCACGCCATGCATAAATCGCCTGATCGTCGTCTCCCACCACGGTTAAGTTCCGCGTGGCGGAAGAAAGTCGGCGGACAAGACCGTATTGCACGTGATTGGTGTCCTGAAATTCATCTACGAGCACGTGGCTAAATTTGACCGCCAGACTGCCCCCGGTGTCGCTGCGCTCAAGGAGCGCAACCACTTTCAACAACAGGTCATTAAAGTCCACCGCGTTTTCTTTGCTGAGCTGCGACTGGTACAGCGGGTAAATCGCATCGACCACGTCGTCGAAAGCCCCGGTCCGGATCGACGTTGGATCGACGCCGCGATTCTTGGCGCGATCGATAAAAGAAAGGATCGTTCGCGCTGAAACCCTATCGTCGAGTCCAGTTTCCTTCAATAACTTCTCGACGAGTCGTATTTGATCGTCGTCGTCGAAGATCACAAAGCTTCGCGTCAACCCTACGGCCTCGCCGTGCTTGCGCAGAATGCGAGCACACGTAGCGTGGAAGGTGCCGATCCACATCGCATCGGCCCGGCTGCCAAGCAGTCCGCGCAGCCTCGTCCGCATTTCACCCGCCGCCTTGTTCGTGAAAGTGACCGCAAGAATCCGACGCGGATCCGCGCCGGTATCGACCAGGTGCGCGATGCGATGGACCAAAACACGCGTTTTTCCGGTTCCGGCACCCGCCAGAACCATCAGCGGACCATCACCGTGCTCAACGGCTGCCAGCTGTTCGGGGTTGAGGAAAGCGCGGTCCATTCGCGGAGGTTCGTAGCATGGCCACCTGACACGGCGGTGGGAGGCAGTCGTTATACTACATTACATTAGAATTGTAGCCGGGCGCCGAGCCGGGCCGACAAGGGAGCGTAGCGCGACGTGGTATTGTGAAAGTTTGGATTGCGGCCGAGCGGCTCAGCGCTCTCCACTCCATTGGTGTCGAGAGACTTCACCCAGATAAGGTCCTCGTAGGTCCCCCCCGAAACGGGATTCGCATTCTGCTCCCGACCGGGCATCCCGTCTGCTCTTACCGAGGAGATGCGAAACTGCGGCGCGTACGTATCATCGACGGAAAACGTGCCTTGACGGTTGTAGGCGTTAAACACGTCAAGAAACACCTCGAGCTTCACGGCGCGATACAAAGAACGTCGATATCCGACATGAAGGTCGACGCCGTGGTCAAAGTCTGTACGGCCGAATTCCCCGCGCGGAAGCAGAAATGCCTCGTTGCTTCCGTACAAGTAGTGCGCTGCCAGCGCGTTTTGCGGAACCCCAGACAAGGCGCGATAACGCATGCCAACGGTCAGATCGCCCGCGCGGCCCAGGTCGAACGCGTAGTAGCCGTCCAGCTTGATGTAGTGAGGGCGGTCCTGTGGCAATGCGCCGACGCGGTTTGCCAGTAGTTCTACGAGGTCAAACTGCGACGAAATGTTAGGATCGACTTGACCATTGTCGTACGAGATTAGGCCTGGGTAGTTCCCTTGCGTTCGCGAATAGGTGTAGCTCCCTTGTAAGTACAGCCGCTTGGAGAACCGGCGCGTTAACGTAAATTGCAACGCGCTGTAGTCGCGCCGCGCCTTGTCAAAAATCTTGATGCCTCGAAACAATTTCTGTTCGTCGACAAGCCGTTGCTTTACTACGGGGTCGTCCGCGCGATCGATGCGCGCTTGGAGTCTTCGATCTTCTTCATCCGACCAATCGCCGGGATTGGCGATCACGTACGTCGCCGCGCCATCCGAGGACACATCCTCGATTACGCGTCCGAGCCGTCGATTCTGGAACGATACGCCTACTTTGACATCCTCGAGCAACTCATATTCAAGCCCTGCGATGATCTCATCCAGGTACTGCGACTTGACCCCAGGAGCAATCAAAACGCCGCGCGCACCGATTAAGCGCTCGCGGCGATCTCCCATTGCATCGGCATTCGCGGCACAGCCAATGCCATCTGGTCCACCGATCTTCGATGCCTGTCCGGCGGTAGGCGATCCACACGCCCCACCCGGTCCGTACTGACTGCCTGCTCCCTGAGAACTAAACTGTTGTTCGTAAACTACCTCGCCGCCAAACGATCTGTCGTTAATGTCCATTGGAATCGACTCGTAGAAACGGCCCCAGTGAACAAATACCTTCGAGCGACCTTCCTGGGTCCAGTCGTAAAGCACCCCTACGCGCGGCGCTATATTTCCTCGAAGCACCAACGCATTCGTACCGAGCGGCTCCTGGGTAAGCGGATCCGTAGTGTGTTGCAGGTGGTCGGCATAGCGCAAGCGCTGTTCCTCGTAACGGACGCCTGCGTTAAGCGTAAGATTGGGGCGAATTTGCCACGAGTCGCGCAGGTAGGCCGCCCAATTCAAGGTACTGCCGGAGATTTGCGTTCCGAGCGAACCCACCGACCCACCGAGAAAATCGCAGCGAAACGCTTTGGGCCGATCTAGCGGTCCCGCCACGGTGGAAGTCGATCGACATTCGTTGTCGAATCTGGGATCCGTGCTGTCCATCCCGGCAAGCTGGACCCAGCGGGTAAGCGAAACGATACCGCCTCCGACGTTGTTTTGAATGAACACACCCCCGTTGGTCGCATCGTTGCCGCTAAATAATCGCGCTTTTTCGAATCGATCGTCTTCCACATCGAGGCCAGCCTTGATTTCATGACTTCCGGCGGCCTTGACGCGGTGGGTGGCGGACAAGCGCGCGCTGCGACGTTGTTCGGTCGTATTGATGATCGCGCCAGGACCACCAATCACGTACGGTCGAGTCCGCATCGGACAGTTGGGAATAAACGGATAAGGGTCGGCTGACGTGGGTGCGCCATCTTTGCAACCCACATAGCTATTGGTAGCCGCGGACTCTCCAAAGCCCGGCCCCCACCGATTGAGATCGCCATCGATCAGGACCTGGCGCGGCTGGCTGTTTCCGTAGGCTGGGTTGGTAGGGTCTAGGCTATTGGACTCCACGGAATCGCGGTGGTAGCCAACGATTGCTGCCACTTCGGTCTTATTGTCATTAAACTTTGAGGTCCACTTTCCGGACACATCCGTCGTCAGGGATGCAAGGGCGGTTCCTGCGACCGCAGGGCCGAAAATCCCTGGAGCCCGAGTCGATTGCGGCAAAATCTGCGCGGACAATTGGCCTTGATGTTCGGGAGTCACTGCATAGTTTAGTTTGCCGAGCACGTTGTAGGTACGGCTCGTGCTCGTGCGCACCTCTGTCGCCGCGTCGATCGTATCGGTAATGTAGAATCCAGTGCGCGGATCGACATCCGGTATCGAATCGCCGTATTGTTTTTCACACGTCGACAGGCCGGGGATGCTTCCTGCGGCGATGCCATTGGATGGATCGGCCGTCGTGCGACAGTCGGTCTGGCGCTTGATCGTCCGCGTGATATCAACTGCTGCAAACTGCGGCGCAACGCCTACGAAAAACCAAAGCTTATCCTTCACAATGGGCCCACCGAGTTCAAATCCAACGTCGGCGTTATAGGCCGTGTTGGCGACGGCATCGATCGATGTCGAATTGATGGGCGCCCTCTGCGTGGCCGCGGTGAGAAACCCGGGCTGGTAGTAGCCAAAAATGGAGCCTTTGAACTCGTTGGTTCCGGACTTGGTAACGACGTTGATCACGCCGCCCGTGGCACGACCGATTTCCGCATTATAGCCGCCGGTAATGACTTCAATCTCCTGAATGAAGTCGTTGATCACGGGCGATCCAATGCTGCCAAAGGCTAGTCCAGTTGTATTATTCCCGTCGACAAAATACTGATTCTCGAGCGATGACGAACCCGAAAATGACGTACCAAAGCCGTCGTTCTGCGACCCAGCTGCCGCCCCGAGTGCATCAGCAAACGTTCGGCCAGGCACAGGAATGTTGTTGAGATAGCTGGAATCGATCGTGATGCCTTGGGTAGTTGATGTCGGATCGATCGTAGGTGCCGTGGCTGTGATGCGAACGATTTCGCCACCCGCACCGGCCTGGTTGATCGACTGGAATACCGGCACCGACTTTCCCACCCCGACATGCACCGCACTGTGTTCAATCGTGCGATCTCCGTAGTAGAACGTCACCACGTAGTCGCCCGGAGGCAACTCGGAAATTTTGTAAGCGCCTTTTTCGTCGGTGAGCGCGCTGTGGTTCTGGGCAAGCAATCGCGAGCTCGCAACAACGGTGACACCAGCAAGCGGCTCGCTGGTCTTTGCATCTCTTACCTGCCCGACGACCGCCCCCGTGGTCGATGACTGCGCACTTGCAGCTCGACCTCCAAGACCGCTGACGATCGTGCACACAACAACCGCGATCCAGGTCGTGCTGTTCATTTTGCAGCCTCCGTTACATCGTCGTGAAGTGAATCACCACAGGAGCCGGCAGCCCCTGGCCGAACACGTCGGTCACGCTCGTCGGTATGGTAAGGGTATACGTGGTTGTAGGAGCGAGGGGCGCCGCGAAGGTGATCTTCAGCTGTGTCGGCAAAGTGGCGGTCACGGTGAACACCGGATCCACAGCGCCACCTGTGATCGTGATGTTCGCCAGAGAGCTAGCCGAAAGGCGCGAATTGGCATCGCCAATGATGGCATTTGACGGGCTCACTCCTGTGGCTCCATCCGCAACGGAAACGTTGAACCGCAGCGGTTCCACCTTAAACGAAACCGCCGTAACATCCCCGGGACTGCACACAAGTCCGGCCTGGCAAGATTCCCCTTGCAATGTAGGATCACAGTCGCGTGGCCGCCCTGCCGGTGGCGCGCATACCGAGTCGCCTTGCTTGTCGATAACATCGCGTGAAAACGTGAGGCTGCAGGTCGTACTCGTTGGCAATGTCTCATCCCGCGGCACAAGGACGATGGCCGGCCCGAGCACTTCGAAACCACCCTGGGCCGGAACCTGCTGAGTCCCGGACGGGGTCCAGTAGCTCATGTCCAGATCCATTGGCACATCCTGTCCATCGCATCGGATGCCGACCGCTCCCCGTCGAAAGCCCGTGTTGTCGGCGGCGCCATCCTGATTCACATCCTTAACGCCGATCGGCTCACCTTTGCCAACGCCGCCACATCCGGCATCTAGGTGACACAGACAAACCGCCCTTGGTCCTTTGCACGATCCCGCTAGCGAGTCACCCGGTACAGCGCATGCCGCGATATCGTCAGGTGTTGCACCGCGCGGCACCACGTCAAACGCGTCTTCGTCCACCGGACCGCGGCACTCGATCTCCTCAAGCGTGTTGCCGACCAACAATTCATCCATGATGATGCGAAGGCGCTGCCCGGCCGCAGCCGCGGTCAGCACCGGATGCGCTTCATCGACGCTGGCCATCGGATGAGAGCCAAAGGCGAATACGCGGCGCGAGACGAAGCGCTTTGTCGAGTCTTGATAATTCTCGAGCAGCCTCACTTGCAGAATCTGCGGCGGCCCCTCCGGTCTCAGGTCCGTAAAACTTTCGCTATTCGTACACGAACCGAGCAGGACCAGGATGGCAATTCCGCGGTAAGCAAGCATGCGTATGTCCTTAATATAAATATATATTCAACTACGGCGGTAGAGTCACAGGCACCTCGTCCACCTTTAGCGCAACTTTGATTTCATCGTGATTCGGATCGGTCGCGAGGCTGCGAATCGTATCCATCGTTTCGACGACGACCCGCCATGGCACTGCGTTTTCGAAATTGACGAAAACGACCTTCTCGGTCCCGGCGCGCATCGCTTCGAGCTTGGGGCGCAGCTGGGAAGCAAGATCGACCGCCTGGATCACCTGATCCTTGTTGCCGTCGTTAAATACGATCGACAGATCGGCCTTAACGGTCACCGTGAGCAACGAGGCGTTTGGATCCGGCATCTCGTTCTTGTCGTCGAGCTTACGCGGGACCGCGAGGGTTTCCATCTTCATCATTACTGGCATGATCACGAGAAAAATGATCAGCAGCACCAGCAAGACGTCGATCAGAGGCGTCACATTGATTTCCGAGTGAACGCCGCCCGATTTTCCGCCAACGTTCATCGCCATCGCTAGTTTGCCTCCGAGTCCTTTGCGATCGCGAGATCGATCCCCTGTCGTCCCATTTCGCGGTTCAGATACAGAAGTACTGGTTTGACGACTTCAAACGGCACCAGCGCATCTGCCTTGATGTAAATGCGACCTGCGCCCTCCGGATTTTTTGGCGCACTCCACATCGCTTGAACTTGAGCGCCCATCTCGCGGAGCGTTGCGTCGCTCACAGGCCCAAGTTTGGTCTTTTCAAGCCATAGGGTCCCGTCGCTATCGATCGATAAGACCGGCTGTAGTTTGTCTTTTTCCGACGAGTAGTAGCGCGCCTTTGGCAAGGACAAATCTTTGCCGCGCCCCATCACCATCGTCATCAGCATAAAAATGATTAACAACACCAACATGACATCGACGAGGGGCGTCACGTTGATGTCATCGCGCACGCGATCGACCGCAGCTCTCTTCGTCGAAGGGCGCCAGCCTCGGCGTGCGCGCCCCGCAAGGGGACTTCCTCCGGGCTGACCGGCGCGCCGTGCGTTCACTTCTAGCTCCGCGCCCCGGAGGAAGTCCCCTTGGGGGGCGCCCCGGAGGAAGTCCCCTCGGGAGACGCCCCCAAGGAAGTCGCCTTGCGAGGCGTCTCGCGAACCACGTAATCGACAAACTCACTCGACACATCGTTCATGTCGATCACGAACTGCTCGACGCGCGCCGTAAAAAAGTTAAACGACATCGCACCGACGATGGCTACACCTAGTCCCAGGGCGGTCGAAACGAGCGCTTCGGAAATCTTCGGGCCGATCTCCGTGATCGATACGTTGTTCCCCTTCAAGAGTTGGAACGTGCCCAAAATTCCAACCACCGTTCCAAGCAGGCCGATGAATGGCGTCGCCGATGCGACCGTAGCTAAGTAGGCGAGGCCCTTGCGCAGGTTCGAGGTTTCGCGCTCTTTGACTCGCTCGAGAGCGCGCTGCACCGAATCCAGGACGTCGAGATCGTCGCCGGCGTATGAACCACCTCGATCTCGGGCCTCTCTGGCACTCTCCAACGCCTGGAGTCCCGACTCCATGACCTTCGCAACGGGGCTCTTGGCCGATTGACGCGCCGCCGCCAATGCATCGCCGATTTTGTGTTGCCGCAACAAGCCGCCCAAGGTTTGGACATAGCGCATGCTCTGCTCACTTGCGGCGCGGAACGTGAGCAAGCGCTCGACGATCACGTACACCATGAATACCGACATCAATACCATCAAGATGGTGATGATCTGGACAATGACACTGGCTTCTTTAAACAGCTGTACGAGGTCGAGGCCCATAGCACTTTCCTGGTTCGAGTATTCCCATGCCTACTTCTGCGAATAAATGAAAGTTACGGCAGTGCAAACCGGAACTGCTTTGCCGTTCACCATATACGGTTTGTAGCGCCACTCAGAGCGGATCTTGGCCGCGATCTTGCCATCGTATGCGGGGAATCCCGTTTGCTTGATCGTGTTCACGCTGCTGACGCTGCCTTCGACCGTTAGGCAAAGCCGAAATGATCCGATAATGCGGTCTTTCCCCGATCGCTGAATCTCGGTTTTTGTGACGTCATCTGGAACGATGATTTTGTCGCCAGCAATGCGGGATCCCTCAAGCAGCGTCGGAGGCACGATCTGCGGCGGAGCGGGAGGTGGCGGTGGCGGAGGTGGCGGTGGCGCTCCGAGAACTCCGTCTGCCACCCCGTTGGGATCGCCTCCTTCAACGCCGCCCTCTACCCCATTGGCATCTCCCGCTTCGGGCACCGGCGTACGCTCCTGCTTTTCGACTTTTTCCGGCTGCACGACGTCTTTCACCTTCACCTTCTTTTGGGTGACCTGGACCTCTTGCGGTTTGGCACCACCGGGAGGTGGAGGTGGAGGTGGGGGTGGGGGGGGCGCGACAGCCAAATCGATGTGGGTCTTCGGCTTGTCGAGTTGTTCGAGAGCCCAGATACTCTTCGCCCACATAGCGGCAAACACCACAATGTGAAGCAGCGCAGCGGCGGCGAGAACCGGCCCTGCCCACGGAGGGGCTTTGCGCAGTTTGGCCGCCGTATAGTTGCCGAACATCGCGTTTGAAGCTTGCGGGTCGCGAGCTGTTGCGGATTGGCTAGATTCAAGCATCGGCATTCGGCAGAGGTCCTTACGAGTCAGCTACCCGACGATTCGGTTCGCGCCGAGGGCGAAGATGGAGGTGGAATCGCCGGCGGCGTTGGGCTCGCGCGGCCTGCTTGTTTTTTCGCCTTGTCGTTCATAACGCGCGACGTTTGCTGAAGATCTAGGGCGAACGCTCGGTCAATTCCCCCCGCCCACGAGGCGCCATGCTGAAGCGCCCGAAACGCCGAGATCGACCCCATCAGTGCATAAAGCTTTGGATTTTCGGGCTGTATCTCAGCGGCCTTTTGCAGCGCGCCCATGCCGCGATCTGCCAGCTCTACCGCCTGCTCGCGGGGCAACCCCTTGGCATTGAGCTTTGACCAGGCCACGTTGCCGATGAACTGGTAGGCCGCGACTTTGGCCGAGGACTCAGGAGAATGGGTCGCGACCCGAAGGTACCACTCAATCGATTTTCGCCACTCGTTCGCCTTGAGGTTGATACCGGCCAGGTTGCCCATGATCGACGGATCGTTGGGCTTTGTGCGATCCAGCGCCTCCCAGTAGTCGATCGCCTTCTTGTATTGGCCAGAATCGATCCAAACCTGGGTCATGAGCGATCGCGTCTCGGCATCGCTTGGGTGTTGCTGGAGCCACGCTCCGAAATGTTGAGTCGCCAGGTCGGCAAGTCGCTTGTTGTCGAGTGCACAGAGAGAGGTCGACTCACAGCGCAAACCTGCTGCACACGGGTGTGCTTCGTCACATTCGACCATGTGGCTGTCGCCCTGGTTTACGCACACGCGTTTCGACACCGTCGTTACCCCTGGAATCACGTCACATGCACGCGATTCGGACGAAACGCGATCGAGGATCACACTACCTTCGACGCCCTGTCGAAACACCTTGGAATACGCAAGCGCCAAGTTGTAGTGAACGATCGGGTCGTCGACGTTGCGAACCGCTTGTTCGTAATGCGCGACCGCTTCGATAAACCTCATTTCTCGGAACGCCGCACTGCCTTTGCGATTTTCGCTGCGACCTGCGAGCTGCTGGCACCCTAGGGTGGCCACAATCGCGACGAGCCACGCCGCAATTGTCAGCTTTGCGCCAGAAACCCACATGAGCGCGACACTATACCCACTGCAGCGAGCCCATCAAGGTAATGCAGGACCCGTCTAGGGAATGATAAACGCAAACCGAAGTCCGTAGCTGGCGATGTCGGCTTCCTCGCTCGCACCAGCCGAGATGGAGGAGGCACTGCGGGCGACGCAATCTCGCATTGCGCCCGCTGCTGGCCCCTCAACATCGCGCACTTGCGAAACGACCTCCAAGATCGATAGCTTGCGATCAGCGATCGCGACGGTCAGCTGCGCCTCGAACTGCGGCTTCGGCCCTCGAACATCCAACGGAATCTCCTTCGCGCACTCGCGAACGACCCTCCGCACCTGTTGACCGATATCGGCGGTCAGCGAGGACGGTAGCTGTCGCGACTGAGGCGGGTGGATGTTCGGCGGTAAATCGATCGGCGCTGCATCGCCGGAACGGTGATCCCGGATCCGTACGTCGCCAACCGTATAATCCTTGTAGTCCGTGGGCCGCGCCGCCGCATCGCCTGATGGATTCGCGTTGGGCACGGGCTGTTGTGAGCGCGTATCGCGCGAACGCTCGGCCGTTGGATGCACAACGACCCGAGCGCCGGATTCCGCTTCTGGCTCCGGCGCACTGCGCGCGGAGTCGCCCACCAACATGTACAACACGGCCACGGCGAGCGCGAGCAATCCACCGAGAGCGACCCAAACAGCCAGTCGGGGTTTCCAGGGCATCCTACAGAAATAGCATGCCGTGCAGAAGCCGCGAGTTTAGAGGGGCGCGACCTCGGGCGACTCCCCGAACGCAAGGCCAACATGCTCCGCCCAAACAATGACCCCGTCGGCAGTTCGCACCAAGACCTGCGCGGTCCGGCGAGCATCGCGTGGCACCTTGGCGTCGATGAACAAGTCGGAAAGCTTGCGCGATCGGCCGCGGAGCCGGGCGGGACGCATTCGATCTCCTGGGCGCCATGTCCGCAGCTCGTGCCCCGGAGCAATGCCGTGCCGTCGATCCCGAACGGCCTCCTCTAACGGACCCGGCGTGGCGATGCGCAGCTCGTTATACCGACGAACCAATCGCGCTCCGGGGATATCGATCGCAACTTCGCCGCGCACAGGCGCAGTTACCAGCGCATCTAGCTTCTCTAGATGCACCGCATCAAATGACATCCCCTGGTGGTCCAGCGCGATCGCCAGGCTGCGCTTTCGCACCGCCGCCGGCTGCTCCGCCAGCGCCCCGCAATCGATCGGCCATCTCGCGAAGCGGTCCGCGGCGCTATCGATGACCGCCATCCACTCGCGTGCAGACGCGGCAAGCCGAATCAGTGCGTCGTCGACAGCGGGATTCTCGGATCGCAAAAACGGAAGCACGACCTCGCGGAGCCGTATCCGCTGTAACGCGTGGTCGGCATTCATCGGGTCATGCCATGTCGGCAATCCCCGGTCCGAAACGTACTCCTCGGTGGTAGCGCGCGACAGCGACAGGAATGGCCGAGCAAACGGGCCGCGCACGCGCGGAATCCCTGCTACCCCGGCCGGTCCGGTGCCCCGAAGAATGCGCATCAGCACGGTCTCCGCCTGATCGCGAGCGGTGTGTCCCAGCCACAGCGCCGTCAAGTCGAATTCTCGCACCACGGCGCCAAGCGCTTCGTAACGCGCATCTCGCGCGGCCGCTTCCAAAGACGCCCGGCGAACTACCTCGACGCGGCGGATGACCCCATGGGCGCCGCGTTGGGCCGCCCACGCGCTCACAGATTGCGCCACGTGAGCGCTTGCCGGAAACAAGCCGTGATCCACGGTAACGACATACAGGCGGGACGCACCCGCCGCCGAGATCGCTGCATCCGCGAGGGCAACCGAGTCGGCGCCTCCCGAACACGCGATGCCGATGCGGGCCCCCGGAGGAACCAAGCCTAGCATCTCGGTAACAGCGCGAAGACATTCGCGCTGAGCAATGGTAGCCATACGCCGAGAGTCTAGTAAAAAGCACCATGCCGCGAAACACTAACGACGGGCGCCCCGAAGGAAGTCCGCTTGGGGGGCCCCTGTCGCGACTGCGCGAGCAACTCGCCGGACCGCGAGGCTACCGCCGTATCGATGCGCTGCTATCCACAGACAACGCGGCCGCCGCGGTTGCCGCTTTGTCGCCCAACGAGGTGTTCGAACTCGTGCACGAAGTCGGATTTCAAGACGCGCAGCCTCTGATCGAGTTAGCCACACCCGAACAAATCCAAGGGTGCTTCGATCTCGACGCGTGGAACCAAGACGACCTCACGCTGGCGCCGCTTTGGCCGTGGTTCGTCGCGTTATCGGAGGTGGGGTTCGAGAAGCTCGGAGGGGTGTGGGCGCACCTCGATAGTGAACTGCGCGCGCTCATCCTGCAGCGCTCGGTGACCATCTACGACACGACCCTCGAAGAAGCGCCCGCCGAAGATAGCGAGCAGCCGGCCATGACAACGCCAGATCGGTTTTTCATCCTCGAACTCGGCGGCGATGCGGAGACCCAACGCGTTGTGCAACAGGTGGTGGAAGACCTCTATCGCTTCGATCCCGATCTGGCCCGCCACACCATCATGGCGGCGCGCAGCGAACCTCCCGCGGAACTCGCAGAAGCGAGCTATCGCTGGCGCAAGGGTCGGCTCGCCGACCTCGGCTACGCAGATTTTTACGACGCGCTCGAGCTGTTCCGCCCCCTGCGCGCCGATCAGGTTCAAATCGGAGAAGGCTCGCACTATCGGACTACCGGAGACCCAGCCACGCGACTGCCGATCGTTGTAGCTGAGGAACTCATCAGTAAGAGCTTTCTCGCCCGAGCGCTAGCGGCGATCGAGGATCCATTGGAAGCGGAGCGCATCGAGACCGCAATGATGCACCTCATCAATCGCGTGTTAGCCGCCGGCCGCGCGAAACCAGGACACGCCGAAGTCTTACGCCGCGGCGCGGTGTACGCGACTGCGACTCTATCGCTCGGACTCGAGACAGTTTCTCGTGGTGCCCTGGATCATCCTGGCTCCGGGGTCACTACCTACGCGACCTCTGAAACGCCGACAGAGCTTGAACGAGCGACGGAGGCCTTGCGCACGATTTCGCTCAATCGACTGTTTCGGGTTGGCTACACGGTGACACAGCGACTCGCCAAGCTCGCCACCGCGCTTGCTCCGCGGTCGCGCGCCGCAGGATCCCCGACTGTCGAGCTCGTCGCGGCGCTATGCTCCCCACGACCCCTATTTGCGCGCGCGGCCGATGACCCGCCGGCCACAGGACTGAGACCGTTCGAATCCACGCGCGATCTCGGTCGCGCAGGCGAGCTGCTCACCGGCCTGGCAATTCGAATCGCAGTGGTCGAGAGCCTTGGCGTCGATGTGCTTGCGATGAGCCAATCCTCCCCCAAGGGGACTTCCTCCGCGGCGCCCCCCAAGGGGACTTCCTCCGGGGGGGCATCCGGGAGCGCTGGCGTACAGCCGGAACTCGACGATCACATCCGCACCGCATTGGTTCGCGCCCTTATCGGCGACGAATTCAGTGGAGCTGCGCTATCTCAGGCCGAGCTCACGACCCTGCGCACCTCGTGCTTTTCCGACGAAGCGCTCACCGTCCAGGCCCGGCGCGCTGGCCACGCAGCCGTTGCGCTTCGGCTCGAAGCGGCACAACTTGCCGCAACCGGACCGGTGTTAGCTAAGCTCGTCGACGGTTGGCTCGACGACCTCGAACAAATCTTGGGCAAGGTCAAAGATCGCGAAATTGATCCGCGATTCGTCGACGGAGTGCTCGTCGAAGTCAAGCGAAGCTAGACCGTAGGCACTGTCCCAAAATAAACCGGGCGATGATCGCGGCCGAGCCGCCCGTGTGGCGAGCGGCAGCGACGACCCTTGGAAGTCCCCGACGGGGGAGGATCGGAGGGGAGCATCCTCGACCGGAAGCAGCTGCGGCTCCGGCTTCCGATCTGGCTTCGGCATCGAGCTTCCGCACGACGTTTCCACCGGAGTCGGCGCATGGTTTGTGAGCACGCCCGAGCCCGAGCTCGGCCTTTACAAGGCCGAGTGTGATTTCAATATGTTACAGCGCGGCAACCGCTACTATGGTAAATGTGGCCACTGTTTGCCGTCGTGCTGCTGACAGGATGCCGGATCTGGTTTGACGACCGGCCCGACGCAGGACTGGTGGATAGCGTTCAGGCGTGCACTCCAGGCACCATCGCGATGTCGATCGCCGACGACGCAGACGACGGCGAGGTATTTGCGGCCATCCCCGACCCATGGCTGCCCGCGGGCGAAGCCGGCGACGGAGGCCGCTCGTTTATCGGCTGGTGGGATCAGAGGCCGATCTGGGGGTACTTTCGGTTCTCACTGCCCAACCCGCTGCCGGCTGGAGCGTTTCTGCGCACTGCGACGTTGACGCTCGTTGCGGGCGATCCTGGGGGTAGCCAAGGACTACCGTGGGACCCCAATACGTACGCGCTGGAGGTTGCTGCCGAGGCGTCGCCCAACCCACCTCCGGTAAGCTCCACTCACTTTCCGAGCGGACCGGATCCTGCCGTGTTGACGACAATGAGGGTGCGCTGGCCGGCTACAGGCGGCAACGTTTGGCCCGCGGTTGGAAGAGCGACCACCAGCCCAAATCTTGCCGACATGCTGCGAGCGGTTGTTTCTGACCCATCGATACAAGCAGTGCAGTTGTGGGTTCAGGCCGTCGATGTGCCGCTGAATGTGGACACCGAGGTTTCGTTCTCCGACGTCTCGCTTTCGGCTGGGCCAGACATACCGGCCGAATTAACGCTTTCTTACGACTGCCTGTAGGATCGACGAGTCCTCCAGCACGCGTTACATTCGCGTTTTTGGCTGCTCGCCTGGCTCGACGAGCGGACTTGTGGGCCGCGCGTTCTTGATCGCTCGCTTCACTCGTTTGAGGCAATCCGCCTCGGATTCGCTGTCGCCATCTTTGTGGAACACCAGCGGCGTCAACGTGGCGCGGTCGTACTCTTCTTGGGTCAGGAAATTGCGCTTGCGTAGATTTTGCAAAATGTTGGTAATCTTCGTCGTCGTCCACTTCGTTAGCGCGTTGGAACAGAACTGCGCAGACCGACCTTTGGGATCCGGCAAAATCGACGAAAAAAACGCCGCCTCAACCGGATCCAAGTCTTGGGCCGATTTCCCAAAATAGTATTGAGCTGCGGGACCGATGCCGAACAGCCCTGGACCAAATTCGATCACGTTCAGATAGATTTCAAAGATCCGGTCCTTATCGAGCGTGTGTTCGACATGCCATGTCAGAAAAAGCTCCTGAAGCTTGCGCGCAAGCGTTTTTTCCCGAAACAGCAGCACATTTTTCACCATCTGCATCGTGATCGACGACGCGCCCTGCGCGAATTTCTGCCGTTTGAGGTTGTTCACAAGCGCGGTCCGAAACTCGCTCGGAATGAACCCCCGGTGCCGATAAAATCCAAAATCCTCACTGGATTGGATCGACTTCAACAAGTACGGCGAGATCTGAGCGAGTGGAACAAAATCGGGATTTGCAGGCCCCACCACAAACGAACTCCACTCGCCCTTTTCCGTTTCGATATAGTGTTCAAAGGGCGCCTTGAGTCGAGCCGGCGAGTCCTCGGGGACCTCCACGACCTGGCAGCGATCGATGCCGACCGCGCCTCCGAGAACAAGAGCGTCAAGATCGTTCCAGTCGATGTCTGTGCGGATGTCCGCGCTAAACTGCCCCTGCAACCTATAGCCCTGCATGTACGGCACCATTTCGGGTGGAAACGCGTCGAGCATTCGCTGGCAATCTACCGAGGGGATCACGAAATGTGCGCTGATCTGCTGAACTCCGCGAGGCCCCCGGATCGGCGGAAACCGGTCACCGCCATGCAAATCCTTCCGGGCAGCTTGGGGGAATGACTCGACAAACCCGGACGCTGCTGCGAACCCGGTTAAGGAAAATTGAACGCCCCGGGCGGTAAAGTCGCCTTGGGTGAGCTCCAGCCGGCGCGCCGCGCGATCGAAACTCCCGGCGAGTTCACCTGAGAAGTCGAGCCCGTGTACCTCTTTGTTTGCGATGTAGGGGTGACCAACGTTGAGGCCGTGCAAATGAAATCCGCCGCGAAATTTCGCGCCGGCGCGATCCGCATCGACATGGAGCTTCGTGTCTATCGATGTCGATTGGTAGTCGACGACTGCGGAGTGCGCCAGAATCGGTGCGAGCCGATCGAGCTGAAACTTTGCCGCTTCGAGATCCACACGCGCCGTCATTTCGGCGGTGTCCAACTCCCCTTTAGCAGTCCACAACGTTCCTGGCACGCCGCCGTATCCCCCGGCAAGGTCGAGAACAAAGTGCCCACGGCGTTCCGGGCTGGCCGTGATGCGACCGCCGATCCCAGACAGCGCAAGCTGAGGTAGCAGCGCAAGCTCGCCGCCTTCTACCGTGATCGCAGGCGGCTCTCCCGCTTGGTACCGAATGCTGGCCGAAGCCACAGAAACCCGTGGCGCGGCTGCCGTCGTCGCGGTGATGCCGCGCCCGCTTACAATCCACCTGCCTTGGCTCCACGTTGCCTCACCATCGGCGACCAACGCCGTCGCTCCGGTCTCGTCGTCGTTCGCAATCCACCGGAGGTGGCGAACGTTTACCATTGTAGGGCGCAACGATTGTCGAGGCTGGGTATCGGCACGCGAAGACGATCGCCAATGCGCGATCGCATCTTGCACATTGTCGCGTCCGTCTGCGTCCCGGCGAAGATTTACCACCACACCGTCCACAGCGGCCTCGCCTAGTTCGACGCGGCCGAACAGGGAGCTCCACGGATCAAACGCTATCTCGATGCGGTCTATGTGAACCAAAGGCGTATCCCCGTCTCTGGGGCCGCGAAGCGAAAAATTGCTTAGAATGGCGCGGCCCGGGGTGACCTTCACCGTCGCCACTTCTACAGTGCGATGAATTTTGCCCCCAAGCGCAGTAAGCCGCGCTCGGATCATTGAGGCACCCATTCGTGTGTAGGTGAACCCCATACCGAGCACCAGCGCGACCAGCACCGCGAACGCAACCGTGCCTCGCCAAAGCCAGCGTCTGGTCGGTAGGGGCACACGCACGGGCGGCGGTTATAGCAACGAACGGGCCTCGGTCAGCTACTTACATGTCAATGCGAGGATGTGTCCGTCTTCCTTCACGTTATGGACCCAAACCGCCCAGTCGCCAACTGCCACGCTCTGCTTGGTGTCCAGCACGCGCGTACCCTCTGCGCTGTCGATGGCGATCGTCAGGTCGATTCGCTTCTCGTTCCGGTCGCGCAGCACCACCGTCGCCGCTCCGCGAGCCAACTTGAGCGCCTCCGGCTTATTCTTGGCCAGCGCGACGGGACCGCCCGATAGCTTGTGGAACGAGTTCCACGACGTGAAGGGCGGCTTTTTTAGCTTTTTTTCAAGCGGCTTGAGCTCAAGGTCCATGGAGGCAGATCGGTCAGTCGACGCGGCGATCTCCAGGTAGTTGCAGTCGGCTCGATCATCCGCCTGTGCAACCTGTGTCGCGCCGACCAGACAAGCGACGCCAAGCCCCAGCTTCATCAACCTCATATGCCCTCCACGGTGTCCTCGGGCGTAACCCAGATCACAGTTGTACTTCCATCTTCATCGTCAAGGTAAAACACGGTTCCAACACCTCCGGGGGTATGGAGGTCATCGATTTCAGCCGGACGGTGCCGAACCGCGCGGGCGTCGATTACCCGGGCGCTGCCCGGGTGCACGCCACTCCCACCTCCCTCTCGCGGCGGCCGCAACAACAGTGCGAGAGCCCCCACGGCGCCAGCAGAAACCGCCCCCACCAAAACGTGGCCGCGATATCGATCGAAAAACTTGCCTACACGGTGCCAAAATCCCGTGCTCAAATCCGGGTTTTCACGTGCGGTCTCGTTGGCGTCAGCCGCAATTTGCTTATCGATCTCGCGCCACATCGCAGCGAATCGAGCATCGGAAACATCGTCGGCGGCAAGCTCAAGCCGGCCGCGTACCAGCTCGCCCAGCTCTCGGATCGCTTCGACTTTCGCCTTCATGTCGGCGCCCCGAAGGAAGTCCCCTTGGGGGGCGCCCCGAAGGAAGTCCCCTTGGGGGGCGCCCCGAAGGAAGTCCCCTTGGGAGGTGGTTTGATCTGCGTCGGGCAGCATGCGCTCGCGATCGGCCAGTTCCATTAGGTCGACGTCGCGGTTCATACTCGCCCCTCCACGTCTGATGGCTCATCGACGTCGTCATCGGCAGGCACTTTTCCGTCGAAGACGTCGGCAAGTCGCCGCTGCATGTTCTTTCGCGCGTGAAACAGCCGCGACATGATCGTGCCCTTCGAGCACCCCATCGCTTTGGCCATCTCTTCGTACGAAAGCCCCTCGAGTTCGCGCATCACGAGGACCGTCCGGTGGGCCTCTGACAATTCGGTGAGCGCCGCATCAATACGGTTGCGAATCTGCTTGTCCATGAGTGCACGCCCGGGGTGACCGCCGAGAACGGCTCCCAACAATCCCCCCTCGGCGGCATCGTCCAAAGTCCGCTCGTCGTCTAGCGGCGCCGAATGTACCCGGCGATATTTGCGTAGGTGGTCGATAGCGAGGTTCATGACGATGCGATACAGCCAGGTGTAAAAGGTGGAATTTCCAACAAACTTATCTAAGTACCTATAAGCTTTAATAAATGCGTCTTGAACCACGTCGAGCGCATCGTCCGGGTGACGAACGACGCCGAGCGCCAGGGCGTACGCGCGGCGGTGGTACCGCTCGAAAAGCGAGCGAAACGCGTCGCGGTCGCCGCGTCTCGCTGCGTCCACGAGGGCCCGATCATCCACAGGTTCACCGCCATCGCTATGGATGGACGGGACCTGGCCGTCCTTATTCACGCTCACCTAGGAAGGAGTTATACCACTGTGTCGCAGCGCCAGACGGACCGTTGCCAACTGGCGCCCTGGAAGCATCGTGGCAGGAGCACAAACGACGATCGGCGGGTTTCTGGCTCGCTGCCGCGGAGTCATCTACCGCACCCAAGCCGTGCGAGCTGCGCTGCTTGGAATTGCGGCCCTCGCCGGTGTTGCACTTGCCCTGCCCCTTGCTGGCTACCTGGCGGTTGAGAGCGCGCAAACTACATTCGCCCTTCTTTGCGTTGGCGGACTGCTGGGACTTTTGGTGTTGGCATCGGCGATTCTTTTCGGGATCGTCGCGCCGCGGCGCCGGTACAGAGGCGATCGCGCGGTAGCGCGCTGGGTCGGGTTGCGGCATCGCACGATTGCATCTGACCTGTTGTCTTCCGTTGAGCTCGACGCTTCGGAAAACCGCCCAGCCGCCGCGAAGGAAGTCCCCTTGGGGGGCGCCCCTTCTCCGGCGCTAGTCAGCGCACTGCGAAGCCAAATCGCTGCGAAACTGGAAACCATTGACCCGCGATCTTTGCTATCGCCCCGGGCGCTCCGCCGGGCGCGCGTTCTTGCCCTTGTCGCTATCGCGGCGAATGTCGTGGTTACTGCGGCTGCTCCCGGCGCAATCGCATTCGGGTGGAAGCGCTTGTCCACCTGGCCCGCTCAGCCATTCGACGGGGCTGAGCTATCGATGGTACCTGTCGTCGGCGATCTCCACGCTACGTTGATTGCGCCTGCCTACACCAAGCGCGCTCCAATATCGCTAGCCTCCACCACGGGTGATCTCCGCGGATTACCAGGTACGCTGGTTCGGCTCAGGGCGCACATCTTGGTTCCCGCGTCCAGAGCGGAGCTGCTAGTGGAAGCGGATTCCCGACAGCCACCGAGGTCCGTTGTCGCGAGCATCGACGAGACCGGCCGACTGATAGCTGAACTCACGATGGAACATTCAGCGCGTTATCGGTTCGCGATCACATCGCCGAACGGAACGCGCACGGTCGAAGCACTCTCGCGGGCCATCGATCTGGAAGTCGATCAGCCCCCGATAGTGCAACTAACGACGCCGGGGGAGCCCTTAGACGTATCGAATGTCAAACGCATCGAACTTGGCTATGCCGTCGAGGACGACTTTGCTGTGACTGCGGTTGAACTTGTTTGGGAGGCAGGCCCAAGAAGTGGCGCAGGGGTCGTTTCCATCGGAGGTCGCGGTGGAATCGACCGGGGAAAAAAGCCGCTGTCGCTTGCGGTCCGCAGCCCAGCCGACGCTGGCGGCACAGGGAATCGGACGTCCGACGAGGCTCTGCCCCGCGTGCAGGGGAAGCTAACGTGGGACATCGCCGAGGTGGGCGCGCCAACAGGCGGTGAAGTCCGTTACTGGATCGAGGCAAAAGACAACGACCTCGTAGGCGGCCCCAAAACCGGTCGATCGCAGGAGTTTCATCTTCGCATCGCTTCCCCGCGCGCCCGCCACGAAGCGACGCTGAACCGCCAGCAGGAAATCGCCACAAAACTACTATCGAACTTGGGCAATCGGCTGGTGGGTCCAGGCGACGACACGGCAGCACGGAAATTGCTGTCACGCGACCTCGTCGATGCGCTTACTGAACTGCGATCCGTGGGCGCGGCATACGAACGTGATCCGCATGCATCCGATCCCATGCGCAAAGCGCTCCTAGCAATGAGCGAGCGCATCGGCCGACTGGGATCCGTCGAACAGCGCTTAATCCAGGGAACCGCCACCAAGGACCCAGCGCACCTACCATCCAAGGTGGGGAAATCCAAGAGCAATGTGTTTACAACATCCGATACGCGGATCATCGCCGAACTCGAAGACGATACGCTTGTACTTGCGGATTGGCTCGACCGCGAACGCGTGGAGAGTCTGCTGGACCTCTCGGATGAAGTCGCAGCTCACCAGCGGCGACTCGCAGATTTGCTCGCCCAGCACATGCGGACCAAGGCACCGAGGCTCCTGAGCGAAATCGAGCGAGAGCTGGGAGCGCTCAACCGAACGTACGCCGAACTCACTAAACGTCGCAGCGCGATGCCCGAAGACGTTCTCGATCAGTACATTCACCGCGACGCTGCCAAACCAGAGGACGGTGCGTCGTGCATGTCGGAGGTCTCAGCACTGGTCCGGTCTGGCCAATCCGCAGCGGCGCAAACAAAGCTCACCGGCTGCCAACAGCTACAGCTGCGGAGTGCAGCGGCGCTCGAGAGTTCGTTGGCGCGTGTTCGAGCCGATAAGTTCTCCGACGAACAGAACAAACTCGATGAAGTGATGAATGAGCTGAGCGACGTAGCAAAGGACCAACACGACATCGCCGCCGACTCGGCTCGCGTTTTCGACAGCTACGCTCGAAAAGCCAAGGAAATTGCGCGCGAACATCGCAGAGACGTCGCAAAGACCGTTGGCAACCTCGTGGACAAACTCAAAAAGCGCATTGGCGCGATCGATGAAACCGGTCTTACTCCCCTTGCGCTCGATGAGCTCGATGTCGTCCTGCGTCGATTTGCTGACGTGGAACACATGATCGACAACGGCGACCTGGCAGAGGCCCTTGAAATGGCGCAACAAGCGAGTAGAAGTCTCGACGTGATCGCCGATGAGCTCAGCTCGGTCCTGAGCGACGACCCAAAATCGAAATGGGTCGATGCCACCAAAGAAGCGCTCGAGGGCGTTCATAAGACCCGCTCGTTGGCGAAGGAGCTGCTCCAGGAACTACAGGTGCTAGCACCGCGTCCAGCTGAAATTATGTCTGACGACGATCGCCGAACGCTCGAACGACTGCGCCGCAGTCAAGCAGCCACTCAGCAGCGCGCCAAACGCCTCGAGGATCGAATCAAGCAGCTCGGTACTGATCTACCAGGTGACACATCGCTCGACCTGGGAAAAAAGCTACTCCCCGCGACCGAACACATGGCCAAAGCCGTGGATCGGATGCGAGAAAAGGATCCTGCAGGGGCTCGGGCATCGAGCCGTGCCGCCGCTGATGAGCTTGCCAAGGCTCGCGACCGCGCGCGCAGCTCCGCTCGCCAAGCCCAAATCAGTGCTGTACAAGACGAGCCGATCAGAATTCCCGGAGCCGACGAATACAAAACCTCAGCGCGGTTTCGCGAAGAGTTGCTTGACGCCATGAAGCGTAAAGGCACGCGCGGTCTGGAAGGCTATGAACTCATGCTCAAGCGTTACTACCAGGATCTGGCCAAGTGATGCGCGCAGCCACCATCGCGGTGATTGCGTTTGGAATCTTCGCTTCTACCCAAAGCGCGATCGCTCGCCGCGATCGCACAATTTCTGGTGATGTGCTCAGAGCCGCACGCCTTCTTGCAACCACGCGGCTCGCCGATGCCGCCACGCTCATCAAAGACCTCGCGATTCGGGCACCTGAGAGCCAGGACGTGAAGTGGTTGAGAGCCGAGCTGGCATTCCAGATCGGCGACTATACAGGTTCCGTCGCGGCACTCACTGGTGTCCCCGACGAAGTTATGGATGGCATGGCAGGTACAACCAGGAAGCTGGCTGCGTCGACACTGGCCATCACCAAGTCGTTTGCGGAAACCACCTCTCCGGAAGGTCACTTCGCGATCCGGTATGCACCCGGGCCGGACGCAGCGATCGCAGGCCTCGCCGGCGAAGTTCTCGACCGAGCTTGGAACGTTGTGGGAGATGATCTAGGACTCGCGCCGAGCGATGTAATTCGGGTGGAGATCCTCGCAGAACCTGCGGATCTCGCGAAGCTGTCGCCGCTTACCGAAGCCGAGATCGAAAACACAGGCACAATTGCGCTGTCGAAGTACGGCAAACTGATGCTGGTGTCTCCACGCGCAACCTTGTTCGGCTACCCGTGGATGGACACTCTAGCGCACGAGTACACGCACCTCGTGGTATCGCGAATTTCACACGATAGCGTGCCGGTGTGGATGCAGGAGGGTATCGCACGGTTCGAGCAAACTCGCTGGCGGCGGCCTCCAGAGGTCGCACTGACCTCGGCCGAGCACAGCTTGCTGTCGAACGCGCTGCGCAAAGGTCGACTGATCGCGCTCGACGACATGCATCCTTCCATGGCGAAGCTACCCAGTCAGGACGCTGCGGCTCTAGCCTACGCCGAGGTCTACAGTTTAGTGGGATGGATTCACGCTAGCGCTGGGTACAAAGGAATCCGTGCCGCGCTCGTTGCGCAGCGCGAGGGGAAATCCGCACGGCGTGCTGTCAGCGAAGCTGCGGGGATCCCGTGGCCGAGTGTCGAGCAACAATGGCGCGCTCAACTCAAAGCGGGTGATGTCAAAGCGCGCGGGGGACGTCCCATCCGGTTCAAACGCCGGGGGGTCGATTCCGAAAACGTTGCGATTGCAACGGTTCCGCTGCGCGCACGCAAATTCGCTCGACTCGCCGGAATGCTGCGCGCGAACGGCCAACTGCACGGCGCCGCCATCGAGTACGAAAAAGCGCTCGCCTCCGGCGGTCCGGAGCCCTTTGTAGTCGGTAAACTCGCGCGAACACTCGTCGAGCTTGGCCGGTACGATCGCGCCATCGAGCTGGCGGCGCCGCTGGCTGCAAGCGACGACCACGACGCCGTTGCAGCCCTGACCCTCGGTATCGCGTACAGCGCGAAACACGCGTGGCCGGAGGCGATGTCAGCCTACGAGCAGGCCCTACGAACCAGCCCGTTCGACCCGCAAACGCGCTGCGGTCTGGCGGAGGTCTACAACCGAGTCAAAGATGCGAGGGCCAAACGCGAACGCGAGGCCTGTGCGCTGCTCCGGAGCACCTACCCATAAACGCGTTGACTGAAGGTCAACGATTTCTGTTTCGCCTCGACAAAAAAGGCCTCCCGCCCCCTCTGGGCCGGAGACCCTTGATCCAAGCTCGCCGCCTCGCCGCGCTCAACGAGACTGTCCGAACCCTCGGATTCACACGTACTCCGGTCGCGACAGGTTACGGTCAGTGCGGACCAGGTGCGAGCGATGAATCGTTCTCGGGGTGGCCGCCGAAATTGAAGCCCAGGCCCGCCGCAAACAGACTTCCCTTGAACCCGCCCAAAAATGTCAGTTGCGGAAAAATCGAGAAGCGGCGGGTAATGCGCAGATCCGCACCGACGCCCGCCTGACCGAATAGCAGCGCCGAACTTGCCCCGCTCGACGTGCTCAACGAGGGGCCAACCATGACGACAATACTTACGTCCGTCGAAGGATGAAACCCCAGCAGAACCGGCAGTTGGAGATGAACCACCGTGCCACTGCCCAACACGGCATCGCTCGACGTGCTATCCCGCCACTTGTACCACTGACCCCCAGGATCGATCGCTAGGTCGACACCCCCCCGAAGGAGATTGATTTTTGCGTCGGCAGCTGCGGAAAGCATGTTCGGCAAACGCCCACCCAGCTCCACTCGCTCCATTACGCCAACGCGTACACCAAACGTGGGGAGCGTGGGCACAAACCCCACTCCGTTCTCGGTCACCGCGCCCCAACCCTCGGTAGCCAACAGCACGGTGACCTTGCCAGGTGACATCGTGCGCGGCGTTGTGTAGGTGTTAGGACTGGGGCAACCGCCAGCAAGCACCGCACAGACCGCAAGAATCCGCTTCATCCGATCGAGTATCGCGAAAAAGCGCATCCGAAGCATCGCACAACTGCCTCATCTTCGGGTCGCCCAACATCGCACCTCGTCGTACCCGGTTAGAATGCATGGTGACTACAATCCAGTAGTCGCAAATCGCTTACGAACGCCGCCGAAATGCGATATTCGTCCGCTGTGGCATTCAAGGCGACACTGAGGGCGCAGCGCTACGTCTCGTGGCTCGGGCGTCACATCGCTGCGGTGATCGCGGGCCACCTCGCGGTGCTAGGGCTCTCCGTCTACCTCATCGCGTTTCACCTTCCGCTCCGCGCCGATTTTTCGCATTTGCTACCCCAGGATGCGCCGTCGGTGCGAGATTTGCGGCGACTCGAGTCCCGCATCGTCGTCAAAGATACGATGTTGTTCCTCGTCCAAGCTCCAACTTCAGAACTCCGACAGGTTGCAACGCGTGAACTTACCGCGGGACTGCGCGCGCTCCCCCGCGACCTGGTCGAACACGTTACCGACGACGACGCGGAAATTCGGAGTTTCCTGCGCGCGAATAAGTTCTTGTTTGTGCCGTTGCCAGACCTAGAAGCCATTCGGGATGCGCTCGCGCAGCGGATAGCCGATGCAAAACTGCGCGCGAACCCATTGTACGTCGACCTCGACGAAGAGCCGGCGAGTTCGAACCGCGCAAACGACACGCTGGAGGCTTTGCGCGCTAAGCAGCGCGATGCAGAAGCGCGCATCGATCGATCTGGCCACGTAAGCTCCGATGGAAAAAGCGCGCTGATCGAAATCCAGATCGCGTTCGGAACCACCGACATCGATCGCGGCAAACAGCTAATCGCCAACCTCGATGCGCTGCGCGCAAAAACCGCCGCTGCACACCCCGGGTTGATCATGGGCTACACCGGGAGCATCGTCACAGCGGTAGCGGAACATTCTGCGATCTCTCGCGGTATCCTGCTATCGACCATCGTTACGGGAGGCCTCGTCGCCCTGGTGCTCGCCCTGTACTTTCGGTCGGCGACGCTGTTGGTGCTGCTCGTCGGTACGATCGGAATCGCAACCGCAGCTACATTTGGCGCGGCTGCCCTTACCGTCGGTCACCTAAACGCTGCCACCGCATTTCTTGGCGCCATCATCGCGGGCAATGGCATCAATTACGGTATCTTGCTGATCGCGCGCTACCTTGAGGAACGAAGGCACGGTGACGTCGAGAGCGCCCTCGCGAACGCGATTGCCCACACATTGCGCCCGACTGTTGTGGCGTCTCTTGGCGCAGCAATCGCGTACGGGTCACTTGCGGCGACGAGCTTCAAGGGATTTGCGGATTTTGCCGCGATCGGTGCGATCGGAATGACCTTGTGCTGGGTAGCGTCGTACGGACTCCTGCCGGCGCTCGTACTGGGCTTCGGCCGGTCCACCCGCATCTATCGCGGCAATCCCGTGGTTGGCTCGGCGTTGGTCAAATTGCTCGGGTTTCGCAACTCCCGCGCGGTACTCGTAGCAAGCCTTGCGGTTGGTGCCGTAACGACGGCGATTTCGGTGCGCTACATTGCCGCCGATCCGTTCGAGTACGACCTCAAAAAGCTGCGGTCCGAAGCTCCCGATGCAGTGGATGCGCGGAGATGGATGAAAACTTCTGACAAATTATTCGGACGCGGTATTGCGGGTCGGACGTTTTTCGCCGCTGACCGGGCGGACCAAGTGCCGCAAATCATCGACGCCTTACGAGCCCGCGACGCCGGAAAGCCACCGGAAAAGCACGTAGTCGGTTCGATCGCCTCGATTCTCGATGTGGTTCCACCCGACCAGGACAAAAAGATCGCCGTTCTGTCCCAGATTCGCACATTGCTCGATGACCCTGGACTGACCACGCTCGAAGATACCGAGCGAGCGGAGCTGGCCAAGTTGCGGCCGCCCGACGCGATCCACCCGATTACGACTTCGTCCCTGCCACCAGCGATTACAAACAAGCCTGAAGTCACGGAGGCCGATCGGCGCGTTGGCCTTATGGTGTCGATCCATTCGGCTGACCGAATCGACGAATGGAACGGCCACAATCTGATGGAATTCTCCAATGCCGTTCGGCGGCTTGAATTAGCGAACGGTGAGGTCGTTACGACATCGGGCGCAAGCGTAGTCTTTGCCGACATCATCGATGCGATTGAGCGCGATGGCCCCAGTGTAACTCTCACAGCTCTCATCGGATTAGCGATCATGGTCGTTGGACTTGTCGGCTGGAATCGGCGAGCCGCAGCCGTGCTCACGGCAACCGCGTCGGGAACACTGCTCATGGTCGCGACCTGCGCACTTATTGGATTGCGGGTGAACTTCCTCGACTTTATCGCCCTGCCGATCACGCTTGGCTTGGGAATCGACTATGCGATCAATGTTGCCCACCGCTACGATCACGAGCTCGCGCCAGATCCGATCGCTACGCTGCGCACGAGTGGCAGCGCAGTTTTCATCTGCTCTCTGACTACGATCATTGGGTATGGCTCACTCCTAGCGAGCCAAAATCTCGCGATTCGAGGCTTCGGAGCAGCTTCACTATTCGGCGAAGTAGCGTGCGTTTTCACCGCACTAGTCTTGGTACCCGCGCTTCTGGCGGTTGGGCGCAGCCACTCCACTGCATCAGGCAAGCCTGTACCGCCGCTCGAATCCATGCCGCTCCGAGAGCCTGTAGGAGCGCCGCTAGAGCCCGTGCTACAAATGCCGTCCGGACCTTTATTGCGAAACCACTTCGAGGCGGAAAACCCCGCCGAGAGTGGTCGTTAGCACCAACTCGCCACGGGAATCGGTGTGAAGACTCGAGGGCGGCTCTGGTGTTGCAACGCCGAGGTCATGACTCTCCAGGGTCCCGTCTGCAAGCAGGCGCGCTCTGACGAGTTGCTTCCGCTCCCAATCGGTATAGTAAAACCAGCCGTATAGATCCGGAAAACACGAACCGCGATACACCTCGCCGGCTATAATGGATTGCCACTCTCGAACGCCTTGCACGGCCTCGTAGGTCTTCGTTGGGAAGGTCATGCCGACCGGTGAACACGATGATGGATCGGCCGTCACCGCGCAATGAAACGGCTGAGTTGCGCAGCAGTTATTGCCTTCATACACACTCCATCCCAGATTGGCGCCTCGCTGTTCGCTGGGGCGGAGCACATTGAGTTCTTCGGCTAACTCCTGCCCTACATCGCCGATCCACATATCTCCTGTGCCGCGATCAAAGGACCATCGCCACGGATTGCGCAAGCCTCGCATATACATCTCAGGAGCACCTCCGCCGAGCGCATATGGATTATCCGCCGGAATGCCGTACTCCTTGCCCGGTGCCTTATTATCGACGTCGATCCGCAGCATTTTTCCCAGCACCGTATTGGGGTCTTGGCCATTTCCCACATAGGGCTTGTTAGGATCCGTGCGGTCCACGCCAGCGGCGTCACCACCTCCGCCACCATCGCCGAGACTTACATAGAGATAGCCGTCCCGCCCGAACTCGGCCATGCCGCCCTCGTGGTTCGAGTTATAATGGCGAAACGACATCAGCGGGACACATGACGAGAGATCCGCTTTGTCCGGGTTGTCGTCATACGCGCGACAGCGACCGATGTTTTGGTAGAAATCGCCGTTGGTCGAGTTGTATACAATGAAGAATAGGCGATTTGACGCGTACTGCGGATGAAACGCCAGCCCGAGTAAACCCGCCTCGTCGCCACCACCCCTGCCGCCCACGACTGGCCCTCCCGCCGACACACTAAGGTCGATAAACGGCTCCGGCTGCAGCACATCGTCCTTGAACAGGCGTATCGCGCCGCGCTGCTCCACGACGAAAAGCCGGGGATCGCCGGGCGGCGAGGTCGCTAACACCGCGCCGTTGGCATGGACCTGACCGATGCGGCGAAAGCGAATTGCCGTGCCTCGCACCACGTTAGGGCATACCGGGTATAACGGCGCATCCGGCGATGCGTCTGCCACGGCCCCATCTTTCGGCGCCGTCCGATTGTCGCCGCAGCCGACCACAAAAAAAACCAGCGCTGCGATACGAAGTCTCATGGTTCCTCGATAGGTTACGCTCTAGGCGGCATCGTACCGCTACTTCGAAATCAGAAGCCATGCCCAGCAGCCTACTTGCACTTCTCGACGACATCGCCACCACTCTCGACGACGTCGCTGCCATGACCAAAATCGCAGCAAAGAAGACCGCTGGGGTCCTCGGCGACGACCTGGCGCTGAACGCGCAACAAGTCAGCGGCGCGAGCGCTGAGAGGGAACTACCGATCGTTTGGGCCGTTGCCAAAGGGTCGTTCATCAACAAGATGATTCTGATTCCAGCCGCCCTGCTCACAAGCTTTGCTGCCCCGTGGGCGGTGCTGCCGCTCCTCATGATGGGCGGAGCGTATCTGTGCTACGAGGGAGTCGAAAAACTCGCCCATGCGTTCGCGCACAGGCCACATCCCGCTCCGGCTCCCACACCCGAACCGACCGGTGGCCAGTCCAGCCGTGTGGGAACGACAGATGCCCAACATGCACACGAAAAACAACGAGTGCGTGGCGCGATTCGAACCGACTTTATCCTGTCCGCCGAAATTATCGTCATCACCCTAGGCAGTGTAGCCAGCGCAAGTTTTGGCCGGCGCGCTCTGACGCTATACGCGATCGGTCTCGTCATGACCGTTGGGGTTTATGGTCTAGTCGCGCTGATCGTAAAGGCCGATGATTTCGGAGAACACCTCGCGCGCAAGCAGCGCGGATGGCACGCGAAGCTTGGAAGGGGAATCGTTCGTGGCGCGCCAGTCGCCATGCGCAGCTTGTCGGTGGTGGGAACGGCAGCGATGTTTCTCGTCGGTGGGAGCTTGATCGTACACGGCTTTCCGCGTCTCCACCACGGAATCTCACACGTAGCTGATCAGGCTGGATGGCTACGCTGGGCGGTAGCGTCGCTCCTGGAAGGGCTGGTCGCCGTTGTCGCGGGCAGCGCGATCCTACTCGTCGTAGCAGGGTGGCGCCGACTTCGACGAAAACCGGCGCTATAACGATCCGCCCTGATCGTCCAGAGTCCGGATCATCGCAGCGTGGATTTTCCCATTCGACGCCACAACATCGCCGACTCCTAGGTCAAATCGATCGCCGACTAGATTGGTGACTCGACCGCCCGCTTCCGTGACCAGCAATCGACCGGCGGCTGCGTCCCACGGTTTTAAGCGCATCTCCCAAAACCCATCGAACCAACCCGCAGCCACCATCGCGAAGTCGAGAGCCGCCGCGCCAACGCGACGAATCCCTTGCGATGCGCGATACAGTCGCTCGAACTGGAGGAAGTTGTTGCGAGGGTTGGAGTGCAAATCGTACGGAAATCCCGTTGCCAGCAAGGCCGCTTCTAATGTCTCGGTCGAACTCACGTGCAACTGCGTTGCGTCGCTTGCTTCGGAGCTCCGCGACCAAAATGCTCCCTCCCCCGCCGCCGCCCAAAACGTCCACCCCAGCGCTGGCGCATCGACAACGCCGACCGCTGGAGAACCATCGATCTCCAAACCGACCGAGATAACAAAAAACGGCAACCCATGGGCAAAGTTCGTGGTCCCATCGATCGGGTCGAGAATCCAACGCCGGTGCGCACTCCCAATTGTAGGTGTGGTCGCCGTTGAGTTGATCCCCGACTCCTCCCCCAAGATTTCATCGGTGGGCCGCTCGGAGCGAATGGCAGCAACCAAGGCCTTCTCCACTGCCACATCGGTTTCCGTCACCAAATTCACAGCTTGGCCTTTTGCACTGGCAGCGTGACTTCGAAATGCGCGGCTCAGCGCGATCGCTCGCGCCTCACGTACCAAGGCCCGCGCGAAGGACAGATCGTGGTTCGACATTTGCGCGGCGGAACATAGCTTCCCGCGAGGTAAGAGCCAACGTGGTACAGTGAATTGGTGAAGGTGGCGCTCAGCTATCTGCTCGTCGTCACTGGCGCCGGCATGGTTGCGTACGCCGTGGCAATGGCCAACGCGGTTCGCTGTGACTATCCGGCAGTCAGGTTCCGCATCCTCCAGGCACTGCGAACGCAGCCTTGGCAGGCTGAGATCCTCACCAAGACCAAGCCCGGCTCATTTTTCGACGGCATTCACGCCGCGATGAAAACCGCCGGAGCGACCGGACTGAGCGACCCCGACCAAGTCGCCCAAGTAACCCGTCCTAGTTACGATGCAGCCACCGCGACAAGTGGCACACGGTGGAGTGGCATCTTTGGCAAGGTAAAAATGGGCGGCACGGCGATGATCGGCGGCCTCGTCATGGCAATCACCGCCCACGCGAAGCTTTGGTTTCCTATCTTCATGCTGGTCGCCGCGGTGATCGCAGCGATCTGGATCGTCACCACCAAAGTAGACAGCGATCGCTACCTTGTTCTCGCCCGACATGAGATCCTGCCAGACGTGGACCGCGCCGTGGCGGAAGGGCGGTATGGCAAGCCGCCCGGTCCGCCTTGATGACTCCGATCGCACGCCTAATGGGTTGAGACGGAAAGCTAGTCGCACACGGCGCCGGAAATCTTCTCAAACACGAACGGCTCGTTGACGATCGAGCAGTTATTGCTCATCAGGGACAGCGGAAACACTGTTTCATCGATATCGAGCGAAAATGTATGAGTTCCAGAGTTGTAACTGATGTCAACTTGAACGTTGTTGCCGGAAAACGCTAGCGCAACGGTTTCACTGTGTGTCACCGCCGTTGTAGTCCACGGAATCGCGCCGAATGAAAGCTGTCCCGCCATGCTTAACGGTTGACCAAAAATCGTGCACAACTGGCCACCGTTTCTGGCCTCCACCGTGGCGGTTGTGACCATGTCTACTGTCAGGGTCGCTTCCGCGCTGTTCCACACTACGAATACATCGAAGTCATTGCCCAACGAATCCTGGGAGCGCCATTTCCCCGAAATCGGATCATTCGGTCCACCCGGTGGCTCGGCCTTGGTGAGGCTTATGCTTCCACGGCTTGCATCAAACAGCGGCGCACCGATGGCCAGATCCTCGTGGCCAGTTTGCTGCACGAAGTCAGAGGCTAGAGCGCGGCCAAACTGCTCCGCAGCCCGGCTTCCCCGAAGAATCTGCCCGATTTCTGCGGGCTCGCCGCCATCCATCCCTTGCGCCAAGATCTTGACCGAACCGGTGTCGGGGACGCCGCTATTGGACTTGCCGGGAATCCCCACGGCGATTTCCTCCCCCGCTGCACAATCGCCGAAAGTACTTCCGGAGCCGTTGGTCGCACGAAAATTTCCAACGGCAACGGCATGACCGTATCGATCGCCGGCGTACGGATCGGGATTTTCGTCACACCGCTGCCACAACGTCGTCATGGTCCATGCGCTGGTTCCCGAAAATTGGAACTGACACAGTCCACCGGAGTCGAACACTGTTCCATCGTTGTAGCCAGGTGCCCCGACCACGAGCACCGGCCTATTCGCTTCGTTACGGCGCACGTTGCCAGCCGCCAACGAATGGCCAAACTCACCACCGGGTGAGAGAAGGCCTGTGGGTGCCACTTCGTATGGCGTCGGCGCAAGGGGCAGAAAGCCCGTTTGGCCAAAGTAGACGTACACCCTCCCCGTTCCCTGCGATGGCGCTCCAATCGCGAGGTCCTGGCGCCCATCGAGGTTAAAGTCCGCAACCGCTAGCGAAGTTCCAAAGTCCGCCCCCCCAGGGGTCGTGGGCCCGGTGATCGTCTGCGTGTACGCGAGCGGACTGGCGAGCCCCGGAACGACAATGAAGATGTACACGCGGTCCCTTCCAGGAGCACCCACCGCGATCCAAGTCGGGTGATCGGCTACATTATCCGCCGGCGTTCGAATCGACAGGGTCGAGGGCGCGGCGAGCGCGGCGCCAAAACGTTCACCTGTTTCGCCGTTTGGAGCGGTGATTTCACCTCCGTATTCAAACGCACCACTCTTTCCAACATGCCTGTACCAAACCACGGCGCCTTTTTCCTTGTAGCTGCCTGGGGCTCCAGCCAGGAGTTCTTCACCGTATCCTTTATATCGGTTTTGCGAATTCACCTGCTCTACGGACCACAAACCGTCGCTACTCGATGTGGCGTTAGCGTTGGATCCCAACGTACCTGTGATCCCATTCGAAATCGTTCCAGGATTCGCTGCCGTTGACGTCATCGCATAGGACTGCGTCGACGCCCCCGGAATACCTAGGGTCTTGTCGGCCCCCGCGTTGACACTTACGGTGTGCGCTGTTACTTCCGAATGCATCGCCGACGCCGTGGATGGTGTCGCACCGACGTCGTTCTTCGCGTGGGATGAAGCCGCATAATCGACATCTACCAGAGTGGTCATCACTTCTCCGCTTCGGATGTCCACGCCCAGCAGGGCGAAGCCGAGTTCGCCGATCTCTACATGGGGAGTATTGAGCGTATGAATCGTTTTGTTTTCGAGAAGATTACCACTTGTTGTTGCTGCGTTGATCAGCTTGATTCGCCCCGCGACTACGTTGCTGGTAGGGTCGAAGTAGTTCGGCGCCCCGGCTGCCACTGAACGCAGGTTCTTGTTCACGGTTGGAATCGCAACTTCGTCGTAGCCGTAACCAAGAATCTCGATCGAATGACCGAGCTGCTCCGCTTCAGGCGGAAACGTCGCCGGATTGTCGTACGTGTCGTGAACCCATGCATCGCAACTTGTAGCGCACAATTCGCTATTGGTTTCCGTTCCGATGACTTCAACATCATCGTTATTGCGACACGACGTGGCGACAAGTGCGACTTGGATCAGACTGGCTCCCAGGAGTCCGGAACGCTGGGCCCGACCCCAAAAACCACGCGCGTGGCAACGGACGGAATGCAAGTGAGTAAGCGTTGTGCCTTGTATCTGACGTTTCGGTGACATGATGTTCTCCTTGAAGTGAACCGGTCCTTCATCGAGGTGAGAGCAATCCGCTTGCCAGCACGCGCATCTAGCTGCTTCCGCAGTGACTTGCGCGCGTTTCGCTCAGCGAGGCCTCGTACCGCACCTGATATGGGAAGTGCGCGTACCAAGAGCTGCCCATCGACAGATTGTTCGGAACGTCGAGGTACCGCGCTGCTCAGCAGCGTTCATCAAAAACTACACGCGGCCCCCTTCGAAAGGGCCGCGTTCATTTTTCGAAAGGCACGTAATCTATGATCCGGCCACGACGCGCGTTGTCTCCGTTTCGCTAGTCGCACACTGCGCCGGAGATTTTCTCAAACACGAACGGCTCGTTGACGATCGAGCAGTCGTTATCCATCAGCGACAACGGGAACACTGACTCGTCGATGTCGAGAGAAAACGTATTGGAGGCCGCGTTATAAGTGACATCGACTTCGACCGTGTAGCCCGAGAATGTGAGATCGACGCGTTCGGTATGCGTCACCGCCGTCGTTGTCCACGGAATCGGATCGAAGGTAATTTTCCCTGTCGTCTTCACGTCCTGGCCGAGGATCTTGCACGTCGCGCCGTTCTTTTTTGCTTCGAGGGTCGCGCTCGTAATCATGTCCACAGACAGGGTTGCTTCCACGCTGTTCCACACAAGGTACACGTCGAGGTCCTTCCCCGCCGAGTCGGTGGAGCGCCACGTGCCGGAGATGGGATCATTGGATCCGCCCAGCGGCTCCGCCTTGGTCAGTCCGATGCTGCCACGGCTCGCGTCAAACAGCGGCGAACCAATGGCCAGGTCTTCATGCACATTCTGCTGCGCAAAGTCGGCGGCGAGAGCGCGGCCAAACTGCTCTCCCGATCGGGTTCCGCGAAGAATCTGCCCGACCTCGGCTGGCTCGCCGCCATCCATGTCCTGTCCCAAGATCTTGACCGAACCGGCCAGCGATCCTCCGCTATTGGACTTGCCGGGAACGCCGACGGCGATTTCCTCGCCAATTGCACAGTCGCCGCCGGTCCCGCCCGTGCCATTCGTCGCTCTAAAGTTACCTACGGCGAGAGCATGACCGTACCGATCGTTGGTTCCGGGATCCGGGCTCTTGTCGCACCGCTGCCACGACGTCGTCATACTGAATGCGCTTGCGCCGGTGAACTGGAACTGACACAGCCCGCCCGAGTCGATCACACTACCGTCGTTGAAGTCCGGTACGCCGACGGCGAGCGCTGGTCGGCTAGCATCGTTGCGACGGAATTTCCCTGCGGCCAGCGAATAGCCGAACTCGCCTCCGGCAGCGAGAGCGCCCGTCGGTACAACTTCATACGGAGTCGCGGCGAGCGGCTGAAATCCAACTTGCCCAAGGTATACGTACACGCGACCCGTCCCCTCCCACGGGGCTCCGACTGCGAGATCCATCCGGCCGTCCAAGTTGTAGTCGGCCATGGCTAGCGACGTTCCAAAGCCCGCGTTTGTCCCGGTCGAGCCCACCACAGTCTGTGTGTAGAGAAGCGGATTGGCGAGTCCCGGAACAACGATGTAGATGTACACAAGGTTCTTGCCGGGTGCACCCACCGCGATCCAGGCGGGATGATCCGCTGCCACGTCCGATGGAGTTCGGATCGATTGCGTCGACGGAGCGGCTAGTGCGGCACCGAAGCGCTCACCGGCTGTGCCACTCGGCGCCGTGATCTCTCCGCCGTATTCCCACATGCCGCTCCTTCCGACATGTCGGTACCAAACCACAGCGCCCTTGCCGTTGTAGCTGGCCGGGGCCCCTGCCAAGAGTTCCTCCCCGTAACCTTTGTATCGCTTGTACTGATTGACCTGCCCCACGTCCACCGGACTGTTGGTGTCGGACGGGATGTTGAGTTTAGAACCCATCGCGCCGGAAGACGCCGTCGAAATCGATCCCGGATTCGGCGCCGACGACATCGAATAGCTCGCTGCCGGGCCGCCTGGGGAACGTACGACGTTCTTCGCCGCAGCGTCGACACTGGCGAGGTTGACTTCGTGCGCTGTTAGTGGACTCTCCGACACCGACAGCGCGGAGGCAGTAGTGCCAGTGTACGAAGCGGTCTTCGATGTGATGGACTCGGCGACTTCCACGAGCGCGTTGGTCACCTCGCCGCTGCGAATATCTGCTCCTAACAAAGCAAAGCCGAGTTCGCCGATCTGCGTGTGGGGAGCGCTAAGCGTGTAGACGGTCTTATTTTCAAGCAGGTTTCCCGTATCGGTCGCGGCGTTGATCAGCTTAATTCGCCCCGCAACGACACTGTTGTTGGAGTCGAAATAGTACGGAGCGCCAGCCGCTACCGTCCGCAGGTTTTTGTTGACGGTTGGCGTCTCGCCTTCGTCGTAGCCGTAACCGAGAATCTCGACCGAGTGGCCTAACTGCTCGGTCTCGGGTGGCCAGACCGCGGGGTTGTCATACGTATCGTGAACCAACGCGTCGCAACTCGTGACGCACAGATCGGTGTTGCCCACACTTCCGATGATCACCAGGTCGTATTCGCTAGAGCACGCGGCGGCCATCAGCGCGATTGGGATCATGCCAGCACCCAATTTGGCGGAGCGCTTCACGAGGGAGGGGAAACCACCCGTGTTGGGATGCCCTGCAAACAGAGTATTGGGAGTGCTCGATGCTCGAAGTTTCGGTGACATGATGGTCGTCTCCTTAAAGTGGTAAGTCCTCAACGGAGCGGTCCTTCAGCAAGGCGCTTGCCAGTCCGGACCATCGCAATTTTTTCAGTACTATTATGTACTTACAAAACGGACTCGGTCCGCCGGTCCCCTGGGTGGGACCTGCGCGTACCAAGCGCTCGCCCGTCGCGTGCTGATTCGGAAACTCGAGGTACCGCCTAGTACCTCATGTCAGTGGTTTTGATCGGTTCGGGCCGCCGATCCATCCCCCG
>CAYQQM010000041.1:0-37874 GCA_964419605.1 uncultured Kofleriaceae bacterium | reverse complement strand
CTACTGGTAATCTTTGAGCTCCCATACATGGGGGGCTTAGCGGAGCTGGGCTGGGAGGTCCTTCGCCAACCTGGCCACGATTGCCCCGTGCGCCGCGTCGACCTCTGCATCCGTAAGTGTGCGTTCTGACGAGCGATAGGAGATCGACCACAGCATGCTTTTCATGCCGTTTCCGAGTTTCCCATCGCGATACTCCTCGACTATGCGCGCTCCCGCCACCAACGGCTCTTCTACCTGGGCGATGACCCGCGCAACGCGGCCTGCCGAGATCGACTCGGCGACCAGCAGCGAGACATCGCGTTCGGAGCCTGGGAACTTTGGAATAGCTCGCATTTGGATCGGTGAGGCGAGCGGTAAGGCGTCGAGGTCGACCTCAAACGCGAATACCGGGCGATGGATGTCGAATCGCCTGCGCACGTCTGGATGGAGCTCGCCAAACCAACCGATCGGATCCCGGTGCCCATCGACGACAAATTGGCCGCATACGCCTGGATGAAAGTGCGGCGTGGTAGCGCCGTCGACGTGCACGGCCCGTTGGCCTGCGACTGCTCGAATCGCCGCAAGGCCAAGCGCTTTTGCGTCGAACGCATCGTAGGGGGCCCCCATCCCCAACTGGGCGGCTCGGCACCCAGCGAGAACGCCTGCGACCCAGCTCGGTTCATCGGCAAGTTCGTGGGGTGTTTGCTCGCCTACGCCTTCGCCGCGGCGAAGGAACACACTGCCGACTTCGAATAGCGCAACGTCGCGCCGGCCAAAGCTTTCGTTGCGGGCAACTGCCGCGATCAAATTGGGCAGCAGCGACGTGCGCATGACCGCCTGGTCAGCGCTCATCGGATTGCGGATTGCGATCGGTTGGGCTCTGCGATCCATCAACCTCCGCACTTCCGGACCGGGAGCGCTGCGCACCCCAGCAGAGCCGAGGTTATCGCTCGCCGGCGCACCGAGACTGCCCTGGCGTTCCACCGATTGAAACGCATACGTGATCGCTTCTGATGCGCCAGCGGCGACCAGCGCACGACGTGCCAGATCGGCGCGGTCTGGTGGCCGGGCCGGGGGCCCTTGGCGTAACGCCGGAATCGTCGACGGCACATGCTCATACCCGGTGGCGCGCAGAATCTCTTCGATAACGTCGATTTCGCGCGCGACGTCGCCGCGTGAGGTGGGCGGTGTTACCTCGAGTTGGTTCGCACTGGCGATCTCGACAGCAAAACCGAGATTCTCGAGTGCTTCAGCGCACGCGGTCTCGCTCAGGTCGACGCCAGTTACGGTTCGTACCCGCGACAGCCGGACCCCAATTGGCGAAATTGAGCGTCTGCCTGGATAGGAATCGATGAGCGAACCCTCCGGGAAAACCTGCACCGCCCTGCCCCCACTCAACTCGCAGATAAGTCGAGTGGCGCGTCGAGAGGCATAATCCACCAGCGCGGCATCGACGCCGCGACCGAACCGCAACGACGCTTCAGACCCGAGGCTGAGTCGACGCGCTGTTCGGCGGACGGCGAGTGGGTCAAAACTGGCCGCTTCGAGCAATATGCGTGTCGAGCGGTCGGTGACCTCAGAATTTTTTCCTCCCATGATGCCCGCAAGAGCGACCGCCTGTTCTCCGCAGCGAATGACGAGGTCAGCAGAAATGAGCTTTCGCTCGATATTGTCGAGGGTAGTGAACCGCTCTCCGTCGGTCGCTCGCTCCACGCGAATCGCGCGCTCGGCGAGCACGTCCGCGTCAAAGGCGTGAAGCGGCTGTCCCAACTCGAACATCACGTAGTTGGTGATGTCGACGAGGTTGGAGATTGGACGTACGCCCACCGCGCGCAGTCGCTGCGCGAGCCACTGCGGCGACGGCCGCACGGCAATTCCCTCGATGAGCTGCGCGGTATAGCGCGAACACAGAGTTACATCGGCGATCGAAACTTCAAACTCCAGCTGCGAGGCGGAGGTAATGGGGCTAACGTCGGCGTCGGGGAGGCGCAGCGAACCGCCGAGTCCCGCGGCTAGCTCGCGGGCGATTCCCAGATGGCCGAGCACGTCGCTCCGGTTGGCTGGCGCATTCACCTCGAGTGCCCAGTCGGCGAGGCCAAGCGCTTGTTGCGCCGGCGCACCTAGCGGCGTTCGATCGTCAACGTCGAGGACGATGATGCCACCATGGTCGTCGGACAGGCCCAGTTCATCCTCGGCGCACAGCATTCCAGGCGAAACGATGCCTTTCACCGACTTGGCGCTGAGCGTTCCGCCTGGCAGCGTTGCTCCGACTTGAGCCCATAGCACCTTGCGGCCCGGAGGCGGAACATTGGGCGCGCCGCATACCACCTGGGTCGCAGCGCCGCCGCGGTCGGTGATCACATCGACGAGAGTTAACTTGTCGGCGTCGGGATGGGGTCGGGTTGCAACCACTTCCGCCACGACCACGCCGCGAAAGCTGGCACCTAGATCGATGAGCTGCTCCACTTCCAAGCCCCTCGACGTGAGAAGTTCGACGCCGCGCTCCACACTCGGCGGAGTCTCGAAGTCGCACAACTCACACAGCCAGCTCCACAGCGCGCGCATCAGAACTGCTCCAAAAACCGCAGATCGCCTTCGTAGTAATATTTGATGTCGCTCACTCCGTGGCGAAGCATCGCCATGCGCTCAATCCCCATGCCAAATGCGAAGCCGGAGTATTTTTCCGCGTCGATCTTGCAGTGCGCAAAGACGTCTGGGTCGACCATCCCTGCTCCGCCGATTTCAACCCAGCCCGTGTGCTTGCACAGCCGGCATCCGGAACCGCCGCAAAAGCTGCACTGCATGTCGACTTCTGCTCCAGGTTCGACAAACGGAAAGTACGAGGGGCGAAGCCGAATCGCCAGATCGCGCATAAAGAACCGCTTCACGAAGTGAAGCAGCGTGCCCTTTAGATCTGCGAACGAGATATCGGTGTCGACGGCTAAGCCTTCGAGTTGGGTAAACATGGGGCTGTGCGTCGGGTCGTCGTCGCGGCGGAACGCGTGGCCGGGTGCCACGATTCGAATCGGCGGCGTTTGGCACAACATGGTTCGCACCTGCACCGGGCTGGTGTGAGTGCGCAGCACAATTTCGTCGGAGATATAGAACGTATCCTGCATATCGCGGGCAGGATGATCTTTGGGAATGGCAAGCGCTTCGAAGGTGTGCCAGTCGGTCTCGATTTGGGGACCTTCTGCCACCACGAACCCCAGCTCGGCAAAGATCTGTACGAGTTCGAGCCGAACTTGGGTCAGCAGATGCAAGTGGCCACCACCCACGGGTCGTTCGGGAAGCGTGATGTCGACCCGGCGAAGTAGATCGACCTTCGCCGCGGCATCGACGAGCTCGGCTAGGCGCGCCGCAGTGCGCTGCTCAATGCGCTGTTTCGCGCTATTGGCGGCCGCTCCAACTCCAGGCCGATCAGCCGGGGACAATCCGGCCAGTCCTTTCATGAGCTCCGATACTTGCCCCTTCTTACCGATGAACTGCGCTTGGGCCGCCCGGATTGCCTGCTCGTCGCCCAATGGCTGGATCACGGCCTCGAATTCGTCGGCGAGCCGGTGCAAGCGATCGATGATTTCAGGTGCGGTCGTCATTTCTGAAAAAAAGGCGGCTTTGAAAAGCCGCCAGCGGGTCTCAGCGATGTGAACGTGCAACGATCGTTGGCTATCCGGCGACGATCGCTTTGAACGCGACCGGATCGCTGATCGCGATTTCGGCCAACATCTTGCGATTCAATTGCACCTGAGCCTTGCCGAGCTTGCCGATGAGCTTTGAGTAGCTGACCCCGAGAGCCCGGGCCGCAGCGTTGATGCGCTGGATCCACAGCACTCGGTAGTCCCGCTTGCGCTGTTTGCGCGAGCGATACATGTGAAGCCACGCGTGTTGCACCGATTCATTGGCGACGGCGTGGCACTTGCTCCGCTTGCCGCGAAAACCCTTGGCCCATTTCAGAACCCGGTTGCGGCGACGGCGAGCCTTAAATCCTCGTTTAGCGCGTGGCATGACAGTTCCTTCGCAATTCCTTCGACGGTGTTACGCGTATGGCAGCAAGATATCAATTTGGTGATGGTGCGCTGGCGGCACATAGGCGCCGTTTCGGGCTTGGCGCTTGCGCTTTTTGCTCCTGCCGGTGAGCAGGTGGCGCTTAAACACGTGCGCGAACTTGAACTTACCGGACGCAGTCTTTTTGAACCGCTTCTTGGCGCCGGAATGGGTCTTGACCTTGGGCATGACGCGAGGGGGGCTTTATGCCCTACCCGGCGGCGTTAGACAAGCAAATTGGCACCTATAGCGCAGGAACCAAGATCTGTGACTGAGTCCGCCACAAAGGCTCACGACCGCCGGGCCGTTTTGGATACGAGGAACCGGGGGTACGTGACTTTTTTAGCGGTTGTCCATTCCACACGAGGGGCGCCGGGGCTGGGGATCAATCGATAATTTTGAGCTGCAAACGTGACTTCGATATCCCAATTTTCGCCTGAGCTGGACACGATTGCAGTGGCATTAACAAAATTGCAATCTAACTTCGCCCATTCGGCATTAGGACCGATGTCGGCGCATGGCATGTGCTCCGCCGAGATGGCTTCCGGGACCTTGCCGGTCTCTTCATACTTCCTCAGGGTCGCTTTGATTTCTTCAATGAGTCTGCCCCGTGCTGCGCCTCCAACGTCGGCATTGTCTTGTTCCCCACCGCCGCCGCTTTGGGCTACGACATATGCCCGGTATCCGACCCCGGCGTTGTGATAGGGAGCGATGTCGTGCGCCGACATCGCAGCCGGCACGATCTGGCCATGGGGCGCTACTCCCAGAAGTGGCTTGTTCACTTCAATGGCCGGTAGGACCTCGGGCCGGACGTTTGCCTTAGGGAAACTCATAGCGGCGTTGATACCACATGAGCCTTCGATGACCGAGGCATTCTTTGCCGAACGAAATCAGGTATTTGCTTACAGATCCGCAGGCAGGCTACTGAACCGACTGCCGAACTACATCGGCGCCATCGTCGTCGTCGTCGTCCTCATCATCATCGACGTCGGCGTTGATCGCATCCTCATCGAGGTCTTCGACCTCGACCGGGGCGACGACGTGAACCGGTCTGCCAGGCTGATTCTTCTTGGCGGTCTCGGCCGCCACCTGTGCCGCAAGCTGCGCTTTTTTGAGTTCCTGCGCTTTGCGAACCACGCCGGGCCTGGGTGCGATAACCATGATCATCCGACGCCCTTCCATGTTGGGAGTGGCCTCGACCGTCGCGATATCGGCGCACATTTCGACTACCCGATTGAGCATGTTGATGCCGGTTTGCGGGTGGGTGATTTCGCGGCCGCGAAATACCACCGCTAGTCGGACTTTGTTGCCGGCCTCGACGAAGCGCCGAACATGCTTCACCTTAAATGCAAGGTCGTGCTCTTCGGTCTTTGGCCGGAACTTGATCTCTTTCGTTTCGACCGTGGACGCGCGCTTTCGGGCCTGTTGCTTTTTCTTCGCCTCTTCGTACTTGTACTTGCCGTAGTCCATGATCCGGCACACGGGCGGAAAGGCACGGGGCGAAATTTCTACCAGGTCTAGTCCGCGCTCTTCTGCGAGGCGCAGCGCCTCATGCGTGGGCATGATGCCCAGCTGTTCCTCTTCAGCGATGACACGGATTTCGGGAACGCGAATTCGGTGGTTGATGCGGAGGCCCTGTTCAGGGCGGCGACGGTCGAACCGTCCACCTGGCGGACGGCCATTCATTGCAAGTCACTCAGCGAATGCATGTATCTCTCGATCTCCTTCTTGGAATGTGACGGTTGTACATCAAGCTGATGGTCCGGGCGGGCGTGATGATCGCGATCCTTGCGTAATCTTGTAGGCACGAGGAGGATTGAACTCCTGACCCCTACCGTGTCAGGGTAGTGCTCTCCCACTGAGCTACGTGCCTGTGAGCCATTCCAGGCACCTTAGGTATGCGACTGCGGGCGATTAGTCAAGCGACCTTGCCGCAGGCGTAAGTCCTGACGTAGACTTTTGCAGGTGGCCAACTTCATTGGGTTCCACCATTGGTTGAGTGCGCAGGTGAAATGACCTGACACCGTTGTCACGCCCGAGAAAACACGTGATCCAACCCGGTCAAGTTCTCGATAAGTATGAGCTGATGGAGTGCGTCGGTCAGGGAGGAATGGCCTCGGTGTACCGGGCCCATGATCTCCAGCTCAAGCGAGTGGTCGCGGTAAAAATTCTGCATCGCCACCTGTCGGACCATCGGGAAGCTCGCAGCCGGTTTGAGCGAGAAGCTCAAGCGGTCGCCAAGGTGCGCCACGAAAACATTTTGGAGATCTACGACTATTCGGCCAAGGCGGGATCGGACAGCTATATCGTGACCGAATTCGTCAACGGACGGACGCTTAAGCAGTGCATCACCGAGAGGGCATTCAAGTTCCCCGAAATCGGTGCCATGGTGATCGTTCAAGTATGCCGCGCGCTCGCCCACGCGCACCGGGCCGCGATTCTCCACCGCGACGTGAAGCCAGAAAACATCATGATTCGCTCCGATGGGGTCGTGAAGCTCATGGATTTTGGCATCGCACACATCGTCGATCTGGAGCGGCTTACCGTCACTGGTCAGCTGCTCGGATCGCCGGCCTACATGGCGCCCGAACACGTTCAAGGCCGACCTCTCGATTTTCGCACCGATGTGTTCGCCGTGGGAATCGTGCTGTACCAGCTCGCCGTAGGACGACTGCCGTTCGAGGGCAAAAATCCGCACGAAGTGCTCAAGCGGATTGCGGAGTGTCAGTTTCGCGATCCGCGCCAAGAAGTTGGCACTCGGCTAGGCCGCATCATCTGCACGGCCATGGCAGCGGCCCCCGACGATCGCTATCAAACCGTGGCCGACATGATGAAGGCGCTCGAGGGGTATCTCGCCGATGCCGGGCTGCTTCCAGAAACCATTCCTGCGGAGTTGGCGCGCTATCTCGCAACTCCCGAGGCCTATGAGTCGGAGCTCAGAGCGCGACTCATCGAGGCACTGACCCGCGCTGGCCATGCGCAGTTTGACCGAGACCTTCGCGCTGCGGCGCTGGATACGTTTGATCGAGTGCTTTCGATGGATCCGGGAAACGCCGCTGTGCGAGAGATCCTGCATCGAATGAATCGCCGATCGAGGGCCAAGTCGATCGCGCTGGCAACACTCGGAACGGCGATCCTTGGACTGTCCGGATACGCGATTAAGCGCCGCACCGAGGCGCCGCCGGCTTTGGCGCCGCTGATCGACGTTCGCATGTCGGCATGGCTGCCGCAGCAAGCCACGCGCGTGGTGCACGAGGGCCCACCGCCAGAACATGCTCGCGCTGCCACGGTTTCGCCTGCTCGGACGAGCTCCGATCTGGCAGCGGCGGCGCCCCCCAAGGGGCCTTCCTTCGGGGCGGCTGCCGAATCCCCGCGACCGCCAGTTTCTGTTGAAGTATCCGTGGCGGTCCTGGGTTCGGAGTTCCGGCTGGATGGCGAAACCGCATGGAGGCCGATCCAAGGCAAGACCTTTTCCGTTTCCGTTATCGACCGCGCTGTCGTGGAGATTCGCAACCCCTATTGCCCGTCCGTAAAGGCCGCGCTCGACCGCACCTCTCCGCGCGTCGATGTGCCGCAGCCATTTTCGCCGGCCTCGGTCATCGCGCGGTGCCCGATTGCAGATGTCTCCGTGTCGATCGAGGGCGCGTCATTTACCCTCGACTCGCCCAAGTCGATCGAGTTTGACAAGAATGCCCTGTCCAAGGATCGCGAAATTGTGGTTGTGTTTACCGGTAGTAGGGCGATCGACAAACAGCGCATCTCGGTAACCGCTGGTCGATCGGTCGAAGTAACATGCGCATTGCACTGATTATCCTTGCCCTTTGCGCAGCCACTGCTTCCGCGACCCCGCAAGAAGAGCTCGATGCGGCCAAGGCGGCGTACCGCAGGGGGAACTATCAAAAAGCCTTGCCGCTATTTAATGCCCTGCTCTACCCACCGCCTCCTCGAGTCAGCGGCGAGTTGGCCGAAATTTACCTCGCGCTCGGGGTATGCCGGTTCGAAACCGGCGACCCTGCGGGAGCAAGCCGCGAATTTGAACAGTCGCTTTCGCTCAACCCGAACGCAAAGATCGATCCGCTGATCGTCACAGACCCGGCGGTGCTCCGAGCCTTTGACGACACCAAACTCGCGATAAAAAAGCGACTCGAGGATGAGGCCGCACGTAAGCGCAAAGCGGATCTGGCGAAGCTGCGCGCGTCGCTCATTGGCTTTGAACAGCACTCCTTCGTGCTCAATTTTGTTCCGTTCGGCATTGGGCAATTCCAAAATCACCAATCTGCCAAAGGCGTGCTGTTTGCCGCTTCGCAAGGACTCGCCCTACTATGCAGCGTGAGCATTTGGGGATACTTGGTCAACCGATATGGGATACGGTCAGATCGGGTTCCGTTGGAGGAAGGCCCCCAGGTCCGTCTTCTGCAGCAAGTTGAAATCGGTTCCGGCGTACTGTTTTTTGGCCTGTGGATCGCGGGGGTCGTCGACTCGCTGCGAAATTACACTCCGCAGACCCGGGCCGCGATCGACGACCGCCTCCTGCCACCTGAGCTCCGCGATCCCGACGCGAAATCCACGTCGTACCTGCGCCATATCACGCCGCTTTGGATACCCACTGGTGGCGCTGGCATCGGCCTGATCTGGGAGCACTAGCGTACTCATGCCGTCGTTACACCTGACTGCGGACGGGCATCCCGCAACGATCTTCCACCTGCAGAAAAAGATCACCTCGCTAGGGTCCGGCCCCGACAACGACATCGTGTTGCCCGACCCGCTGGTCGCGGATGGCTATGCGATCCATTTTGATGGGCAGACGTACACCGTTTTTGCTCCTAAGCGAACGGAGTTTGTGGTCAACGGAAAAAGGCGTAGCAAGCACCGGTTGACCCATGACGAGAGGTTGATCATTGGCAGTTGCCAGCTTCGGTTTGCAATGATCGACGACCCAACGTCGATTCCGTCGGCTCCCTCCAGCACGCGAGCCGACCTCGATGCGTACACAAAACTGTATCAGTTCAGCGATCGACTAATGCACGTTCGCGAACTGAGTGAACTGCTCGACGCGTTAATGGACGCGGTGATTGAGATCACGAATGCCGATAAGGGCTTTCTGATCCTGGCTGAAGGCGAAACCCTGGACGTAAAGGTCGCGCGGAACGTCAACCGGGAAAATATCGCCGACGCTGTGACGCAGCTATCGGACTCGATCGTTGCGAAAGTCGTGCGATCGCGAAAGCCCGTGATCATTTCAGATGCGATGAACGACGACGAATTTGCTTCGGCAAAGAGCGTGATGCACTTGAGGGTCAGCTCGGTCATTTGCGTTCCGCTGCTCGACCGGGGCCGCTTGTTGGGTCTCATCTACGTGGGCAGTCACTCGATCCGAGACCTATTTCAAGACCAGACGCTGCGCGTACTCACCGTGTTCGCCTCTCAGGCAGCGCTGATCGTTGCGAACGCGCTGTTGGTAAACGAGCTGCGGCACGACAACAAGCGGCTTAGCGATCGGCTCGAGGATTACCGCTTCGGCGAGATCGTTGGGACGTCGTCGCCCTTGATGCAGGAGGTCTTCCGCAAAGTCGAAAAGATCGCTCCCACGGATATCTCGGTGCTGATTACCGGCGAAACCGGGACCGGCAAAGAGCTCATTGCGCGGGAGATTCACAATCGCTCGGGGCGGGCCGACAAACCGTTCATCACAATTAATTGCGGTGCAATTCCCGCCGCTCTGTTGGAGAGCGAACTCTTCGGCCACGTAAAAGGCGCATTTACCGGCGCGGTCGCCAACCAGCAGGGCAAATTTCAGGCGGCGAGCGGGGGAACGCTATTCCTCGATGAAATCGGTGAGATGCCGATTGAGTTGCAGGTAAAAATCTTGCGCGCGCTACAGGAGCGCGTTGTGGTCCGCATCGGCGATACGCGGCCTGAGTCGTGCGACATTCGCATTCTCGCCGCGACGAACCGCCAGCTCGAGGTGGAGATAGCGCAAGGGCGATTTCGCGAAGACTTGTATTATCGGCTCAATGTCGTCAACATCGAGCTGCCGCCGCTGCGGGCGCGCGGCGACGACGTATTGGTCATCGGACGCTACCTCTTGGCGCGTTATGCCCGCGAGTACGGCACTGCGACCAAAGGGCTTTCGCCGAACGCAACGGTCGCCATGCGCAAGCACAATTGGCCGGGGAACATTCGCGAACTCCAGAATCGACTCAAAAAGGCACTCGTGTTGTGCGACGCAGCGGTGATCGGCCCCGATGACCTGGGCCTGGTGAGTGACGCGCTGCCTGCGATTTTGACCCTAGCCGATGCCAAAGAGAGGTTTCAGCGCGACTACATCAACGAAGTGCTCGCCCTAAACAACGGCAATCGCACCAAGACCGCTCGCGACTTGGGGGTAGACCCCAGAACGATATTTCGCCACCTCGAAAAGGAAGCAGACGAGCCGATCCCCGGCGGGGGGGCCGCTCCCCCAGACCAGCCATGACCAAAATGTCCGACCCTCCAGCCGCTTTTGAGGCCGAGATGAGCCGTAAGCTATTGAATGATCAGGTCTCCTACCGCCTGGCCCGAGCGGTGCATGGGCTGTGTTGCTTGAGGCTCTGCATCCCCCTTGCGTCTGCGAGTTGCATTATTCCACCGTCGTTGTCGGTCGAAGTGCAGGACGCCGGTATCAATTCTCCCCCGGCGATTACAGGCGTTCGAAGCGACAATGAAGAGCTGCCCGAGCCGGGGCCGCTCGTATTCGCGCGCAACACGCGATCCACCCTGGATCTCGTCTTGCTCGACACCGACGTCGACGACGTGCTGTCCGTTCGCGTGTTTGTGGACTACACGGAAGCGGTGCCCACCGCGCCGCGGTCACTGTGCTCTGCTCCGGTGAACAAGAGCGCCGAGCGCGCCGCGACATGCGCACTGAATGCGCTGTGCCTTCCGGCCGATGTGGGCCAAACGCGCTTGATGCGAATCGTCGTGTTCGATCGCACGGTGAGCGAGGTCGGAATGCCCGCGTTCATGTCGATGCCTGCCGGCGGGCGCTTGACGAGTCGCACCTATCAACTGAAGTGCACCTCATGAGCGCTAAAACGGCTGCGGGCCCGGCGCGCTTCGTTGCCGCTGCGCTTCCGGTGCTCACGTACTCGAAGTACGCTGCGCTCCGGTTCTCGCAGCGCCTCGCGGGCCGGTCTCCTCGCTCGTTTTCGCGATGCACACTGGCCCGGCCCCAGGCTGTGGTCCCAGTCGCCTCACCGCAAAACCCCCAAATGACCGGGCGCTACGAGCCACACTGTGAAGCCACATGATGTTTCGACCGCAACGTGCGCTACGTGCCACATGGCACAGCTATGTGGCCTTGTTTGTAGTTCTAACCGCGGCGGGGTGTTTGGCGGTTCCGGGGGCGAAGCGGAAGCAATGCAGCGATAGCTCGGATTGCGAAACAGTGCTGGGGGAAGTGTGCGAAGAGAACGCGTGTTATGGAGGGCCGCCGGCGGGCGCCTTTGGGATTATCGTTTCTCCTCCAGCAGATCGGTCCGACCTCGGCGCGGTGGAGCGCGAGATCAGCGCGTTGCCAGGCGATGGACAAGTCGGCATTCTATCGCTCGAACCGTCGGTCCGGATCACCGGCCGGGTCGAAGCATTTTGCGTTGCCCCGCTGATTTGTCAGGGCGCCTCGATCGCGGCAACGATTGCGATTACGCGCCCTCCGATGTTCCGCGGAGGCCCCGGCTTTAAGACCGTTGTGACTTCGAGAGAGGGAATGCCCAAGGGCGAAGCCAGCTTTACCGCGCTGGTTCCGCGGGCTCACAATGGTGACCCAAACTACGTTGTCACCATCGTCCCCGAAAGCAGCGGAAATGGCGACCGACCGTTGGCGAGTGGCGCAACCTCAGCGGCAGAACAAGCTCCACCGCTGCGGATGATGCTCGACGCGTCGGCGAACGGGGACCTCGGACGCATCGTATTGGGCAGCGAACGTTCGGTCGTCCTTTCGGGAACTCTCAGCGATGCGGCATCTCAGGCGCTTGGGAACTACCGTGTCGTCGCGTTGGGTCGGCTCGATTCAGGGGGGCCACTGACGGAGGTGTCCACCGTCGACTATTCGACCACCGGCGTGTTCTCCGTAATCGTCGCCGACGGAGCGCTGGAGCCGCTGGCGATCGAAGCGCGGCCGTACGATGCAACGCTTCCCAAACTCTACCTCTACGGACTAGCGGCGCGGAGCGCTTCCTATGCGATTGCGCAACCTCCCGGTCTTGGGAGCCCGGTTGCGGTCTCCTTCGGGGTGGAAGGGCTTAGCGGAGATGGACAAGTGAAGTCGGTCGGCGGAGCGCACGTCTCGGTCAGCGGTGTCTACGCACAACCGGTTGGCAACGAGATGCGGGCGGTGGTGGCCGTTGACGCAACCAGCAGCTCCGACGGAGCGGTCCAGTTGTCATTGTTGAATGGCGCGGCGTTCGCCAACTCCTACAAAATGCGGGTCATTCCGCCGGCAGGCTCTGAGTTAGGCGTGATCTACGACGAGGTCCTAAGTCTCAGTCGGGGGACCCCCGTACGATTGCCAAGACGCGTCGCCATGCGCGGGCGTGTGGTCGATGGCACGGGACAGCCGGTGAGCAAAATCTCGGTCACCGCGCGGCCTTCGCTTCGCTTCATGTGGAGTCTAGACGAAGCTGCGCGCAACTTTGTCGCCGAAATTCCGCCGGCGAGCGCGGTTACCGGAAATGCCGGAGATTTTGTGCTGTGGGTGGACTCGTATATCGCAGCGACCTGGGCGCGATACGATCTGGAGTTTGAGGCGCCGAGCGGCAGCGATGCAGCCAACTGGGTGCGGTCCGACGTCGAAGTTCCACGCACGCAGCAAACCGCTGTGGCCATGGGCGATGTTGTGATGCCGGACTCGGCGCTACTTCGCGGTACGCTGACAGACTCCGGCGAGCAACCAGTGGTCGGCGGCGATTTGGCCATTTACCAGATCCCCGTGGATAGCTCCCTGTGTCAATTGGTGTTGTTTCCTCCATCGAACTGCGAGATTCCCGCCCGAAGGCTGGGCAAGGGAACATCGGATCCGCGCGGGATAGCGAAGCTAGCACTGCCGCGATGACCGCTTGACCGCTTGCCTCGGCAGGACTATGGTTCGCCCGAAATCAACCGTAAGAACTGACTGACCACCACCTCATCGATGCCGCCACGCTCGGCCGCAGCCAAACGACGTCGTTCGGTTCCGGCGAATCCGGGCTCCGCACATCGAAACCGCATTGGCAGCCGACGCGCTGCCGGCGTGGCACCCGAAAGTCCTCCACATGACCGACAACACGATTCCAGTTCAAACCGCCCCAGCTACCCCAGTCGATTTTGGCCCAGCCGATACCCTCAGCGAGCCGGCCGCCGCGCTCGGTGAAACCCCGGCCGACGCCACGGTAGACGGGGGCTTCGACGATTTAGGGCTGCACCCCGATGTCAGGCAAGCGCTCGACGACATGGGATATTTCCAGCCCACGCCAGTACAGCGCGCCGTCTACGAGCCAGTCACGATGGGAAAGGACCTGTTGGTCCAATCGCGCACCGGAACGGGAAAAACAACGGCGTTTGGACTGCCGATTGTGAACCGCATCGTGCCCGCGGTTCGAAAACCTCAGGCCATGGTGTTGTGTCCTACGCGCGAGCTCGCCTTGCAGGTCGCCCGGGAGTTGACTCAGATCGGCAAGCTGCGGGGCGTGATCGTCGAGGCGGTTTACGGCGGCGCTCCCATCGCGAAACAAATTGCGGCGCTAAAAAACGGTGTGCACGTGGTCGTCGGCACGCCCGGACGGATATTGGATCACATCGGCCGCCGCACGCTCGACTGCAGCGCCATCGGGGCCTTCATCCTCGATGAGTGCGACGAAATGTTGTCGATGGGCTTCCTCGAAGACATCGAGCGAGTCACCGCGCATTTGCCCGAAAAACATCAGACCCTCCTGTTTTCAGCCACCATGCCCGACGAGGTCGCGAGGTACGCGCGGCGCCACATGACGGCTGCTGAAACGCTGTCGCTTTCGCGCGACTCCATCTCTGTCGCCGATATCCACCACGCGTATTACATCGTCAGTGGCATCGCGCGCAGCCGCGATCTACTAAAGGTCATTTACGCGGAACAGCCCGAAAGTGCGATCATTTTCTGCAATTTGCGGGACGAAACGACTACCGTCGCGAAGTTCCTGAACAAACAGGGGCTCGACGCTGAACCGCTTTCCAGCGACCTTTCGCAGGCGGATCGCGAGCGCGTAATGAGCCGGATGAAGGAGAAAAATCTCCGATTCCTATGCGCTACCGATGTTGCGGCGCGGGGCATTGATATTTCTAACTTAAGCCATGTAATCAATTTTTCAGTTCCCGAGCAGCCCGAAGTCTACGTTCATCGCACCGGCCGCACGGGTCGCGCCGGAAAGAAGGGAACCGCTCTTTCGCTGGTAGGTCCCCGCGAACTCGGCAATTTTCGCTACATTCGACTTCAATTCGGCATCAAGCCGGAGGAACGGCTACTTCCCAAAGACGAGATCTTCGTCGGTCGGCTGAAAGTACCACTTCCGCCCCTGGGTGCGCCCCAGCCCCCGGATCCTGTACAGATCCTCATCCGCGGCGTGCCGCAGACTCCCAGCGATCTGGAACGTCAAATCTTCGAAAAGCTGTTGGCGAGTGCGAGCGGCAAGCGGGTGCTCGCGCAACTCGTGGCCGAAAAACTCAACGCGCTCTCAACGCGAACTACACCGCGAAGTCGCGGCGATACGGACCGCACGGAAAAAAATCCGTCGCGGAATACCGAGATCGACCGAGGCGCTGCGGTGGATAAGTCCCAACTTCATGACGTTACACAACGCATTACGCGGACTTCTCTCGAGCGGTTTGACCGCGACTCAACGCAGCGTATCACGCGCGACCAGGGACCCAATTTCGGCGATAGGTCATTGGAGCTTCGCGATCGCAGCAGGCCTCGCGGCCCAGAGCGCGATGCCGGGGAGCGAACCGACCCGCGACCGCACCATTCCGGACGCGGCGACCGTTCCGAATCCGAGAGAAATCGCGAAGGCGAGTTTTTTCGCGACTCGTCCGGCCGTGAGCGGCCGCGCTTTGATCGGGACTCAGGCAATGGTCGAGGTCGATCGGATCGACGCCCCGAAGGAAGCTCCCTTGGGGGGCGGGGATTCGAAGGAGATGCAGAGAACGGTCGCACCGACCGGGAATCGCGGGGGGAGCGAAGGGGCCGCGATCGCATGGATCGACCGCGAAGCGAGCATCTGGTATCGGACTCGAATCGCAACAGGTCCGGAGACGCTACCCAGATGGAAACTCCGACGAGCGCAGGAATTGAGCTTGGCACCCAGGTTTCTGCCGAAGGGACAATCGACACGGCGAGCACAGGAAACGGGCGACATGCCCGCGGCGACACAATCGTCGAAGCCATCTCCATGGGCGGAGCGCTGTTCGAGGGACGAGATACCCTGGTCCCTCCTGGGCTCGTCCGGAACGATGTCCCTCGCGACACGATCCAGCCCGATCGGGCACCAAAGCGCTCACGGGAAAAGCCCACAAGCGAGCCAAGCGAAGCAACGCGCGAGTTTTGGGAGACCTGGGCGGAGACAAAAACCGCGACCGTGCCCCCGCCTGTCTCCAACAAAGAGGGCACTGAGCCGGCCGAAGTTCCGGAGACTGAGCCGCGCAGCGCGCGCACCGTTCGCAGCGGCCGCAGTCGCAACAACAGCCAAAAGACCGGCGATTCGGGAAAGTCCACGACGAGGGATTCCAAGCGGTCCGCCAAAAAAGCTGAACCGGCGCCCCCGGTCAGCGCGACCCCCGAGGCAACACGCAGCAAACATGACACCCAAGTGGTCTCCAGCGATGCACAAGCCCGCCTGTTCGTCAATTTGGGCAAAAAGCACGGTGTAACTCCCGACGATCTGCGTACGCTGCTGGCGCGGCCACTCGGAGGGGATCGAGCCAGAATTGGTTCTGTCAGCCTTCGCGATTCTCATGCTCATGTCCGTGTGCCCGAAGCTGTCGCCGACGCAATTATTTCGTCGATCAATGGCACTCAACACAATGAGCATGCCGTAACGGTTGAGCGCTCGCGGAGCTAGACCGCGCTCCGATCAGACAAGCGTAAGCTAGAGAGTCTGAAACGATTTCGGCTAGGGTCAGGTGCTCGGACTGATCAGCTGAAGCTCGCGTCCGCCTTGACGCCTGAACGGGTGATCCGTAGGGTGTCCGCGATGGCTCGCAGGCTCGGTCTTGAGAACAGCACTTCTAACGTCGGGCCCCCCAAGGGGACTGCCTTCGGGGCGCCCCCCAAGGGGACTTCCTTCGGGGCGCCCCCCAAGGGGACTTCCTTCGGGGCGCCCGACCTGATCGTCGTTGAGGGAGCGCGCGAGCACAACCTCGTGGTCGATCGCGTGGCATTGCCGAAGCAGCGACTCGTAGTGATCACCGGCCCTTCCGGTTCCGGGAAGTCGTCGTTTGCGTTCGACACGCTATATGCCGAAGGCCAACGCCGCTACGTGGAATCGCTATCTGCGTACGCACGCCAGTTCTTGGGCCAAATGGAGAAGCCGAAGTACGAGAGAATTCGAGGCCTTTCTCCAACCATCGCGATTCAACAGAAGACCGCCGGATCGAACCCACGCTCCACCGTCGGAACCACCACGGAGATCTACGACTATCTGCGCGTTCTCTATGCTCGCGTCGGCGAACAGCGCTGTCATCAATGTGGCGGTCCGGTCGGGGCGCGGACTGCGGGGCAGATCGTGGACGAACTTGCGGAGCTTCCAGACAAGACGCAGGTCGTGATCCTGGCGCCGAAGGCGGAGAATCGAAAGGGCGAGTTTCGCGAATTGTTCTCCGAACTGAGCAAAGCCGGATTCGTTCGCGTTCGGATCGACGGCATGGTGGTTCGACTCGAAGATGTCGAAGCACTGGAAAAGCAGAAAAAGCACTCGATCGAACTTGTCATCGATCGCATCGCGATTAGTCGCGCCGACAAGGGACGGCTCACCGACTCCGTTGAGACGGCACTGCGCGAGGGGAAAGGCAAACTGATGGTTGAGGTTGCGGGAGAAAAGGTGCCTCGAACGTACAGCGAAGATCACGCCTGCCCGAAGTGTGGACTCGGATTTCCGGAGCTAGCCCCCCAGAGTTTTTCTTTTAATTCACCGCTCGGAATGTGTACGCCTTGCAATGGGCTCGGCGAGCGTTTGGCTGCCGACCCCGAACTGGTTATTCCCGATCCAACCCGCTCCATTCGCGAGGGAGCCGTTGCGGTATGGGGGGAATCGATCGCCAAGGACAGCGGATGGACGACGAACATCGTGAAAGCCCTCGCCAAAGCGTTCAAAATCGATCTCGACAAGCCGTGGAACAAACTCAGCGACAAGCAGCGACAAGCGCTCCTGCACGGAACTGGCGACAAGCGCATTAGCGTTGCCTGGTCCGGGCGGCATTCAACCGGTGAATGGGCGATGCGATTTGAGGGTATTTTGTCGCAGCTCGAACGCCGGCATCGCGAGTCCTCCAGCGAGCGGACCAAGGCACACTACGAGCAGTTCTTTCGCGCCATTCCGTGCGCGGAATGTGGCGGTACGCGCCTGCGGCCCGAGTCGCGCGCGGTGTACGTTAACGACAAGCCGATTGTCTCTGTGACAGGCATGACGGTGAAACAAGCGTTTGAGTTCATCTCTACGATGAAACTCAGTGGCGCGCGTGCCCAGATTGCCAGTGAGGTTGTAAAGGAGATTCGAACCCGATTGACGTTCTTGCTCGATGTTGGGCTCGACTACCTGACGCTGCACCGCGGCGCGGGGACGCTCTCGGGTGGAGAGGCGCAGAGGATTCGTTTGGCGTCGCAGCTGGGTAGCGAGTTGTCGGGTGTGTTGTACGTTCTCGATGAGCCGTCGATCGGGTTGCATCAGCGCGACAATGAACGCTTGATTCGCACATTGCATCGGCTTCGCGACCTCGGCAACACCGTGCTGGTGGTTGAACACGATGAAGCCACCATCGAGGCTGCTGATTGGGTCGTCGACTTCGGCCCGGGGGCGGGTCGGCACGGAGGCAAGGTGGTAGCGGAGGGAACGCCCGCTGCGATTAAAGGTTGCGCGGAGTCGTTAACTGGGCGATTCTTGTCCGGGCGCGACCGCATTGAAGTTCCGAGGCAACGGCGCCAAGCCTCGAGCTGGGTGGTGTTGAGCGGAGCGCGCGAGCACAATCTCAAGAACGTTACGGTGGAGATTCCGCTCGGCGTAATGGTTGCGTTCACAGGGGTCTCAGGCGCCGGAAAATCGTCGCTGGTCAACGCGACGTTGTATCCGGCGCTAAACCGCATGCTGCACCGGTCGAACGATCGCGTCGGGCCCTACGATAAGCTCACGGGCCTGGGCAAGATCGATAAGGCGATCGTGATCGACCAACAGCCGATTGGGAGAACCCCTCGCTCAAATCCAGCCACCTACACCAAAGCGTTTGATCTGATTCGCGAACTGTTCGCAGCAACGCCCGCTGCGCGAACCTATGGCTATCAAGCTGGGCGGTTTTCGTTCAACGTTTCGGCCAAACAAGGCGGCGGCAGATGTGAGGCATGTGAGGGCGCGGGAGTGCGCGAGGTTGAGATGCACTTTTTGCCGAATGTGTTCGTCACGTGCGAAGTCTGCAAAGGTCAGCGCTACAACGACGCAACGCTTCGCGTTACCTATAAAGATAGGAACATTGCACAAATTCTCGACACGCCTATCGAAGATGCTGCGCTGCTGTTTCAGCACCACAAGCAGCTCAACAGAATCTTGGCGACGCTTGTCGACGTTGGACTTGGGTATATTGCACTTGGGCAACCGGCGACCACGCTTTCGGGTGGCGAAGCTCAACGGGTCAAGTTGGCGCGCGAACTGGCTCGAGTACAGACCGGTCGCACGCTGTACCTGCTGGACGAACCGACGACCGGACTTCATTTCGGCGACGTGAAAAAGTTGCTCGAGGTGCTAAACAGACTCGTCGATCAGGGGAACACCGTGCTCGTGATCGAGCACAATCTCGACGTCATCAAGACCGCTGACTGGATCATCGATCTTGGGCCCGAGGGCGGCTCAGCAGGCGGAGAAGTAGTAGGCGCAGGAACGCCCGAACATCTCACCTCGATCGCAGCGAGCTATACCGGCATGCACATCAAGCCACTGCTCAACCGCGGATAACCCCCGCTCTGCCGGGGTGCGCAGCACTCCCGTCAAGGGAGTGCGGAGGTAGATCGAGCAACGGAGGCAACGTTTCCTCGCCCGCGCCAGGCGGAGCTTCTCCGAGCATGATTTTTGGCCTCCAGTGCCATTACTAGGCTCCGCCCTCGGCTAAAGTGCGCCTACTCAATTTTGGAGAGCCAGATGAACAAGCGCTTGTTGTCACCATTATTTTTAGTTGCTGCCCTCGCCGTCTCCTTTGGTGGACTCGCGGTTGGGGGTTGCAAGAAGGCGGCCGACCTAGCCAAGTACAAGGACATGGCGACCGGCCTGGCGGACCAGTACCTCCCAAAGCTGGGGGACCTCGGCGGCAAGCTCGATGGCTTGCTAAGCCGCGCAAAAGCGCTGCCCGCATCGATTCCAGGCGCAGCCGAAGTCGGGAAGTTACTCACCGACAACAAGGGGACGATCGACCAATTGAAGGGTCTGCTAGCTAGCCTTCCGGCAAAGATCGCAGAGAAACCAGCAGAGGCGCAGAAAGCGTTGGATGTAGCAAAGCAGGCTGTTGACGATGGCATTAGCAACGTAACTTCGGCAGTCGCGAGCGCCGAAACCAAGGTAGGGGAGCTCGAGGTCCAAGCCAAAGCAGCGGATGCTGCGGCAGCAGGCCCTGCAGCTGACGAAGCGGAGTTTGCGATGAAGCTGGACTCGGGCTATGAACTAAAGGGTTCAAAAAATGGCGTCGAGTCCGCTCTGCATGCGTTCATCAACGACAGCAGCAAGCAGGTGGATAAGACTACGTGGTTTAACTTCGATCGGGTTACGTTCCAAACTGGCAAGGCCGATCTCGACGTCGATAAGTCCAAAGATCAGCTCACCAATGTAGCCGAAATCTTGAAGGCGTTCCCAAAGGTCAAATTGAAGGTTGGTGGTTACACCGACAACACAGGGGCGGCAGACGCCAATAAAAAGATTTCGGGTCAACGCGCAGCCGCAGTTGTCAAAGCACTAGAGGAAATGGGCGTTGCCAAGGATCGGCTACAGTCAGAAGGCTACGGTCCGGATCACCCCGAGTGCCCCGCCAACGACACCGAAGAATGCAAGGCGAAAAATCGCCGAATTGCCGTCCGCGTGACGGCAAAATAACGAGCCAGGAATTTTAGTTCACGTCGAATTCGCAGTGGACTACCGTGATCATGTCCTTTTCCAACGACGAAGTGTCGTTGTTACCCTCCCAAGAAGTCGCCGTGGAGTTGGGCGGATTCACGTTGATAATGCCCATGTCGCCCTTGCGCAGCTTGCCGAGCGCGGCACTCCCTGCAGAATGCAGGATTTGCTCGGCGCGCATACGAGCATCTTTCGCGGCTTCGGCGAGCATCTGCACTTTGATCTCGCCCAGCTTGGTGTAGTAGTAGGCGGGCGGTTGCGAGGTGACCGCGACCCCCGCCTCGAGTAGGGTCGTCACTTCTCGCGAAACGCGCTCTACTTTGTCGACTTGGTGCGACTGCACGGTGATTTCTTGCCAGGTTTGAAAGCCGTGCTGTACGACTTTTTGCGTGCGCGTCTCCCCTGTTCCGGTGGTGATGGTTTCCATGACGGGTTCGATCGTCACGGCAGAGGGGCGAAGTTCTTTGTCGGTAACGCCCTGCTGTTTCAGGTACGCCAATACCTTCTCCACCTGATCTTTGAGCTGCCGATACGCCCCCGCTTGGTCATCGCCTCGCGCAGTAACTCGAGCGCTCCACTCGATCAGGTCCGAGGTAATGCGACGCTTTGCCGCCCCCGTAACTTCGATCGTTCGGACCGTTCGAGTTTTAACTTCTTTCCACGCCTTTGCAGCAATGAACGTCGAAACGACAATCCCGGCTGCCAATAGCCCCCAGGCCAACACTCGCCCCACAGAACCGCCGCCTCGACTGGGAAAGTCAAATTCATCCGTCGACATCGCGCGGTACGGTACCACAATCCGCTAGGTGCCTCTCCATGGTGGCGCGGATCTCGGCGAGTCGCTCCGCCGTGTCGGCCTCGCAGCGCATCACCAGTGCCGGCTGGGTATTCGATGCTCGCAACAGTCCCCATCCACCGTCGAACGATGCCCGCACGCCGTCGATGGTGACGACGGAGCGCACCCGAGGGTCAGCGCGCAATCGGGCAGACGCGTGTTCCACGACACGCGACTTAGCGTCATCGGGGCAGTCGATGCGAATCTCCGGCGTATTGATCGTTACCGGCAACTCGGCGGCGAGATCTGCAAGTGTCTGTTCGCCCCGCGATAGCAGCTCCAAAAGCCGCGCCGCAGCGTAGACTCCATCGTCGAAGCCAAGCCAACGGTGGGCAAAAAACATGTGTCCACTCATCTCGCCTGCAAGGGCAGAGCCGGTCTGTTTCATTCGCGCTTTGATCAGCGAATGACCTACTTTCCACATCTCACAATGCCCACCCGCTTTCGCGAGCTCGTCGTACATCGTCTGTGAGCACTTTACTTCGCCCACAAACTTTGCCGCTGGAACTTCGCGCAACACCGCCTTGCCAAACAGGATCATCAACTGATCACCCCACAAGATGCGGCCGGTCGCATCGACAGCCCCGATGCGATCGGCGTCGCCGTCCAACGCAATGCCGAGTTCGGCGCCTTGGCGCGCCACTTCTGCGATTAAGTCGGCGAGATTTTCAGGTTGGGTCGGGTCGGGATGGTGATTCGGAAATCGGCCATCGAAATCGCAGTACAGAGGTACCGCATCGAACCCGAGCCGGCGAATGAGCGCCATCGCGGTCGGCCCCCCTGCCCCGTTGCCTGCATCGACGACAACTTTCATTCGTCTTGGTCCGAGCCGAAGTTGGCTCACGGCGCTGTCGAGGTAGTCTCCCGTCACCTCGTACTGGCGCATAGGGTGGCGCGGCGATGGGATTGCGGTTTTCATAAGCGCCGCCGTCTCATCGCGGAGCTCCGCAATGGCAGCGCCGTACATAGTCTCCGTGCCGATCATCAGCTTGAATCCGTTGTCCTGGGGAGGGTTGTGACTGCCGGTAATCATCACGGAGGCAGCGGGGCCGAGGTGGTGAGCAGCAAAATACAACACAGGGGTTGGGACGACACCGAGATCAACAACGGCGGCGTGAACGCGAATCCCCTCGACAAGCGCCTCGAACAGCCGCGGCGACGTGAGCCTGCAGTCCCTTCCGACCGCGATCTCGGAGCCGAGATTGCCGGCGCGCGCGCCGATTGCAACCCCAAGCGCTCGAACAACGGCGTCGCCTAGGTCGCGGTCGGCAACGCCTCGAATATCGTATTCGCGAAATACTCGTGAATTCACATCTTCTTCGTATCATGCACACGGCCGCTTTCTAAACGCGGCGTTCGAGCGTTAGAAAATAGTCATTCAGCTCTAACAATACGTCGACATCGATGCCGGTGAATTGCACGCCCATGCCCTCCCCCGCAGATACCCAGCGCACTTCCGCCGCGAGTAACAACGTCCGACCGGTTGTAGGCAACCTCAGCTCCAGCGAAATCGCGCTGCCGATTGGCAACAGTGCGTCTGTGACGATTAGAGCACCGCCCACGCCGATATTGCGGGTTTGCGTCGCACTCCAGCGGTCGCTATCCTTGCTGCGATATCGGATCGCCATGACCCGACCGGGCCGGACCGGGCCGCGAAAGAAACTCCGACGTTCGCGATTGCGGCGGTCCATTCGAACAGATCATAGCCGATCCCGCAAGCCCGAACGTGTCGGGATATTCCGCACAGTCCGTGACGTGTGAGTTGGCTCGAAATCCATGTTTCCCTCGCCAGGCATGCTTGGCCTCCCCAGGGTCGCAAGGAAATCCGGAGCGCGCAGTACTCGCGTCGGGCGGAGTTGGATCGTCCACACTAGGACTTTACCCAGGCCGGCCCCACCGGTAGGGTCCGCTCGGCTGTGAGGGTTCATCTCATTGGAATTGGTGGCACCGGCATGGGTGCGGTCGCGGGGCTCCTCTCCGCCGTCGGTCACGAAGTCCGCGGCTCGGATGCCGCTGTGTACTCGCCCATGAGCGAACAACTATCCGCGCTCGGTGTGCCGGTGATGATGCCCTACGCCGCACAAAACCTCGATTGGGCGCCTGAGGTGGTCGTTGTAGGCAATGTCCATACCAAGGCCCACGTAGAGGTGATTGCGGCGCAGAGCCGGGGAATTCCGCTGACCTCGTTCCCCGCCGCGATCAGCGAATATTTGCTCCCAGGCAAGACCTCGATCGTCATAGCTGGAACGCACGGTAAGACCACCACAACGTCATTGCTCGAGCACATCCTGGAGCAGGCTGGGCGAGATCCAAGCCTGCTGGTTGGCGGCGTCCCGATCGGCCTGGGACAAGGCTGGCGCGCCGGCAAAGGGCCGTTCGTGATCGAGGGCGATGAATACGACACCGCGTTCTTCGACAAGGGATCGAAGTTTCTCCATTATCGACCGAACGTCGCGATCCTTACTTCGATCGAGCTCGATCACGTGGACATTTTTGGCTCGCTGGATGCTGTGCGCGACACCTTCAAGAAGTTCGTCGCTCTCATTCCACCCGCAGATCAAGGCGGGCTGCTGGTCGCTCACGCGGGCTCGCCAGACGTTCGGGCGATTGCGCAGCTGGCGGGCTGCAAAGTCGAGTTGTACAGCGTATTCGATGAGGCGACCGATGGCGAGGACTCCGATGTTGGACGTCGCTCGGACGTCGCGTGGCGAGCCGCGAACCTCGAAATTCGCAAGTCGGGCCGCGTATCGTTCGAGGTGTTTCACCACGGTGAGCGGTTTGAGCGGTTCGAAACGCTGCTCGTCGGCCGTCACAATGTAGCCAATTGCGTGGCCGCCATTGCGGTGGCTCATTCGCAAGGCGTTGCGATTAAAGATATCGTTCAGGGCGTAGCCAGTTTTGCCGGGGTGCGGCGGCGGCAAGAACTGCGAGGTGTTGCGGGTGGCGTCACGGTACTCGATGATTATGCGCACCACCCAACGGCGGTGCGCGAAACGCTCAAAGCAGTTCGCCTGAGGTTTCCAAAGCGACGACTGATCGCTGTATACGAACCGAGGTCCGCAACGAGTCGCCGAAAAACGTTTCAGGCGGAGTTCGCGGAAGCATTTTCGCACGCCGACGAAGTCTTGATCGGAACTATGTTCGATCCGACGAAAATCCCCGTTGAACAGAGATTCGACCCGGAGCTGCTCGCGATCGACCTGCACGCGGGCGGCACCAAAGCGAGCTACGTACGGACCACAGAAGAGATCGTCAAACAGGTGGCGCAGAGCGCTGCACCTGGCGATGTCGTCTGCGTGCTGTCATCGGGTAGCTTCGATGGCCTGCACGACAAGCTCCTCGATGCGATCGGCGATGCGATGCGCCCCGCCAAGCGCGCCGACATGGCTCGTGTCCGAGCCATTCATGCATCGGTGGGCCTGCACGAGGAAAGCGCGCGCGACGACCAGTTCCCATCGTTCTATGTCCTTAGCAACGAGCACGGCATCGTTGGGTGCGCTGCACTGGAAGTGTATGGCGATGATGCGATATTTCGCGGACTCGCCGTCATCCCGGAATGCAGAGGCGCGGGGTACGGATGGATGCTTGCCGATATGGCGGTCAGCCAAGCGCGCTGGCGTGGCGTGCGACGCATCTACTTGTTGACCGAAAGCGCAAGCGACTTTTTTGCCGCAAAATTCGGATTTCGCGTCGTCGACCCATCGACGTTTGGAAAGCGAATCGATGCCGCCGATGCGCTTCCGACCCCGGGCAAATCGCGCGTGGCCATGCGCCTCGATTTGTAGCCCTGGCACTGTCCTGGAATTTCAATTCTCTCGCGCACTTGGCAGACCACGCCGCAAGGTCTTGCGGCGGAAGCAGAATGCAGCGCCGGTTTGCGTTTACGCCGGGCAGCGCATTCGGTAAGTATCTGGTCTGCTTCATGCGTATTGGACCGCTCGACATCGATGTGCCGGTGCTGTTAGCACCTATGGCCGCGGTCACGGACCTTGCGTTTCGCACCGTGGCCGAGGAGCTGGGAGTGGGATTTACGATCACGGAGTTTCTGTCGGCACATGCGCTGTCGATCGGAGAAAAAACTACAACCGCCAAGCTGACGGCGTCGCTCGGCGGACGAGCGTTTGGCGTTCAGATTTTTGGCCGGGACGAAGCGACGATGGCAGATGCCGCACGGCTCGCGGTTTCGATCGGCGCGTCGCTGGTCGATATCAACATGGGGTGTCCAGCAAAGCGCGTGGTGGCAGGTGAATGCGGGTCGGCGCTCATGCGCGAACCTGAAGTCGCGCAGAATTTGGTGCGAGCGGTCGTGCGTGCGGTTCCTGCTCACGTGCCCGTTACGGTGAAGCACCGTGCGGGATGGAGCCAGGAGCATCGCAATGCTCCGGAGTTCGCATGCGCGATGGTGGAGGCGGGCGCACGTATGATCACGGTTCACGGACGGACGCGCAGCCAAGGTTTTTCGGGGGCGAGCGATCCGGAGATCATTCGCCTCGTTCGCGACGCGGTGCCGGCAAACATCCCAGTCGTGGGCAACGGTGACGTCGTCGATGTCGAGGGATACGTGCGCCTGCGCGAACAAACTGGATGCGATGCCGTGATGATCGGCCGCGGCGCGTTAGGGAACCCTTGGCTATTCGCGCGACTGCGACGGGTATGCCAGGGCGAGCTGGATCCGGGGGCTCCTACTCTCGAGGAGCGACGCGCTGTATTTCGCCGCCACGTCGACCTGATTGAGCAGCTGCGCGCAGGACCGCGCACGCTGCAAGAGGTGCGCAAGGCCTGCGCTTGGTACGCGAAGGGGCTATACGGCTGTAACGCGCTCCGCCTGAAAGTTTGGGAAGCACCCGATTTCGCCACGGCCCGCGGCCTCGTTGAGGACTACTTCGCTCAGTTGCTTACTGCCGAACGCACGCTAGGGCAGCTGCCCAGCGGCGGGCGCGATGCGATGGACGCTGATTTTTCGCGGACCCCCGAGGCAGCGTAGGAGTAGACCAAGTGTTGCGCGCTAGCTCCAACGCGACGGACTTTCTCGTTACCGAAAGCGCGGCCATGCGAGCAATCGCTGGCCAAGTCGAGGCCTACGCAGATGGCAACGCTCCGGTCGTGATCACCGGCGAGCACGGTACGGGGCGCGAACTCGTAGCGCGAGTCCTACATCAGCGCGGACCACGTCGGAACAAGCGATTCATCGCCGTTCGTCCCAATTTCGAGACGTCCGATGTTTCTCCACCTTCGAGCCGAGAGTCTCGCGATGGTTGTGAGCGCGCCGATCGCGCTTTGTCGGCGGCCGCCGGCGGCACGCTTTTGGTCAAGGACATCACGGATCTGTCCGCGCTGTCTCAGCGCACGTTGCGACGCGCCATGCGCGACCGGGACAACCCGAAGGTGGACGGGCCTGACGTTCATGTGGTCGCAACCGCGGACGTCGAGCTCGATCTCGCTGTTTCAGCCAACATCGTATCGCGCGAATTCTACGATGTGTTCGCCGCGCGTCGCATCGATGTTCCGCCGCTACGCGGTCGCTTGGAGGACCTCCCTGTACTGTTCGAACGATGGGTCCGGCACTATGCCAAGGAGGTGGGCCGCGCCTGCCCAACCATCTCGACGCGAGCGCACGAACGGATGACGGCGTATCCGTGGCCGGGCAACGTTGGCGAACTCAAATCAGTGGCCAGGCGCCTTGTGGTGCGCGTTCACCGCAGCCGTATCGAAGCGGGCGATGTCAGCGAAGTGTTGCCCATGGTTGCCGCGAGGGTTCCGCTAGAGGACCTCTCGTTTGAGGACATGGTTAAGGCGAAACTCGTGGGTCTATTGGCCCGGATCGACGGTTACCCGGTTCACGACCTATACGATAAGGTTCTCGCAAGGGTCGAGCGCCCTTTATTCGATCTGGTGCTTGCGCATACTGGCGGAAATCAGCTCAAGGCCGCTGCGCTTCTCGGCTTGAACCGCAACACCCTGCGCAAGAAGCTTGCAGATCTCGGCGCCGTTACGACGCGGCGCACCAGCCGGTCCAGCCGAGCTCTCGACGAGACGTAGCGCGTTTGTCAGATCCCCGACTGCCAGATCGCGTCCGGATTTTCGCATAATCATTGACGATCTTGCCACCCGGTCTCTAGTGTAGCGCCATGGTAGCGGCCAGTGCGTTCGTGGACTTACGACGACTTGTCGATTGGTTCGAAACCGCACCCGAACGCATACCGCTCCACATTCAGCGAACTGCGCAACGGTTGGGAACAGCAGCAGTGCCCCTGTTGGGCCGTCAGCTGTGCAGTGACTACGGCGAACGCCGGGACCTTGCTCGCTCGTTGTTGCTAGGAATTGCCCATGATCACTGCGTCAGACGACGCGTGATTCGAGAACTCCAACGCATCGCTGCAAGCGACACGCAGGATTCGTGCAAAGTCTCCACATTGGGACTGCTGGCCGAACTCGGCGAACGAAGCACGGCGCGATTCGCCGATCCCAATACCGTGCAACGCAACTCAGCGATCGCATTTGCAGCCCAACTCGATTCTCCAGAAGAGGTAGCTTCGGCGGCCGCAATAGTGCTACGCCAGCTGCCAGACGATGCAATGATTGCGCTGCTTGAGGCCGTCGCAGTCGCTGCGCCGGATCGCGCTGCACGCTTGGTGGGAGAATTGTGCTGCCGGCACGACGTTGCCGCTGGGCTACGCGCGCGCCTCATGGAAGTAGCTCCGCCGAGCGCGCTACCCGTGAAGCCATCCTCGGAGGCGGACCTTCCAACGCGAGTCGTTTTGCTGGAACGCACCGAGCCCGAGGGGAACGTAGCGGGCCGCGAAGGTGCCGCCCGCCGAATCGTCGTCGCAACGCGCAAGGTCGGGCTTCACCGGCGCTGGCGCGTTTGGGCCGTGCTTATCGGCACCGCGGGTCATATCGACGATTGTATGTACGAAGCCGCGAGCCCAGACGCCGAGGCAACGCAGCTCATTGCGCGACTACACGCGGACGGATACGTTGCGTCGAGTGCTCAACTCGACGATGTGCGAACGCTAGTCGCGCGCGCGGCCCGCCGAAGCTGGGCCCCCAACTGTTCCACTCGCCCCGAGAGTACCACGCCGTTTCCTTCGCCGTACTACCTTGGCCGCGACCTACTCGACCTCGGTACTGTGCATGTTTCGCCAAAGATTTCACATCGCGCTTCGACCCTTCTAGACCGCGCGCTCGAACGAATCGCGAGCAATGAGATCGCGCGCGCGCTGCTACTTCTAGCGCACTGCGACGCGCTACATCCGGATGTTGCCGCCGCGCTCGCTGCGTGTGCGCTTGCCGAGGGCGCGTGGGCTTTGGCAAAAAAACACCTCAGGCGCGCTATTGAGGTCGAGCCGACGTGGCCACTCCATTATTGGAATTTGTTCGTTGCGCTACACCGACTCGGCGACACGACGGGTTGCAATCATGCGCTCGCTAAGTTTGTCGCTGCGAGCGCGGTACCCAGCGGCCTCGATGCGGATCCCGATCAGAAAAGCCGTGTGGCCTGCGCTAAGCAGCTGCTATTCCACGTTCGAGCCGGCGCGTCGACCGCAGACGCGTCCAACGCAACGTAATCTCGATGCTATCGCTTCTGCGGCGTTGCCGACATGGAATAGGACAGTTTGACCCGCGTGACACCCTTGGGTCCTGTGCCGTTCGCTCGCTTGGGCAATGACCAGGTCCTGATACGCTGCTCTACGCACCCAGCAACCATTGCCAAATCCGTTGCTCCGGCCGGCGGTTCGGTCGTTACTCCCCGCACGCTCCCCCCATGATCAGACTCCAGCGTTACTATCAATGTTCCGCCGAGTTTCAGATTGGCGGCCAGCCCCTGCTCATAGCACGCCTGGACTTCTGAGACGCGACGCCCCAGCAGCGCAGTGATCGCCGCCTTATCGTGGGTACCCGCTTCGGCTTGCATCGCCTTGTGCGATCCTTCGAGGTCTTTCGCATCGCTGGCGGCCTGTTGGCTACGAGGATCGTGATCCGAAAGGAGCGGCTGTACGCCGGTGTAAAGGTCGTGAGCCGGCTGGTAGTAGCGAGTATCGTTCGCGGTGGCGAACAACACGTGGAACAGGCGACCTACGCGATAGAGGCCGTCCGTCACAATCGTCGTATCGGCGGCGACACAATTGGAGGCGCAGGCTCGGAGGGCGTCGATCGCTTGCTTGCCGCGCGTGGCCGCTGCTGCCGGATCATCGAGTAGAACGGAGTATTCGGCTTGTTGATAGCGAAGCTTTGCCAGTTGGCCACTCGGCGCCGACGCATCGGCAACGACGAGTGCTTCGAGCGCCGCTACCGCGTCTGCCCACCGGCCAGCAGAGGGATATTCCGACAGGCCGAGCTGCGCGAGCAGCCCGCGATATCGCGTTGGGTCGCTGGTATCGACCATCGACAATTGTGCTGCTGCATCGGCAAATGGTCCGCCGACACGAGCCGCAAACCACACCAGTTCCCGGTCGAGCGCGTCTCGATTCGACTGACGGCCCCACCCTTTTGCGGCCTCCACGATAGCGCTCCAAGCCCCGGGGTGATCGCCTCCAAACCACCTGGCCCACGCGGTGGCGTATGCGAGCTCGGGCTGCTTGGCTGTCGACGTGCTGTCCGCGACCACAGCCACAGCTTCCGCATTCTTGTGGCCATGAATGAGAGAGAGAATCCACCACGCGCGGCGAACCGGGGCGTCCGGATCACGCGGACGCTTGGTGGCAAGGGCGTGCCACAGCTTCGCGGCCGCTGCGTAGTCGTGATTGGCGAGTTCATAGCTTCCCAGCAAGCGCAGTGTCGCTTCATCGGCCTTGTCTCGTGCGGCGACCACCGCGTCGCGGAGCAGATCGCGGCCTTCTTTGAACAAAGCCGCGCTATCGTCGCCGGTCGACTCCGAGGCCTTCGCGTAGAGCATGGCAGCGAGAGTGGTCGCATGCGCTTGCTTTTGGCTGGGTTGTTTCGCGCTAGCATGCGCGGACCGTTGTTTGTCGAGCTCGGCTTTGGTGGGGATCCGCCCCAACGCCTTCTGTGTGACGGCCGGCAACGGAGGAAGATCCAGAACCGCTGGTTCAAAAGCAATACCCTTGATTTCAACGACGGGGATGTCAAACGAAACATCGATTACGCTCGCCGCAGGAACTCCAGCGACCGTCGCAGACGCAGGGGCTGGCCGTTGAGCCACACCTCCGCCGCAACTCAACACGCCAAGCGCGACCGCAGCAGCGATCTGTCTCATCGCGCTGGTGTACACCGGAACTGCGCGCAGAAGATCATCCGGTGTTATGGTTCGCTCCTCGTGAACCCGCGACTCGTTGTTGCAATCGCACTCTCCGTCGCGTCCGCGGCGTGCGCCGTCGTTCCGCCGCACCAGCGCGAAACGCTGGCCAAGCGAGCGATGACCGGAGACCGCGATCCAGGGGAGATTCGCTTTGGCCAACACGAACGCGGTGCTCGCGAAGGCGCCGACGGTGGCACGGGGCAACCAGGTGGCGGATGCGGCTGCAACTAAAACAAACCTTCATACTCCTGGCGGCGGCGGTGCTGACGCTCGCCGCGACATCGGCGCGTGCAGACGGCACACTCGCGGCCCGCGCGGTCTATTACAAGGAGCGCTCAACGCGGGTTATGCAGCCGATGCTCGACGGCATGTTCGATGTCGGCAGTCGCGGCAGCGTTAGTGCTCACTTCCTCGTAGACGCGATTACGTCGGCTTCGGTCGGATCCGGTGCGGCCACCACGACGGCGTTTACCGAGCGGCGATATCAAGCTGGCGGGGGCTACGCCCACGAGTTCGACGGCCTGTCCGCAATGGGCTGGCTAAACAAATTGCGCCTGGCGGGAGATGCGAAGTTTTCCATCGAACCCGACTACACGTCATGGTACGGCGGCGCCCGCGTCGAAGCAGATGTCGCACAGCGCAACGCCATCCTCGCGCTCGGCGGCGGCGTGGCAAAGGATTCGATTTCTAACACCGGGGCGCAAAACCCGTTGAGCACGCCTCAGATCCAATGCAACGCGGCGTTCACCGTGTTGGCCGAAACCTGTGCGCTCACCAGCTACTCTGGATTTGCGTCCGCGAGTCAGATACTATCAAAGACTGCGCTCGTTGGCGTTTCCTACGATATCGCCAAGCTCGATGGCTATCAGGCCAACCCGTATCGCCAGGTGATTACAGCCGGCGGCTTGCTTCCGGAGCAACACCCCCACCGTCGCCTACGCCACGCATTCGCGGCCTCGGGGAAGTTCCATATTCCAGCGACCCACACGACCGTAATTGGAGCGTATCGCTACTATCGCGACGATTGGCACATACGGGCTCACACGCCGGAGCTTCGCTTGGTACAAGAGGTTGGCCCGCTCGGGGACGCTTCGGTGCGCTACAGATATTATCGTCAGTCACCCGCCTTCTTTTCTCGGTCTCGCTATCCGACTCCCGATCCAACCATGACGACTTACATGACCGATGACCCAAAGATGTCTGCCTACGACGGCCACCTTTTGGAAGCAAAGCTCGGAATCCTTGGTGAGCTGTTTTCCCTGGGAGGTCGCTGGGCAACGACGCGTTTCGAAACCACGCTTCAATATGTCATCCAACACAATCGATTTGGCAATGCCATTATCGCTCATGTCGCGCTTACCGTTCCTCTTGAGTATTAGCTCGGCTGTCCTGGGCTGCGGCAGTGAAAGCCCGCCCTGTGGCTCGATGGGGGCGCCCGAGTTTGGCCTGACCGTGACAGGGGACCAGCTCAGCTTCGCATTCGGAAAACTCGTTGCTGGCGCAAACAACGATTGTCCAGATCCGGCAGCACCGTCGGGCGTTATCAGCCTCACGATCGGCGGAATCGAATCGGCCGGTCGTGGGCTCATCACGCTTTGCGTTCCGCGTCCCGATCGCCTCAGTCTGGAAACGCAGGCGTTGGGGCCCACGGGCGTTAAGCTCATCGATCTCTCTGCCTCGTTTGAGAACTGCTCCTATGCCTTGGATGCGAGCCAACCAATCTCGGGAACGGCACGAAGCGTAGGCATGTGCGCGAACGGCACCGACCCGCAGGGATTTTCGCTCGTGATCAACGGGAGCGCGACTCTGCGGCGCACCTGTGGGACGGTTATCGACAACCTGAACGTTCAACTCCAAGGAGAAGTTGCCGTTGCCGGTTCGTAGCACCGTACCGTGATGCGGTCGCGCAGTGTCGGGTACATGATTGCCAGCGCGCTGGGGTTTTCGATCATGAGTGCGCTGGTCAAACTCGCCAGTGCGACGCTTCCCGTTGGCGAAATCGTGCTCATACGCGCGGTGATTACGCTGGGGCTTTCCTACGCGATGGTGCGCCGCGCCCATCTGCCGCTCATCGGCAGCCAACACGGCAAGCTCGTTCTACGCGGCGTATTTGGGTTCGCAGCGCTGAGTGGGTACTACATTTCTGTCGCGCTCCTCCCTTTGGCCGATGCGATCACGCTGCAGCAAACGATTCCGCTGTGGACCGCTGTCCTAGCGTGGTGGCTGCTCGATGAGCCCATCGGCTGGAGTGCCGCGGTCGCAATCAGCTGCGGACTCGGCGGCGTTATCCTCATCGTTCATCCTACGACCGGAGCAGCCGATGGTATTGGCGTGACGATTGCCCTGGTCGCAGCATCGCTGTCGTCGGCGGCATATGTGACGGTGCGCCAACTGACGCGAAGCGAACACCCACTTGTAGTTGTCTTGTATTTTCCATTAGTTACAGTTCCGCTCGCCATCCCGTGGGCCGCGGCAACCTGGGTTTGGCCGACCGCGGCCGAATGGCTCGTCCTGCTCGCACTCGGAGCCGCAACCCAAGTCGGCCAGGTGTTTCTGACGCGTGCCCTCGCGATCGAACGTGCCGGCCGAGTCACCGCTGTCGGGTACCTGCAAATCTGCTTTGCCATCGTGTGGCAACTCGCGTTGTTTGGGGTGTGGCCCTCGCAGGGAACGATCGCGGGTGCCGGCCTCATTGTGGCAGGCACACTGATCGTGGCGCTCGGAACTGGGCCTAAGGGGGCCTAAATTTCGCGATTGCAACCGGACCTGCGTTTTCTGTAGGCTACGGCCACGCAAGATCAATGAGCGCGTATCCACCACTCCGTGCCTCGCTCGTCGCTTCATCTGAGGCGATCGAACTGAATGCGCCCGAGTTCTGCGCATCACCGTCACCCGAACCACGCTGGGACGCACGTTGCGCCCCGCGGTTTACCGCGCAGGCGTCCGGACCGCAAACTCCATCGCAGCAGGCCTATCCACCCGATTCAACTTCGATCGATGAAAAAACACTGGAGTCGTATTTTGCCGCCGCTGGCTGGGTGCTTGACGAACAGCAGATCGAGCAAAACCTGCCTGCCAGTACGCTCGCGGACATCCACAGCGGCCGCGTTGTAAAAGCGCTGGGAAAGGACGGTCGGTCGTACCAGTGCGATCCGAGTCGTCCCGGCAAGCTTATCGGCTTCGATCCAGAACGGTTGCCAACCGGCCACCGTTGGATTCGCCTGCCCAAAGATCCCTCTGAGTACTTCGTGATGCACCTCCTCTTGTCAGAGAACGAGCCAGACTCGGTGGTGCATGATTTCATTGACGCACCTGCGGCACAGGTTCGCAGTGCGATCGCGGAACTCGCGAAGGCGAAACAAATCCTTCGAAGCCGAACCAGCGATCCGGATCTGCAAGCAGCTGTCCGAAAATTGGAAGCCAAAGCGCGAATGGAGATCCGCAGCAAAAAGGCGCTGCGCGAGCAGTTTTTTGTGATGCGGAATCAACACTTCCACACCGACGTCGCCGAAAACACAGCTGCCCAGATCCTGGAGCAACACAACATCGATCCCAGACCGTTTCGCCGACAAGTTAAGTACGCGTGTACGCCCGCAGAAGTCTTCTCGGTGCTGAATCAGTTGCTAAACCCGGAGAGAGACAACGGCCCCGCCCAACTTGCGAGCGAGCCGAACTCGGACCTCGAGTCCCCGACGTGAAACACGCACCATTGCATCGAGCGCGCGCGGAAGCGGTCCGGGTATGAGCGTTTTGCGAAGAATGCTGGCTCACCACCCGCTGGAAGTCGCGCTTGTAACCGATCAAGATGCCAGCCCGAGGCGGCAGGTACTGCCCAAACGGCCCTCTCCACCCCCGTCAAGCATTTCCTTTGTACGATCGTCTCCCGGTCCGGGCCTGTCCGAACAGGGATTCGGCGGTACCAAGCACGCCGATCTTCTTCCCGCCGATGTACAGAAGAAGTACGCAAAAATCGCTGGCGACGATCCGCACAATCTGCCCATCGGCCTGATCGATCCCCAGCTGGGGAGCAAGCCCGAGATCTACGCAAGAGCGCACCACTACTGGGCCCAAAACAAGCCAGAGAGGATCGCAGAGTTGTTTCTTACCCAGCCGGGCGAGCAACTCGAGGAAATCATCGCGAGGCACCAATTGTGGCTGCAAGAAGGTCGCCCGCAGACTGCGGAGGCCGAGGCAATCAAAGCCATTTTTGAATCGCAGCTGCAAGCCGCACTCGCTCGTCAGCTGGTGCTCCGAAAATTATTCGAGTTTATGCGCAACCAGATTTTTCACGCCAACAAAGCGGAGGCGAGCACCGCTGCCTGGCTAAGAGACAACGGTCTCGAGGGCGAACTCGAGCACTTTTACCAAAAAGCTCGACTGTTGAGTACTCGAGACCAAATCCACCGGCTTGCTCGAAAGATCAAGGGAACTCACGACCAGCATCTCCGAGCCAAAGCCCGCTAGGACCTCATGTCAGTGGTTTTGGCAGGTTCCGGTCGCCGAGGCGCGCCGGCCGCGAGGCTTGCGGAGTAAGCGCTACTGGCGGTAACGCGACGGAGCATAACGAAGCGATCGGCGATGGATCGGCGGCCCGAATCGATCAAAACCACTGACATGAGGTACTAGCCTGGGGCGGACTGGAGCCGGGCTGCGTGGACAATCGCCATGCTAATGGCGACCTCGGTGTTCGGGGCGTAGGCGATCTTGCCGGCATCGCGCTTGATTCCGGCGCGCTCCAGCATTTCGCCGACCTCCGATGTGAGGCCCGAGAAAATCACCTTGATTTTTGAGCGTCGAAGCCGATCGAGCACAGACTCGAGCGCCACCAGGCCTGTCGCGTCCATGGTGGGAACGTTCTGCATGTCGATAATGTAGGTGTGAACGTCATCGCCCACGATGTGCAGTGCTTCCATGGCGCTCTTCGCAGCGCCAAAAAACAGTGGACCGGCAATCTCGTACACGCGCACACCCGCGGGGACGTCGATCGCAAGGTCGCTTGCGGTCTCCAGCTCGGCCTTTGTTAGCACCGACATGCGGCGCATGAACAACAGCGCAGCAAGCACGACGCCAACCGTCACCGCAACAACCATGTCGAACACGACGGTGAGAAAAAAACAGGTCAGCATCACCAACACATCGTGGCGCGGCGCGATACGCGTGAGCCGGACAAAGTGTCGAGCTTCCGACATGTTTCGCGCCACGACAATCAGAAGCGCAGCGAGTGCCGCCATCGGCAGGTAGGCAACCCAAGGCGCCAACACGATGGTGCAAGCTAGAATGAACACCGAGTGTAGCGCCGCGGCCAGCGGCGACCGCGCACCGGCACGTATATTCGTTGCGGTTCGAGCCAGAGCACCGGTCGCCGCGATACCGCCAAAAAACGGGCACAACACGTTGCCGATGCCAAGCGCAATGAGCTCCGAGTTTGGATCGTGGCGCGATCCGCTCATGCCATCTGCAACCACGGCCGCGAGCAGCGATTCAATTGCGCCGAGCATCGCGATCGCAAAACTGGACGGCAGAATCTCGCGAATCGACTCATAGCTGAGCGAGAACTGGAACTCTCGCCACGGCACGATCGGAACCGGCGGAAACGGCGGAATCCCGTGCCCGATCGCGCCGTCACCTAGCGAAAACGTAAACTTCGATCCAATCGTCGTTGCGTGAAAGTGCCAGGAAGGTGGCAGGAGCTGGTCGGCAACACCGGCGACCAGGGACACCCCGACCAAGACCAGAAGCGGTGTCGGGATGCGACGCACCGCCGGCGGTAGCCCAACCAAACATCCCAACGTCACGACGGCAATTCCGAGGTCCCAAAAGTTCGCTCTCGCCCGCGCATCCCAGAGTGCACTGAGATATCCAAGCGTGCCCTCCGTTGGGGGCAAAGCGATGCCGAGAGCGTCTTTGAGCTGCAGAATGGCGATCACGATCGCAATTCCCATCGTGAATCCAGTCGTGACTGGATGGGGAACAAACTGCATCAGCTTTCCCAGGCGTGCCAATCCCATCGCGATAAGAATCAGACCGGCCAGCGCTCCTGCGACCAACAGCCCACCGACGCCGAACTTGTGAACGATCGGCACCAGGATGACCACGAACGCCGCCGTGGGTCCCGTGACCTGGAACCTGGTCCCCCCGAGAAGAGAACACGCAATACCCGCAACGATCGCCGTATAGAGCCCCATCTGAGGCGGCACTCCGGATGCGATGGCCAGTGCCATCGATAGCGGCAATGCCACCACGCCGACCACAAGCGCCGCCGCTAGATCCGCGCGAAAGTCAGCGGCGGTGTATCCCTCGCGCAGCCGCGTGCGCAGGCCCCATGCCAGTAGCTGTGTGCTGCTGTAGGCAAGCGCCAACTGGCGCTGAACAGCGTCCGAAAGTTCTTCCGCGTAGCGCAGCGACTTTCGAATCACGAATCCCATTGTAACGCACGCGCATCATAATGGGCTGCGCTGCGCGCAGTCAGTCAAACCGACCTTTCGCTACAGCGCAGCTCACTTGCGGTAAACACGACCGCTGGATTTGGAATTCGAAGGGCCTACTGCGCGTCTTTTGGCTTCAGCTTGTCGAGCTTTCCGCGAAACTTGTCGCCAAGCGTCGCACCGCCAGCGTTCGGCGACGCATAACCCTGAGCGTCCGCCATCTCTTGCGCCCGGTTGGCGCCTTTAATCGACAGCCCAATTTTTCGCTCGCCGGAATCAGCGTGAATCACCTGCACCTTGACAACGGATCCGGGTTCGAGGACCGAACGCGGATCGTCGACGTGGTCATCGCTGATCTCCGACACGTGAACGAGGCCTTCGATCCCCTTCTCGAGTTCGACGAATGCACCGAACTCCAGAACTTTAAGGATCTTGCCCTCAACGACTTTGCCCGTTGGATAATCGTGCGGAATCCGATCCCATGGATCGGGCACAAGCTGCCGAATACCAAGCGAAATCTTCGGCTTGTCACCATCTCCCGCATCGATATTGAGCAGGACGGCCTCCACCGAATCCCCCTTCTGGAACAACTCGCTGGGGTGCTTTACCCGCTGGGTCCAGCTCATGTCGCTGATGTGAACTAGACCGTCGATGCCCTCTTCGATTTCGACAAAAATACCGAAGTCAGCAATGTTGCGGACCAGCCCTTTTACAATCGTTCCCGGCGGGTATTTCTCCGTCAACTGCTCGTACGGATTAGGCTCGAGTTGCTTCATGCCGAGCGAAATCCGGTTCTGCTTGACGTCGACGTCGAGCACCACAGCTTCGACCATATCGCCGACCGCAACCATCTTCGATGGATGCTTGACCCGGCGCGTCCACGACATCTCGGAGATGTGAACGAGCCCTTCGATACCCTCGGTGAGCTCAATAAATGCGCCGTAATCCTTTAGCGAAACAACCTTGCCGCGCACGACCGTGCCGGGGAC
>CAYQQM010000040.1:0-38046 GCA_964419605.1 uncultured Kofleriaceae bacterium | reverse complement strand
TCGGCGCGCCTCGGCGACCGGAACCTGCCAAAACCACTGTGGCGAGGTACTAGGATTTCACCGCTCATGAGCTGGTTGTACCCCCGCTTCAATGAACATGTCGACTCACGTATTGCGCAAACCATAGAATGCGAATTTTGGAGGTTCACCACAAGACGTCAAGAAGACGCGGACGGAGCCCCCACGTTATCCAACCCGACACAGCGAAAGCCACGAGCTCGACACGTATCGAGGAGCGAGGCCAATGCGGCAATCGTTGACTCTCGATCCGCGGTGCCGCCCAAGCCTGTACCATCGTGGAGGGCAATGATCGCACCTGGTACGAGGCGCCTCGCAATTCTCTCGACGATCGCATTCGCCGTGGTGGCCAACGAATCGAGCCCGCGCACCGACCACGTCACGCATACCAGGCCGGGCAGCGTTCGCCACGCCGACGAAAAACAGGGAGTACGCAACCCTTGCGGTGGCCGAAACAAGGTCGGACGAAACGCGAGGATGGACGCCACCGCCTCTATGGCCGCGTTAACCTCCTGCCGAATGTAACCACGACTGCCAAAATGGAATCGCAGCCGATGGTTGTAGGTATGCGTCCCGATCGCGTGCCCTTCCGCGTACATGCGACGAATCAGATCCGGGTATTGCACTGCGCGCTCGCCGAGCACAAAAAACGTCGCGTGGGCGCGATGCGCGCGCAATAGATCGAGGATGCGCGGCGTAAACACAGGATCGGGACCGTCATCGAACGTAAACGCAACCGCTGGCTCCCCGCTCTCCATTCTCCAAACACCCGGCGCAAAAAACTGACTACTCGGCGCTGCGATCGCATGGGCAAAAAAAACGACCGTTGCTGCAGCAATCGCAACCATGGCCCACATCGACCAGCCAGCTGGAAGAGCGAAAAACGCGCCCGCGCAGGCGCCCGCAGCAACCAGCTTCACTGCGCACGCCTTTAGCACAACCGCTCCGGCCTCATAGCGCCGATAACACAACGCTGGTGTTGATGCCGCCAAACGCAAACTTGTTGCAGATCACCCGGCGCACGTGCGCAGGCTGCGTCTCACCGACAACGTAGGCGAGCTTCGCGCACTGATCATCGACGAGATCGAGATTGCGTGTCGGCGCGATCCATCCGCCGCGCAGCATCGCGATCGAGAATGCGAGTTCGAGAGCTCCGCATGCGCCCAGAGTGTGCCCGAGATGACCCTTGAGCGAACTCACCGGAACGCGATCGCCAAACAGGGCATAGGTGGCGTGGCTCTCGGCGATGTCGCCAATGACCGTACCGGTTGCGTGGGCGTTGACGTAGTCAATCGACTCCGGTCCGCACCGAGCCGAAGCAAGCGCCAGCTCCATCGCCCTACGCATACCATCGCTCGACGGGTTGGTGACGTGGGTTCCGTCGCAGTTTGTGCCAAAACCAGAAATCTCGGCGTAGATCGTTTTCCCGAGGCGCTGGGCCCGCTCGTATTCCTCGAGCACCAATGTCCCCGCGCCTTCTCCGACCACCAGGCCGTCGCGCCTTTGATCGAACGGGCGCGGCGTGGCCTCCGGGGTAGCATTAAATGCTTTGCTTGCGGCGTGCAACATGTCGAACACCGCGGCGTGGGTAAAGTGCAGCTCCTCAGCACCGCCGCAGACCATCACGTCGCATAGACCGGCACCGATCGTCTCAAACCCGTGGCCGATCGCTTGCGTCGCGCTCACACATGCCGCCGACGTGCAGGTTACCCTTCCCCGTACGCCAAAATGGGTAGCTAGATTCGCCGCAGTGGTATGGCTCATGAACTTTAGGTAGGTCGTCGCCGACATGCCCAAAAAGCCGTCTTGCGCTACAAGTTTCCGCACCCATTCTTCGTTGGCTCTCGAGGAGCCATGCGTACTTCCGTACGCGAGTCCGACGCTACCGCTCGCAAATTCCTCATCGGTAATTCCCGCGTCAGCTACTGCTAGTTGAGTTGCAACCGTCGCTAGTTGCGCAACGCGTCCCATCGTTCGAGCCGCTTTATGAGGAATTTCGAGCGCCTTGGGAACCGCCACGCGCGCCGCTACGCGCGGCGAAAAATGGTGAATCGGCTCCCACTCCGGCATTGCGACGACACCGGATTCATTGGCGCGCAACCGCGCACTGGCCGCGTTGAAATCGCAGCCCAACGGACTGACCATACCGATTCCGGTTACGACCACGCGGCGCACTACGACTCACCCATGGCGCGGTTAGGGTCCTTGTTCACAGTCCACCTGCGATTCCGATCACTTGTCCAGTAACGTACGCTGCTTTGTCGCTCACCAAATAGGAGACAAGATCGGCGACTTCCTGCGCGGTTCCCAACCGCTTCATCGGAACGCGATCGACGACAGTCTCGACGGGAATCGCTGCAACCATTTCGGTGTCGATAAGGCCCGGAGCCACTGCATTGACTGTGATGTTCCGGCTTGCTAGTTCCATCGCCAATGCCTTGGTTGCCCCGATAAGCCCCGCTTTCGCTGCGGCGTAATTGACCTGGCCACGGTTGCCATGGACTCCCGCGATGCTCGCCATATTGACGATTCGCCCCCAGCGCCGCCGCACCATCGGCATGAGCAGCGGCTGGGTCACGTGAAAGAAGCCGTCCAAGGACGTATCGACAACCTGATGCCAGTCGTCGCTCGTGAGCGCTGGAAACACAGCATCTGCGATCCGGCCGGCATTATTCACCACAACATGCACCTCGGTCTCTCCCAACAACTGCTCCACCGCCGCCCTGGAGTCGGTCGCACGTGTCACATCGAACTGCAGAACCCAGGCTCTGCGCCCGAGCGCGCGAACTTCCGCTGCAAGCGCATGGCCGGCGTCGCGGTTTCGGACACAGGTCAGCGCGACGTCGAAGCCATCTTTTGCCAGCGTCATTGCGACGGCTGCGCCAATGCCCCGACTGGCTCCGGTAACAAGTGCAACCCGGCCGTTCACGGGTCTCCTCCACCTGCCGATGAGCCGTCCGGGAACGGTTTGCGATCCGCCTTGCCCACGACGGCCTCATCAGAAGTTGAAGTAAGGGCCCGCGAATGAGTAAGTCGATCGATGATCGCGGTCGAGCCGCCCGGATCGCGAGGCGCGGCGACGACCCTTGCGACCCTTGGAAGTCCCCGAAGGGGGGGAAGTCCCCGATGGGGGAGCACCGGAGCGGAGTTTGCTCGACGCAAATGAGTACCGGAGCACAGCCGCAACGATGCGAGGCGGGATGGATCGGCAGCGAGAACGATCGAGTTACTCATTCGCGGGCCCTAAGTTCGACGACGGACAAGTGGATGGTGGCGCAAACCGCGCCCGCGCGCGCAACCGTGCAGGCAAACGCCGCTATGTGTGTCTGGCCAAACGCTTTGTCAGCGCTAATGACAAGCTCGTCGCCAACCCAAAAACAATCTACGCCGAATTCCATTTCGCGACAGCCCATGATGAGACCAAGCTTCGGCGGATTCCCTTCGCGCGCCGCCAAGACGCCGATGCCGGCAGCACATGTTTGAGCGGCGAACTCGATCATTGCGCTGGGATGCACCTGGCGATCGACCGCAAACACACAATCGTCGCGAATCGTTGCTCGGCATACAAAGCGCTCGTCGCTGGCTTCGAGAACGTCGTCGATAAGCAACATCGGCGGCCGGTGCGGCACGTACGACCCGATAGGACCATGCGGGCTGGCTGTGATCACGGCATTGCCCCCACGTGAAGCTCAAGTGAACTGCCGGGGCGGATCGGCCCAAGTCGGATTACCTCCGCTCGGCCATGCATCGTCGAATCCGCAACCTGGGCCAGCGTGCGCACGGTTTCTGGAGCCGCTTCACCGCCCCTTGGCGAAGGGGTCATCGCAATCTCGGCGCGCCGGCCTATCCCCGAAGGGGGCGCCACGACGAACGCAGCAGCGACGCCTTCAACCACCGCTGGCCCGCGGAACACTTTGGGAACCGGCTCATCCGCAACGCTGAGCAGCGTCGGCTTGCCGGTTTCTAATGCAATGAGAACCGCCTCTAGCCAACCGGCGGCAACGGCGTTGGCGCCCGTGATCGTCGTGCTGGGTTCGGCGTTACCGGTGGCCACGGCATATTGGCCCGACGCGGTATTGTGAACGCTAAGCGCGAACCGAGCCGAGCTAACCACCTTCGACGCGTATAGGTCCGCAATGAGCGCGTCTGCGGTTTGAATCTCGCCGTGGCATGTCGCAAACACCGTGGGCAAGCCAGGCTCACTCCGGCTCGTTACGGCACCACAAACCTCGATATGTAGTTGCGTCACAAGGCTTGTGAATCGACGCGCTCTCCCGACAAGCAACGGGAACGTCGGCTCCGTTCGCGGCCGCATGCGCGCCCCAAGTGCGTCGCTGGGCGATGCATAGTGGGTCGAAAAGAAACTCGAGCGAGTGATTTCGAACCCTGCGAGCGTCATACGCTACTATCCTCGGGTTGTGACACGACAACGCTAACATGACTGCCGCCAAATCCGAACGCATTCACGATGAGATGCTCGAGGGGCGTCGAGGTTCGCCGCTCCACCACGTCGATGCCCAACGCAGGGTCCACCGGCGCAAGTCGCAGCGTAGGAGAAATTTCTTGGCGCCGTAGCGATTCGATCGCCAGAACGAGTGCGGTGAGGCCCGCCGAACCAAGCGTATGGCCGGTGAGACTCTTGGTTGCAGTGACCGGAACTGAGCGGGCAAACACCTTGCGAATTGCGGCGGCCTCCGCTGCATCGTTGAGCTTGGTTCCCGTGCCGTGCGCACTCACACAGTCGATGTGATGCTCTGAAATTCCCGCGCGTCCGAGTGCTTGCCGCATGCTCAGTTGCCCGGCCAAACCCTCGGGATGCGGAGTAGCGTGGTGAAATGCATCCGTAGCGGCTCCGATCCCCGTCACAAGTGCCAACGCAGATCCGCCCCTTCCCTCTGCGACCCGCTCGAGTAGCACATAGGCCGAACCCTCACCCAACGTCAACCCGGCGCGATCGCGCGCAAACGGCTGGGTTGGCGCGGTGGCCAAAAGCCCAAGACTGTGAAACCCAAACACCGTAGTGCGGCAGAGCGAATCGGCGCTGCCAACGACCACGGCATCCGCAAGATCGCGATCGATCAACCGACTGGCCGACGCCAACCCGTTTAGGCTCGAGGAACACGCGGTGGAAGTGGCCATGCAGATTCCCTCGAGGCCCAGGTATCGCGCGATCGCCGGCGTCGTTGCGTCGATCCCGTGATCGGCATAGGAAACCCCGGCCCCTGGATCCTGACGGCGAGGATCGATGCGAGTCTCGGTCTGCTCGAGGCCGCCGGTGGAACTCGCAAACACGTAGGCGATTCTACCCGCGCCCCACCGCTCGACGGCCGCACGTACGACCGGCCGCAATTGACGAACCGACGCGAATGCGAGATTTGCGACTCGAGTTGGCGTACAATCCAACGCGTCTGCACCGCAAAGCCCAGATTTGGGCATTACGCCGAGTACCGTCGGAAACGGAAATTCGGCGAACGCCCCCGCGTCAGTGAAGGAACTCACGCCTGAAAACGCGGCATCGAACACAGACGCCGTATCGGGTCCCAGGCAATTCGCCGCGGCCACTCCGGTGATTGCGTACTTCCGGGCCATGACTAGCACGGTGGACTGTCGAGGCGATTCTGGGTCGTGGGGCGGCACATCTCGGCGAGTGCGCGGAGCCGACGCGCCGAATGCGCGCCGTTGTACGGGTTCGCAGGGTCCCAAACGTAGCCAGCGAGCACGGAGCAAATTCGACGATGAATCTCCGGCGATTTCTCGGGATAGAAGATCACGTCTTGCAAACTCCCGTCGTACCATGTGCTAACGAAGGTCCGAAACGTTTCGACGCCAAAGGCCAACGCATCCGCGTACTCGACCTGCCAGTTAACCGATTCCCCGCAAAACTGGCGATGCAGTACACCTGCCGCAAGCTTGGCAGAATGCATCGCAATCGTGACCCCAGATGAAAATACCGGGTCGAGAAATTCGGCCGCATTGCCCAGCAGTGCAAACGACCGTCCGTACAGCGCGGTCACGTTGGCGGAGTAACCGACAATTTCACCGACCGGTCGAGTGGTCTGCGCATCCCGCAGCAACGCGCGTAGCGCTGGCTCCTGCGCAACCAGAGCCCAAATATCTAGGTCGGCGTCGTCCGAACGTTGCGAGCGGGGCGCCCAACGCGCGATGAACTCCGGCGCAGCAACGATTCCGAGCGAACAGGTGCCGTTTGGAAAGGGGATCAACCACGACCACACGTCGCGTTGCACGGGGTTGATTCCGATGCGTATCTTCTGACGGTCAAATTCTCCTGCGACGATATGGTCTTTGATATGGCAAAACCGCGCCGTCCGAACCGGAAAACTAGACGGTTTTTCCAAATCAAGTAGCCGCGGCAATGTCCGTCCAAAGCCGCTGGCGTCGAGCACAAACCGCGGCTGGAACCGCACGTTCTCACCCGTATCAAACCGCGCGGTTACGTTGGGAATTTCGCTGCCGAAGTCCACGCGGGTAATTTCGGCGCCGTAACGAATCGCCGCCCCAAACCTCTGGGCAGCGTTGGCCAGCACGAGGTCGAATTCGGAGCGCACGACCTGGAAGGTAAACGGGCAACCCTCGGTAATCTTGTCTGCGAAGTTGAACTCTGCGCGCTGCTCACCACACACGAACGCCGCACCGTTTTTGTACTGAAACCCCGCAGATACGACCGAGTCGAACATTCCCGCCTCCATCAGGAGCTGCGCGCTATAGGCAAGCAAGCTCTCCCCGATCGAAAATCGCGGAAACCGTTGCCGCTCGAGCACCAAGACCTCGTAGCCGCGCTGGGCAAGCAGCGCCGCCGCGACCGAACCAGCGGGCCCGGCCCCGATGACTAGGACATCCGGCTGCTCGTGCATTGTTCTCCACGACCCTTACCACAAGTGCCCGCGGCGGCGGTCCATTTATGCGAGCTCACACTCGGCTCGGTCGCTGTTCGTGATATCGATCCCAACATGGCTCGCTTGGTCGACTGGTACTTTCACCGCAACGGTTGAACTAGCTGCAAGCGATCGCAAGAGTTACTTGCGACAGATGGCGTCGAGATCGCGGACCTGGTGCGCGCCGACAAGCATCCCATCGACGCCAAGGCCGCATTGGCACTCGTCCGTAAGCAACGGCGACTGATCGTAGCCAAGGGCAAAAAAACGATCGACCTTGCGATAACGCGCAATGCGCCAAGTGACGACGAACTGCGGTCCTTGATCATCGGTCCGAGCGGAAATTTGAGAGCACCAGCGATCCGCGTCGGCGATACGTTGATTGTGGGATTTACGGTCGAGGGGTTGCGGACCGTACTCGGCACAACCGGCTAACCCTACAGCGACTCACACGCCGGCCACGCTTACGCCTTCAAACACCATTGTAGGTGTACGCATACTCGAATACGGCCAGGGGTCGTTGCCCAGGGCGACCAAGCGCTTCCACAGCTCCTTGTGATTGCCCGATACGTTCATCTCGGCGATCGGCTCTGCGCGTTTGCCGCCGCGTATTCGGAAGCCCTGAATGCCAAACGAGTAGTCGCCGGTCGTCGCGTTCGAGTTGCCCCCGAGGAAGCTCGTGACGTAGATCGCTTCCCGCGCATCGGCGCAGAGTGCTTCGATCCCCTTTTTCCCAGGCGGTACTACGATATTGGATGGCGAGCCGCTGGTCGGTACCATCTTCAATTTGCGGCCGTAATACACGTCGACGAAATAGCTGGACAACGTGCCCGCAGCGACAACTGATCGCCGCTTGGCCGCGATGCCCTCCCCGTCGAAGTGGCGCGAGCCAAATGCGCGGGCAAGCAACGGCTCATCGCTAACGCTAAACAGCCTCGACCCGACTCGCTTGCCGATCTGCCCCTCGAGAAATGACTGCTTCTGTTGAAGTGCGCGCGCATACGTTGCCGCGAGAAAGGACGATAACAGACGGTTCGCGGAACGATTCTCTACGATCAACGTGAGCGCGCCACTTTCCGCTTTCTTTGCGCCGATGCACTCCACGGTGCGTTGGGTGGCGCGCCGACCGATGTCGGTAGCCGACGGAAGCTCCTTAAAGAACCTCGCACCGGCATAGTCGCCCATTTCCGGGCGACGCCCGTCCGGATCCTTACAACTCACATCGGCGCTGATCCAAAACGCTGTCGACTCTTGCTCGCCTACAAACCCGTTCGAGGCTACGCGGACCAATTCGTCCAAGTTATCGGACACTTCGGCGGATACACTGAGGATCGGAGCTGAAATGGACCGTGCGGCGTCCTCCAGCTCGCGCGCAACCCTGCGCCGCACGTCCGGCGTCACATCGGCGTACGCTGGATCGCGGTGCTCCAAATCAACCGCGGAGCGCCCACCGTAAAGCGTGGGTTCCGGCAACGAGCGAAATGGGTCTTTCGCAAGGGTGCGCGCCACGGATACCGCCTCGGCGATAAAGCGATCGAGCGCCTCGGGACGAAGATCATTCGTCGCGGCAGACGTGTAACGCTCGTCGACGTAGACTTCGATCGACAGCCCTCGAGTCGTTGCCTCGCTCACCTTCTCGACGCGACCATCCCGCCACACCAGGGACACGTCGCGAGAGCGATAGGCCGAAGCGGCCGCATCTTTGGCACCCTTTCGCTTTGCGAGGGATACCGCCTGCTCCGCCTGATCGCGAAGCGCGTTCTTTGCGCCGCTCATGCTTTTCTCCCACCCACGGTGATCGCCGATACGCGCACCGTTGGCATTCCCTGGCTCACAGGGACGCGTTGGCCATCTTTGCCGCAGGTCCAGCCGCCTTCGTCGATTTCCAAGTCATCGGCTACCATGTCGATGCGCTCGAGCACCTTGGGGCCGTTGCCGATGATGTTCACGTCTTTTATGGGTCGGCTGAGCTTGCCGTCCTCGATCATGAACCCGTTCTTTACGTAAAAGGTAAAGTCGCCCGCGCCAATCTTGACCTGTCCGTTCGCAAAGTTTGTGCAGTAGATGCCTGTCTTCACGCTTGCGATGATCTCATCCTTTTTGTGCGGCCCCGGCAACATATACGTAGACCGCATGCGCGGCATCGGCGCAAAGCGATAATTCTCGCGCCGTCCATTGCCTGTAGGCTTGGCGTTGTAGTGCTTCGCGCTGATCGTGTCGTGTAGGTACGTGGCAAGCGTACCGTTATCGACGAGGAGCGTCTTTCCCGCTACATTGCCCTCATCGTCCACGTTCAGCGCACCGCGGGCGTGGTCGACCGTTCCGTCGTCGACGATAGACACGAATGGTTTGGCGATCGGCTTGCCGATCTTGTCCGAGTAGATGGAGATGTTCTTGCGGTTGAAGTCCGCCTCCATGCCATGCCCAATCGCTTCATGAAGGAGGATTCCACTGGCACCCGCAGCCATGACCACGGGAAACTCTCCTGCCGGCGGCTGCACTGCATCAAACAATATTAGCGTCCGCGAAACCGCTTCGCGCACCAGACGCTGCACGCGCGCGCCATCATAGAAATCAAATCCGGTGCGACCTCCAATATTGTAACTGCCCTGCTCGCGACGCCCGTTGTGCTCGGCAACACACGACAAATACACGAGCGACTGAGGCTGCAAGTCTTCGACGAGACGACCCGTAGAATCGGCGATGAGCACGGCGCCGTATTCGTCGGTCAGGCTGAGAGTCACCTTTTTGATTCGAGGATCTGCCTTGAACGCTTGTTCGTTAATTCCGCGCAGCAGCGGTAGTTTTTCCTCGGGCTTCACGTCGTCCCAGCTACGAGCGAGCTGGTACCGATTCGGAAACGCCGCGTGCGGCGAAGGGTCAGCGCGGAATCCATCCGGCCCTGGGCGACGCGGACCGTCGGCGATGGCTGCGGCAACAAGCGCTGCGTTGCGGAGCGCTTCCGCAGTGAGCTCTTCCGTATACGCATAACCGGTCTGATCGCCTTTGACGACGCGCACGCCGGCGCCAAGCTCGGTCGATAAACGCGCGCGATTTACCTCCCCGTCTTCCAGCGACATGTTCCGGTTCACGCGATGCTGAACGAATACGTCCGTGTAGTCCCCCCCTTTGGACAGCGCCGCCGCAAGCGTGTCCTTGAGCATGCGTTCATCGACGCCGAACTGGGCAAAATACACGACCTGGGCTGCACGCGGCGATACTCCCGGTGGCGCGAGCAGTCGACCTGCAGACGGTCCGGCCCCCCGTCGCACCGCCGGTGCGCAACTCGCAAGCGTTGAGGCGCCAATCGTGAGTCCAAGTTGGAGGAAATCGCGACGATCCATAGCGATTAAGTATAAGCGCCCAGTCGCAAAGTTGGTTGTCGCTAGGCCCAAACGTAAGGCTCTGGAGCAATCGAAAGCGGCCGCGCGTCATCCCGCAATGCCGCTTGAAGATTCCAGGTGCCTGTGGCACCCAGACTGAATTAACCCGCTGATGTCTCTACGGATTTGGGCAAAGTGGCTGGCGGAGCGACTCTGGCGAACTTCTACCCACATGGTTGGCAACAATCGCCAATGCCCACACCGTGATGGCGACCGCGTTTGTCGCAGGCGTCATTGGGGCTATCGCGTCCGCAAAGGGTAAACTCTCCTAGAGATTCGAGGTGTTGGGTGAGCGCTCCTGCGCCTCCCATCCGGTGACCGGTCCGACCTCAACTTCGGCGGCATTCCACGCTGATTCCCGCTGGCTCCTAGTTCTCCTGGCGCGCTGGAATTGGCCTTGAGGGCCCTGTGACCCGATTCGGTCGAACAGACGTGCCATTGAAACTGGGCGCTGCTGAAGTTGCACCCGTTGGGCGCCTTGTAGCGGCACGTGGGAAGCACGGCCGCCCCCCCCAGTGATGCGTTTCGAAGTTGGCATTCCATTCGCCCAGCTGGTTACAAATTCTCCAAGCGTTGTGATCTCACCGTTGTCACCTTGGAGTGGAGCTGTGGATTTCTTGAACTTGTTTAGGAAGTTTCGTTCGAACGATTCCTTCGCCATGGACTCCATTAGACCGTTGCCGGTGACCAACCGGAAAAGATGCAGCCATTCTTCCTCAGCCAGCACAAGAGTTGACTTGAGGTCTCTGTCGCAAGATCGCAATTCCCCGGGCGGAGCAGATACGAGATGACACTCCAATTGTTGTGAATGAAACTCCGCTCCTTGAAGCGATCTCAATATTTGATTTTCAGCAGCCAATCTCCCGGCGCCCTCGAGTTGGCCATACGCCTGATACTCCGCATGGGGGTCTTTTGGCGGAAGAACAACGATCGGCTCTCCGTCGATGAATTGCTGAAAGTCGACCCACGGATTCATATTCTTGTGATACGAAGAATTCTCTCCTTCGATTACACTCATCGTTGTAGGAGAGACATATGAGAGGGAAGGCGATTTTCTGTTAAACGACTTTGTGTGGTCTGATCTCGGCGGCACAGGGTCTCCGGCTCAAACAAGTGCGAATTTCTATCGTGCTCAGGGAGCGAATACAATAGCGCACCGGGCTCGTAGCCCTCCAGCTCTGTGAGTGCCGCCGCGTCGCTAGGACGGCTACGGCCTACGCCACCGCGGCGTCGAGTACTTCCACGGTTCCCGCATCGAGATCGAGCACCGCCTGGCCGCCAAATGGGAGCGCTTCGTTGCGGTTGTCGTGACCGATCGGCGCGCCGGTGGCCACCGCCACGCCGGCAACGCGTAGCCGGTCCAAAACTACAGCAGCGGCGGTTGCAGAAGGCTCCGAATGCTCGGCAGTGGGCTGCGCGTCGTCGCATCGCGTCAAATCGCCGACAATCATTGCTGCCACCTGCCCCAATTCGCCCGCGAGCTCCAGATGAGTAAGATGTCGATCGAGCCGATACGGTTTTTCGCCGACGTCTTCAATCACGGCAAGCGCACCTCGCGCCGGCACCGGCCACGGCGTCCCGACCAGCATCGACCACATGGTAACGTTTGCCGCCACCAACGGACCGCGATAGATCCCGCTTCCGTGGCACTCGAGCCGCCACGGGCGCACTCCCAGCGGGCGCGGATCGGTCAACATTGCGATCAACCGCGCCGTGTCGGCCGCATCGAGGTCGCCGAGCTGACCGATCATCGGTCCATGAATGCCGCGCACTCCCGCGGCGTACGCCCAGGCCAGCAGCGCAGTGGCATCTGAAAATCCCACGATCGGCTTGGGGTCTCGGCGGAGTACGTCGGGGTCGAGCCGCCGCAAGATTCGCATGATGCCGTAGCCACCTCGGGCAAGAACAATAGCCCGCACGTCGGGATCAGCGATCATCGACGAGAGCTCAGCGGCTCGGACCTCGTCGGAGGCGGCGAGATAGCTCGGCACCCCAGGCGAACGCGGAGCCGCGAGCGAGTCGGCAACTCGGATCCGAAACACGTCGCCCAGCCGATCGATGCCACGGCGCAACCGCTCCACGGCAATCGGGCCGGCGGGCGCGACGATACCGAGCGTTTGTCCCGGCTCGATTTTCGGCGGAATCACTGCGACCATTGCCATTGTGGCCTCGGGCATGCGGTGCTCCATTAGCGGCGCTTGCGCTTTCTCCGGCCGCGATCGCGCGACCTGTCCGCCGGCTTCTCGGGCGCTTGCGGCCCCGGCTCTGCGGGAATCGCTGTCTCCATGATCTCGGTCACCCGACCATCGTCTACCAGCGCCGGCTCCGCTGCGCCGCGGGAAGGTTGCACAACCTCCCGTGCTTGAGCCGCTTCGCCTTCGATCGGGGTAACTCGGGCCAACCACCACGCTTGCGCAGCGGAGTCCAAGCGCGGTTTGACAACGCATCCGGGCACGTCGATTTCCCGAACCTCAGTGACCGTAACCTGAAACGTCGGCCCGTTGTCCGCCGCTACAGTGATCGCGGTGCCCACAGGCATCGGGTCTGAAAGGTGCAGAAAGCCGGCGTCTGGGCGCACGTTGGCAAGCTTCACGCGATTGCCAAGCGCAAGGCCGCGGTAGGTTAGGTCGACATACGTTTCGTTCAACTGGGCCATGATGAATCACTCGTCAGAAGCTGATCGGAATGCCACACTGCTGTAGCTCGCCGTTCACGCGGCAACGTACCCCTAGCGACAGTGCTCCAAATTATCACGTGTTGTTCGATATTTACACCCACGTCTCCGACCTCCACCTCATCTCAAGAATGGCACGCTACCTGCTTGGACAGACCACAGCTTGCATCGAGGAAACACCATGAAGTTGCCGATCCGCGCGTTGACGTTGTTCACCGTAGCAGTTCTGGGTATAGCCGGTTGCGAGATTCACCACCGCAGCGGCCGCGGCGAGCCGCCCGTAGGCCCATCCTATCCCTGTCAGCGCCACGGCGATTGCGCCGAAGGCTGCTATTGTGGCGGTAGCACGTGCCAGGAAGCCGGATTCTGCACCGACCCGGAAGATTGTGGCCCGGGCTACCGCTGTAACGCGGACCGGTCTTCGTGCGAACCGGGCTGTAAGGTCGATGACGACTGCAACGGCGATGCAGGCGAGCGCTGCGACGTTCCCACCGGAACATGTACCCAGGGCAGTTGCGCCGGGGCCATCACGTGCACCACCGTCGCTCCCAAGTGCCCCACCGGCTCCGTTCCCCTGATCTTCGGCGGCTGCTACACAGGCAGCTGCCTCGAGACCGCGCAGTGCGCGGCATCACCAGTGTGCGAGAATGTCAACGACGCACCCAACTGCCTAAACCGGACGGCGGATTGTACGGCGGTGTACGTCGGCCTAAACTGCACCAACATGGTTACCGGTCAGCCCTGCCACTCCGGCGATTCGGGCTGCAAATGCGAAAGCTTCCAGTTCGACCGCTGCAAAACCACGCAAGCAGCGCAGTGAACTTACCTTGAAACACGGTGAACTCTTCGCCCCCTAAAGCGGAGATTTATCAGCTGCGGCTTCCCACGAGGATGCGTTCGACGTAGGGACCGGCACGGCCAGGGTCGATCGTGGTAACGACACATCATGTCCCTGACACCCACTCGCCCCTATCGATCAGGCCTGGCCGCAGGTCTTGGCGTTGTACTTAGCGCGAGCGCGATCCTCGCGACTGCCGACGTCGTACATGCTCGCGGAGGTGGACTCGCACTGGTCGGATTATGGGCTGTTCTCGGGCTATCGACTGCGCTCGCAGCGGGCGTGGTGGTAGGCGCGGGGAACGCCACGTGGGGCCCAGCGTGGATTCGTCGAGGAATGCATCGCATCCGAGTGAGCGCCGAACTAGACCGCGCAATCGCCGCGGGCGTGGTGTCTGCCGCGGTTGTTTCTGCCGTGCTGGTGATCGCGATTGCCGCGCTTGCGATTGTGCTCGTCGGATCCGTCCAACGCCAGGCAATCGGCGCTCTGCTGCTGGGCGTTGCAGTGGTCGGACTCGTACCTGTGCTGGCGATGGCAGCTCTGCCGATCTATCGCATGGCGCGATTCGTCACCCCAATCGTGCCAAAGATCGGTCCGCTTTCGCGCTCGCTCGTCCTCGTACTCGCAATGGGAATTGCGGGAGCTGCAGCGTGTGCATTCGTCGTAGTGACGCGTCTCGACTATCACGCTCTCGACCTAGGTTTTGTCGCCGTACTGCTTCTTCCGGTGATTGCCGCTGGGCTCAGCGCATTCGCGTTCGGCCCATTCACGAAGCTGCGACAGCTGCTACCCCACCGCGGCTGGATGGCGGGCGCCGCAGCTATAGCCGCGCTGGTCATCGCGCTTGTTGGCCTAGGTAGCCACCCCAACGCTGAAACCGTGCAAGCGGTGTCCGAACGGTCGTACATCGGCAAGCGAATGATTGCCGCGCTTCGCAAACTCGTCGATAGGGATCGAGACGGGTACTCGGCATTTTTCGGCGGACCCGATTGCGATGACCACGCAGCCTCGGTTCATCCAGGCGCAACCGACATCCCGGGCAACGGCGTTGACGAAAACTGTTTGGGGGGGGATGCGCCCAAGCTTTCGGACACGTCAGAACCCAGCACGGGACCGGCAGAGCCCGCCACGAAGCTATCCGGAGGACAAAATCTGGTCGTGATCTTCGTCGACACGCTTCGCTATGATCGGCTGGGGATCTCGGGCTATCGCCGCGACGGCAAGTCGCTCACGCCTCGGATCGATGAATTTGCCGCGCAAAGCGTAGATTTTCGCCGTGCGTACGCACAAGCCCCAAACACCCCGCGATCGGTGCCTTCGTTTCTCGCGTCGCGTTATCCATCACAAGTCGCATTTGCCGACAAGGATCCACTCGCCAACTACCCAAGCGTTAGCAGCGACAACGACACCCTATTTGAGGCGATGAAAGCCGCGGGCTTTACCACGATAGGACAATCGAGCCACTTCTATTTCTGCGACCGCGAAGCCTATCCGGAAACCTGCGGCGACGTGCTCAACACAACCGGCCGGCCGATGCGGACCAATATCATTCAGGGTGCCGACCTGTGGGACAACACCGGCGCGATGTCGATACCAAACTCCAACCGGGACATCGCCGGACCGCGGATCGTGAAACGCGCTACCTCCAAATTGGAGGAACTCGCTCGTGCGAATAAAAAATTCGCCATGATCGTTCATCTATTCGAGCCGCACTCCACCTACGTCGAGCACCCAGAGTTTGCGATTCGCGGTCGAGGCGAAACCCGCCCAGAAAAGTACGACTACGAAATCGCGTTTGAAGATGGGCTCGTCGGTCAGCTACTGGACGCCCTCGACCGCTCCAGCCTTGCCAAGAACACGACCGTCGTTCTCCTATCCGATCACGGCGAGGCATTCGGAGTCCACGGCGGGGAAGCAGGCTGGTATCACGGCATGACGCTGTACAATGAGATCCTGCACGTCCCCCTACTATTTCGCGTTCCTGGGGTACCACCAGCCACGCGCGATGACGTCGTCCAGTTGCTCGACGTAGCGCCTACCATTGCGTGTCTGTTCGACGTCCCCCCCCCCGCCTCGTGGCAGGGCCGTTGCCTCGCTCCCGCGATCGCCGGAAAGTCCCTCTACCCACTCCCCGCATTTGCGGAACTGTTGCCCACGAACGCATGGAAACGCGAAGCCAAGTCGATCGTTTCATCAGATGCCAACCACCACGCGATCTACAACATCACCCACTCGCGCTGGGAGGTTTTCGATCTCGCTGCCGACCCCGAGGAGCGCCGAAATTTTGCCGACAGCGGAGATCCCAAGGTCAAAGAGCTTCAGTCCGCACTCACTGCGTGGATCGAAGGCCCCCTTGCCGCTGGCCGGTGAAGCTAAGGCACTGTCCCTAAATAAGCTGATCGGCTGCGGCTTCGCATCCCGGGCACCTCGCGGCTTGCGTCCTCTCTCCCTCGGTCGCCGTACCGACGGGTACGGCTCGGTCGGTCGCTCCGGGCGCGCTCGCGATCTGCTCCGGGCTGCTGTGCCTCGCTCGACAGCTTATTTAGGGACAGTGCCTAAGGCAACAACAACGACCGCGACGCCTACCGAATTCGCTCGTATTATCCGACCAGCCCACCCATATCGGCTTGGAGCTACGTTACAGTCGAGATGTCTCGAATGGCGCTACGTCCGGTTCCCGAATTCCCTGAAGAGCTTCCTCGCACCGCGACCGACGATGAGATTTTGCAATGGTCGTTGTCCTATCTGCGCCACGCGCCATTGTCGCTCGCTGTGCGTGAGATCAATCGGCTGATCGCGTTTCAGTCGGTTTCCGGCAGCAAGGGTCCCGTTCTCGATGTCGGGTGCGGGGACGGGTTCTGGTGGACCGTTCGCCGCGACGAGCGAGAGATCTACGGCATCGACATTTCCGTTGGCGAGATTATGCAAGCGCGGGAACGCATTGCAGCCGAAGTTTCCGACATCTCGCGCCGGAGGCCATTTCCGGACATCACATTTGAGGAAATGATCGGCAACTGTTCCCTGGAGCACGTTCCTGACATCGACGCGGCACTTTCAAACCTCCGGCGCTCCGCAAGTGACCGCGCCCGTCTCATCATGTTCGTGCCGACGCCGCGATGGGCCTATCAGGGGCACCTTCAAAGCCTGCTACTTAAGCGCGCTCCCCGCGTGGCCATGGCGGTATCCGGCGCCTTCAATGGCTTCTTCCAACATTGGCACCTGTACGACGCAAAAGTATGGCAGCGGTTGCTCGAGCAGAATGGCTGGCGGGTCGAGAGTACCCAAGGCCTCGGCTCCACGCGATCCGAGTTCCTGTTCCGCCTGTTCCTCCCTCCTTCGTTCATTGAGTTCGTGTTCAAGAAAGTCACAGGGTTCTACCCTGCTCGACTTGCAAAGCACTTTCCCGACTCCTGGTTCGCTCCGGTCGCGCGTTTGCTGCGCTGGGGCGTGTCGAATCCAATCGTCGCCGCTGACTCGCCGCATGCTTATGAATATGTGATCGTCGCGCGAGCGGCGTCGCCCTCGCCATGACTCCGCAGCCCGATTACTTTGCAAATCACGAAAAAGCGCGCAGGTTTCCGTGGACCCTGTACCACGCGCCTCTCGAGCGCGACCTCCGTAGATTCCTGACCCAAGTCTCGGGAAACAACATCCTCGTGGTAGGGTGCGGTCTTCTGCACGAACTCGATTCCGCGCCCACTGGAATGCGTATCGTCGTCGCTGACATTGACCCGCGGGCCGTCGAAGCTGTGATGAAACGTAACGACCCGCGCATCGTCGATGGCTTCGTCGTCGCGCCCGAAGTTCCGATCGAACGTACCGGTTTTGACGCCATCTACGCCAAGGAGGTCATCGAGCACGTGCTCTCATGGCCCGCTTGGCTCACTGGGCTTCGGCGCGCCCTCAGACCCGGTGGACAACTGTGGCTATCAACGCCGAACTACGGCGAACCATGGCTAGCCGCCCTCGAGCTAACCATACTCGAACTGATCGCGCGGCGCAGCGGGTTTTCACGGCGCCACATTCATCCGACGCGATTTTCTCGTCGGGCTCTCGCTCGGGGTCTTGCCGCCGCCGGTTTCGTTGACATCGCAACTCGTGTAACGCCCCAACGCCTCGCGCTCACAGCGTGGGCAACCAACCCCGAGTAGCCGTTACTTATCGCAAGCTCATCGCGGCATGCAGGCCGCGCGCGGAGTCGCGATCGCCCGCCAAGTCGATCAATTCAGCAACGATCACCCCTCGCCGAGGATCCCCCTCGCCGAGGGCGGACAGCAGTTCGATGCGAAGCTCCACCTCGCGCTGAGCCCGTCGGGTTTTCATCCACGCTTGCTCTACATTTTTCGCGGTGTCGCTATTACCGGACACGTAGGTGTCGCTTGCGCTGGCAACGCCGGCTGGGTCCTGGTCATCCGGCGAAGACAGAGCCAGACGAGCGCGTCGTGCAGTGAGCGCCGCAACCTGAGCGAGTCGGCCAAGCCGTGAGCTGGCTTCTATCGCAATGTCAAACGCGCTTGCGATCGTCTCCGGTCCGGCCAGATCGATCGCGGACCGCCCCGCGGTGAGCGCCTCGACAACGCGATTCCCGTCAAGCAGCGCGCGTCCGACAACGTTCCACACGACCGCGGGATCCCCCCATGCGGCAGCAGCGCCGGTTGCAGCAACGAGCGCCGCATCCCCGTCACCAACTCGCGCACATGATTCGGCGAAGCCAGCAACGATGGCTGGCTCGTCAGATACGGCAACAGCGGTTTCCCATTCGGCCCGCGCGCGAGCTGGATCGCCGAGTGCGCTGAATAGCGCCCCGACCGTGGCTCGAGCGAGGGCCGCGTCCAGCGATCGCGCAACAAGGTCGCGACTTCGCGAAACGGCGTGCAACGGGGACCACCGAAATGCCCGAGAGATCGCAGTCAGTTCGGACAGATCGACCACTCCGGCGGCCGCCAGAGGCGGTGTGATTCGAGAGCCGGATCCATCCACGATGGCAATCGCGCGAGCACGCGCGAATCGCGCCGCGGCATCGGCGCGAGGATCCGGACCGGTGTATGCGGCGATCGATCTACCTCCGCACTCCCCCGGGAGTGCTGCGCACCCTGGCGGAGCCAGGGTTATCGACACCGGACGATCGTGCGCCGTCTCCGCAGGCTGCGCCTCGGACTCCACCGCGCAGCCGGCTCGATCGGCCTCTCGATCCGAGGGAGGAACCCACCACGCGCGCGCACATTGATAGTACGGCTCATACGCGTTTTGCCCCGGCGAATGTGTGGCTTTGCGCCAAGCGGCGAGCTGTTCATATGCTTCGCGGCGAGCGCCGTTTTTCCAAGCCCATACACCAAACGCGGCCCGTTCGGTGGGAGAAGCATCCTTGCGCGCGCCAATCCAACATGAATCGACCCCGTTGGTTCCGCGTTCTACCGCCAACGAAGCTAGCGCTTCCCGTCCTCTGGCGCGCTCCGCCGCATCGACGTGGCGAAGCGAAGCCAGTGCGCGCGCTGCACGTGCCGCCGCGATATCCGCATCGGCGACCACTGCGCCCAGCTCACGCGCCCGTATCAGATCGTCGATCGCGTGTTTGGAACGACGCAGCAGCCTCTGGTACCCGCGCTGGACCAGTAGCCGCGCCAACCGAACGCGATCATCATCGCGCCACCGAGTCCCGAACGGACCTCCGATGCGTTCCACCGCCAGCAGTGCCTCGATTGCCTCGCCAGGCCGCCCGAGCTGTTCGGCGAGACCAGCAAGGGCACAAAGCACCTCCACATTCCTTGGATCCGTTTGAGCTCTGAGCACCAAGGTTCGATGAGCTGCCCGTGCATCGCTCGTCGCTACGAGGCGAGCGACGTCGAGGGCAGGCGCTCCGCTACACGCTGCAACAACCAGGGTGGCTAGTACCGCACAGCACCAGCCAGAGGTCGAGAGCACTGGATTCATCGCCGCGATTCTCACACGTTGGTTCGGCGATCGATGTGATCTCGCTCCGCTGCGACTGCCCGAGCGAACTGGCCACGCGGCGGATTTGGCCCCAGATCCCGAACCAACCGATCGGCAATGACCTCTGCCGCAACATACGAGGCCGCCGCTCCCGGATCGTGCCAGAGCGCCCACGGCGGCTGCCATCCGGCTGTGAGCGGTACTGCCGGAAGCTCGCGTTCGATCCGATCGAGCATCCCTGCAATCGCTGTTCGTCGTTGCCTAGCGCTACTCGCTACATCACTCGTCCACCGCGGTGGCAGCCAGCTCGGCGATTCCATCAACCGCGATACGTACGCAGCAACCGCTTCGTCGATGACCCGCGGAACACCCGGTTCGAGAACCAGCGCTGCGACTGCATGCCCGAGCTCATGTAACAACTCAAACCGGGCGGCGGGAGTTTCAATCGCCGCGGCAACCACCACGATCACCTCGCGCCTCGGCTCGATCACGAAGGTTCGAGGCCGCGCGCCATCCGCCCGATCAATACGGACGGCCCCCGTGACCCCGAGCCGCGTGGCGAGCGCTGTCCACACATCCTGCACCGCGGTCGCGTCGCACGGTACGCTCGGCGTGTGCCAGCCGTCGACGCCAGATCCGAACTCGACTTCGATGCAGTCATGCTCAGGGTAGCGTTGGCGTGTTCCGTGAAGTGTATGAAGCACCGCGATCGAGTCGATGCCGAATCGGGCCCGTGCTGCGGCATCGCGAGCCCGACTCAAGTCTGCCAGTCCGGCCCAGCTCGGGGTTTGACGACGGGCAGACACGACCACCGGATCAGCTTCAATTGCAATCGGACCAGCCAGCCGCAGCAGCGCAAGTCCGCGCTCAAACAGATCCTCAATCGCGCAGGCAGCCAGTGCAGTGTCTAGAGTCGATTCCATACGCGCGACTAGGGGGGCCGCCGGAGGCAAGCGCCCCTCGGAGTGGGCCCGAGCAAATGCCCGCATGTGCGCCGGCAACTCCGCCCGCAACTCGCATTCGATGTGGTCCAGTGCAGCCGCGATATCGTGGACTCCACGAAGCCGCGAAGCACGCCCCGGAAGCAGCCGATTTACAACCGTACGCCTCTGATCAACCACGCGGAATGCCCGGGGGGGTGATTCCAAGCCGCGAGAGCTCGGCCATGACCAACTTGAGATCTGCCCACGCCTCGCGCTTTTTCGTCGGGTCGCGCAAGAGATACGCCGGATGAAACGTGGGCATCACTGCCACACCGTTACGGTTGTGAAACGTACCGCGCAAAGCACTAATCGGCGCGTCGTTGTTGAGCAACGTGTTCGCGGCCGGGCGGCCGAGCGCAACGATAATGCGTGGCGCAATCGCCGCAATACGCGCCTCCAGAAACGGCTTACACGCGGAAATCTCGTCGCTCTGCGGATTGCGATTCGCCGGAGGCCGGCAGCACAAGATGTTGTTGATGTACACCGATTGTCGGGACCACCCCATGGCTTCGATCATCTTGTCCAAGAGCTGACCGGCCGGTCCCACGAAGGGCTCGCCTCGTTTGTCCTCCTGCTCGCCCGGCGCCTCGCCGATGAACATCAGCGGCGAACTGGGATCACCGACGCCAAACACGATCGAACGCCGGGTCGCATGGAGCTTGCACCGCGCACAGTCGCCCAACTCGGCGCGGATCTGCGCCAGCGATTGGGCCAGCCCTATGACCTTCGACGGGACCGCGTCTGCCGAATCCAGCAGCGGCCGAGGGGTCGCCCGAGCCGAAGCAGCCCATCGACCCGCCGACGCGTGCCGAATGAGTTGGCTCCGCAGCTCGCGGGTCAGGGTGTATACTTCGTCAATCGGATCCACGAACCGCATGCTAGCACCACCCTGCGGAACCCGCTTGGGATGGACGGTCGGGGGGGCCTGCCAAATCATTTCAAGTTACTAGATTGTATTAGATTGCGCTGACGCACCGGCGATGTGACTTGGAACCTGGCGGTCCGTCAATTCGAGCTGCCGCATGCTACGCTAACGCAGTATGGTGGCTCCTGCGCAGCGGCACTACACACTCGAGGACTACTTGAGCGTGGAGGAAACTAGCGACGTGCGGCACGAGTTCGTCGACGGCCAGATCTTCGCGATGGCGGGAGGAACGCCAGAACACGCCGCCCTGTCCGCGGCCGCGGTCATCGTGATCGGAAACAAGCTGCGCGGATCGCGTTGCCGCACATACAGCTCGGACCTGCGGATCCGCGTGGTCGCCACCGGCTTGGCCACCTATCCCGATGCAGCGGTGATCTGCGGAGCCATCGAGCGCGATCCGTCGTCGCCTACGCATGTCGTCAATCCTGTGGTCATCGTCGAAGTCTTGAGTCCAAAGACAGAAGACTATGATCGCGGACAAAAGCGTGAACATTACCAGAAGATCGCCTCACTGCGAGAGTACGTGATGATCGCGCAAGATCGTCAGTGCGTCGAAGTTGTTGGCCGCGACTCCGGCGACATATGGAAGCACCACACCTACAATGCAGGTGACCTCGTCGTCCTGCCGTCGCTCGAGGTGACGTTTTCGACGGTCGAATTGTACGAAGCCGCGGGACTTCGGGTTTGACCGGGATCAGTCCGTTCCGCGGACTGGCCATATGGATCTATTCTCGCCAGGGGCTGTGACTGCCTACCGCTCCAGCCGGGCAACGTAAAATGCGTCCGCGTGCGGCGGCCAGGTGCGGTGCTCGGCGACAATCCGAAGCCCAGACCGATCGGCAAACGCGCGGACTTGGTCGCTGCCTTCGGCCCGCGTGAAGGTGCACACCGAGTAGATCAGCGCACCCCCTCGGCCCAACCTCGGCACCACTGCGTCGAGCAGGTCGCGCTGGATCGCGGCGAGCCGAGGCACATCCTGAGGACCAAGCCTCCATTTAGCGTCCGGATGTCGCCGGAGCACCCCCAACCCCGAACACGGCGCGTCGAGCACAATAAGATCGTAGTCGCTGCCGAGGGGCGCACGTGGATCGATGAGGTCGCAAACGCAGCTGCGTATCGAAGCTAGACCCAAACGAGACGCCGTCTTTGCACTCAAGCCCAGCTTCACAGTGCTGCGATCGGCGGCATCGACCACCGAGGCGTCGTCGGTTAGCTCCGCAAGGTGAGTCGACTTACCGCCCACGCCGGCGCATGCATCGAGAATGCGCTGTCGTGGTTGCGGTGCGGCTGTAATAGCGACCACCTGGGCGCCTGCATCTTGGACCGTCCACATTCCCGCGCCAAATGATTCGCACCGAGAAGGATCTCCAAGATTTTCCAGGGCAATCGCCTCGGGAGTCGATGCACCGGGAACGTCCACCGCTCGGGCGTCTATCCCAGCTGCCGAAAATTGGGCCATGAGTGCATCCCGGGTCGTGCGCCGACGATTTGCGCGCGCTACAAGAGGCGCTGCCGCGGCAAAGCCGGCAGCGCGCACGGCGAGCTCGTCACCGCTCTCGGTCGCTGCTGCAAGCTCGTCAGCAATCCACCCGGGCAAGGAACACTCGATCTCGAGTTGAGCCCTCGCATCGGTTGGCATCGCTGGCTCACCGGAGCGACTGAGGTTTCGCAACACCGCATTGGCGAATCCTGCCAACTTCGCGCCACCGCTGGACCGAGCCGCTGCCACGGCATCGTCGACAGCTGCATACGCCGGGACTCGATCGAGGAACAGCAGCTGATAGGCAGCGACCCGAAGTGCCGTAACCACTCGCGGCGGCGTTCGCGTTAGATCGGCGTGCGCCTCGAGCGCGCGATCGATGCGCAACCGGTGCCGCAACACCCCATACACTAGCTCGCTAGTCAACCGCCGATCGCGATCCGACAAACCTACGCGCGCAAACTCTCCATCAAGCGTTGGCGTTGCCCATGCAGCGTCGCGCTCGATCCGCTCCAGGACGCGACGCGCCAGCTCGCGGGGCATCACGGGCTGGCACCAAGAGCGCCTGACGGGATCAATGTGTCGCCAACCTTGATGCCCCGCCCGGCCGCCAACTGCTGTGCCGACATTCGCTTGCGCCCCGCGACTTGAATCTCCCGAATGGTGACTGCGCCAGGGCAACAGGCGATCAGTGCACCCTGGTTCGAAATGTCAACGATCGTTCCAGGCCGCGCGTCACTGCCAAGTTCTACGGAAGCAGCTCGAAACAGCTTCACCAGCTGCACCTGTGACGATGCAGTCCCCGCCAGGTGAGCTTGCGCCCCGGGCCACGGATCGACCCCGCGGATCCTCGCCGCAACCGCCGAGGCTGGTTGTGAAAAATCGATGACTCCGTCAGCCTTGGTGAGAATTCGCGCGTATGTTGCTTGCGAGTCATCTTGCGGCGAGAACCGGGCGGTCCCGTCGGAGAGCCGAGCGATCGCCTCAAGCGCTGCATCGGCGCCTATGGGAGCAAGAACCGTCGCTACCTCCCCGGCGGTCGCCGCTTCGTCGATGGCAACCACCCGTTGGAGCAGGACGGGGCCTGTGTCCAGGCCCTCCTCCAGCTGCATCATCGAGATACCGGTTTCGCGCTCGCCCGCAATCACCGCCCACTGGACGGGCGCGGCGCCTCGGTACTTCGGCAGAAGCGACGCATGTACGTTGATGCAACCGCGCGGCAGAACCTGCAGTACCGAACGCGGTAATATCTTCCCGTACGCCACCACGACGCCCAGCTCAGCGCCGCTCTGTGCCAACGCGTGCTCGAGCTCGCCGTTTCTTGCGGACGCCGGTTGAACCACCGGCAGTCCACACTCCGCGGCGGCAATCTTTACCGGTGGCGGCTTGACGTGGCCGCCGCGTCCCGCGGGCTTGTCGGGCTGCGACACCACCAAAACAACCTCGTGGTGAATCGCAAGTGCACGTAGGCATGGCACCGCGAACTCGGGAGACCCCATGAATGCAACTCGCACAGCAATCGCTAGTACCACACGCGGAGTTGCCCTTGCAGAAATTCCAGGGGTGAGGCGCTCTACAATCGTGCAAGTTCACACCGGATGCGGCGATACATCACCCCAGATGTGCTGCACTGGGTTCGGGCAAATGCGAAAGGTACAAGACCCGCAGCTCATCATCGCGCATCACTCGATACGCCTCATCGAGCACGGTTGCGATCTCAGCGAGTTCACGAGAAAATTCTCGCCGCAAGTCGATCGGAAACGCATCCGCAGCAAAGTCGCGACACGCCAGCTGATACGCGCGCCGAATCTCAAACGCCGTGGCGTCGCGCCGCACGCCGAGCAACGCAAAGTAGTCAGCCTCACCGACCAGCTGCCAACGCGAGCGGATCCGCTCGCGATCGATCGCCAGGTCGCTTTCGCCAACGAGTACGGCAGAGGTCTCGTCGGCATCCGGCCGACGAGCGGTAGCCAGTCCGAGCACGCACAATCCCCACGCCAGCGGAAGTACGTCGGCGAGATCTACTCCGGCAACGCGAGCGACGGCTGCCACATCATTCCGTCCATCGAACGCCGCGAGTGCCGCTCGCTCCTCATCGGTCAGATCGGAAGCGTTCAGGATGCTGCCAAGCTTATCGCGGCCGGTGTCGCTCGTCCCGGTCCTGCCGGAATGCGAGGCAGCGCCTCGGAAATGCGCCGCAAGGTCGATCACCGTTGACGACGGGCCTACCAGGCGCTCCAAAGTCGCCCGGTCGAGTTTTCGCCGAATCCCCTCCAACACAAGCGACGCCGGGTGCCTGGACATCCGGATGCGCTCGCTCGATGCGGTAGCGTCGTGCGTGACCTGATAGTTTCCGCGGGTCCAGCCGAACAGAGAGAACACGATGTCTTCGACGTGGCGCCGCACCGCAGGAAGAAGCTCACGCCGCTTTAGATAGCCAAAATCGACCAGGATTTCGCCGATGCGTCGCCCCGTGGCGAGCACGTCGGCTTGGCAGCGATCGTATTGCGCCGCGGTAATTTTTCCTTCGCGCACGAGCAACTCTCCCATGCGATCGCCCGGCGCATTCGACGACGCGAACACCGGTCGACCGGCATCGAGGTACACCACCTTCTCAATGTCGTCCTGTCGGAACGATGCCCGCCCGGTCGTTCCGCGTGTAAACATCGCAGCAAGAACGGTGGCAGCATCGGATACGCCTCGCACCAATTCGCCGGCATCAGGCAGGCCGCGCTCGCGAACCTGGGTAGTCCATGAACCCACTGCATGAGGAGCGCTTGGGCGGTCACGCCTCTCACCGCTGGTGCGTTCGATCGTTGTTACACCACCGGGATCGGCGGAGGGTTCTCCACCAAGCGCGGCCAGATCAACCTCGGTTGCTGCGAGGCGAGCTGCTGGAACTTCAACCGGTTCTGCAGCGTCCCCAGCGCCGTGAAACAACCGCTTGGCCATAAGGGACATCTTGGCTCGCAGCTGGCGCGCGAAGTCCTGCCCAGAACCGCGATCGTCGTGCGCCGATGACGCCAACGGGGTGGGGACAAGCAGATCTGGATCCTCCACTTCGCCACCATCGTCGGCCGGCGCAGCCTGAACAACAGGTGACTCTAGGTCGACGTCATCCAGCGGGCTGCCTCCGAGCACATCATCTGCAAACAAGCCGCGGTCCAGTCGCTCACCCACCTCGCTCAGCGGCGTTGGCTCCGACCAGTCATCTTCTCTTACTCGATGCGTTTGGCGAGCTCGCGGCGGGGCGTCGCTGAGTGCACGCGATCGAATCGCTGGAATAGGCGGTGGATTGGTCGCGGCGCGCACGCGAGGCGGATGCGATTCGGCGTTGTCGTTTAGTTCAGCATCGCGCACGGATTCATCGACTTCGGACGGCGCGCTTGCGTCTCGCCCCCAAGATTCGATCGTCACAATGGGCTCATGATCGCGGCGGGGCCTGATTTCAAATAACGGTGGCAACCGCGATGGTTCGTCGTCACTTTCGCCCGGCGCGGGCGCCGCATCGGCAGGCTCAACGATGATATCCGCAAGCGCTTCCCATCGCGCTCGCTGTGCGACCTTTGCTACTGCTGGATCGCCGTATAACTCCCCGGGCGTCGTGCCAGCACGAGCGCGACGCGAGACGGTTTCCAAGGCGCTGCGCACGGCGACCCGCAACGCTGATGGAACCACCGGCCACGGCACAAAGCGGTCGGGAGAATAGTCGATTGCGTCAACCGCGGTCCGCACGGGCCCTGTGTCATCGCCGATGAGCACAAATCCCACCTTCGACCGCGGGACGATGCTACCAAGTGCCGCCATCAGCGACTTTGCATCGCCGCCTTCGAGCGCCGAGGTCAGCACCACCACGCGCGGGCGCCGGGCTCGAAAGATTTCCAGCGCGCGATCAATGCCAGAGGTCGACACAAGGTCGATAGCCCCTTGCAGCTCGACAAGCGCACTCGACAGTTCGTTCGTCTGCGGCGGGCTGGCCACGATCAGCACACAGGGAAGAGATGGCGTTTCCACGGCGAAACGCGCATAGTGTCGCACAAATCCGCCCTTCCTCGCACCTGGCCGCCCCCTGTACCAATGCCAGTAAGGTAAAGAAAAACATCAATCGTCTTCATTCGTTGACCTTGACGTGATGGTCGACTCCACCATGGACCAAACGGCGACGAACCATTCAGAAATTCTGAAACGAAATACCGCTAACGACGCTTCGCCGAGCGCCGAGATTTCAAGCGAGATACGCGAGGTTTTCCCGTTGTTTTCCCCGGACCGGGTCGTGCTGGACCGAGTCGTGCTGATCGCAGCGCAATCACTTTGTCCCAGATTCGATGCGCGAGATCGACCTTGGTGCCAGGAGGAACATCGGTGACTCCATCGGCATCCACAAAGATGATGTGATTGCTATCAACCGCAAAACCGGAGCCCGGCTCGGCAACATTGTTTGCGACGATGAGATCGCACCGCTTGGCCGCCAACTTAGCCTGGGCGTTCGCAATCACGTTGTCGGTTTCTGCGGCAAAGCCGACCAGCAGCGGTGCCGCGCCCGTTCTTTCGCGCCCAAGCTTTGCCAACAGATCGGGATTGGCTACCAAGTCGAGTTGCCACTTACTGCCAACGGCGCTGCGCTTGCGCTTGTGTTCCCCGAGGTGTGTGGGACGGAAATCTGCAACCGCCGCCGTCATGACGACGATATCCGCGCCGTCCGCGGCTACCGCGAGGGCACGCTCCAACTGAGCCGTACTTTCGACCTGCGTTGTCGCCACGCCAGCAGGAGGTGCAACGGCGCTCGGCCCCAAGATGAGCTGGACTTTCGCGCCGCGTCGTCGTGCCGCTGCAGCGATCGCAACACCCATCTTCCCGGAACTGCGATTGCCGACGAATCGCACCGGATCGATTGCTTCATACGTGGGTCCCGCTGTTACCACGACCCTGACATCCGCAAGATCTTTGTCAGCTACTGCGTGTGCCGCTGCTTCGACAATATCGGCCGGTTCCGCCAGTCGGCCCGGGCCAGTCCAACCGCAGGCGAGATAGCCCTCCCCCGGTGCAACGACGCGATAGCCTGCGAGCTCTTCCAGAGCCTTCAAATTGCGCTGGGTCAGCGCATGAGTCCACATGTTGACGTTCATCGACGGCGCCACGAGCACGGGCGCGCGGGTCGCAAGGGCAATTGCCAACACCGGGTCATCGGCCATTCCCGCGGCCAGGCGCGCGATGCAATTTGCGGTGGCTGGAGCGATCACCACGACGTCCGCGCGGTCCGCGAGCTCAATGTGTCCGATCGCCTGCTCATCGGTGAGTGAAAACAAATCGACGAACACCGGCCGCCGCGTCAGCGCCTGAAACGTCATCGCGGTCACGAACTCTTGCGCGCTTTGCGTCATCGCGACATGCACAACAGCGCCCGCTTTGTCGAGCAGCCGCACCACCTCCGCTGCCTTGTAGGCGGCGATTCCGCCGGTTACTCCGACGACGACCCGGGCCCCGCGAAGCGGATGCGCTGGATCGCGCTGCGCTCGGTCGGGCTGGGCATCACCGCGGGTCGACACCTCACCACAGTAGCATTGGCGCTGGAGTGACCCACATTCCCCCTGCGGCAAAGCGCGATGGTCCGGTTCCGAACCGCGGCAATTTGACCCTTGGAAGTCCCCGGACGGGGGGAAGTCCGCGAAGGGGGGGGGGGAAACGGGGTTATCGCTGTTGTCCTTTTTTTACGCGATTCGACAACAAACGGGACAACTGTCATAATATCAAATGGTTATGGACGAAGAATGGCTGGAGTACAGCAATGAACCTGCATCGACCCTCGGGTTTTTGCACTCCATAAATGGTGGCTCTCTCGCAGAGCGGATCGAAATCCAAAGCAGCGTCCTCGTGATGCTTCGCAGGCTCTAACGGTGGCGAACCTATGCCTACGCTATCTTGGTCAGTCCCTGGATTCGCCCGACTTGAGTGCGTTGCCCGAAAGCCTCAGAGCGCAAGCGAAGACGCTAATCGCGCAAGCCGCGAGCTAGCCCCAGAGATCCGGCTCACGGCTATTGACAGACGACGATACGGGCGACTGCAACCCCAAGGCGGTTCAGTTCCCTGATCCGGTACAAGGACAGATGCCCCAGGTCACGCGTGGATTCTTGGCCAAATCATGGACGAGGGTCACGCGATCGAACCCCGCAGCTTCGAACCGAGTTCGCACGGCGGCGGCCTGGTCGAAGCCATGCTCGACCACCAGCGCCCCGCCCGGGAGCAAGTAATTGAGCGCGACACGGCAAATCCGGTCGTAAAACACGAGCCCGTCGGCACCGCCATTCAGTGCCAGTTCCGGCTCGCGCCGCACTTCGACCGGCAACCTAGGGATAGTCGCCGTGGCGATGTACGGCGGATTGGCGACGATTAAGTCGAAGACTTGTCCTGCCACGGGCTCCCACAAGTCGCCTTCGCGAATCTCGACCCGGGCGGCCAGTGCGTGCCGCTCGACATTGCGGCGAGCCAGTGCTGCAGCCGGTGGCGATATCTCGGTCGCGATCACCTGAGCAGCCGGCAGCTCTTTGGCCAGCGCGATCGCGATCGCGCCCGAACCAGTGCATAGATCCAACACGCGGCACGGCTGAGCGCGGTCAGCTCTCGTCGCCAGCGCGACTTCGACCGCGGTTTCCGTGTCGGGGCGCGGCACCAACACCGACGGATCCACCCATAGTCCCAAGCCCCAAAACTCGTGCTCGCTGACCAGATACGCCACGGGCTCCCCCGCCAGCCGGCGCTGGATCAGACCGCGATACGCCGCGAGCTCCGCCTCGCCGAGCGGCTTGTCAAAGCCGGTGTACAGATCCACCCGGCTACAGCCCAGTGCGTGCGCCAACAGCAATTGCGCCTCGAGCCGAGCCGCGCCAATGCCCGCGCTGGTGAAGCGCTTCGTCGTCCACTCGAGTACGCCGAGGGTGGTCCAAGCGGGCGACGGCACGTGGGGTGGACCTTAGGACCCGCGAATGGGCAAATCAATCGTTCTCGATACCGATCCACCGCTCGAACTCGAAGCGATGGCTGCGGCGCATGCGGCCAAGCTGGGTGACGTGACTGTGAACGTGGCACAACCCGAAGCCTTGGTCGTTTACAAAGCGATCGCCTGGCGTCCGCAAGATCAGCAAGATATTGAGCGATTGCTCGTGATCCACGGTGCGCACATGGACGTGGCGCGAATTCGTCGTCGCGTCCGCGAACTCGGCGATGCGATGGAACTGAATCGGATCGACGCGTTAGACATCCTCATTCAGCGAGTCCTTAGCGCACTAGAATGAGTCGCTCCCTCACAGCTGCATCGTGTATTGCAAATCTCCGGGTGCCGTGCGGGCCAAAAGTGCGCGCAATTGCGCCGTCTGCGCCGCAGTCGCCGCGTGCACGCGACTCGGACCGGTCTGCACCTCGAACTTGTTATCCTCGACCCTCACTTTCAGCCGTTCGCTACCAACATCCACTTCGAGTTCACGCATGCTGCCTGAGAACGACGCTCTAACAACCTTCGCATTGGAAAAATTGACGGCCAGCGCATCCTCGGGAAAAACGCCCGGCTGGTCATACGGGGGATGCGTTGCGCGAAGCCCCTCCTCGGACGCTGGAGCTTGGGTCGGCTGCTCGTGAGCTAGTTCGCGAATCGGAGCCGGCGCGCGACGATCCGCAAACATGCTGCTCGCAAGCGTTTCTGGGGATACATGTGGCCCACTCATCTTCAACCTTTCCAGTATATTAGCATTGCCTTAGCGCCTCGGCGTTCCAGCGCTACCTCACGACGCCATTTTGCTGGTTCTCAGCAAAGAGATGGCGAGCGGCCGAACCTGCTGCTTCGGGAAGACAGCGAGCCTCACGAGGGTTTAGCTCGCGGGTCTTCGACAAAGGCTTGGCGAGCGACCACTGCCCCTCCGAGACGTTCAGTTCAACTCGCGCCATCAAAATGGTTTCGCCCTCCTTTCTAAGAGCCAGGTCCCCGACCTTCTCAACCCGCAACAACACCATCCCGTTAACCAGTCCGAGAAATTCAACATCAGACTTTACGAATACGACCGGCGGCAGCTCCGGTAGCTCCTGCCGTTCCTCGATCCGGACCTGCTCGGCGTCGAACTCCCTACTCGTCTTGTCGAACCAATATAGGTCGACTCTGGCCGTTGCCTTCTCGTTGACTTTCGGGAGTACCAGGGCAGCTGCTTTCATCTCTTTGGTCGACAAAGGACGTGGCTCTGAGAGGATCATCGGATCCGTCCATCGTTCGTTCACACGACTTGGATCCGCCTTGACTTGCTGGGCGTGAAATACAGGGGACTCTTTCCACGGCTCGTTGGGATGCTCGGATGTCCAGCCGCGTCGGAGAACCAGGATGCGCTCATCGACGCGAACTACCAACGCGGGCGACGTCTCCCACCGGGTCCGCAAGCCAAGAATCTGAGTATTCTCAACAGTAAACTCCACTCGGTCCAACGGTGGGTGTTCCGATGGTGACTCTGCAAGTTGGGTCAGCACAACGTGCGGTTTGTCATAGGCCTGGCACGAAACCCCCGGTCCCGTTGGACACACCACGAATGCGCCGCCATCTCCCCGCAATTCGCTAGCCAGCGGCAACGATTCGCTGGATGGAACCAAATCCGGCGGCACCACTTGGGGTTGTTTGTAAGCCGGTCCTGACACGAAGCCTCCAGCGCTTGCTACGTCCGGCAACCTGAAATGCTTCCCACGTTCGTTGAGAATACGCGCTTGGCTAAACAAAAGCGGGCTATTTTTTCGCGGGCCTCGAGCGGCGCGGGCCGGCCGTGACCCACCGGTCGGCCACTGGCTGAGCCTCACCCGTCAGTAACGCCCGTGTCTCTTCGGCAGGAATTCGGAACTGCTCTCCTGTGAGCAATGCCACAAACTGGCCGTAGGTAAGAGCATTTAGCCCGAATTTCGCTCCCATCGATTTGGCTCCCATTGCCAACGTGCGCTCGGTAGCGGCCGCAGCGCGAAAGCCAAACCCTGCATCGAGGAACAACCGCTCGAGTCCGTTCTCAAAAACCAAGCGGCGCGGCCCAATCGACGAGCAATTGTCTTCAGCGAAGACCTCGAACGCTTCCTGAAAATTTCCGTAGAACCGCGCTTTGACGTAGCCAGCCAACTCGCGCAGCAGTTCCTGGGTCTTGAGGTGCAGACTCGACTGTTCAACAACGGGCGGAGGCTGTTCGTCGACGACGTCCACGTGGGGCGGTGAAAGAATCGGCGAAAGGCTTTGCGGAAAACTTGGAGAGACGCGGAACTCCTCCCCGGTAAGCAATGCCACAAACTGCCCGTACGTCACACCTTCCGCCTCCGGATGCCTTGCCATGTCCAAGGCGAGGCCCGAGTAGTAACCAAAAAACGAGCACAACCAATCGCAACCGGCTGCTTGGAACAGTCTCGCAAGACCGTCGGCGGTCATCAGTTTTTGAGCGTCCTCGGCCACACCGTAGAACGTCGTGTTCATGTATGGCCCAAGCGTTTCCGCAAATGCGTCAAACGCTTCTTGGGCGTTTCCGTGGAACCGCGTGTTGACGTACGGAACTACGTTTTCCCTGAGGAGTAGGCGGGCTCCGTGGTAGTCGGGCCGGTTGGGGTGTCGATCGAATGCCTGTTGGCCCGGACTCGGCTTGCGCTCTTTGGGTGCGTGGTCACGACTCTCGCTGTTCTTGCTCGGACCATGGCTGCCTAGATTGTCCCATTCGTATTCGTAGGCGCGACAGTGAGGTGGAACAACAAGGTTCTGGAGAGATGCTTTCCAGCCGCCCCCGGATCCGGGCGAAGCGTGCGCGATCTCGTCGCTATCGGGGGGCTTGCGGTCGGCGACCTGGGCGAGAAGTCCCATGCCGCGTTTATACGTCGATTTCGCCGTATTCGGAGCGAAACTGTCGAAAACACCCTTTCCCTCGCGGTATGGGAGAAACCCGCAGGACTGCTCGCTATATATGTTATACATGCCGAGGTGGCCGAAACCCTGTTTGCGCCGTTATTGCCGCTGACGACTGCGTCGCAGCAGCAAGCTCCAGCTCTGGAGGAGAGGCACCACCCCGCGCAAGGCGATGCACTACGTCCCTGTGGCATGGCTTTGTACCGAAGTGTCCCAGCAGGCAAAAATCCGTTCGAAAGCGAACCGCCCGTGCAGCAGCACGCTGCCCGAAAACCCTGCCCTGTTCCAACGCGCACAAGGGAACCGGCCCAGCCCCGCCCGCAGGCCCCCGAAGCGGCATCACCGGCGTTGCCCCGAGACCGAGGTGTTGCGGAGCGAGCGGCGCAAACCGTGCTCGCGGCCGGAAAAGCCCAATATGAAAAAGGGCTCTACCGAGAGGCGATTGCTGTTTGCCAGGCAGGTCTTTTCATCCTGAACGGCTGGGAGAACACGACGGCGTGGGCCGACCTTCATATCCAATTAGCAACCGCAAGTTACCAAGCCGGGATCGAAGCGTTGGACCCCGACGACAAACGCAAGTATTGGACTGAGGCGAGGCGAAGCTTCGACGCTGCCGATTTGATCTATCGGCACAATCTCAGCTCCGACAAATTGTGGAAGAACCACGAAGAGCGTCGCCAGGAAAAAGTCTGGAGGGACCTCGCAGATCGTCGGGATGCGGTCGATCGCGCGCTGAACGGTTCCTACCGACCCGCGTTTTACATTGCGCCCGAAGCGGTGGACGATTCAGCGGAAGGTTCAGGTAGTTTTCGCTGGTCGCGCGTAGAGCAAGCGATCGCCACGTTGAATCAACGGCGGGGGTCGATGAAGGCTGGCGAAACACAATTGTTCGAACAGCTGGTCGCGGGCGTTCCATCCAATGCCACCGGGATGATGTTATCGGGCGACGCCAGAATGGCGAACAGCGGACCACACCAAGCCTACATCGAAGCCGCGCAGCGGCTCGCCACGGTTCTGAGCGATCCTTCGATCGAGGCCGCAATTCTCCAAGGCGGCAAGGCGCAAAAGCGACGCGCAGCCACGGTGTTGGAGGCGTATCAGGCCCTCGCAACCACCGACTCTGCGATGGCGGCGCTGAATTGGGCCAAGGGTCTGCTGGATCAATCCGACTCGAAACTCTATCGAGCGTTTTCTGGCCTCACTCCAGACTTACGAACCGCGCTCGAAACGACGATTCTGCAACCTGCGCTCCCCGCGATCGAGGCCGCCTACGACGAGAGCGCAAAATCGCGCTACGTCAACCCAGCACTTGAGCGGGGGAAAATCGTTGCCAATGTGTCAGTCGCGACACTGCGAGCCATGGTGTTTAAGCGAGACTTGCCAAACCAACTCGCTTTGATTCTCGATCCGCGACCAGCGAAAGTGCGAGTAGGCGGCTACTTTGGGCGAGCGGCATGGCCGATTAAGGCCAACTGGACGTGGGGCCAAATCGGGACCTTGTGGGAAGGGAAAGAACAGCTCAAAGACGGCGAGCTGCTCAATGGGGGCCGGTACGTGCTTCCAGCGTTGTCCGGTCTGATTACCTTCATCCCCGCGTGGTCACACAGCTTTCCGATTGATTCGGAGTTTTCTGGGCTTCGACGCCTCGTCGAAGGCAAACGCCCCGATCGAGAAGGAACGTTATTGGCGGACATCTTCTCACCAAAAGGCGAGGGCGGCATTTTTCGAAAACTTACCTCCTTCATCCGCAAGAGGCTGGCCTTTTGGATCCAGAAGATGTCGAACGCTGTCGTAGGCAACCGGCAAGACCTGTATTTGAAACGGATCGATGCGCTCGAATCCAACCTAGTGAAGTTAGCAGTGAAACTCAACGCCAACCCGATCCTGCGGCCGCTGACAAGTCTGGTCGTAAAATACGAATCGGCGGTCGTTGGCATTGGTGTCGACGTGATAGCGGCGACCGAACATTTGGAGCATCGCGACACATCCATTGCCAACATATCCTCTGGCGTCGGCGATTTGATGGGAATCGGCGCGAATTTGGCAACATTGGCAGCCAACCGCGATCAAAATAGTGAAGCGCTGAAAGCAAGAGCGCGGTGGCACATGGTCTACATCGGCATCGTCGTTCAGATCATGCAGTTGCTCGGCGAGTTCGTCGAGAACCTCGTCAATCAAACCTCGGAGAAATCCGAACGGATCTACCCCGAACATCCAATGCGCGGCTTTGGGATTCTCGCGGGAATGGAGAGGGAATCGGCCGTATTGGACGATAGTCGGGCGGATTGGGTGAAAGCGCTGAGCTCGATCAAAGGTAATGCTGATGATCTGCTGTATCAGCTCATGGGGCATATGGCTGAGCTTGCGGCCATCCTCGCCGATTGAGATAGGTTCTGCGGATGTCGCTTCGACCACCGACTGTGGGGGACGAGCCGGTGAGGCCGGTGGTGGGGCTGGAACTTGCGCTGGTCGCGGTGGTTTCGCTGGCGGTCCTCGTGCCGGGCATCTGGAGCTATTCGCTCGTCGATCCGTGGGAGACGCACTACGGCGAAGTGGCGCGGATGATGCTCCAGAACAACGACTTCGTGCACATGCAGTGGCCAGGGGGAATGACGCCGACCGACAACGAGGGGTTTCGATCCAAGCCGGTGCTGACGTTTTGGCTGATGGCGGCGGGGCTGCGCTCAGTCGGTGTGGCGGAAGGAGGCGGCTATTCGGGCGAGATGGTCACGAGCGTGCGGACGATGATCGGCATCCGCTTGCCCTTCATTTTGTTCGCGACGCTCGGGCTGACGACGATGTGGCTGATGCTCGCCAAGCTCGTCGACCGCAAGTTGGCGTGGCTAGCGCTTCTCGTCGTTGGTTCGTCGCCGATGTTTTGCCTCATCGCACGCCAAGGCATTCCCGACATGCCGCTCACGGCGTGTGTGATGGGGGCGATCGCCATGTTCGCGTTGGCAATGGAAGATGGCGCTCGCTCAATCGGCCGCGCCGTTTCGCTGCGAATTCCGGGATCCCGGATCCGGATCGAGCTTACCTATCGACACGTGGTACTCGGGTTGTGCGGCGCCTTCGTCGCTGCGCAAGCGGTCTACTACGCGATCTACTTTACGTATTCACCCCAACTGGCATTGCGCGGCGTGCCCAGCCCCGTCGTGGTTTTCCCGGTGCTCATGGGCCTGATATTCGCTGGAATGTGGCCGAACGGCTGGCTGCTGGTGCGATTCGTCCCGGTGGTGGTGGGCGCAGCCATTGCCGTTGGGGTTGCGACCGCTCGGCGTCGCTCGATTTCGGCCGAGCTCGAGCATTGGGAGAATTACGCGCCGGACCGATTCCTGGTACGCGCTGTGTCGTTCCCCGCTGTGTGGGCGAGTGGCGGCACGTGGGCGAGCACCGCGGGGGTTGCCGACCGCGCGCTCGACATGCGGCCAATTGCGACGATGCGCCAAGTGTACCTTCTAGGGTGCTACGCGTTTCTCGGGCTGTCGATTTTGGCCAAAGGGCCACCGGGGCTCACGCTCGTAGGCGCCGTTGGCGTGCTGTACGTGTTGGCATTTTGGCGCTGGCGCGACCTCTACGAAGGCGCGTTCGAGATCAAGCGCGGCCTATTGCTCATGGCCGTTATTTCGGTGCCGTGGCACATTGCGATGTACCTCAAGGACGGCATTCGCTTCATCGAAGAATATTTGATGACGCATGTCCTCAACCGCGCCGCCCTCGGCGTTGACAATTCGCCGGGCACATTTGGCTACTATACGTCGCAGATCGGCCACGGCATGTGGCTATGGGCAGCGCTATTGCCGGCTGCGCTCGGCGCGGCGGTCGCGTGCTCGAGCACAGACACTCGGTCGGGTCGCGTGCGCTTTATCGCGTCGCTGTGGGCGATCTGCGCTGTCGCGATGTTTTCGCTGGTTCAGACGAAGTTCCATCACTACATCCTGCCGGCGGTACCGGCGCTCGGCATTCTGGTTGCGTTTTTCCTTCATGATATCGCCACCGGTGAGCGACGGCTGCACCCAGCGTATGGGGCACTCGGCATCGCCATCGTTGTTCTGATTGGCCGCGACCTATTGTGGGAACCCGAACGCTGGGTCGAAATGTTTGTGTTTCGCTACGATCGACCGTGGCCCAACGGCGAGCCGTGGTTTGTCGATCCCTCCGACGGATTCCTCGGACTGGGCATCGCGGCGTCGTTAGGGCTCGGCGCAGCAGCGCTGCCGTGGCGACGGCTGGGCGTATCCGCTGTGTGCTGTGCGGGACTTGCCATCGCCCTGTGGTCGTTGCACGCGTACATGCCGCATGCCGGAACGCATTGGGGCATGCGCGAGGCAATGCGCAGCTACTACGACCACCGCACCATTTACGGCGCCAAACGCATTTACTTCGGACCGGGCCAAATCGTCGAGGATCTCGCGTCCGCCGGGGAGGTGTGGCACATCGAGACCCACATTCCTCAGCCGCTGGTCACCGGTCAACCGATGACGATCACGCTCCAGCTCAATAAGGCAAACGACGAACGCGTCATGGAACAACAGGTGGTGTTGGCCGGCCATGTCACGGCGATCGGCGATCACACTATCGCGGTGACGCTGGACTCCGGAGAAAAAGCTCGGGTCGATCAGCTCGTCGCGGATGCCAAGCGCATGCTCAGCGCGAATGCATCAAAGTCCGGAGAATCGGCCCGCGGTCGAAAACCGGTGCGCTACGTCGACGCCGATCGCCTCATCGCGTGGCAGTTGTACTGGCGCGGCGAAAATTTCTGGTCGGGCGAAGAAATTTTTGGTTGGGCACCCGAGATGCGCACGGGCTTCAACAAGACCGACAACGTCGAGTTTCTGAAGTACCTCAACGACCGAACCAAAGCGCCCCTGGGTCGTCGCTACTTCGTCGTGACCGAAGCCGGCCGAGCCATGGGGTTGCGCGGACTGCTGCCGACCCAACGCGCCCGCGACAGCTTTCGCGTGATCGATACCACCTCGAACAAATTCTCGATGGTCGCATTCTATCTATAGCAATCTGGAAACCA
>CAYQQM010000039.1:0-38397 GCA_964419605.1 uncultured Kofleriaceae bacterium | reverse complement strand
GTAAAACGTCGACAGCAGCTTGCGCCAATCCGCTGTGCCTTCCTCGACGTGATCGAGATCCGCTTCCATCTTCGCGGTAAAATCGGCCGAAACGATTTCAGGAAAACTCACTACCAGCAGGCCATTCACGAGAATGCCGAGTTCGGTCGGGAAAAATCGCGCTTCGCGTTTTTCCACGTAGCCGCGATCGACGATAGTCGACATAATCGCCGCGTACGTCGACGGACGACCAATTCCCCTCTCTTCGAGTTCCTTGACCAGCGACGCTTCGGAAAACCGCGGCGGCGGCTGCGTAAAGTGCTGCTCGGGACGAATGCTCGTGAGCTCGATCGGATCTCCAACCTGCAGCGGCGGCAGTAGTTTGTCGGCGGCCTCGGCGGCTTCGGCTTTCTGATCGTCGGTCTCGGCTACTTCGTACACCTTGGTGTAGCCGGCAAACTTCATCACCTGGCCGTTGGCGCGAAGTTGCGCGGCCCCGCGATCGATATCGACGGTGGTCGCGTCGTACACCGCGGGCACCATCTGGGACGCCACGAACCGCTGCCAGATCAGCGTGTATAGCTTGACCAGATCGGTGCCCTCGGGATTTCCCTCAAGCGCACGCGCCACCCGGTCGGGCGGCCACTCGAGCAGCGTCGGCCGAATCGCCTCGTGGGCGTCCTGCGCGCGTTCTTTGTTGCCGTACGTGTTCGGCTCGGTGGGCAGATAGTCTGCCCCGTAGGTTTCTGCGATGTGCGCGCGCACGGCCGTCATCGCGTCGTCGGAGATTCGCGTCGAGTCCGTTCGCATGTAGGTGATGAGACCGGTCGGCCCCTCATCGCCTAAATCGACGCCCTCATACAAGCGTTGCGCCAGCGCCATCGTCCGCTTGGCCGAGTAGCGAAGCTTGCGCGCGGCGTCCTGCTGCAGGCGAGACGTAATGAACGGCGCTTGTGGTTTCTTGCGGCGCTCTTTGCGTTCGACCGCCGAAACGACTGCAGGTCCGGCACCGAGCTCTGCGGCGATCGCACCCGCTTGTTCGGCCGTCTTTGGCTCGGCTTTTTCGCCGTGCCAGCGCGCGATGCGAGCCTCAAACGGCGGCGGCACCGGGCCGCGAGCCGTTACATCGACTGACCAATACTCCTCGGGCTTAAACGCCTTGATCTCTTCCTCGCGCTCGCATACCAACCGAACCGCAACCGACTGCACCCGTCCCGCCGACAAGCCGCGCTGAACTTTGTTCCACAAAATCGGGCTGATCTTATAACCGACGAGGCGGTCGAGAATGCGCCGCGCCTGCTGAGCGTCGGTCTTGTTCATGTCGATGGTCAACGGATTTGCGATCGCTTCGGTAACGCCCTTTTTCGTGATCTCATTAATGAGGACGCGGCGCAGGTTGGAGTTCTCGCCTTTGATCTCTTCGGCGATGTGCCAGGCAATCGCCTCCCCTTCGCGATCGGGGTCGCTTGCGAGATAGACCGTCTCGACCTCGCGAGCGGCTTTGCGGATCTCGCCGAGCACCTTCTTCTTGCCTTCGATGACCTCGTATACAGGCTCGAACGTGCCTTCATCCAGATCGATGCCCATCTTGGACTTCGGTAGGTCGCGCACGTGGCCCACCGACGCCTTCACGATGTAGTTGGCTCCGAGATATTTGTTGATCGTCCGCGCCTTGGCAGGCGACTCCACCACCACCAGCGCCGAACCCGGCTTTACCTTTTTGGGCTTGCGCGGCGGCAGTGACTCCACAACATCGTCGGGAGCTACGTTGGACTTCGCGCCCGTTTTTTTTCCCGCCGATTTCTTGGAGGTTTTTTTCGCAGCTAGCTTCGACTTCGCCGCAGCTGGCGAAATTTCCGCTTTGATGGATTTTGCAGTTTTTGCTTTTGACGCTTTCTTGGTCACGACAACCTCGCTAACGCGCGCACAACGCTCGGCACTGACAACCCCGTGCGATCGACGATCGCATCCACCCCAGATAAACCTGCTGCGAGCGCCGCCCGCACGAGCGTCGTCTCAGGCCCGGCCGCACCATCGCGCGGTTCCCTTGGCATCGGCCGCCGCGGCATGCCGGCCAGCGCGCGATCCACGTCTGCCTCGTTCTCGACGAGAGCAGCTCTGCCTTCGGCGAGCAACCGGTCGCAGCCAGGACTCCCGGGCCATGCGGCAACGAGGCGTCCGTAGGTGGTCGCCGCTTTCGCTGTGGTGAGTGAACCTGATCGCACCTGTGCTTCCACAACGACCACCATATCAGCGAGTGCGGCAATCAGTGGATTGCGGCGCACAAAGCTGTAGTGCGTTGGCTGGGTGCCATCGCGCACAAGGCTCGCCAGGGCTCCGCCTGCGCGCACGATTTCGTCGAACAGGTCCTTGTGGCGGTCCGGGTACGCGATGTCCACGCCTGCGCCGAGGACGACAGTGGTGAGTCCGCCAACTGCGAGAGCTCCGCGATGCGCCGCCCCGTCGATGCCAAGCGCCCCCCCCGATACCACGCGAATGCCGCGCGAAGCCACATGGCCCGCAATCGCGTACGCGCGCTGCATGGCCATTTGCGTCGCCGCCCGCGCTCCCACGATCGCGACCGCCGGGCCTTCGCCGAGCTCGCCCTGAGCGTAGATCGACGGCTTCCATCCCATCGCTCGCAAGCGCTGAGGCAGCTGTTGCTCCGATAGTTTCGGGGTCACAGGGGGAATGCAATTAGCCACCCTAGAGGGCTGCGTCAAGTCCACCGAACTGACAATGAATAATTTCAGATACTTGGCGAGGGTAGATCAGGAGCCTACTTCTCCGCTTGCATCATCACGGAGTCGCCTACCCCCATTTCCTGCACCGAAAGCGTAACGAGGCCTATCGAGATTTTCTCGCCGACTTCCACGATGACGACCTCACCCAGTGCCCGCGCCGGAAACCGCGAGTCGTCCTGACCGGCCATGTCGCGCGCGTGGGTAGGAAGCGCATCGCCGCGCCGTACGACAAACATCCGATTGCCGACTTCGAGCCCAGAGTCCTTGCCGAGGTTTACAAATACGACCTCGCCTTGGCCGATCAGCTGATCGTTGGCGAGCATCGCAACGATGCTGCCACGCGCGTCGACCTTGGGCCGCGCGGAGGGCACGTTGCTAAATTGGCGCAACAGCGGCCCCACCTTTGCGCCGCGCTCGATTTCGTGGTTGGACTCGGTGATCACGCCCCGCGCACGCTTGTCTTGCTTTACGCTGACCACTTCGAGCGACCCCAAGAGCCGCACCCACGCGCCGATGTCCTTGCCGTCGCTCTTGACGGCTTGGCCGGGAACGTAAATCGAATAGCGCTGTCCAACCCGCGGCGGCGCATCGGAGGGATACGCCAAGTAGACCGAGTCTCCGGCGCCGAGCAGCGTTTTTTCATCGGTGGCACCATCGATCGTCATCGCCGAATTGAGCGCGCCCGTCTCGACAAACGCCGTCTGCTTCAGCGCGAGGTCGAGCCGCTTTGCCGGCGCGGCAACCCGCTCCGCCGGTTTGCCGACATCGCCGCCTTTTTCAGGTTGCGCAATATCTTGCGCGGAACCAAATACGCCGCGCGGAAGCAACCGCACCAAATCGCCGGGATAGATCCAGTGCGGATTTGTGACCTGCGGATTGTACGACCAAACTTTCGGCCACTGCCACGGATCATTGAAATAGTACGTGGAAATCCCCCACAACGTGTCTCCGTTCCTCACGGTGTGAAGCTCCGGTACCGGCCCCGCGTGCGCAGGCGCGGGCTCAGCCGAAGGCGGCGGCGTAGCGCCATATATGTAGTTTCCGGGGGTCGCAGCGGACGGATCGGGAGGCGCGGCCGGGACCACGGTACCATCGGGCTTCACGATCACAACGGGAGAGGCCTTCGGCGCTTCGGCGGGAGCCGCGGGGGCGCGTACGGGCGGCGCTTGCGTGCCGGTTTGAGACGGATCTAGGCTCACAGGCGCCTGGGGCGCGCTAGGAGCTGGATACCCCGGCATCACTTGCGCTGACGCCAGTGCAGGGGCGATGAATGCAGTCGCAAACAGCAGAGTTCGAGTCATGGTGTCTCCAGGCGCTTCGACGCGAGCGCCGCCGGCTCAGAATTTGGGTACAGGTTCACGACCTGTTCGAGTACCGCTCGGGCCTTGTCGGCTTGGCCCATGGCCCCATAGCAGTAGCCTACTTTGAGTAGAGCGTCCGGTACCTTATTGCCACGCGGATACGTTTCGATCGTCGCGCGGAATTCGGCCAGCGCATGAGGGTAGTCCTTGCGACCGTAAAACGACTCGCCAAGCCAGTACTGGGCATTGTCGGCAAAGTCGTGGCCGGGGTTTGCGCGAAGGAATGCGCGCAATGCGATGACCGCGTCGTCGTGCTTCCCGGCCTTCACGAGTTCAACGGCTGCGCGGTACTCTCCGGCAGCTGCGTCGTTGGCCGGACGCGCATCGCGCTCTTGCCGCGGATGCGAACGTTGACTGCGTGCAGCCGGAAACGCCGACGAGGTGCGGCGCCCCACCTCGCTTCGTCCACCTGCTACCGCCGCCATCGCCAACCTCCTTTGAGCCACCGCGTCTAATACGGCGGGAGTTCCACGCGCAGCATCGCCTTCGTACACAATCTCGGAACCGTCATCAGCAATGCCGACCACGCGCTGCTCGCTGTTTTGCGGCGGTGTAACGACTTCCACCGGCAGCGGCGGAATGTCGACTGGCGACGCGGTGTTCTTTAGCATCGCGAGTTGATGCTCTAGATCGGCGATCTTTCGCTCCTGCGAACGGCGCTCGGCACGCAACTCGCTCACGGACTGAGCGAGGCGATGGTTATCTTGACGAAGCTCTGCCGCTCGACTGGCGCATCCCGCCACGCCAACAAGCAGGACACAGATGAAGCGCACGTAAGTCACGGGAAAGATCGTAGGTGTCCGCGGAAGCTAGAGCAATAAAACGCGGCCGCAATGCGCGGCACTTCGATAAGCAGGTATGCAAGCGGAAGGCCGGACGAAAGCCATGGTAGACAGAGCGCATGTCGGAACGGCTGATCTCTCTCGGCAAGCGGACTCCGGCCTCGCCGCGCCCAGCGCCAGCCACAGGTCCGCGCGTTTACATGGAGACGTACGGCTGCCAGATGAACGTGGCCGACTCGGATTTGATCGGCAGCATCCTCGCTGGCTCCGGATATGGCACTACACAGAATGCCGACGAAGCCGACGTCATTCTCGTCAACACCTGCGCGGTACGCGAAAAGGCCGAGGAGCGCGTGATCGCACGCGCCACCGAGCTGGGCGCGCTCAAGCGCAAGCGCCCCGAACTCGTGCTCGCAGTGGTGGGCTGCATGGCAGAGCACTTGAAAGAGGGGCTGACCGAGCGCGCCCCCGCGGTGGACGTGATCGCCGGCCCGGATAGTTACCGGCGGATGCCTGAGCTTTTGACCGCCGCTCGTGCGGAAAACCGTCGCTCTGCACCGCCCCAAGTTGATGTGCGGCTCGACAAAGCAGAGACCTACGAGGGAATCTCGGTGGCCGACGGAGGCGATGGGGTTTCGGGCTTCGTCACGATCCAGCGCGGATGCGACAAATTCTGCACGTTTTGCGTTGTGCCGTTTACTCGCGGTCGCGAGCGCGGCGCGGCGCCTCGCGAAGTGCTTCGCCAAGTCCGAAAGCTCGCTGAGTCCGGCTATCGCGAAGTCACCCTACTGGGCCAAACGGTGAACTCCTACCGCTGGCCAGATTCGGAAACTCCCGATCGCGTCGTCTCGTTTGCCGACCTACTGCGCGCTGTCGCGCGCATCGATGGCATCGAGCGCATTCGGTTCACATCGCCGTATCCCGTTGACTTCACCGCCGACGTAATTGCCGCAATCGCCGACGAGGATAAGGTTTGCAAACACGTCCACTTGCCGGTGCAATCTGGATCGGATGAAGTGCTGGGCCGAATGCGGCGCGGGTATCGCGCCGCCGATTTCCGCGCCATCGTGTCGGCGCTGCGCTCCGCGATACCAAGCATCGCGCTATCAACGGATATTCTGACCGGATTCTCCGGCGAAACCGAGGCCGATCATCAAGCGACCATCGACCTGATGCGCGACGTTCGATTCGACACCGCATTCATGTTTGCGTATTCGGAACGCGATCTCACGTTCGCCGCAAAAAAGCTTCCCGACGATGTCGCACCGGAGGTCAAAGCGCGCCGACTTGCGGAAATCGTCGCAGTGCAAAATCAGATCTCTGGTGAGGTATTCGCCACCCACGTCGGCCGCAACGAGCGAGTGCTGGTCACCGGCCCCAGCAAGCGCAATCCAGCCCAGCTGATCGGGCGCACCGACGGCTTTAAAACGGTCATCTTGCCCACCGGGATTGGCGCCATCGGCGAGTTTGTCGACGTCACGATCGGACGCGCGAACATGGCTACGTTGTTTGCGGGATGAGGCGCACATCCAACCCAGCCCGCTCGAGTACAAGTCGCTGCACCGTGGAGCGAAGTTCTTCGCCGGTTTTTGCAGCAACCCACGAGCCATCCGCTGCCCGATCGAAGTGCCAGGCCGTGGCCACCGCAGCCATCCAGATTTGGCGGGCCGCCCGATGGCTGTTAACGACAATCTTGGTGCCATCTTGAAGGTCGAGCCGCAAAACCCCATCGGATACCGATACCTCGACCAGGTCGGGATCGACCTCGGCGAATGCGTCTTCCAACGCCTGTAATTCCTTCCGCGCCAGGTCGTCGAATGCAGCTTCGTCCATGCCGACCTTATACCTTAGGCCCTAGAGCGAGACCGCAACGCCGAGCGTAAGGTCGGCGCCGACTCCAGAATTCATTCGCGCCTTCCCAAGGCGGTCCAACACCGCAATTCCGACGAGGGTCGACAGCTCAGCAATCAGCGCAAACCTGTCGGTAAGCTTCAGGCTGGCTCCCGCGCCGCCTCCAACCAGCAGCGGGCCCTGGGTGACCACGTCCCGGGTCGCGCCAAATATCGGCTCAGCGAGCTTGATCGTCTGCCGCACAACGCCAAACCCCGCCTGCGCCATCACGTAAAACCCGGATCCTGTAGCGGAAAACGTGTACCGCACGCGCCCCAGGCCGGAGAAAGCGGTCCGCGGGTGCCCCTCGGTGTTAGCGCCAATCAGCGCGCCGAAGCGAAGCACACCGCCGATCGAAAGCTTCTGCGATAGCAGATACGCCACTTCTGCGGTTGCCACAACGGGACTGATCCCGACACAACAGCGGGTTACCGTGTTCCCCGCCTCGGTGGTGCCTCTGAGGTAGCCCAACCCGGCCCCGCCCGCGACGGCCACGCGGAAGCTGTGCGAGGAAGTGTCCGAAGTGTGCAATTTGGCGCCGTCGGCTTCGGCGGGCTTGTCCACCGCTGTACCGGTAATGGCAACCACATGCGGCAGCGCAGCCGAACCGTTGGTCGCAGCGGGGACCCTGCCGCTTGCAAACGCGACAATGTAGTAGCTGAGCGACGCGCCCTTCAGTACAGATGCCGGGATTGCAGCTGCGTAAACGCAATCGCGTCGCTTGGCCAGAACGAGCTCGGTAAAGTCGGCCTGCCCGTCGGTACGATACATCACCGAGATTTTTGAAATCGCAAGTTCAGCGCCCACCTGTGCCTCGACCGCAATCGCACTGCCCTTCGTGGCTTCTTGAATGATGGAATGCTCGATGCCTCGCACAGCAGCACAGCCAATGGGCGGCTCCAAACGAGCCTGTGCGGCGGATGGAGCCGACGCGGCAGCTCGAGGCTCAGCCTCGGCAAGCACTTCGATCACGGTGCGATCGAATAGCTTTGCTAACTCGGGCGACTTATATGCTGGATCCAGCTGAATGTTTGGGTCGATCTGCACCGCCGAGCGGAACGAAGCCTTGGCTGCTTCTACATCGGGCACCGCAAACATGACGATGCCGAGGTTGAGGTGCGCCTTCGCAAGAACCAGATCTTTATCCAACTTTGCTTTTTTGGCGGTCGCAATCGCTTGAGTCAGCAGTTTCTTGGCCGCTTCGTACTCAAACGCGTCGTACGCCTTCATTGCTGCTTTGATCTTGTTACCGAGGTCGGCTTTCGCATCGGCATACGCAACGCGACCGCCGATCATCGCGGTCAAAACCAACGCGACCAACGCCGCAAGCGTTTTTGCCCTCATGGGCCCCCCGTATACATCAAACCCAGAACCAAAAGGGCAATAACCTCGTCGCCGAGCACGAGTACCTCGCCGCGGTGGTATTGATCGTTCGGATCTCCGACCCATGCCGGTCGGCGTGAGTTCCATATTACTGTCTTGTCATCACCCGAATACGCGGCGCTTTCTGCCGCTGACAAGGTCCGGATCGCCAACGGTATCGATATCCCAGGGTCTCGACAGGGCCGCGGCACTCGTCGTCAGCCCAGGCCAGCAATTCCGCCAACCAGGAGCCAAACTCGTCAACGTATTTCCTCGACCATCCGTTCGGCGGTTCGCGGTGGCGGAACAGCCGTGTCAATGTTCGCCGGTTGGAACGGCCAATGACAATTTCACGCCCAAGCGCCGGACCGTCTCCTGCAAATTGGGCGGTAAGTCGTCAAACCGTGAAATGTCGACGTGATACGGAAATCGACTCTCTTCGCACGCCGTACGCGCTGCGGGAATCGCGGCCATCAACTCGGGCGTGGTTGGACGCAAGATGCAAACATCGACGTCGCTAAAGCGTTGCGCTGCGCCAGTCACACGCGAGCCAAATAGCCACGCATCGGCCGCCACGGGGCCCAACAGGCTCAGGAGCAAGTCCAATTCGGCGCGCGTCAGCGCAACCGAGACGTTAGCGATGCCGGTCAAGCTCGCGCTCCAGCTGCTGCCACAGCGCCACGAAGCCTGGCAGTTGCTGCCAGACCGCATTGGCGATGGCTTCATTGTAGGAGTGAACGCATTCGTTGCGCACGTCGAGATAACGCAACCACCCAGCAACGTCGGCCACCAGATTCAATCGACCCGCTTCGCGCAATACCTCGCGCGGCGAGTTCGACAATACACCCAAGTGCGCTTCGACTCGGCGCAGCGTTTTCCACGACAACTCGAACGCCATTTCGAACTGCTTGATCGCCGCAGTCCGCACGATGTCCGACATTGACATTTGCAGTGTCGTTTGCAACGCGTGCGCGGCTGAGCGCAGCGATGTGGCATCGATACTTCCGGCCAGGATCCAACGGTCCACAACCGACGATAGCACAGCGCAGTTCAAGTCGTACATCGCTCGCCTTCTCTCATACCAGGACAGTAATGCTCGACTAGCGTTCCGCGCTGGTGGACTTGCCAGTCGCTCGCGGCCCCGTGATCTGGGGTTAGGGTTGCCGATCCACGCAGCCAGGGTACCGGGCCGCGGTGCGCGGCGCCATTGCGCTCCATCTACGTCGGTGCCTGTGCGGATGATTCAATACCTTGAAAACAATAGATAAATTTTTCACTTCCCGCGACCGACTTGGTGTGTATAAGGTCCGGAGTCCATGGGCGGCGCGAATCGAATTGCAATCCAAACCACAGTGACCCAACTGCTGGCTGGGCAAAACAGCGGACACGCACCCGATATTGGCAGCCGGCCAACCAAAATCGGGGGCGGACCCATTGCTCCGTATCGCGGCACCTATCACCTCGTACTCGCCAGTAACGAGGGTGCACCGGTTCCAATAGAACCCACGACGACACCAGTAGAGAAACGCCCGGAGGCAACGAACGCAAGCCCGAAGGGGCTAGTGGACCGTTTTTTGGAAGGCCTTAGCGATTTCCTGAAGGACCTCCGATCCGGCTCCGGAGAGGTTAGAGAGCCTGGGACAACAGTCGAGGTGCCCAAAAGGCTCGGAGGCGGTACCGCAACTCTCATATCCTACGAGGACGAAGCAATGCCACCCGGGTTGGCTGGTAACCTCAAGAAGCTCTACGAGCGCTCACGGAGGGCGTGGCACGAGCATTATTGGGGTGTTTACGAACAGGGGGAGATATTCAATCAGGGGAGCTTCTATGTGAAGGAGGGAGGCACTGTTGAAGGCCCTATCCTTTTCAACAAAGGGAAACAACTGGCTGATTTTCATACCCATCCACCGCTTGCGAGATTTGGCCGCACGTTCTCAGGGGAGACCTATCTGTCCGACGGGCCCGCCAACCAGTTTTCCGACGCCGATGTGCAGCGATGTCAACTGTTGTTGACAATGAATCCAGATGTGGTGTGTGCCGCCGTCCTCGAGGAGCATCTACTCGTGTATCAGAAAAATGAATCCGCGGATCCAGAACGATCCCTCGATGCGGTCACTGACCAAGTCCGCGCGCGTTTGCGGCGGTTAGCGCAGCAACCGTTATCGTCGATCGAGTGATCCATTCAGGAGTAGGAGTAGTCATTCCGATCGCCGAAATGCGAGTAAGCGCCTCAGACCAAACCATCCGGGTCGCCAAGTGAAGGTGCGTCACGACACCGTAACACTCTGAAAAATGGCGGAAATTTTGGTTATGGACAAGGCTCCGCGCGGCCGGCAACAACGTGTCGTTCAGTCGGTGAAGTTGGCGTCCCAGTTGGGCATACGTCCACGGCGCTCTTGAGGAAGTCCCCGGGGGACGTTGGCCAGGTACTGCGAGACCGCCAGATCGGCGGCGCCGTACTACGGGATTCGCTGTGCAATCAACGCAATTGAACTCGCCGACTGTCGCGACCGAGCTCAATCGCAACGTAGACGCCAGAGCCAAATAGTGCGAGCAGCGACACGACAAAGGCCCAGCCCAATTGAACGGCGAATAGCGATAGGCCTCGATTCGAAAAATATCCGAGATAATCCGCGGCGGTGGACAGTCGATTCATGCCCAGCACCACAACGACGAGGAGCAGCAAAGCTGCCGCGCCTCCTACGTACATGAGTGCGCCCGAAAGGTTCTTGCGGATGAGAACCGAGGCCCCATACCACGCCGCCAAAACGATCACGGCATGGCCGACCATGAGCGGCAAAACCATGACGGTTGCAAGTTTCTTCGGATCGAACATGTACATCCACGCCCAAGCTGGATGCACAGCGTAAAAGTACAGTGCGATCGGCGCCACGACCGCACCTGCATGCAGCGCGACGAGCTGGAATGCGGGGGACGCAAACGAGCCGTCCGCCTTGATTCGATCTCTCGCGATCAGCGCAAAGCCGATGCCGAACAGCAGATTGACCAATGCGACCGCAGGAATAGGAACCTCTGACGAAATACCCTACTACGAATTGTCATCCGAACACCCAGCCACCGCGGTGCACTAAACTTTCCCGCCTTTGGCCGACGACAAGAGCTGCTATTGCGGGTTGCGCCCCCGGACCGGAAACGACTCCCCGGTGTCCGAATCGGCGGAGTCGATGACTTCGGGAACGTGGAACTGTGGCGTCGGGGTTGGTATGTCGATTTCGCCGGCGACGAACGCGTTATCTCTGTTGGCGGGTGCTGTGGCCGAACCCATGCCATCTGCCGGAGTCCCGTCGTCGTCGTTCACATCGCGAGACCAAAGAACGGCAGCGACATTTGTAATCATCGACTCCTCCGCAACGGCCGACGCGGTCATCGCCGACTCGGTCCAGCTGCCACCCTCTGGACGAGGTTTGGAACCGGCCATTTGCGATTCGACCGATCGGTCGTCTGAAACCACGGTATCGCCACCCACTTCGCCGGGCTGCGTGGGAAGCCTCTGCGCGTGCGAAGAAAACACCAGATCCTCGTCGAGGATGTTCATCGCGGCCATGCGGTGCAGGCCGGTGTCACCGGCCGCAACCTCTGCCGCCTGCTCAATGACAGTCGCTTCGAACTCGTCATCGCTCATTAAATCGCTCTTGGACATGTCTTGAGCCGCAGGCTGGGCCCCAGCGAGCTGGTGACTCAGATCCGCATAGGCCGCACGCACAGAGCGTCGCACGGCACTTGCCGTGAACTCGCGCCGAACCCGCTCATATGCCGCAGTCGCCAAACGCTCGCGCAGAGCTGGCTCCGCCAATAATCGAAGCACGCATCGAGCTAAGTCCGCCGGATCTCCGGGCTCGAACAGCAGCGCCTCCTGGTTGTCCCTTACCACCATGGAAACCGTTTCGCGCTTTGGCGCCACGATCGCTCGCCGACATGCCATATATTCCAACAACTTCGATGGAAACCCGACCATCGGATTGGGAACCAAGTCCAGTGCAGCGGGGATGACACACACAGTTGCCGAGGCAATGAGAGCTGGCACTTGTTCGTGCTCGACAGGCCCCAAACGCTCGACCTTATCGCTGATTCCGAGCTCGCGAATACTATCTCGCAGCGCTGTCTCGAATCGCGGCGAAGCTGCGGGCCCTGCAAGCACAAGCTTCGCGTCGACCTCTCGCCCCATCGCTTCCATCGCGCGTATTAGCACGCGAACTCCACGGCTAGCCTCGATGGAACCAGCGTATAAGACACGGGGCACGGCGTTGGTCGGAGGTTCGTCCCAATCGAACCGGTCGACATCAACCCCCAGCGGCGCAAGCACCACGCGGCCGTTCGCTACGGTCGCCAACGCCTGACGCGCCGCCAGAGTTGGAACAAAGACGATGTCGGCAGCGCGCATGCACGCCTGCTCGTGGCGAGTGTATTCTGCGTACAAGCGAGGATCGAGCGTCGCCTCGCCGAGCGGGGACCGCGTTACGTCGTAGATAATCGAGTAGCCTAGGTGCCGCTTGGCCTCCAGTACAACGAGCCCGGCCCAACTATCGCGGCAGTGAACGATTTCGTAATCCGCACCTTCGAGCTGGCGTTTTAACGCGCGTTGATACGATTGAATCTGGACCGTTGGCTCACTCGCCGCGCCGGCTGCGCCATCGCCAACCGGAACGCGCAAGATGCGGACACTGCCATAGCGCTCAACATACGATTGGTCGCCTTCGCGCACCACCAAGACATCGACCGAATGATCTTGCATGAGCGCGCGTATGACGTGGCGCAGCTGCACACCAGCGCGGCCGGGCCCAGGCACGGCACAGAAACCGGTCAACAGCACCCGAGCCATTCCTTAGATGGTCGCTGACGAATTCAAGTCCCGCAAGATGGTCGTTGCCTTGATCCCGCGGCCCAGGTGCGTTATCTCGTCGCCGTGAATCGCCTAATCGCGTACCTACGACAGAACTTAATGATCGACTTCCAGGGAGACTTGTCGGTGGAGAAGGTGCGGGAGTTGTTGGCCGGGGACGACAGTCGCGACGCCAAACAGATTTTGGCGAAAGTCACCGCCGAAAAAAACGTGGAGGATATGATCCTGGTCCTCGCCGACTGCCTGCTAGAACCGGTCCAACAGTCGTTGGGCGATGACTTTATGCGTGAGCAGCTCCGTATGTACTCGGAAAGTTAGGAAAAATAGGCACCGCTTGAGGCGGAGCCTTGTCGGGTAGCCGTCGTAGATGTTCCAGCAATCGTACGGACATGCCGCTAAACACAGGATAAGGTTGTGGGTGTCGGAGGAAGAACATGGCTGACTCGGCGCGCGACACGAAACTCCCAGCTTTTGCCGCAATCGGCCTGGCCGTTCTCGGTCTAGTCATCGCCGCATTGCAAGGATCCGTAGTTCACGGATCAATTCTAGGTGGCATCGTCGCCCTCTGCGGCGCGATTCCAGCATCCTTGGGCATGTGGAAGGGTATCCAGCAGGAGACGCAGGGAACCCTCGCACTCTCGGTCGTCGCCGTGTTGCTGTCCTTAGGCGCGGCAGGGCTACTGATCGTGCTTCGGATCGTCCATTGGTTGTAAGGCGCGGGCTGCGTTGCAGATGATTCGCGCGCTGGCAGCGGTCGTCATGGTCGCCGCGATGTGCGGCAGATTACATGCTGACGCGCACGAACGAACTGGCAGCTCCGACGACCGCCGCGGCAAGCTGACGTATTCCGGCGAAGCGATGGGCACAAAGGTGTCGGTCTGGTTCTGGACCGATCGAGAAGCCGATGCGGCGAAGGCTGCCGAGGCGTTGTTCGCCGAGATGAAACGACTCGATCTCGCGATGACGACCTGGAAGCCCGATTCCGATGTGTCGCGCATCAACGCCGCGGCTGGCGAAAGGCCCGTGGTCGTTTCCGACGAGACTCGTGCAGTCATCTCCCGCGCGCTGGACGTGTCTGGGCGCACGGGCGGCCTGTTTGACATCTCGGTCCAAGCGTTCCACGGGCTGTGGAAGTTCGACCAAGATATGGATGGAACGCTGCCGGACCCCGCTGACGTCAAAAAGCGCGTCGCGCTCGTCAATTGGAAGGAAATCTCCGTCGACGCGAAACGCAAAACCGTATTCTTGCGCCGCAAGGGCATGGCGATTACCCTCGGTGGAATCGCCAAAGGCTACGCCGTCGATAAGTGCGCAGCGCTTCTCAAGCAGCGCGGCTTTAGCGATTTCATGATCCAAGCTGGAGGAGATATGTATGTCGCAGGCAGCAAAGGTGCGACACCCTGGGTCGTCGGCATCCGCGATCCACGTGGTGCTTCCGACGCCATGTTTGCCACCGCACCGATCAAGAACCATTCGTTTTCGACCAGCGGAGACTATGAACGCGGCTTTGTGAAGGAGGGCGTACGCTACCACCACATTCTCGACCCGCTGACCGGCCAACCGGCTCGTGCGTCGCGCTCCGTGACGATCCGTGCCACAGACGCATTCACCGCCGACGCGTGGAGCAAAGTCATGTTTATCGCGGGATGGCAAAAGGGCATGGAACTCATCAAGGCCAACCGGCTCGCAGATTTCGAGGCGGTTTGGGTCGATGCGGACAACTCGGTCCATATGACTCCGGGCATTGAGCGCGATCTGCGCAAGCTCAGAGATCCCAGCCCAGGAACCTGAGAGCGGATCGGCTACGATTCGTCCCGGGCCGGGCGCAACGAAAGCGCAAGCTGGTACAGCTGCCGCCGCGGTTTGCCGGTAGCGATCACCAATCGAGCTGCCGCATCGCGAGGACCGAGTCCTTGTCCCAAGAGCCTGCGCAACTCGACTTCGAGGTCGACCTCGCGCACTGGACCTCGGCTCCCAGCAACGACGAGCACGCATTCGCCTCTCGGCGCTTCCTGCGCACACGCGGCCGACAGGTCGCCGAGCGAGCCGCGCACGTGCTGCTCGTGAACTTTGGTAAGCTCGCGGGCAAGGCTAGCTCGACGATCGGCGCCAAACGCCTTTGCGAGGTCAGCAAGTGTTTCAGCAACTCGATCGGGCGCCTCAAAAAAAACTAAGGTCGCCACCTCGGCGCGCAGCGAGCCGAACAGCTCCTGTCGCGGCCCTTCATCGCGCGGCGGGAAGCCGAGAAATGTGAACCGATCGGACGGGAGGCCCGAGCCGATCAGCGCCGCGAGTAGTGCGCTGGGCCCAGCAATCACTTCGACCCGAGCGCCGATTGCAGCAGCAGCGGCGACGGCGCGATGGCCCGGATCGGAAACGCCCGGCATGCCCGCTTCGCTGACCAGGCACACTTTTTTTCCCGCCTCGAGCGCCTCTGCGATCTCCACTGCCTTCTCCGCTTCATTGCCCTCGAAGTTGCTGGTCACGACACGCGCGGGGTTGACCGAGCCACCTGCATCGGCGTGACTGAGTAATACCCTTGCCGAGCGAGTGTCTTCGGCAGCAATAATGTCCGCTTCGCGCAGTACGCGCGCGGCTCGCGGCGATAGATCTTCGAGATTGCCTATCGGCGTACCAACCACGTAGAGCGTGCCGCGCAAGGCCATCGTTCACTCGCGGGTCAGCGCCTCGATGTCGACGGCGTTCCCGAGTTCGGCCTCGAGGTATTTCTTTAGCCTGCTAAGCACGCGCTTCTCTAGCTGACGCGCGCGCTCGCGACTCACATTGTACCGGTCGCCTAGCTCCTGCAGCGTAAGCGGATCCTCCGCCAACCATCGCTCGCGAAAGATGGTCTGCTCGCGGCCTGAAAGCGAGCTTGCAAAGGCCTCGAGCTTGCTGCGCAACAGCTGCGCAAACTCGTTGTTCGCCACGCTTCGATCGGGCCGAACGTCGTCGCTCGGGAGGTAATCGAGGCGCGTTCTGGCGCCGCCGTCATCGTCGCCGCCGCCCATGGGCGCATCGAGCGAGGCCTCAGGCGCGGCGAGCCGGCGTTCCATTTCTATCACTTCATTCTCGGAAACCTCGAGTCTGTCGGCGAGCATGGCGCTCGTCGGCTGAAAACCGAGTTGCTCGAGCCGCTCGCGTTCTTTGCGCAAATTGAAAAACAGCTTCCGCTGCGCCTGCGTTGTACCAATCTTTACCAACCTCCAGTTGTTCAAGATGAACTTGAGGATGTACGCGCGAATCCAGAACGCGGCATAACTCGACAATTTTACGCCGCGGTACGGATCAAACTTGCTGACTGCCTGAATCAGCCCGATATTGCCTTCCTGCACCAGGTCGAGAAGGTTGCGATGAGCGCGGCGGTACTCGTACGCGATCTTCACAACCAACCGAAGGTTTGCCTCGATCAGCCGCCGGGCCGCCTGGGAGTCGCCGTGTTCGACTAGGCGCTGCGCCAACGCAAATTCTTCCTCGGCCGAGAGCAAAGGGTATCGCCGCGTCTCCGCCATGTACGTGGCAAGCGGATCGCGACGTGCCAGCGCCCCTGTCTCCCGCGTGGCGAGGGCTCGGGATTCGCCTTCGCCGGATGCCTCGTCTACGTCGATCGGATCGTCTACGTCGATCGCCTCCGTTCCGCTGGGGTGCGCAGCACTCCATGAGGACTGCAAAGGCAGATCGAGCGCAGCCGCCGATGCCGTTTCACTGGGATCCTGATCGTGGTCATCGTCGCCGCCATCCTCAACGTCCTCGACACCATGGACATCCTGGTCGAGCGGCGCATCGGGGGATCTACCGGCATCGGTCGAGCTGGGCGGATCACCTACATCAATGACCTTGGAGCGTTTTTTTTGTTTTTCGGCCATCGATCGAATCCAAGGAGGTCACCATACTACATGACCTTACTTCTGGCAGCGGCGTCGAAGCGGCTACGAGCACCTACGAAGTTGTTTCCGCTTTCCCTATTCCCTCGCGGAGCTAACAACGCGGTAGTGCTCGGGTCGATTGCTCACTATAATTGGTAGGATGTGCCCGATCCGCCCCTACGCGCGACGACGAGCATCCTCGAGCCGCCGATGGGGCCGCGAATGATACCTGCACGCTTCAACCTAGCAACCGTGGCAGTCGCAGCTGCACTCGCCATGGTGCTCACCGCGATCCGACCGAGTCCAGAAGGCGTCATGTCCCTGGGATTCGATACCCAGGAGGTTCGCGCCGCGCCGGGAGCACCAACCGCGGCGAAACACGACCTATCTTCTCTCCGCATCTTCACGGCAACTCTCGTTCGGATCAAAGAGCGTTACGTCGACCCCAGCCGCGTCGACCCCAAAAAGATGCTGTTCGCTGCGCTCGACAGCGTGCAATTCAATATTCCCGAGGTCCTCGTGGAGCCAGATCCCTCCAAGAACCTGGTTACAGTCACGATCAACGACAAGAAACAAACGTTCGCAACCAGCGATGTGGACTCCCCGTGGCGGCTGCAGGGCACGTTGAAGAAGATCTTCCGCTTCATCGAAGCTAACCTGAATGGCGATGCCGACCTAGCGCGAGTCGAATACGCCGCGATCAACGGAATGCTGTCCACTCTCGATCCGCACTCGATTCTGATGGATCCCGAAGCCGCGCGCGAAATGGACGTTTCGACCAGCGGCAAGTTCGGAGGGCTCGGCATTGTTATTCGAACGATCAATCACAAACTAACCGTGGTTAGGCCGATGCGGGGCACGCCGGCGTGGAAGAGCGGTATCAAGGCGGGCGATCACATTCTCAAGATCAACAACGATCCCACAGAAAATCTTACGTCCAACGAGGCTGTGGACCGCATGCGTGGCGATCCCAAGACGCCGGTCACACTCTGGATTCGGCGCACAAACGTCAAAGACGCGATGCGGTTCGACTTGGTGCGCGATGTCATCCGCGTTACGCAAGTGGAACATAAGCTACTCGAGCGTGGCGTCGGATACATTCGCGTCAAACAGTTCTCAAAGGGCATCGCGGCCGACGTGGGAGAGGCGCTGCGAACCATGTCGAGCCAAGGCGCTACTGCTTGGATCCTCGACCTGCGCGGAAATCCGGGCGGCCTGCTAGAGGAAGCGGTTAAGCTGGCCGATCTGTTTGTCGACGCGGGTACCGTGGTTACAACCGTGTCGGGACGCGACCGAGACGCCCGGCGTGCCGCACGCGGATTCGGCGACAAAACGTCGTCGCTTGCGGTTCTGGTCAGCGGAGGCTCTGCTTCAGCGTCGGAAATCGTTGCCGGTGCTCTGAAGAACCTCGATCGCGCCGCGATCATTGGAACCAAAACATTTGGCAAAGGTTCGGTTCAGGAGTTGTATGACAACGACGACCGCTCAAAACTCAAGTTGACGATCGCCGAATACCTCACGCCAGGCGACCAGTCGATTCAAAACCTAGGAATCGTTCCCGATATCCAACTGCAACGCATGTACGTGACCGAAAAGGGGAGCAAGGGCGACGTGGCATCTAGCGTCGTTCGGATGCTGGCGCCGAGGCGAAGTTACGGAGAGAAAGACTTGGACTCGCACCTCGTATCTACGTTCACCAAGGACGAGGAGAAACCCGCGTATCAAATCCCCTTCCTCGTCGAACGCAAGAAGGCACTTGCCGCTGAACCCATGGATCGGGATGAAGATGTCATCGAGGAAGACGACGTGGGGGACAGCGATGAAGTCGTCGAGGACTGGGAAATGCAGTTTGCGAAAGACGTCGTCTCTGCCACCGCTTCCGCACGTCGGAACGCGCTGGTCGAAGGCGCGGCAAAAGTCGTTGCAGACACGCGTGCAAATGAAGAGCGAAAACTTGTACGCGCCCTCGCTGCCTTGGGCGTCGATTGGAGCCCTCCGCAGCCAGGCAACGGCACCGCCAATCTCGAGGTGTCCCTGACGACCTCGTCGCCTCAGATCGCCGCTGGTGAAGAAGTGGCGGTCACCGCTACCGTGAAGAACACGGGAACCAAAGCCGCATATCGCGTACTGCCGCGCGTGCAGTCCGAGGACCGCGCGTTCGACGAGCTAGAACTCCCCGTGGGCAAGGTACCTCCAGGTGAGACCAAAACATTCACTGCAAAACTCAAGCTACCCCTAAATGCACATGACCGAGTCGATCGGCTCGGCCTGGAAGTCCGCGAGGCAAACAGCGCCCCGAGCAGGGTTGTCCCGGCGGAAGTTCACATCGCAGCAGCAGCGCGCCCAGTATTCGCGTACGCGTGGCAACTCGTGGATGAAGGAAATGGCGACGGGCTCGTTCAACGCGGCGAGAAGTATCACCTTCGCGTCTCGATTAAGAACACGGGGGATGGCGCCTCGACCAACGACGCGCAAGTCGTGCTTCGCAACGCAAGTGGCGCCGGGGTAGACCTGGAGAAGTCGCGTTTCGATATCGGGATCTTGGCTCCGGGGCAAATCAGAGAACTCCAGTTTCCCCTCACCACGACCGCCGCACTCTCCACCGATGAGATGGTGCTTGAACTGACAGCGTACGACTCCAATCTCGATGCCCAGTCGAGCGACAAGTTGCACTTTCGGGTCTTGGCTCCTGTACCAGGACGGCCGCAAAGCGGCGAGGTCACGGTAAAGGCGCCAGCCCCCATTCGCGCCGGTGCGTCGGAAACCGCCAGTGTTGTCGCTGGGGCAACTCGCGGCGTTACCTACCCAGCAATCGGCGTGTTCGGTGCTTGGACGAAAATTCAGGTCGCCGAAAACGGGGTGGGGTTTGTTCCATCGGCCGCCCTCGCCGCTGGGGGAAGCCCCCCAAGGGGACTTCCTTCGGGGCGCGAGAAATCCAGCTTCACCCCAGTTTGGCACTCTACCCCACCGCGCATTCACGTCGCGACAAGCCACCTGGAAACCAACACAGACGTGTTCACGCTTCGCGGCACGGTAAGCGACGAAACGCACGTCGAGGACGTGTACATCATTGTTGCGAATCCGAGCGCAAAAATCGAAGGCAGAAAAGTGTTCTATCGCTCCAACCGGGGCGCCAAGAACGACAGGGAGCTCGACTTCACCACCGGCGTGCCTCTGTGGGCAGGTTCGAACATGCTGACCATCGTTGCGCGCGAGAACGCAGATGTGCGCTCCGTGAAGACCCTGTACGTCTATCGCACCCTGCCGCAAACCGCTCAGGCCAGTCCCATCGCTGGTCCTTGAGTGGTAGTAGACGTACCGCGTATTGGCGCAACATTTGTCACAAAGAGCGCACGTAGGACCCGCCCCTACACCGATCGCTGGATGCAACCCCACGCAATTGTGGCATGATTGAAGAACTGAATCTGCATCGCCGTCCATCGTCAAACGAATCGACAACTATGCGCAGCCTTACTGTCCTCGCTTTCGTTACCGCAGTGACGACGCCCGCTTGGGCGGATGACGTAACTGGCACCTACGACGTCAAGTTCGAAGAGATGGGACAAAATTGCAAGCCGCCGCCCGTCGCGCTAAGTCGCGGCCGACTAACCATCGCCGCCAAGAAGGGCAGTCTCACGGTGAACATCGAAACGATCCCCGAGTTGGTCGGCGTGCCGCAAAAAGGCGGAAAGATCAATGCAAAGACTCTGCAGGGGCCGCTGCCAACGACGGTGCAGGGCCTCGATGCAAACTACTCGATCGCGGGTCGCATCGACGATGGCGGAGCTCTCCAGCTCGTTCTGGTTACCGAATACATTCGACACGACGACAAAAAGCCCCACTGTACGCAATCGTGGAACGTCACTGGCGCTCGCAGCACTCCGATCAAGCCATCCAGGTAGATCCGCTGTGGCCACCGCAAGAATTGCGGCTAGGATTAGCCGATGCGCGCATGGTTGGGGCCGATCGTAGTAGCCGCGGGATGTAACTTTTCGCCCGCCACCATGGGTCAGGATGGCGGCCTACGAGACGACGGCCAAAACGATTCCCGGGCCGATGCGCCTCCGGTCGACAGCGCTCCGCCCTGTACCAGTTACTCAAGCGTATTCGACACCTGCGCGCTGAATCGGACCGGCGACTCCGACATTGCGATCTCCGGAACTGCGCTCTACGACACCGACGAGCATACGCTCAGCATCGATGGTGGTCCACCACAGCACCCCAAGCAGGTCGTCGTTACAACACCGGCTGGGCCGGTCGACGTCTTGGTGGCTCGGTCATTTTCACTGCCAAGCGGAGCTGCGTTGCGGGCAAAAGGCTCTATCCCATTGGGGATCGCAGCAACGGGCGACGTTACCATCGGCGGAACCATCGATGTCTCCAACGGAGGGGCCGGAGCGCGCTCGGCGAGTTTGTGTTTGACCTCGAGCGGTGGCAATGGAACTGCCAACTCGAACGGAGCCAGCGGCGGCGGCGGCGCAGCATTTCGCGGCCAGGGCGGCGCCGGCGGGATGGGCGACGCCGAAGCCTTGCGGTCAGGCGGCGGAAGCGCCGGAGTGGCGCCCGCTAACCGCCCCGCTGGACCACGTGGAGGATGCAACGGCGGCAACGGCGGCAACGGCATTGCTGCCGGAGGGGCCGGCGGGGCCGGAGGCGGCGCATTTTTCGTGGCAACACCCGGAACGATCGTCATCAGTGGCACCGTGGACGCTGGCGGCGGTGGGGGCAGTGGTGGCAATACGCAATACGGCGGCGGTGGGGGCGGCGGGTCCGGCGGGATGATCCTGCTAGAATGCAAGATCTTTGAACTACGCGGCATGCTCGTAGCCAACGGCGGTGGCGGCGGAGAAGGTGCTGGGGCACTCAATAGTGGAATGGCTGGCGCCAATGGGTTGAAGTCGGCTCTGAGAGCGCCAGGTGGCGATGGCTTCTCTCTGTTTGGCGGCAAAGGGGGTAGTGGCGGAGCACAGACGATCCTCGACGGCGGACCGTCGACCGAACAGCCATTCGGCGGCGGGGGCGGAGGAGGCGGCGGCACCGGTCACATCGCAGCCGGCTGCGGTTCGGTCACCAACACAGGCACCAGCTCGCCCATACTTGCTCCCTGGCCCTGAAAAAAGCGGCCTCGCAGTTAGTGCGGTCGCTCCGATCGGAAAGCCGGTGGCGAAACGCGGATCGGGCATTGAAAGTTGCGACTCGCCTTGGCCAAAAACGTGTAGTACTCGCCGCGCTCGCGCAGCCCTGCAACGTGCACGGTGACTGGTTCGTATCCCCGCCGCCTCCAGGCTTCGACGTCGCACGGAAGTGGCGGAGGAAGTGGAGCACGGTGAATCTGATAACAACTAAAGATAAACGTTGGGTCGTACGAAACGAGCAGCGCATCACCGCCCCACTTGGTGTGGCCCGCGCGCGGGTTCGTTCGCGGCGACTCGTGCGCAATGCGGTCCGACACCAGGCCAAACACGTCGACGCCGCGCATCCTGCCGTAGTAGGGCTGCGCGCCTGCCCCACCCAAGATGCTAAAGTCGGTGGGCTCAAAGCACATTGACATGGCTCGACCGATCGCAGCCCGATCCTCAGTATAGATCGCCAGAAACGCTGGCGAATCGATACCGCGATCGTTGGGGCAGTGGCGATTCGCGCACGAGCGAGTGCTCTCCATCGTCAGATCGAGCTGAGTGTAGCCAAATCCGACGCACAGCCCAGCGCCAAGGAGCATCGCTGCCACCTCGCGCTTCCCCGACCGCAGCCAACCAACCATTCGCTCCAGGCCCAGCATCGCGGAAACGGCGGCGCAGACAAACACCGGCATAATAAAGCGGTGTAGCCCCATAAAATCGCCGCCAACACTGGTGGCGTAAAGCAAGTACGCCGCACTGAGTAGGGTGCACGAAAATGCGAGCACAAATCGCGGAGTTCGCCGCTTCACGGCAACCAGTCCGACCGCGATCGCCGGCAGCACCACGAGAACTCGGGTTTGCACAAGCCACGACCCTACGTAGTACGCACCGTTGTGCCACATCTGCGCCGCCATCGCTGGCCGAACCCACGGTCCGGTCGCCTTGACGTAGTACGTATTGGGAAATGGGTAGCCATAATACCGCCACCGCCACGCAAACCATGGTGCCCAGCCTAGGAGAAACACGGCGATGGCTGCCACATCACTGCGCGTTAACCAGCGTCGCGCGATAGCATTCGCGACCAGTCGAGTCGCCGCGATCACGCCGGCAACCAGCAGGCCCTCGGGCCGAGTCATCGCAGCAAGTGCAAGCGCAACAGCCGCGCGCAGCATTGCGTGCGAATCCGACTCGGCCTCCACCAGCGCGTCGATCGCAATCGCGCACAGCAGTGTGAACAATTGTGTCTCGAGGCCGCCAGAGCTCCAGCACGCAAATCCGGAGGCCATTGCCAAGAGCAGCGCAGGCACGGCTCCCCACGCACTGCGCCGGCCGAGAGCCCGCTCGGCCATGCGAAACACGACGTACAACGTGGCTACGCCGCATGCCGTTCCCAGTAGCCGGGATGCTAGCTCCGGTGGGACGTCCACGATCATGAGCCCGGCGAGGACAACCGTCCACAAGAAATTGGTGTAGCCCTCGACAGGCGACCCGAGATTAAACGACAGCTCACCGTGCTGAGCGAGGTTGCGCGCGTAGACGAACGAAATGTACGCGTCGTCGGTGACGAAGTTGTATGCCAGCGAATGAACTACCAATACAACCGCGGCTACTCCGAGCAGGAGCCAACGCAGGCGAGCAACCGACATTGCCGCAACCATACCGCGCGGATCGAGCGCGGTGGGGCGCTGAGCACATTCATCAAGGACAAACCTGCCTCAGGGTCGCCTTCGGCTATTTGCGCTCGCCAGGACACACCTCAGCGCCATCGCGTTCGATGCACAGTTGGTCGCCGCGAAGGAACACGCCATTCGAACCAATCCAAAGGCGCCGCTGGAACAACTCGCGAAACTTGTGAGCAGCGATTTTGAGGACACTTGTGGTGTTGTTCGCTGTTGCGCATTCCCATTCGGCTTGAAGCGCGATGGATCTATCCAGCTCGGAATCAAACGCTCGATTGGAGGGACTGTTTTTCGGACAGAAATCGGACTCCTGCGGCGAGGGGGGAATACGCAGATCATGCGCATGGGAGCGCAACTCTCCGCCATTCTCGAACTCCGGCGGAAGTACCGCCGACTCCTGAGGTTGAAGCCGCGCGATCAGCATCGGTTCGGCGACATCCGACATGAGCGCAAGCATCAGCCCAGGTGAGACACGGGTCAAGACAAGAATGCGCTGCCAAGCCAGTGTGAGTTAGCTCACGCTCCGATTGCCCGATCGCGCCCGCCTGGCCCGTATGGCGGCATTCATCAATACCTGAGCCACCGCACAAGTTCTGCTGCACTCGGGCGCTTGCCGTACATCAGGATGCCGATGCGATAGATTTTTGCTGCGGCGCGAGATACGAGCGCGATCGCGATCGCAAGAATAGCGACAGAGGTAAGCACCTCAACGCCGCTAGCGCCGTGCAATAGGTAGCGCAATGGCATGAGCATGGGTGAAAAAAAGGGAATCTGAGTCAGAATCTGGGCGGTGGTCCCTCGTGGATCTCCTGTAATCGCCGTCATCGAAACCATCCCAATGACCAGCAGCATCGTCACCGGCATTTGAGCCTGCTGGGCATCCTGTTCGCTTGGCACCATCGCTCCCACCGCTGCGTACATGGTCGAATAGAATAGAAATCCCAGGACAAAGAATGCGCCGATTACGCCGAAGTCGATCCACGATGGACTCGGCAATGACTGCGCCGCCCCCGATACGCCAAAGGCCCCTAGAATCACCTCTTGATTCTTCAACGCGAACGCCCCAATAACCAGCCAGATCGATATCTGCGCCAGTCCGGCCCCACCTACCCCTGCGATCTTCCCCACCATCAGAGCTCGCGGCTTGATCGCTGCAACTAGGAGTTCCACCACGCGCGACGACTTTTCCGTTACCACGCTGCGCATTACGTTGATGCCGTACAACGTGATCACCATATAAAGAATGAGAGCAACGATGTAGCCGAGAAAAAACGTGGCGGCGCCCGACTCGCCTCGTGTGTCGCCGCTGGTATGGAGCGCCTCGATCGATGGTGGAGCTAATACCTGGCTCAACGTTGCGCTGGTTAGGCGCTCACCGCGACCGGTCCGGAGCTGCATCTCATCGAGCCGCTGCTCGATCACCGCGGTCGAAACTCGCTTGATCAGCGTAAGTGCAACCACTTGATTGGTGGCGTTGTCGCCCCGATACGTAATCGTACCTCCCGTGAGCGCTGTCTTCGGCACGCGAAGGAAGCCAGAGATCTCCTCATCTCGAACGCGAGCGAGCAGTGTTTCATCCGTGGTGTTGGGCGCAACGACCGTGGCCACCCAATGCTGGTCGTCGAGTGCGAACGCGCGAGCAAGCTTGTCGCCAAGCGCAGATGTCTCATCGACGATTTCAATCCTCGCGCCAACCGTTCCGCGCGATGCGAACAGCACCGGAACTACGATCAGCGCGATCATCAATACCGGTCCGAGTATGGTCATTGCAACGAACCACTTTGTGCGCACCCTCTCGAGGAATTCGCGCTTCGCAATTACCCAAGATTCACGCACGAGACTCGACCCTGCTCCCGGACTCGTTCGGTGCCCCCATTCGGCGCTGGGCAACCGCCGCATCCACACCGACTCGGTCGACAAAAATCTGATGCAGAGTCGGAACCATCACTTCGAAGCGCCGCAGCTGAACTCCGCTCTGCACCAGTGCGGCCAACAATTGTTGCGGTACCACACCCCCCACAAGCTTCACTTCGCAACCCCCAACGCCACCGGGGCGGCCCGGCTGGATCAGAGAAACCATCGACCGATCATTCAGTACGTTTTGTGCTGCTGCCTCAGCCGCCGCATCGACGAATCCAAGTGCAATCACGCCCTCGCTGGAGGATGCGCGCTTCAACTCTTCCAGCGTTCCGTCGAGGACCTTCTGGCCGCGGGCAATAATGCACACCACATCACATAGTTTCTCTGCTTGCTCCATCTGGTGCGTGGAAAACAGCACGGTTCGCCCACTAGCGCGCACATCGTCGACGACGTCGCGCAGCACCTCGGCATTGATCGGGTCAAGACCGCTCCATGGCTCATCGAGAATCACGAGTTCGGGATCGTGAATGAGTGCGGTGGCGAATTGCACCTTCTGCTGCATCCCCTTTGACAAGTCCTGGACCCGGTTGTTCGCCCACCGCGAAAGCCCCAGCCGCTCCAGCCACTTGTCAGCGCGGCGTTTGGCCTCGACCGACGTCAGGCCACGCAGCTCTCCCACGAACCGAATCATATCGAGTACCCGCATCTTGGGATACAAGCCGCGCTCTTCCGGGAGATAGCCGATGCGTTTGGCCGCTGCGCTACCTGGTTTCATCCCATCCAGGATCGTAATCGCCCCAGCATCGGGGGCGATGATGTCGTTGATCATGCGCAGCATCGTCGATTTACCAGCACCGTTAGGCCCGAGGATGCCGTAAACAACTCCGCGCGGAACTTCGAGCGAAATTCCGTCGACAGCAACATGGTTGTCGAACTGCTTTACGACTCCGGCCACCACCAGCGCGGGCTCCCCCCCAGGGGACTTGCTTCGGGGCGGTATCATGGTGCTGGAATATCGCCGAGGACCGCGCGCTCAAGGACCGCCATGCGTACGGCAACCCCCCAACTAACCTGCTGCAGAATCACAGCGCGTGGCCCGTCTGCCACTTGGGGCGAAACTTCGACGCCGCGATTGATGGGCCCCGGATGCATGACGATCGCATCGTCGTTTGCATATGCGAGGGTTCGCTCCGATAGTCCAAACGTTCGCGACAACTCGCGCGTGTTTGGAAACCGCGGAGCTTCGCCTCCAGCGCGTTCATGCTGCACGCGCAGCATCATTACGACGTCGGCACCGTCGAGCCCATCTTCGAGGCGCGTGCATACTCGAACGCGCTCGCGCGTGAGGTCGCCACCGATTGTCTCGATCCCCCGGGGCACCAGAGTCCATGGCGCGACCAAACGGAGCCGAGCCCCCAACTTGGCCAAACACAAAATGTTCGACCGAGCGACGCGCGAATGTGAAATATCGCCGACAATCGCAACTTCGAGGCCTTCGACCTTGCCCTTGTGGCGACGGATCGTAGCGGCATCGAGCAGGGCCTGAGTTGGATGTTCGTGCTGGCCATCCCCGGCATTGATAATAGCGCAGCGCGACGTTTGGGCCAGCATGGCGGCAGCCCCACCGTAGGAATGGCGCACGATCACCGCGTCCGGGTGCATCGCGCCTAGATTGCGCGCGGTGTCTAGCAACGACTCGCCCTTAGTCGTCGATGACGCTGAAGCGGAGATATTGATCGCCTCTGCAGAAAGCCGTTTCGCCGCAAGCTCGAATGAAGTGCGAGTACGCGTCGACGGCTCGTACATGACGATCATGACGGTCCGGCCGCGAAGCGAAGCCAACTTTTTGATCGGCTCGTCCGCCAGGGCCCAGTAGCGATCGCTGTGATCGAGGATGCGTACGATCTCCGCGGCATCAAGGTCTGCAACGCTAACTAAGTGGCGAGGTGCCGACACGCAGCTTTCATATACCAGACTCCGGTGCCGGTCGGGGAGGCTCGGACCATGCCGGCGCGCCACTGCCCAGGCCGGCTATGCCGGTGGCAGCCAAGCGTTTCCGGTCTCACAGTCGATATGGGCGAACCGCACGCCAGTCGGCGCTACCTCGATCGTGCCGAATACGATGGGCAAGCCGAACCGCCGCGGCCCACATGAGCCGGGATTAAACACAGCGATGCCACGACGGCTGGTGATTAGGGGGACATGCGAGTGGCCACAGATCACCAAGTTGGCCCGCTCCTTTTGGGCGATTGTCGCGACCTCGGTACGTACCGTTGCGCCGTATACGCCGATATGAACCATGACGATTCTCAACGAGCGCTGCGTTGCGACCAGCACATCGGCAAGGTCATGCGAGGTGCTGTCGATGTTGCCTCGAACCGCGTGCACCGGAGCGATCCGCGCCAAGTCGGCGAGCACAGCGAGGTCGCCAATGTCGCCAGCGTGCAAGATTGCGTCTGGGCGAATATTTGCAAGCAGGCCTAGCGTGGCAGGGTGAAGCTCAGAGTGGGTATCTGCCACCACGGCGATCCGCCCCGCCCCATCGGGAATCGCCGCGACCTTACGCACCCAACGCGCTGCCATTGCCGTGTCGTACCATGTCCGGATTCGGGAGCTGAACTACACAGAAACGCGTTGACTGGGAGTCAACGGTTTCTGTTCCGCCTCGATCAAAAGGGGGCTTTCCCGCCCCCTCTGGACCGGCAAAGCCGGTCCATTCACCCCTCCGCGCGTCGCGTCGCGCGGTTGCTTGGCTCGTGACCAATGCGTCACTGTTTAATCGGGCCTCGCGCCGAGGCACAAACCCAACCACCAACATCGGGATGAGCGCCCACAACAGCGGCGCCCACAACGGCTGGTGAAAAATGTCCAACGCGAGCAGGGCTGCGATCGCTGCTAGCATCGCGACTCTGGCGCGCGCGTAGCTCCGCGCCAGACCCCAGGGCAAAAGCAAAACCGCGAGGTCGAGGGGTAGCAACACCAAACACGTTTCGTTCCACCGCACATAGGGCAACGGGCTAATCGCTGCCAACGCGGTAAGCACCGCGCCGAGTACCGCGTACGGGACAACCGCAATCGCTAGCCCAGTACGCTGGAACGATCCCCACAGCCGAGTTGCCCAAGCGGGCGCCGTGAGCGCAAGCACTACCAAAGCGAACAAGAAGCGTCCGCTCGGCCCATCTCCAGGAACCGCGACGCCCCGCACCACGCAGTCGAACGTGGTCGAGCCACGGCATTCGCGTCGCGTATAAATTGGCTCCGGTGCAACGCCGAACTTCTTGGCCACAGCTTCGCGCAGGTATTGCGGCAGAAACATCCGCTCCCAGTACGAGGGGACGCGATCTGTGGTGCGGCCCATCGCGATGTCGGTAATGACCAAGCACATGCGCGCCAAGCTGGGCATCCCCGAAAACCCTTCGCGCGCCAGGTCGCGAAACGTTCTGTCGCCACGGGGTTCGCTCATCGACCGGAGCGCGCCGTGCGTAGCATCATCGATAATGTCGCGAATCCGGGTCGTGCAGTTGTCGATGAAGTGGTCGTACGCGTAACTGCGATTCTCGGGCAAGATGTCGCGTTCGAGCTTGGCGACCACGGCGCGCTTTTCCTCGCTACCGAGCGGTAGGGGTTGCACCCAAATCGTGCGATCGAAATGCAGATACACCTCGAGCATTCGCTCTGGTACATCTTTGCCGACCCAGAAGCTCGTGGTCCCGCGAAAAAATCCCCAACCCATTTTTATCGGCTCGTGAAAATTGCCGATGCCGTAGTTGTAACAAGCGTTGTCCGGATTACCGGGGTGGCGCAACGCGTGCTTGAGCCCGCGCTCGGTAACGCACAGCGCGATGTGGCCGTGTCGCTCCCAAATCAGCGAACCGATGCCCATCGTCACCAGCTCAATGACTGGGCCGGAATCCGGACTCGCCTCGGCGGTAGAGATCGGCTGCGCACAAATGGGCGTACCCCAAAGCACCAGGGCAATAACTGCAATTCGAAAACGTCTCATCCAATCGGCGAACTGTAGTACAGCCCGGCCAACCAGTCGCGCACAAACGTCAACTACATCTCGCGCCTTGAGCGGATCGCTAGATTGACCATGGGCTTTGACCATAGTAAAATTGAGCGATGCACACGATGGCGATATCCAAATTCAAGGCAACCTGTCTAGCCGCCCTCGAGCGAGTACGAACGTCTGGACGCCCGCTTCGCATCACGCGTTTTGGGCGTCCGGTGGCCGACATCGTGCCACCGAGGGATGTTGGGACAGCGAGCTGGCTGGGTGCCATGGCAGGTACCGCGACCATCAGTGGAGATCTTCGCGACCCCATCCCCCAACAGTGGGATGTTCTACGATGAGATATCTCCTGGATACGCATGCGTGGCTGTGGGGGCTGCTGGAACCTCATCGACTTGCCACGTCGTGCAAGAGGGCGTTGCAACGAGCCGATGAGATCTGGCTATCGCCAATTTCCGTCTGGGAGGCGAGTTTGTTGTTGGAGTCCAAGCGCATACGTGTGCGTCAGGACCCGCAGCGCTGGCTCGCAGACGCGCTGACAAAGAGCGCGATGCAAACCGCAGATCTAACCGTTGAGGTGGCGATGGAGAGTCGGCGAATCGCCCTCCCGCACGAAGATCCAGCCGACCGCTTTATCGCCGCAACGGCGATTGTATACGACTTAACGTTGGTAACGGCCGATAAGCGGCTCCTCGCATGCAAGGGTGTAAAGCGCTTTTCTGCCGAAGCATAGTTCGTTACTGTGGACCGGCTTTGTCTGCGATCCGCGCGCCTCGACCCGGCTGAAGGGTGGAACTTCGCGACACAGTCACTTCAGACGGCCAAGTGACCTCGGGTAACGGAAATCCGGGCCGAGCGAGCAAATAACCCTGGCCGTAGTGAACGCCTGCGACCACAACGGCGTTCAGCTCTTCAATGGTTTCGATCCCCTCAGCTACGACCATGGCGCCCAGCTCGCGGCACAACACGACGATCGCGCGGACCAGCTTGAACATTCGCGAATCGACGGTGAGGCCTGCGATCAATCCGCGATCCAGTTTGACGACGCGAGGATACAGGTCGGCGATGTATTTCAGGTTCGAATAGCCGGCGCCAAGATCGTCGACCGCTAGATAAATGCCGCGATCGCGCACCTCGGAGAGAATCGATTGGCAGAGATGAAAATGCGAAAGCGGAATACTCTCGGTGATCTCAAGATAGATGTCGCAGGTGTGGCGAAATATCGGGTCGTCGGGTTGGATGATCCAGCGCTCGTTGAACTCGGCCGGATGAATATTCACGAACAAGCGGTGGTTTGGACACCCGTTGATGGCCATCTCGCGCAGCATTCGGCCAAGCTCGCCGGTGCAATTGTGCTCCACCGCCGCTGCAAACAAGCTAAGCGGGCCATCAAAGTCCACCGACCTCGAACGAGCCAGAGCTTCGTACGCAAACACTTGCCGCGATCGCAGATTTACAACGGGTTGGTAGACCACCTCCACAGCGCGCTGATCGAGAACCGCGCGTATCGCCCGGTGCGTAAAGGGAGGACGAGATAAACGCAGCACGTCTGACCATTGTATCCCTCTCGTTTAGAGCATGGGAGAAACGTCACACGGAACCGTACGCGCTGCCGTGTACCCCGTTTGGACACCTTTGCGGCCCTGAAACCACGAGCCGACCGGCCGTCAAATTTGCCGAATTTTCACCTGCGCGGTGAGCACCTTCGCCAACCTCGGACGTCAATATATTGTAATGATTTAGAAATCGATTGGAGTTGCTGTTGTCAGACAGACGGGGCAAGGTACCCCCCTATGGAGAGCAACGAAATCCACCACACCGCTTCGGAGACCCACAAGACCCCCGTCACGCGCTACGACGAGCTGCAAGCGCTCGTGGCGAAGATGGCTCCGGATTTTGAGAAGTTCTACAAAGACGGCAACAAGGCCGCCGGCACCCGCGTCCGCAATGCGATGCAAGAGCTTAAAACGTTCGCGCAAGCCGTACGCACGGAAGTTCAAGCGATTAAGAACGAAGCCGGCGCCGATAAACAGCCGCAGTCGTAACTCGCAACTCGCGACTGCGGGGCCTCAGCTGCGATCGACTCAGAGCCGTGTTCCCTGTTCGCCTGATCTCGTTGTCAGTGCGCGAACGAGGATGCGGCGAACTGCCGAGGCCATACCCGGTGCGCCACTTTCGCGCGACCCGGCCACATTGAGCACGCTTACGTTCTGTGCTGCACACCACGCGGCAATGCGTGCGGCCACGTCCGCGACGGTATTCGGGCGCATCTCGATTCGGCCCTGAGGAACTGTGGGCCGGGCCAGCGAGGGCGGGAACGCCTCCTGTAGATCGAAGTGCAGCAGTGGACGGCTGAGCTTCCTCGCGCACTCGATCGTCAGTGCGCTGCCGCGGCAGGCGTCCCCTAGCGTGAACACAACCGTCCCGTCGGAATCGCGCACGTTGAGCTGGGTCCGCACCGCGTAGTTGCTCGACAGCGTCTCGCGCAGCCCATAGAGGCTCGGAATCGGCCCGTCTTCGGCACGACGACCCGCCGGACACCAGCCGCCGTGGTCGATCTGCAGCGCGATCGCCGCGTCGAGCCCACCCCGATCGGCCCCGGTTTGGCCGCCGCTCACGATGCGAGTCACATTGACCATACCGCAGAATCAGCCGCGCTCAGGTGAGTCCGCCTGAAGGATTCGCTGCTTAATTACGCAAGATCTTGCGCACCCAGACCAAGCTATTCGCTTGAAACCATAGGGAAATACGTTTGGCGCGCCAGTTGCTGACATGTCGCACACCAACATTTGGAGGTCGTTCATGTTTGCAGGTCTCATCACCATCGCCGGCGGAATCTTGGCAGCATCTTCTCTCATCCTGGCGCGCCGGCGCAACGCGAAGCAGCTCATCGACAAATTGACGCCGTATCAAAGCTGGATCGGCATCGTCATGTTCTTCTGGGGACTATGGGGAACGACGAGCGGCTTGCGCAACATGGACCTGCTCAAAGTGGCCCCCATTCGCTGGACATTTTGGATGCTGAGCAGCGTTGCCGATCTCGTGGTCGGTTGCCTGCTGGGTTTCGGATTGCTCACGATGTTGATTTCCAGCAGCCCAGCAGCAATCGCAAAAGGCCAGGCTCTACGCGGCAAGCTCGCCGGGTATCAGGGCATGTTTGGCCTGGTCGCGATCGCGATGGGCGCCGCCTATACCGTGCTGGTTGTGATTTAGCACTGTTCCCGACCACGGCGCAATTCTGGTAATAGGGGCCATGTCCAAGGTCCTGATTATCGGTGCCGGTGGCGTCGGCGGCGTCGTCGCGCACAAAGCGGCGATGGAATCGCAGGTGTTTTCCGAGGTCGTGCTGGCCAGCCGGACCAAGGAAAAATGCGACCGGATCGCAGCAGAAATCGCCGCGATGCATGGCCGCACGATTCGGACCCTGCAGGTCGATGCCGACGACGTGCCGCAGCTCACGAGTTTGCTGCAAAAAGAGCGGCCTGCCGTGGTGATTAACGTCGCCCTGCCCTACCAGGACCTCCACATCATGGATGCGTGCCTGGCGGCGGGTGTCGACTATCTCGATACGGCGAACTACGAACCGCCGGATGTCGCGAAGTTCGAATACAAATGGCAGTGGGCGTACCAAGATCGATTCCGCAGCGCCGGCCGAATGGCCTTGCTCGGATCCGGGTTTGATCCCGGGGTCACCAACGTATTTTGCGCGTACGTGCAAAAGCACCTGCTCGACGAGGTCCACTACGTCGACATCGTCGACTGCAACGCGGGCTCCCACGGCAAGGCGTTCGCCACCAACTTCAATCCGGAGATCAACATCCGCGAAGTCACCGCGCGCGGCCGCTACTGGGAACACGGCGAGTGGAAAGAAACCGATCCGCTCAGCGTGTCGCGGATCTTCGACTATCCGAGCGTGGGTGAGAAAAAAAGTTTCCTGCTGTACCACGAAGAACTCGAATCGCTGGCCAAGAACCTCAAAGGGCTCAAGCGAATCCGGTTCTGGATGACGTTTGGCGACGCGTACTTGAAGCACCTCGAAGTCCTCGGCAACGTCGGTATGACCCGCATCGACGCGGTCGACTTTGAAGGCCACAAGATCATTCCGATCAAGTTCTTGCGCGCGCTGTTGCCCGACCCGGCATCGCTCGCTGCCGGGTATTCGGGAAAAACATCGATCGGCTGCTTGTGCGAGGGCGTCAAGAACGGAGTCGCCAAGCGCTACTTCATTTACAACGTGTGTGACCACGCCGAGACGTACAAGGAAGTGCGCGCCCAAGCGATCTCGTACACGACCGGAGTACCTGCAGTAACAGGCGCGGTCATGATGGTCACAAAGAAGTGGCACGGCGCCGGCGTGTTCAACATGGAACAGCTCGACCCCGATCCATTTCTCGACGACGTGGCCAAGCGCGGCTTGCCGTGGCACGTCGAGGAACGTTAGGCGCATCCGTGTCTAAGGGCGCAGCACTCGGCGAAGCAACCGCGCGATCGATCGACGTTTCAGGCCTAGAAACGCCGTGTTTTGTCACCGACCTCGGCGCACTCGAAGCCAACTTGAAGGTGCTGGCCGAGGTGCAGCAGCGCGCTGGCTGCACGATTTTGCTCGCGCTCAAAGGCTTTGCCCAGTGGTCGACATTTCCGCTCGTGCGGCGCTACCTCTCCGGTGCAACCGCAAGCTCCGTTGCCGAAGCGAGGTTGGCGCGCGAACTGATCGGCGGCGAAGTCCACGCCTACGCACCCGCCTATTCCGACGCCGACATGGCCGAGCTGGTCACGCTAGCCGACCACGTGGTGCTGAACTCGCCCGGCCAGTGGCGGCGCCATCGCGCAGCACTACAGCGCGCTGCGATTTCCGCCGGTCTGCGCGTCAACCACGAGCATCAGGAGGCCGAGGTCGCGCTGTACGACCCCGCCGGAGCGTGCTCGAGGCTCGGCACGACGCGCGCCAACCTATCCGCGGCCGACCTAGACGGCATCGAAGGCCTGCACTTCCATACCTTGTGTCAGAACAATAGCGACGCCCTCGAGCGCGCGGTCGCTGCATTCGAGAACAAATTCGGCGACTTCATCCCGCAAATGCAGTGGGTGAACTTTGGCGGCGGGCATCACATCACCCGACCCGACTACGATATCGCACGCCTGATCACCATCGTGCGCGCATTTCAGGATCGGTGGAACAAGCGGCTGTACCTCGAGCCCGGCGAGGCGGTGGCACTGGGCGCCGGCGTACTCGTGGCCTCGGTAATGGACACGTTTCACAACGGTATCGACATCGCCATTCTCGACACCTCCGCGACAGCGCACATGCCGGATACGCTCGAAATGCCATACCGCCCCGTCATCGTCGACGCTGGCGATCCCGGTACCAAGCCATACACCTACCGACTCGGCGGCATGACCTGCCTCGCCGGCGATGTGATCGGCGACTACAGCTTCGATCGGCCTCTTGCAGTCGGCGACAAGCTCGTGTTCCTCGACATGGCCCACTACACGATGGTCAAAACCACGACGTTCAACGGCGTTCGCCTGCCATCGATCGCCACCCACGACCCCGCAACGAAGCGCATCACCGTGCATCGCCGATTCGGCTACAGCGACTATCGCGACCGACTGTCGTAGCCCTGTGACCAAGTTCCTCGTCGGAGGCGAGGATGAAAAGGCCGTTAATGCTCACAATGGCAATTATCGGCCCCTTTCATTATCCAGGTGTTGGGCCTATTATTACATCCAGGAATGTGATGGGCCCATCCGCCACCTTCATCAATCGGACACAAGAACTCCAGCGTTTGGCCGAAATTTCTTCCCGACCCGGGGCCAAGATCGTGGTGGTGTACGGCCGTCGACGCGTGGGAAAAACCGCCCTTTTGGAACACGTGTTTAAGAAGCGTGGCCTCGTCAAATTCGCGCTGACCAACCTCGCTAGACACATGCCGAGCGCCTGTGGAGTCGGCTGCGACATCAGCTTCGCGATCGCTGCTCGGAACCGTACTTTCGAGCCTTCTTCGAAGAGTCGACGACAACGCCAATCAGCGATTGATTTGCTGTTTGTGGCAACAAACAGCAATAGACTTGCTGATTATGGACATTCCTAGACGTATCGCCACACCGAGGGGCGCCACACGCAAACAGCCTTGGTCGTGCTTGTTCGTGCTAGACTGCGGGGTCGACGAGTGTGAACGCGTTGAAAACCGCGAAGTCGCTGCGATCGCAGGTGATGATTTCGCGTACTTCGTTCTGCATCAGGGTCGCAGCAAGCAACGTGTCGGCGATGCGCTTTCGTCCGAGCTGGTGTTTATCGAGCAGCGCAAAGGCGAGCAAAATCGCGTTGCGATCGACACCCACACATTCGATGTTCGCATGGTCGAGGTAGAGACGAGCGATTGCAGTCGCTTCGTGCATTGCCACCGGAGGGGCAAATCGCCGTGCATCGGTGATGATGTGCACAAACTCGTGAAGGATCAGTGGGGTTACGACAAGCGTTACGTCCGGAACGGAAAGCTGGTCCATGAGGTACCGCCGAACCCGTTCGTGATGCGGAGCCGCGGCGACATGCGCAATGACCAGAACATTCGTGTCGACCGCGCGCTTCACGGGGCGCCGCGATCCGCATAGATCTCGTCGTACAGCTCCGACCTCGAAGGCAGAGCGCCGACCGGTTTATGGCCGATAAGTCGGGGAAGTTCCGCCAGACGCGGCTTCTGCGTAAGTCGCAATTCGCGATACATCGCCATTGCTTCGCGTATCAACTGGGCGATCGGCCGGCCTTGTTGTTCCGCAACCCTCCGAAACTCTTCGTAATCATCCTCCGATACTGACACCGATATCGCTTTCATACTGAAAATCATATTTGCGTACGCCAGTATGTCAAGCGGGAACCACGAACCGCGATTGGGGTATGGGACGCCATCCATCTCGCGACCGCGCTCGAGCTTGCGCGTCCTCGGCCGATCGAACTCGTCGTAGCGTCCGTGAGCGCGCCGCCGGTGCGTCCGGGCTCACACTTGCCATTAAATTGCCATTAAATTGCCGTTATTTCAACCCGCCCAACCCGGCCACAGCGGCCTGGCCAGTTCCTTCTGTGGTCAACGGATGATTGAGTCGTACCGTCCAAGGTGGTTCAAGGAGGTAACCCAACGTAAAGCGAGGGTATATCGATGGTTCCGCCGACCAATTCGAGCGTTCCGGCGGTTGCCTCGCGATACTGCCACGTTCCATCGGGCAGGCGTCGAAACAACTCGACTCGCTGTGTCGTCTGGCTAACCAACACATACTCCTGCAGCGCGGGGATTTGCTGGTAGTGCAACCACTTGTTACCGCGGTCTTCTTCTTCCGTCGATGGCGATAGGATCTCGACGAGAAGGGTCGGGTTGGTGATCGTCGCACCCGAAGGATCCGCAGGATCGCCTTCGATCGGACCGCACACCATTGTGATGTCGGGATAGGTGGCTTTTCCCGTCGCCAAAATCCGAACCTTCTGATCCGACTGAAATCCGACGCATCCCCGCGAGCGCGCGGCGTCTAATGCAGCTGCGATGCGGAACGCGAGCGCATTGTGGCGCCGCGACCCGCCTGCCATCGCGACGATCGATCCGTCTTCGTATTCGTGTTTGAGCCCACTGTCGCGCTCGTACGCAAGGTACTCGTCGTACGTGAAGCGATGTCGCGGGCGATGCCCGGGGTCTACCACTCGACAAGGGTAGCACGACGCCGACCACTCATCCTCATCGTGCAAGAATACGGGTGTGATCGCGACGAATTGAATCAATGAGTTAGAGTCCGAAACCGAAACCTGTCCGGGCTGCGCGAGCTGTGGATCTGGAGTGGGGAGTTGCTTCGGGGGGGGACTCAGTATGACTGGGATGCAAAGGCCCTGCTCGCGGCGGCGTTGCCAAACACCACGATCATTGGTTGATCGGCATTGAGCGTGAGGACCGATACCACGGGATTCGTGGTTGTTGTTACCCTGGCAAGAATCAGGGTGTAGACTCCTTTGATGGCGCGACGTGGCAAGTGGACGACCCTCCACCTAATGGACGACGAACCAGCAGAGCTACTGACTCCTGCTAAGGGAATCGCAACGCTAGAGGCACTGAGGCGACTGTTCATCCCCACCTATGAAGCTACACCCCGACTGGAACGAGTTTTTCGATTTGCTAGAGCGCCATGGCGTCCGATTTCTGGTCGTCGGCGGGTTCGCGGTCGCGGCTCACGGACATCCGCGCTACACGGCAGACATTGATATTTTCATCGCAAGAGACCCTCGCAATGCTGCGCGAGTAGCGAAAGCGGTGCGGGACTTCGGCTTTGCCAGTGTCACCGGACAACAGTTTGAAGTTCCCTACGCGGTGCTGTTTCTTGGGCAGAAGCCGTTCCGCATCGACATTCTCAACACCATTTCCGGAGTTTCATTCGACACAGCCTGGAAGCGGCGCATCCGGGTGAAGCTCGGCACACGGCCCCTGCCGATCATTGCTCGAGAGCATCTCGTGAAGAACAAACGGGCGTCGGGCCGCGCCAAAGACCTCGCCGATCTCGAAGCGTTGCGACATATCCAACCTGCCAATCGCCGGCGAAGATAGCCGGCGCGGGGCCGGGTCGACGCCGTGGCACATTGTCGAGTTCGACGTTCCTGTCATGGCGTGACAGTGGCAATCGCCCAGCGGCAGCGGTAAGACTTAGACGTGCGCAACGAGCCAGAGTCTGAGCCGGTGGTCAAGCTACCAGGTGGCCGCGGTCTGCGCCTATCTGGCACAGAGCTGCGGGTGTGATCGCGACGAATTGAATCAATGAGTTAGAGTCCGAAACCGGAACCGGAGTCGGAACCGGAACCGGAACCGGAGTCGGGACCGGAACCGGAGTCGGGACCGGAACCGGAGTCGGG
>CAYQQM010000038.1:0-38576 GCA_964419605.1 uncultured Kofleriaceae bacterium | reverse complement strand
AACTATAATTATAGCGACCCGCCATGATAGGACAAGATGTGTAGGATCATGAGACTAGAGGTAACGCAAGGCCGAGCAACGAAGCGATCGGCGATGGATCGCGCGGCCTGAACCGGTCAGGTACTAGGGACGCGGCTGCGCGTGGCGTCTGGCGGTCGAAGTTGGCGCTAGCTGCGAGCTGAGCGCTTCTAGCTGCTCGGCTGTTAGCGCTTCCGCTGTAGCGCTGCCAGTTGCTAGGAAAATAAGCACCGCAGCGGCTGCATCCAGGCTCATTAGGTTATCGGTCAGTGTGCCAAAAAGACCGGCGAGTTTCTTCTTCTTGAGAATTTTAGGTCCACTGCAACTGTCGACACCATCAACCTGGAGCAGGTTCTTCCAATTGCTGAACTTGCCTTGGACGTAGGGAACCACTTTGGTGGCGAAGTCACGCTTCACAGCCTCGCCGAAGTCGGCTGGGTCGAGGGAACGCCCGAGCCATTGGAACCACGGGGTCTCCCGCGTCCTTATTTCTTCGATGGTGGCTTTCTTTTGGTCCTGTTCATCGTAGAGCTGGTCGGTTACGCTTTTTTCGGCAATCTGGGCAGGGGAGCAGAATGCTACGGGTATCGCGGACCCCCCACGTACAGAGCTCAACGGGCCCGGGCTTTCAGCCTCCCAAAGCGGCTCTTCGGCGGCATTCTGGCCCAGAAATCCTTGTGATTTCGGGTAGCTATAAGCTCCGGCCATGGCCCACCTTACCTAGTGCGCGGCGTGAAGTCCAGTGCGATATTAACGCGCGGCCGCCAAAATTTGCCGCCCAGCGAGCTGGCCACAGCCAGCGGCAACGTCTTGGCCCCCGGAATACCGCTTGTGGTGGGCCAGGCCGGCACCAGCAAGAATCGCGCGAAAACGAAACTCAGTGGCGTCCGGTGATCGGGCGAACGGGTCCTGTGGCCCGATGGCGTTGTAGGGAATTATCGACAGACGGGGCTGCCGCCCGGTATCGCGAGCGAAGGCCTGAGCCAACGACGCAAGCGCATGAGCGTCTTCGTCGCTGTCGTTGATGCCGCGCAGCAACGTGATGGCCCACATAGGAGACAGCCCCGTGCGACGCGCGTGGTCGCGGGCAGCATCGAGAACTTCGTCGAGAGAATGCGAATTCTCGATCGGCATCACGCGTCTGCGAACCGCAGTCCGCGCGCTGCCGAACGACAGCGCGAGGCGAACCTTGGGCGCTGCCACGGCAAGCCGGCGGATACCACTTGGAAGCCCTGCAGTTGAAACGGTGATGGCACGGGCATCGATGCCGAGCCCACACGGATCCGACAACACGGCGATCGCAGACAGCACATTGTCGAGGTTCGCCATCGGTTCCCCCATCCCCTGAAACACCACGCCATGAACCCGAGTTGCAGCCGGTAAGCGACGGCGAATGATTCGAACTTGTTCGACGATCTCCCACGCGGCTAGATTCCGCGTAAGTCCGAGGCGGCCGGTCGCACAAAACGCGCACGCGAGCGCACATCCGACTTGCGAGCTGACACATGCGGTGAAGCGCTGAGGGTTTTTGAGCGGAATTCGCACGCACTCCACCGCGTGGCGATCCAACGTGGCCAAGCGGTACTTCACAAAGGGATCGATCGAACTAGCCGCCTCGTCGAGGACATCGAGGACTGGAACGTGGCCGGCCGCCGCGACTGCCGCGGCTGCGCTGCGGCGTACATCCCCGGCGGCCACCACCGGCTGGTCGCGATGAATGCGAGCGACGATCTTGCGAGCTTCGGCCAGCGTTACGCCTTCGATCTGCGCAACGAGCTGTTCAGGCGTCAGTGCCTGGAGAGCTAGCGGCTGCAAACGCGCGGGCATGGCGTGACCAAACCTCGCACATGTGCGGCAAGAAAGGTGATTAAAAACAGTGTGATAGTCCTAGCGCGGGAATCCGCTTGAACAGGAGCATATTATGACTAACTATATAGTCATGAAACGGGCTAATGTTCATGACGCAAAGACTCACTTTTCCCGCTATCTCGACGACGTTGCGGCGGGCGAAACGATCATCATTTGCAAGCACAACCAGCCTGTGGCGGAGCTGCGCCCTATCCCATCGAGGGCTACGAGCCCTCGACCTTGGGGCATCGACCACGGCGTGCTCGAAGTTCCAGCCGACTTCAACGCTCCCCTTCCCGACGATATTCTCGCCGAGTGGGAGGAGTAACAGGTCGCCATGCTACTTCTGGACACCTGCACCTTTTTGTGGTGGGCCGCAGGCGACGCTCGCGTGCCACAGCCTCTGCAAGCGATTCTCCGGGATCCCGATCAGCGGGTCTGCTTGAGTGCAGTGTCCGCCTGGGAAATTGCGGTGAAAGTTCGCACTGGAAAACTCGTGCTGCCCGCTCCGCCGGCAACCTATGTTCCGGACCGGCGAAAGCGGCTTTCGATTGAAGCGCTACCACTCAGTGAGCCTGAGGTGTCCTTCCTTGCGAAGCTCCCGGACTTGCACCGCGATCCGTTTGATCGAATGCTGATTTGCCAAGCCATGGCCAACCGCGCCGCTCTCGTGACTCCTGATGCAGCCATCACACAATACCCGTGCTTAACGGTGTGGGATTAACCAAGCTACAGCAGCGCCGATCAACCCGCCGACGAAGGCCGCGATGCTACAGCCCAGGAATAAGCGTACCCGACGGCGGGCTCGGATGATCTCCGGGCGTTTCTCGAACTCCTCGTCGTCCTCCCATGGATCCCATGACACGATGTAGCCGTTTAGCCCCAGCGCGATCATCGCGTTTATCAAGCCGGCTAGGCAAATGAGCAGGGACCAGCGTAAGAACATGGTGAGGCGCTCCTATCTAACCGTCGGTGGTCGCGCGGGGGCGCGCCTCACGAGCATAACCGCGAACGTCGCGGGCGTAGCCGCGCACGTTGGGTTCCGGCACGCGGTGAGATCGGATACGGACGAGCGAGCCCGGATGGTCCACGTCACCTCGCACCGCGAGCCACCCCGGTGGCACATCCGGAGATGACCAACGGAACAAGAGCCGTGCGTCGAACGGCGCGAGATTCACGCACCCGTGGCTGCGCGGAGTGCCAAAGCCGTTGTGCCAATACGCCGCGTGCAGCGCGTAGTCGCGGTCGTAAAACATGGTCCAGGGTACGTCGGCAACGGAATACACATCGCTTTGATTGCTCGACATCGTCGTGACCTGCAACTTGTGTGCGATCCGCGTAACGATCTCCGGAGTCGCGTGGCCCCAGCGTCCGGTGGACACCATCGTCGCATAGACCGGGCGCGAGCCCTCGTATGCGACCAGCACCTGGGCATCGAGGTCGACGTCGAACCACTTTTCGTCGTCGCCGATTCCTTCGGGCGCGTCCGTTCGTTGGGCGATCCGCACGTCCCTCCGAGCGATCCAACTCCGCACTCCCTTGCCGGGAGTGCTGCGCACCCCGGCGGAGCCGGGGTTATCGATCCAAATTCGGTCCTCAATCTCGACGAACCGACCATCGTCCGAGACGGCGATTACTTCGATCGCAGTCCGAGGTGCCAACTTGCGGACAACGCGCGCCCCGCGGTGGGGCCGTGAGCGGCCGAGGATCGGAGCCGACGCGCTTCGAATCCACGCCGGCATTTTGCCAGGATCGTCGATGCGGACGCCGCGAAACCGCGACGGGGACATGCCCACGATCGATTCGGCGTCGATGAGCTGGCCGCCGCTGGTTCGCCAGTAGCGCTTACCGTCCAACCGTACCGAGCCAACCGCCCGAACCGAATTGTTGCCGACGAGAGCCTCGCCCTCGCCGGTGGCAATCGCATCCACCGATTCGAACGCCGATGCCTCCTTGCGCACGATCCCGTAGACTCCCTTGACCGGAGGGGTCGGATCTTCGTCGGCGATCGAGGTCGATACGGCGACCGACGGCGGTAGGTGAGTCGGCACGGTGACCGCGTCGCAGATCCAACCGCGCGGCGCAATTCGCAGCCACCGCGTCGCGCATCCCGTGCCGGCCGGCGCTTCGCCCACAACGGCAGCGCGCGCATTGCGAGCGATCGTGCCGATATCTGGCGCTCCGCCATCCGGCTCGGCGCGAACCAGCGCGTTGCGCACCAACCGCACGACAGGCACCGCGTCGACGGCGACAACGCGCACTTGTACCGGATCGGGTTCCGAGGAGGTGCTCGGCGATGCAGCCGATGGCGTATCCGATGCTGCCTCGACGGTGGCGCGCTGGGCTGGTGGCTGCGCCGGCGAAACGTGGGGCTGTGACGGTGGTTGGGGATTGGAACCGCACGCCGCCAGGGCTCCAACTACAGCGAGGTACTTCATTTGTACCGGTCATGTGTGCAACCGGAATACCGACGTCAAAACGCCCGAAACTCCTCGATTTCCCAATATGCGGCCTACGCAAAAATTTGCGCAGTTGGGCAAAGCACGCGCGAGGTCCAGGGGTACGGAGCAGTTCAATTCCCCCGGTCGAGGTGTCGATTACAGACCGATCTTGCGAAGAATCGAAAGAATGGCGTCTTGGCTGGATACAAGATCTTCCGGTTCTTTGACCGGCAGAAAACGTGATCTCGGCACCTCGAGGAAGTGCGTTTCTCCTGGCTCCAAGAACTCCGGCAGCTCGCCGACCAAACGTTCAAACTGAATCGCCTTTTGCCCGTTGACCTTTTTCTCGACGCGATACCAGGTAAGCGGGAAATCGCGATCGATCGCGTCGGCATTAAACACAAACGTATTGGTGTTGAACTGCGGCAACGTATCTTGGTCGAAGGACTTGGGGAACCTGAACCCTTCGATGATCTGAGGACGGCCCTCGACTCGCGCCGGAGCGCCACCGGCATCTCCCTTCTGTTTGCGCACTACTTCTGCGGTCATCTTTGCCCCGCTCTCGATATGGGCGCCGATCACTGCGTCGTCGAGACTCGCTGCGACGTTGTCGACGTTGGACATAAAAAGGTACTTCCCGCCCCCAGCGCGGAATCGCTCCAAGACGCCACTGGCGCGCAGGGCGAAGGTTAAGTCTCCGTGACCCGTGGCATGAAGCGACGGATTCCCCTCATCAAGGAACAACTCGCCGGTGGGTGTAAAGCGCAGCGACACAAATTGCGAAAACGGCTCCACCGGGCCTAGGCCTTCCTCTTCTACCTGCAGAACAATTCGATCGTGGGTAAAGGCGCTCGTCATCGGGTAGATTGGAATGTTAGAGCCAGCTGTCCGCACGTCGGTAACCTTCACGAGCAGGAACGACTTGCCTTCAGCGACGGGAACCGTTGATTTGACTACGGGGACGCCAGCTCGATTAAACCGAGTTCCCATTCCACCTGCGAGAATGATCTTCCCCACCTCTCCGCGCTCTCTCGCCTCACGACCCAGTTTGGACAAGTAGGCGTACCGCGGAGTTCCTGGAGCAGGATACACGGTGATATCGGATGGTTGGAGCGGTGTAATTTCTCCGGCAACGGTGGTCGATACCTGCTTGGTGGCTCGCTCCGCAAACAACGCAAACCGATCCTCGTCAAAGCCGAACCGCTTTAGATTCGTGAGCATGTCGGAGGGAACGAGCTCGATCATCTGATCAACACGGGACCGGTTCACACTGACCTCCGGAACTGAATCGGGCCTCGCAACGCTCGGCAATTCAAAGGCCTGGCCGAAATCGGAGGATGGGCCGCCACCACCAGTGAAAAGGCCGTCGTTGTTACTCGAAGCAAAATGCGGCAGCAATGAAATTCCAGTCGGTCCTCCCGCCGGAACAAGTCGTAGCGCGGGTAATCCCGACTGATAGAGCGCCGGCAACGTCGTTTGCCCCACCGGCGCTGGGATGGTCTTCCAAGCAGCTCCAGCACGTTGACCGGGTGCCGCGATAACCACCAATAGGTCGATGAATTTCCTCTTCGCCGCTTTGAGGTCGCTCGGAGTCTTTGCGGTCCACGCAGCCCAAAACCACTTCTCCAAATGGACCCCTACGTTGGCAACCATCGCCGGGAAGCGGGCTTTGTCCGCCACAACCTTCAAGCGTTCAACTCCCTTCTTCAGCCCCCTCAAGACGAAGGCGCCAATGGTAGTACTCGCAGCGAGTTCTGGAGAAATCGTTGTAGAAAACAGCGAGATTGCCGCTGAAACTCCCAGAGTCCCCACGATTGTCAGCATATTGGCGCGAATAAGTTCCAGGTCCTCGGCCGCCACGTCCGCGATGGTGTCGGGATCGCGCCACATGCTCTCAACCACGTTTTTCCAACGATGAAACTGGCTCTCGTAACTCGCAAGCACCCGGTTGAGCGGTGAATCCGCGTGCCAGTCCTCGACCTCGAGTCCCTGCCCATAGGCCATATGGGCCGTCCCAGGTTTGGAAGGGCCTATCGACTCCCGGCTTGGCAGCAGATTCCGGGGCTGCTGGTCCGAAGCCAGTGCCTCGTCCTTCTTGAGCGGCTCTTGTTGGACTCGTTCGCTAACTACAGCACGCGCATCTGCCATCCGGGCGAGTGTTTGCGAAAACCGCAGGCCCTGTCAATCTCAAATTGAGCATGTGCGGAACCGGGGCGTGGGTATAGTTCCCCCAGAATGACCGAACGTTGCTCGTGGGCGGCCAAGCCGGAGATGTGGAAATATCACGATCGGGAATGGGGGGTGCCGGTCTACGACGACGGCAAACACTTCGAATTCCTGGTGCTCGAGGGCGCGCAGGCGGGGTTGTCGTGGTCGACGATCTTGAACAAGCGCGAGGGCTATCGCCGATGTTTCGCCAACTTCGACGCCGCGAAGGTAGCGAAGTTTTCGCCGGCGAAGATCGCCAAGATCCTCGACGACCCGGGCATCGTGCGCAATCGGCTCAAGGTCGAATGCACGGTCAGGAACGCCAAACTGTTTCTGGAAATCCAGAACGAATTCGGGTCGTTCAATGAGTTTATCTGGGGCTTCGTCGACGGCGCCCCGGTGCTGAATCGGTGGAAACACGCCAAGCAGATTCCCGCAACGTCCAGGCAGTCGGATGCCCTCGCCGCAGAGCTCAAGCGCCGCGGCTTCAAATTCGCAGGTTCCACGATCATGTACGCCCACATGCAGGCGTCTGGGCTCGTAAACGACCACCTCGTCAGTTGCTTTCGCTACTCTGAGATCGGCGAGTTGGCCCACCGGATGTCGGGCTAGACGGTTAGGCAGCGAACAGATCGGCCATCGTAACCTCGGCATCCACAACCGCATTCGCAAACTGATTTTGGGTGACGCCGTACGAAGTCAGCATCACGAGCTGAATTCCTTTCTTTAGTTTCGTCTGTTCGCGAAACACGGCGATCTTGTTCTGCAGTTGCTCCGCAACTTTGCGGGAAACCGTGAAGGGACCATCAGCAAACTTGATTTCGATCAAGGATACAAAGTTGTCGGCACGGTCAATCAGCATGTCAATTTGAGCATCTTTATGTAGCCAAGCCGATACCCTGGTTTGGATTCCCCAGATCCCAAGCGCACGCTCGATGGCCGCACTATGCCTCAAACAAACGTCTTCAAAAGCCAAACCTGACCAAGCCTGCCATCGAGGAGTCTTGCGCACGTGTTGCCAACTCTTGGGTCGATCCTTCGCCATCCACTTTAGGTGAAACAGCGAAAATTCATCCGTAAGGCGAAAGAAGCAATCCCGCTTTTGCCGCCCAAAAGGCACGGTGGAGGTGACAAATCCAGCTTGTTCGAGATTTTCTAAAATGGTGGATACGCCGCCACCCGACGCCAGGCCGGCTGATTTCAGTAACTCGGCACGGGTCAACCCGCGGCGTTTCCTCGACAGCGCGCGGACAACGGCGGTGTAACTTGGATCGGCGCCAAACAATGAGACGAACAAGCGGTCGAACTCCTGCGCGAGAGCGCCGTCCTTTCCCAAACATACGGCATCGACCACCTGAGCAACCGATCGCCCGTTCTCCACCTGGTCTAAGTAATGGGGCACGCCCCCAAACACCATGTAGAGTTCGATCAAATCACTCGCGTGAAGCGAAATTCTTCGGTCCTCAAAGTACTCTCGGGTTTCGGCCAGCGACAGCGGCAACAAGCGGATCGTCTGGGTAAGCCTATTATGCAGGCCGCCCCTGCTGTCGATAATTCGGCGAAGCATCCAGGATGCTGCAGAACCACATACAATGAGGATAATGTCGTCGCGTCGCGAACACCACGCATTCCAAAAATGTTCGAGTTCTTCAAGGCATCCTGAACGATGAGTTGCAATCCAAGGCAACTCATCAAAAAAAAGAACTACTTTCTGATGGACCTGTTTGCGGGTCGCAATGGCAGAACCGAGAATGCGAAAGGCCTCGTGCCAATCTTTTGGAGCAGCCAACTGCGCTCCTGCGTAGAAGCACGCAGACATCGACTCGGCAAAAATCTGCAGGTGATCATCGACAGTACCGTCAAAACGCCCTGCCATCTCGAAGTACTGCACCTGCTGATCCTGATAAAAGCGCCGCACAAGGAATGTCTTGCCGATGCGCCGCCTCCCGTAGATCGCAACGAACTCCGACTTGCCAGAGTGGGTTAGGCGGGAGAGGACCTTCCGCTCGGGAGTCCTGCCGCTAAGCGATCGCTGAATGCTCGCCATAAACCGATGTTTAGACGACCATATGGCAATCTATATGTCAATATTAGTCGCCATAACATCAGAAATGAGCAGACTTGTGGCGAGTAATGGAGCAGGGCCCAGATGGTTCTGAACTATGGGCGGCCCCTAAGGGGACTTCCTTCGGGGCGCTGTGCTTCGATTGGGTTGCGCCACCGCAACCCGGAGAATCGCCCGAAATCACGGTCGTTCGATGCAGTTCGCACTGATGCTCGATGGCTAGCGCGGCGCGGTGGGCATCCGTAGCGAGATTTCCCGCGATTCTCCTGATTTTTCTAGTAATTTTAGCAATATAGGATCTACCCGGGCCGCGTAGGCGTTCGGTTCTTGTCCTGATAGATCCGCAGAATGTCCGCAGCGGTTTCCTCGATCGCCCGATTGGTGACGTCGATGACCGGCCAGTTCGCATGCTTGCGGAAGATCTCGCGGCAGTAAGCGATTTCGCTATCGATGTGCGCGCGCTGACCGTAGCTGGAATCCTGCGGCATGCCGAGGTGCGACAACCTCGCCTGGCGAATCCGCATCAGCATGTCGGGCTGCACAATGAGGCCAAAGACTTTGTGGTCATCGACCCGCGACAGTTCTTCCGGAGGGTCCACGCCCAACACGAGGGGTACGTTAGCAACCTTAAGGCCGCGCTGCGCCAAATACGTCGATAGCGGCGTTTTTGAGGTGCGCGAGATGCCGACCAACACCAGGTCGGCTTTGGGCAAGTTGCGCGGCTCGGCGCCATCGTCGTTTTTTACCGCAAATTCAACCGCTTCAATGCGGCGAAAGTAGTCGTCGGTAATCATGTGAAGCAGTCCCGGCACGCCGGCGGGTGGCGCCTGCAGATAGAGTGCGAGTTTCGAGATCAGCGCGCTCATGAGGTCGACGGTATCGACATTGAATTTTTCGACCAGCTTTGCGATGAGGTCGCGTTCCTCTTGATTGACGACGGTGAACACGACCAGCGCGCGGAGTTCCGCCGCCTGTTCGAGGATCTGCTCGAGCTCACTCTCGAGGCGAACGCGTGAAAACAGGCGGATCTGCACCGGCTCGCTGAATTGCAATGTGGCAGCACGAACCATGCGCTCGGCGGTCTCCCCGGTCGCATCGCTGATGATCATCACCGTCTTCATAACATCGTCGCCTTTCAGGTCTCGCGACGCTCTATAACACGGGCAGATGACGATGCGGCTGACGGAGAGAACCGGCGTCGATGACTTTGGGGCATTCCGGATCCGGCGCCCCAATATCGCCGGCAACGTGCGCGCTAACCACTTTGCAGCCGCCGCGACATAGCGCGTGGTAGTCGCACGATGCACACGGTTCGGTTGCGCTGCGCCACGTCCGAAACGCGCCAAATGCATCGTTAGCGCGCCAATACGCCGATAGCTCGGTAACCAACGGCCTCCCCCCACGCAGATGGCTCGTCCCAGGTTCTCCGGACTCAACGGCCGGTGGCGGCGCCGCAAAGCTGCACGCGGTCACTCGACCGTCGGGCTTGGCCCCGATCAAAAAGTCCCCGCCGGTACAGCCGTACACCGCCAGCTGAGTTAGCAGCTCTCGGTCAGGGTTGTGACACGCGAGCATCGGTGTATACGAGCAATCGACTTTGACGCGAACGCGATGCGCTTTGGCCGCCGCCAGGATGGTTGGCAAAAACGCGCGATGCTGCACGTCCGTACAGCGCATATCGCCGTAGGCCCGAGCGCCGCGCCCCGACGGCTTAAACCGCAGTAGTTCAACTTCCGACAACCGACGCTCAGCCGCATACGCGAACAACGTATCGAGCTCGTCAAAGTTGTGACGGGTTACCACCACGTTGATGCCGACTTCGCGCTTCGCAGCTCGCAGCGAACGAACCGCCGCATCGGCGCGGGCAAAACCGTCGAAACCTCGAACGGCTGCGTAGGTAGAGCCCAAGCCGTCGATCGAAACGTTGATTTGGCCAAACCGTTCGGCGATGGTGAGAAGCGCATCGAGACCTTCGAGTCCCGATGTGGTGAGATTCGGCACTAACCCGCGCATCCGCGCGTAGGCCGCTAGATCGCCCAGCCATGGCAGCGATGCGCTTTCGCCGCCGCCTAGCGCTAGGTGAAACACGCCCATGCGCGCAAGCTCGTCGATCGCGCCCTTCCATTCGACCAAGCCCCACTCGCGCGGCGCGCCCTGGGGCGACGCGCCGGTGTAGCACCCCGAGCAACCCGCACCACAGCGATTCGTCAGCTGCAAGTGGGCCTCCAGTGGGGCTGACAGAACCTGGTCGCCTACCGCTGGCTCCGGACCGCCCCACATGGCTGGATCTCTCGGCACGCGAACAACCCGCCGAGCCATCTCCCGGTCGACAAAGACGAGAGCGCGGGGCCACGCCAGCTGAACAATGGCGCCGAACCGCTCGAGCCGAGCTCGCCGCATCGGTCGCGCCGCGCGAAGTCGCGACACGACTGCGCGCGCGAGCTCAAACACCCTTCGAACCCTCGCGCTCCTCGACGATCGCCGGTTTGTTCGAACGCCAGCGCAAGACCGCGCCGAGTACGGGCGTAGCGATTGCCAGGGCGACCGCACCGAACAGCAAAAACGTCACATCGACGCCGAGGCTCGACGAGTTCGGGTTCATCCCCCACTTGACGGCCAAAATCCGCCCGCGGCGCCGCAGCATGGCGATACTGTAGCACTCAACCCCTACTTCGACGCAGGATGTCGGTCTGGGACCTACGGCCACAAATCCAAATTCTCCGGTCGAGCGCACGTCGGTCGTGGCATTCTGATTTCATGGGAGATCAAAGCCAGGACGTTGCTGCGCATGCCGTGGATGGTGCCGAAGCTGCGTTACGCCCCGAAGTCGATAAACCGCGGCCGCGCGTCCGCATCGGTCTCGTTGTTGCCTTGCTCGTAGCGATTGCCATGGGCATTGCGACGCTACTGTATCAACTCGCAGCGCAGCGCTCATCACCAGCGACGGCTGCCCCGCAGCTCGGCGCAGCGCACTGCACTCCGCTCGATGCCGAACAAAAAATTCGCACCATGGCCGACGACGAACGGGTCACGTGTTTGGCAGTAGCCGGAAAGGTCGACCGAGCGCGAACGATTTTGCGCTCGATGCCCGAGGCCGACCGCGGCCGCGCGATCTCCGCGGTGTTCCAGGTTGCCCATCCCATCGCCGATAGCGGCGATGACCAGTCCGCTGGGCCGATTATGGAGCTCGTCGCCGAATTTTGGCCCGATAACTATATGGCTGTGTTTCACGCCGGCATGGCGGAGTTTGCCCTCGGACGCGACGACGCTGCCCGCATCCAGCTACAGCGATTTCTCACGATGTACCGCGCCGACGACGTCTGGCGCAACCGGGCCATTCGCGCCCTCGCTGCGATCGACGCGCACGAGCCGCTCGACCGCCGAGAAGCACATTTTCCAGAATAAAATCGAAGTGATAGCATCTGTCACAGAGCCTCGAGGAAACCGGGGCCGAGAATCGAGTCCCCGGGGAGAGCTTCCCGACAAAAGTCAATCGCAATGTAGCGCTTATGGCACCAATTGGAAATTCCCCCTGCGCCATCTCGATGCCGTGGGGCAAAACAACTACCCTGGGATATAGCGGATTTCTGCCATGGCGTGGCGCAGTTTAGTTCGATCGATGGAAGCAGGCGCAAGACGCGCTGAGCTTGCAACCAGAAGGCGCAGTCGGACGAGTGAGATCGCCAAGCGCCAGTACGAACGCGAAAAGGCGCGTTTCGAACGCCGCAAGGCAAAACTTCACGCCGCGGAGCGAGCGGCCGACGACGTGCAGCGGTTCGAGCAATATCTACGCGCCATCGTCGAACTGCACAAGGACTGCATCGACGAATGGGATTGGCAGGACATCGCGAGCTCCCAGCAGCCGCCGCCCCCCGCACTAGCCACGGAAACCGAGAGAGCCGCTCAGCAGCAGCTCGATGGGTACAAGCCAGGCTTGTTCGCACGCATCTTCGGCCGCGGTCCCAAGCAAGTGTCCGAGCTCACCCAGGCGGTTGAAAGTGCGCGGTTAGCCGATGCGAGGGAGAACACCGAACTCCTAAACCGGTACAGAGAAGTAGTAACGACGTGGGACATCGAGCGACGGATCGCCAAGCTGGTACTCGCCAAAGATCCGGCGGGTTACCGCGAGGCGTTGGACTATGTAGACGTACTGGGCGAGTTTGGCGATTTCGGCTCAAAGGCGTCTGTCGCCAGCGCCGATCCAAACATCGTCGTCATCGACTACGCGCTTACCAATGACGAGACAGTTCCCACTGAAGAACTCGAATTGAGTATCACCGGCAAGCTGCTTACTAAGGCAATGCCCGCTGCCCGACACTCCGAGATCTTACAGAAGCATGTCTGTTCGGCTGCGCTGCGCATTGCGCGGGATGTGTTCAACGTCATTCCCGTTGAGCGCATGATCGTAAACGTGGCGCGCACCCATTCGAATTCTCCCGCTGGGCATCAGGTGACTGACACCATTTTTTCGGCGATGTTTTTCCGAAGAATCCTAAACCAATTCAATTTGCAGGCAGTTGACCCGGTCGACACGATTAGAAATTTCATGCACAGGATGAGCTTTCAAAAAGCGGGGGGATTTGAACCGATAGCTCCGCTGACCGAAAGTTAATTAGGACTAACGGTTTTCAGGGCCGAATCGCACCGTTTCCAGTAGCATGTCGAGTAAGCCATCGTGAACCACCGCGATATAGCCGATCGCAATCGCACCGAGAGCACAAGTGGCCGCATGAACGATGGAACGCATGCGCGTTGAATGACCGTTGGCCCGCGCGAGATCGAGGCCAGTGCCAGAAATCCAGGCCAGAACGATGCCCGTCGCCACGATCCTGAGAACCGCCGGGCCGATCGCGTTGTGCGCGGTGAACGACGCCCCAACCAGCACAATGCCAATCGGGGCCAGAAACAGCACCTCGAACGGCAACCAGAGCGCACCAGGCCGCACCATGCTGCGCCGAAGCACCTGAGCCAGCGAGACCATCAGGGTAAGCACCGCAATGCCTACAGCAATCCAAGCTCCGACGTATCGCGTTGCTCGTGCGGCCCCCAGCCCCGCGGCGTGCAGCACTTCTGCCCGAATCGCAACGTCGGAAGGATCGTCGTTGGGCAGAGCTTCTGCGAGGGCCGCGGCGCGATCCCATGCGCGCGATTCGAGGGCAGCACCAGCGCGAGCCCGGGCTGCACGAATTGCGAACCTGGAGCTCGGCCATCGAGCGATAACATCGGCGTATCTTTGGTCGGCTTCACGAAACCTGCGAAGGCGTTGAAAGTATCCCGCAACCCACAGTGCAACCTCGGGCGCACCGGGCCACGCAGCCTCCGCAAGCGCTGTTGCGCGCCGACTCACTTCATCCGCCGAAACCCGATCGGCTTGCGCAACAAGCTCGGAGAACTGTTTCGCCTGCTCCCCACCGGCGCCGACTTGACTTCGCAACTGCTCAGCACGCCTGGCAGCTACCCATGCGCTACTGTCGTTTGGAAAGTCCTGTCCGATCCGGGCGTAGAGAGCAAGCGCCCGCACCGGGTCGGCGAGTCGGGTCTCGCAAGCACGTGCAGCGACCAATAGTGTGCTCGCAAGATCTGCGGTCGTCGCCGGCGCGCGCTCAATGGCTTCGACCGCCAATTCCAAACCGCGCCGATCCTGAGTCGCCAGCCCGTCGACCAGCGAGGCTGCAAAGCCGTTCGCTGTTGAACACCAAACGGCGAACGCCCAAACAACGCACATCGTAATAAGTAGACGCGACAGTCTCAAGACGCTTCGTTGTGCCGACCTTAGGGCCCGCGAATGGGCAAATCAATCGTTCTCGCGACCGATTCATCCCGCCTGGCACCGTTGCTCCTCGGTCACATACCGAAGGGTATGCTCGCTCGTCGCGCCTCGCCCGGTGGGCGCCTGGGTCGCGATCATCGATCGATTTGCCCATTCGCGGGCCCTTACCATCGTTTCGAGGAACCGCGCGGCCAAAGCGCTGTATGCTGGCAACGTGGCGAGCACAGCCGACACCACGCTCGAGGGCACGGTAGACCGGATTTCCTATCGCGACGAGGAATCGGCGTTCACGGTCGCAAAGCTGGCGAGCCCCAACGGCGAGATCACGGTCGTCGGCAAGCTGGTGGGCGTCGATGAAGGGATGCCGTTACGGCTGCGAGGACACTGGGAAACCGACCGCAAATGGGGTCCGCAGTTTCGCGTTGATGACTACGAGCTCGTGGTGCCGAAAACGACTCGCGGCATTGAGCGGTTCTTGGGGTCCAAGTCGTTTGCGGGCATTGGACCGTCGCTGGCAAAGCGAATCGTCGAGAAATTTGGCACCGAAACGCTCGAGGTCATCGATAAGGCTCCACACCGACTCACCGAAGTCATCGGCGTGGGCGCTGCACGAGCGAAGACCATCGCCAAAGTGATCTCGGAGCAACGCCACGTCCAGGATGTGATGGTGTTCTTATATGGTGTCGGCGTATCGGGCGCGTTTGCAGCTCGGATCGTAAAGCGCTACGGCAAGGATTCGATTCGCATCGTCAAAGCGAACCCGTATCGCCTTGCGCACGAAGTTTGGGGAATTGGGTTTCGCACCGCCGATGCGATTGCGGGTCGGCTTGGGATGATGCGCGACGCGCCAGAGCGGCTCGAAGCAGGGCTCTTGCATGCACTCGAAACCAGTCTCGAAGACGGAAACCTCCACCTACCCGATCACCAACTGATCGAGCGAACGGCTGAACTTCTCGAGATCGACGCAGCATTGCTGCCCGCTCGGTTAGGCGCGCTCGAAGCATCAGGACTGGTCATCCGCGAACTGCTCGGCGACCGCGGACCGTGCACCGCTTTGCCGGAGTACCACGAGGCCGAGGTGGCCTCGGCACAGCGTTTAGCAGAGCTGATTCGCAGCCCGCCGCGGCGACTTACGCTCGACATAGGTGCAGCGATCGACGCATTTGAGCATCAAACCTCGATTGAGCTTGCAGACGAACAGCGACGAGCCGTGCGCGCAGCACTGTCAGATAGCTGCACCGTAATCACGGGAGGCCCGGGAGTGGGCAAGACCACTATCGTGCGAGCGATCTTCCATCTCGCTCGAACGGCGCACCGCAAGGTTGCCCTCGCCGCGCCTACGGGACGAGCCGCGAAGCGGCTCAGTGAAGCCACCGGGGCGGAAGCGATGACCATCCATCGCCTGCTAGAGTTCAATCCCCAAAGCGGCGGGTTTCAGCGCGACAACCAGCATCCGCTCGACGCAGATATCGTCGTTGTTGATGAAGCATCGATGGTCGACGCCATGCTGTTTCGCGCGCTAGTGCACGCGCTGCGCGTGGGCTCACAACTGGTTCTGGTCGGCGATGTCGATCAGTTGCCTTCTGTCGGAGCGGGCGCCGTGCTTAGCGACGTCATCGCATCCGAATCCGCAACCGTAATTCGGCTGACCGAGATCTTCCGTCAAGCCGCCTCATCGAAGATCGTAACCAACGCCCACCAGATCAACCGCGGCGAAATGCCTAACCTCGAAGCGTCGGACGCCACGAGCGACTTTTATTTCGTTCATCGCGACGATCCTGAGGCGGCTCGCGCAGCGATTGTCGACTTGGTCTGCGACCGGATTCCATCGCGATTTGCACTCGATCCCATTTCAGAGGTGCAAGTGCTGACCCCCATGCATCGCGGCGAGCTCGGCACCACAGCGCTCAACCGGGCGCTCCAGCAGCGCCTCAATTCGGGGCCCGACGCGGCTACCAGCACCGACCTCGTGCGCGGCGATCGCACGTTCCGCCGCGGCGACAAAGTGATGCAACTGCGCAATGACTACGAGCGCAATGTATTTAACGGCGACATCGGCGTTATCGACTGGCTAGATGCGAACGCCGCCGCGCTGCGAGTGGACTTCGATGGTCGGCTCACAACCTACGAGCGCAATGAATTGGACCAGCTCGTTCACGCCTATGCGGTGAGCGTTCACAAGAGCCAGGGATCGGAGTACCCCGCGGTCGTGATCTCGCTCGTCACGCAGCACTACATGATGTTGCAGCGCAGCCTGCTGTACACAGCAGTAACCCGGGGCAAGAAACTCGTTGTAATCGTCGGAACGAAGCGAGCGATCGAACTTGCGGTCGGCAACACCGAAGCGCGCCGCCGCTATACGTGGCTCGCGGAGCGAATCCGCGCTCTCGCCGCAGTGGACAACTCGTTCTAGCGACCGACTGCCTTGCGCCAGGCGGGACGCTCGCTGATCCGGTTCCACCACGACATCAAGTTCGAATGCTTACTAAAGATGGTTTTGGCGTCGGTCAGCATGCCGTATTCGATGTAGGGCGCATAGGTGACCTCCGCGAGCGAAATCTGATCGCCAGCCAGCCAGTTCTTGTTTGCTAGCGCTTTGTCGACAACGCCGCAGCACAGATCTAGCCGCTCGCCGGCTTTTTCCAGATCCTCCGCTTTCTGCGGACGCTGGAACACCACGTGATAGATGAATGTCATCGCGGGCGCAGTGAAGTTCGAGGTCTCGACGCTGATCCACTGCTCCATTACCGCGCGCTGTTTGATGTCCTTGGGCGTGAGCTTAAAGCCCGCCTTTTCGTCGATATAACGCGCCATCGCGCGGGACTCGTAAAGCGCAAAGCCGTCGTCGTCTAACGCCGGCACCTGGCCAAATGGTTGACGTGAAAGGTGCGGCTGGGCTTTGTGCTCGCCCTTAGCGAAGTCAACGACCGTAAACTCGTAGGGAGTGTTGGTCTCGTTCAGGGTGAAAAGTACCTTGCGGGTGCATGTGCTCGCCGGATTTCCAAAGAGTTTCAGCATGGCGCCAGACTATCATATGAAATTCGCGCGGTTACTTTTCCGAAGGCGGAACTGCAACCGGACTGTCTGGCAGTTCGTTGCGATCGTCCAAGCGGCGCGGCAGCCGATCGGCCAGCTCGGGAACAAAAGACGTCAGGACGTTCGCCGTCGCCTCGGCACCGCGCACGATCGCCTTCCCAAGCTTTGCCGCGTAGTCGTTCAGTGTGGCTTGACCCAGTTTGTCTAGAACTCCCACGTCACCCACAATTTCACACACGCGCGCACGCACGGCAATGAACACCAGAATGCCGGTTCGATCGCGCGTCGCGTGCACCGTCCGATCCACAAACAATGCTCGGGCGACGTCCCGCACCTGCTGTTTTCGCAGTTGCTCGGGAACCAGGAAGCGATACAGCGAGGGAATCCATTCGACGATCAGCGCCGACGCGATGCCAGTTGCCGGCGGCAGGGCGAGCACGGCCCATGGCGCCAGTTGAAACAGCACTGCATAAACGAGCACCGCCATGCCCGCTATCAATCCCACCACAACGTGCTGCACCATCCAACGCCTCGCGTGCTCTCGCACCGCAACCACGACTTCGACTGCGGAAGCGCTTTCGATTGCAGCAACAGCTGCCTTGAATGCCTGATCTCCGGCGTCGCTGGTAAACCTCATGCGTCGATCTCGTGCAAAAGGTCGACGAGCTGACACACGCCTGCCTCAGGAAAGGCATTGTAGATCGACGCGCGCAGCCCACCGACCGACCGGTGGCCTGCCAATCCACTCATTCCGCGCTGCTCGGCGGCTGCAACCAATGCAGCTTCGGCAGCAGCGGAAGCGCCGCGAAACGTGACGTTCATGGTGGAGCGACTTCCGGGCGCAGCAACCGCCTTCCAGGTGTTGCTGTGATCGAGAAAGTCGTACAACAGCTTCGCCTTGCGCTGATTGCGCTCCGCCATCGCTTCCAGCCCGCCCTCGTCAGCGATCCATCGGCATACTTCGGCAATGAGATAAATGCCGAACGTATTCGGGGTGTTGTACAGTGAGCGTTCGCGCGCATACGTTGGATAGTGCGACAGCGGCGGCAGGTCTTCGCGGGCGGTGTCGAGGAACGATCGTCGGGCGATCACGAGCGAAATCCCCGAGGGACCGAGATTTTTTTGGGCACCGGCGTAAATCAGGCCATGCCCTTCGGTCACGAGTGGCCGCGAAAAGATATCGCTGGAAGCGTCGCACACCAGCGGCGCCGGGGCCACCGGCGGCGTCGACCATTGCGTACCGTAGATCGTTTCATTGCTCGTGTAGTGCGCATACCGTGGTGTGGTGGACCATGCGAACTGCGTAGGGACCGACGCAAAGCGATCGGCCTCAGCCGAGCACGCGACGTGAACGTTTCCAACCCGGCGCGCTTCCTGAATCGCCTTTCCCGACCAAATTCCCGTATGGCAGTAGTCGGCGGTAGCGCCGCGACCGAGAAAGTTCTCGGGCACCATTGTGAAGTGGGGCGTTGCGCCACCGGATACAAACAGCACGGCAAATTCATCGCCAAGATGAGCCAGCTGCCGCACGGACGCCTCGGCGCGCTCTAACACCCGGCCAAAGGCTTTGCCGCGGTGGCTATGCTCGAGGATGCCGATGCCTGATCCATCCAGATCCCACAGCGCATCTTGCGCTCGCCGCAGCACACCCTCCGGAAGCACCGCCGGACCCGAGGAGAAATTCAGCTTCCGAGTCATCAGCAACTCAGCGTCGAGCAAGTTCCTCGAAGTAAAACACCGTGATGGTAATGCAGTGAAACGCTTCGTCTGAGGACTGCGTTACCACCACGTTCGTCACCTTTTTCTCTGGATTCGAGGTCATCCACGCCGTGACCTTCTCTCCCAGCTGATCGCGATCAGCGACCATCGTCGCTGAAAAGACTTTCACCCCATTGAACGGGACGTTCTTGCGGACAATGAGCTGCCCTGATTGGTTCGCCTGATTCGCGGACATCGGCGCGCAACCTACCATGGCTGGAGCCGGTTCCATATCGCTCCCGCCGGTTCCAGATCGCCGACCGCGATAGCTCATGCGCTGCGGACACGCCGAGAGCAGTAAGATCAGTGGGTTAGATACTCAACGTACTGCGGAACGGTCCCCCAAAGCTGGACTCGCACGGCTGTCTTTCCAAAAGGTTACGATTCTTCGTCTTTGAGCACGTGATCGAGATCGTTTGCCAGCCGCTCCGCTTCGGCTGGCGACCTCGAGGGAGAGGCGGGCTTTGCTTGCCGTTCCACGCTGTCGGCTAGCGCGACCATTCTGGCCTGGTCGACGGTGATCGCCGTTGGATCGTTTGCGATCCATTCGTCCAGATCTTCGGTGAGGCGCGGCGCTGGCGCTCGATTTTCTTGCCCGCGGGGCTCCACTCCACGCGGTTTACTGCCGTGACGACGGTATGAGATCGATCCGTAGCTCAGCTCCAGGTCGCGGCGAAACGCGACCATATCCTGGTAACGCTTGTTGGCGTCTTTTTGCATCGCTTTGACGATCACCTGTTCCGCCTGCTCAGTGATCTCGCGATGCGGCGCAAACTCGCGCGGCGACGGCGGGAGGCGGTGAATGTGCATGGCGAGGACTTCGCTCGATTGTCCTGCTTCGAACGGAGGACGCCCGCACAACATGTCGAACATGATCACTCCGAGCGCGTAAACATCCGCGCGGTGATCCACGTCTTCGCCCCGCGCAGCTTCCGGCGACATGTATTCGGGCGTGCCGAACACCGCGCCTTGAACGGTCTCGGCCACGAGTTCGTCGGGAACAAGCACTTTGGCGATGCCAAAATCGAGCACCTTCACGAAGTCGTACGACTCCTCGCGCTCGGTGATCCACGTGTTGTCGGAGGTCATGCGGACCAGATCGCGACGCCCCGGCCGCTTGATCAACATGATGTTGTCGGGCTTGAGGTCGCGGTGAATCACGCCAACGGCGTGCGCCGCTTCCAGAGCGAGCGCGATCTGGTTAGCGATGTTGAGGGCGCGATGCAATTCAACTGCACCCTCCTTTTCGATCAGCTCCTCAAGAGATTTCCCCTCGAGATACTCCATCACGAAGTACACTGGACCGTCGGGCAAAATGCCAAAATCGGTAACGTCGACGATGTTGGCGTGGTTGATTGCTGTGGCGGCTCGGGCCTCGCGCAAGAACCGATGAATCGCTTCCTGGTAGCGCGCGAACTGGGGGTGCAGCACCTTCACCGCCACCGGCTTTTTGATGTAGATGTGTTCGCCGCGATAGACCGTGCCCATCCCGCCGCGACCCAAAATCTTGTCAAGGCGGTAGTTGCCGACGTTATGACCCAGGCGAGCAATGTCCTCCTGCTCGACGAGGATGGCCGAATCGTGTAAACAAAAACGTTCGCTATCTGGAAATCGTGTGAAACAGCGCGGGCAGACCTTCACGAGCGTCAGTACCTTGCCTGCATAAACAGGCTCATAAATCGGTTGTCGATCGGGCTCTGACCACTCGGCGGAATGACGTTGAGCAACGTGAACTCTAGCCCCACATCAAACTTGGGGTTAGGCGACGCTTCGAGACGGCCAGTGACTGGCACCTGAAATGCTCCGGCCTGAGTGTCGAAATCTGGAATCCTCAGCTGCGCGAACACCAGAACGTTGAGTTGCGGAATGGGATTGGTCGTGATGCCGATCGACGGCTTGAGATCCGGCTTGGCGGTATTCCTGGTCGGAGTGTTGATCGTGGTTGGAAATTCTCCTACGGGTGGGCGGTCGGGACCATTGGGGTAGTCGGGCAGCGTGAGCCTTGTGGAAATCACGTGATCGTTGTCGCTACTATTGAAGTCGATCGACATAAGTGTTTGCAGCGCGACCACCGCAACTTCCGGCCGGATCGAGTAGCGAAACGGCAGGCCGATGTCGATGGAGAATCGCGTGTCCCCTGCGGTGTGATTGCCAGCCGGTAGATTGATGAGCTCGCCCATTTGTGCCGCGGGGGCTGCGCACCGCATGGGGTTATTGAATGTCGATACCTTGTCGTAGCGCTGCTTCGTTTCCGGATCGATATACGGGCGAAGCACGTCGCTCGGATCGCCGGTGGCGGCAGGCGTGCAGAAATTTTTGTACTCGGGGATGGCGGTGCGATGAACGTTTGCCGCCACGCGAACGTTGATCAGGTCGTACACCAGCGCACCTTCGAAGCCAAAGTAAAAACTAAACTGCTTGAAGTTGTACGCGTTGGTCACACCGCCGATGAGCGAAAAGTTATCCGTGTACCCGTAGATGCCCTCGAGGCCCAAACCAAACGTTTCAAACGCACCCTTAGCACTGAGGTCGGTACCGAGCCCCAAGCGGAGTTGGGTCACGCCTTGCGTAAGGCTCAGGGGCCGCGACGTTTCGCGGATCGGATAGCTATTCAGCGTGAACAACCCACCGGAAGTCACGGGTGGCTGATCTTTTTCATCGTACTCGTCTTCGTCGCCGCCACCATCCGTGCCTCCCCCTTCCTCATCGGTTTCTTCCTCTGATTCCGCGCTATCGTCGTCTTTTTTCGCCCAGGCGTTTGGGCCAACTAGACCCAGGTACGCAATGCAAAAGGCCAGCGTGAGTACAGCTTTCATCACACGCGACAGCGAACCATGCTTCACCTCAAGATGCTACCGCAAAAGCGATAGCGAAGGGCCCAGCGCGAAACAAATCATTCAAGATCGGCCCCCACCCGAAACGTGGAGCCAAACTGCAAGAGCGCACCAAATGTCGGTGCGCCCCACTATTGGCCCTAGCCGGCTCAACCACAGCGGCCAGAGCGCACGGTCATTTGCCCCGCGGGACGCATTCGCCGTAGGGACCCGCGCATCGGCGCAGACGCCAATGCGCAGATGATCAAATCGACTCATTTGCGATGAGGCGAGGCGGCGAGGAGTGAAGTGTACGAACAGTACTTCCCAGCCCCGGGAAGCGGCTCATCTGCTCTAACGTAGCGCACGGTCATTTGCGATGAGGCGAGGCGGCGAGGAGTGAGGAGCGCAGCGTACTCCTGTACGTGAGCACCACAGCGACGAAGCCAACGAAGCATCATCGCAAATGACCTGCGCGATCGTAGTTAGCGCTTTTTGCCCTTTTTACCGCCGCTCTTTTTCGCTGCTTTCTTAGCGGGCTTCTTGGCGGGCTTCTTGGCGGCCTTCTTGGGCGCTGCCTTTTTAGCGCTCTTCTTGCGCTTGCTTCCGCCCACCTGGCGCTCGTTGCGAGCGATGTCGCCGTCTTGATCTAAGTAGTAGAGGTACCGGCTGTAGTCCATATCAATTCCGGCAGAGGCAACCTTTGAGGCCCTGCCCTTTGGCTGGCCGGGCTTCTTGAGCGGCGTAGCCCATACGTCGCCAGACTTGATGTAGTACATCATTCCTTTTTCACGCTTGATACCGAGCTTCGCGATCTTGTCAGCCATACGTTTACACCCTCCCTAAGGTAATTGGGTGCAATGACGCTACACGAAGCGTCTGACAAAAGTCGCGAAAACCTCGTCGAAGATGCGTTTTTTTTTCACCGAAGCTTCGGCGATCGATCCCGCGACCTGGACTGGATGCCTGTGGACAACTCGTTGTCGAAGAGGAGAAAATCGTCGTAAATCCCCGACGAGAAACGGGAATTTCTCGTCGGCAGCCGGTCTCGCCACCGGCTCCCCCTACCCCGGCGCACGAACGCAGATCAGCACCTGGCTCGTCGCCCGCCGGTCGAGAGAACTACCAGAGAAATCCCCGTAGCGTTCCACCATGCGAAATCCAGCATGGGCAACCAACGCCTCGAGCTCGGCAGGAAAGAACTTTCGCTGCGACAGCCGGACTACCCGCCCGCGACCCACTCCGTTCGCCGGCTCGTAATAGAGGCGAATATTGGCGATTTGCCCCACCGGATCGTAGTCGTGGTTCGTCGAGTACACCATGGCGCGCTGCGTGGTCGGGTCGGTAAAGCGCGTCTTGGACCAGCGCTTGGACGGATCGCGAGTAAGCCACTCGAGATCGGGCAACTGCACGTCGAACGCAAACCTACCTCCGGGGGCGAGATGAGCAGCGACCCGCGCCAAACACGCGGCTACCTCGCTCCGCGTGTACAGGTGTTCGAGCACATTAAAGGCGGCGATCACCACGGGGAACCGCATCGCTGAGCGGCGACCTAGCGCGGACGCGATGTCGAACGTGCGCAGATCGCCCTCGACAATGTTCACGCGCCGAGCCACGTTCGGTGGCAGCCCGGCGACCTTGTTCCGCAACCGCGCGAGCATCGCTGGGGCGCAATCCAGAGCTACGACGTTGTGGCCATCGCGCGCCAGCGCCGTGGTGACCCGCCCGGTCCCAGCGCCAAGCTCGAGGATCGGGCTTCCGTACGTATTTGCCACCTGGCGGTAAAAAGCGACATCGGCGCGGCGCCTACGATACTCGTGGTCGTATAGCTCAGCATCCACGTAGGGCTCGCGCGACCCCGCATCGATCCAACTCTGCACTCCCTTACCGGGAGTGCTGCGGTCCCCGGCGCCCCTTGTCCGATGGGAGCCTTCCCGGATCCGGCGCACAACGCGGGAACGGACCCGACGGCTTCGGCTCAAATTGTGGTTTCGGCGCGACGGCGACGACCGCCCCGCCTCCGCCTCCGCCGCTTGTGCGGCCGATCGGCGTCCTCGCCTTCGCTTGCCATGCCCCCGGCTCCGCCACCGCGCTCAGACGTCGCGACCACGGTAGGCGGCGTGGCGTCATTGCCAAGGGCGCGCTCGACCAAGGTGTATAATAGAATAGCCTCCTCAAACACGTCGTGACTTCCGGCAAGTTCCGCGGGAACCTTGCGCCGGCCTGCCGCCACCAAACGCCGGTGCGCCGTGAACAAATACCGCAGCCTCTCGCTATCACGGCGCGTCACACGAAGATCGCTGATCAGAGGCCCCAACACCTCTTCAACGGCCTGGCCAACCCCGGCCTGGCCAACCCCTCCGCCCTTCGCTTCGTGATCGGCCCCAGAATAAATAAACGGAGCCACTGCGGTGCCAAGGGCTACCGCAGGCGAAGGAAGGTCTCCCGCTTTCACGGCGAGGTCGAGTTTCTCGAGGGCCCGCCAAGCGGTAGCCCGGCGCAAGGTAAGCGCGTTCTCATCGAGGAACGACAGCCGAGGCGCGCGCACTGCCGGGGGCCGCACCGGCGGATCATCGGCCCACACCCGGCGCCAAATGCGCTCCTCCGCATCGAGGTGATCGCCGCTAGAATCGAACTCCATATCCAAGTCACTGTCGTCGTCTAAAGCTTTGCCGCCACCGCGAATCGCTTCGGAACGATCGGGATCATCGGGATCGTGTTCAGCGGGATCCTCGTCGTCATATTCGAGCCTGGCCACGGTGGAATGCGGCGCTGCGGCTGGCGTCTGCAGCGACCGCGTCGGCGCTCCCGGTCCTTCCAACAGCCCGGCGGCATGAGTCGACAGCACGGCAAGGACGTTGGCCTCGACCATGAGCTCAAACGACCGCCGAGCGGCACCCCCGCGCAAAAGCCGATACACCTCTTCGAGCACCCGCGGTGGCGCACATTTTGATATCTCGCTCCGCCACCGCAACAGCGCCCGCCAGGTAGCCTCCTCAAAGTCAAAGCGCAAGCGCGCAGCAAACTTGATCGCGCGCAGCATGCGAACTGGGTCTTCCTGGAAGCGAATGTCGGGATCACCGATTGTGCGCACCAGCCTGGCTTCAAGGTCGGCGAGCCCGCCGACGTGATCGAGCACTTCCTCGCTCTCGACGTCGTAAAATAGACCATTGATCGTAAAATCGCGTCGCCGTGCGTCCTCGGCCTCCGTGCCGAACACGTTGTCTCGCCGGATCAGGAGGTCGCGATCGTCGTCATCGCGGGGATTCGCCCGGAACGTCGCGGTTTCGATGATCTTCGATCCAAAAAATACGTGGGCCAACCGAAACCGGCGGCCGATGATGCGACAGTTGCGAAAGGTCGCGCGGATCTCGTTGGGAGTGGCGCTAGTAGCGACGTCGAAGTCCTTCGGAGTCTCCCCGACCAGCAGGTCACGCACACATCCACCTACCAGGTACGCCTTGTACCCGGCTCGAGTTAGCTTGCGGACCACGCGATCGGCGTCTGGGTCGATCGCACTTCGGTCCAACACGGGCATAGAGCGCTTGGAGCGGTAGCACGGCGAGCAAAGATGGGGCAAGCACGCAGAGTTAATAGCGTTCCAGGCGGCGTGTGCAGGTGCTTGGGCCCACGCACCTGATGGCGGTCAGCGCGATCCAAGTCGGAAATTTCCTGGAGAAACGCCGAAGGAAGGGCGAGGAGCGTCAGTTTTGACGTTTGTCGACCCATAGACCCTAGTAAATACAGAGGGTTATGCTCGAGGTTTGCGCATACCCGACCGCGTCCCGACCCTTCACTGAGCGACACAATGAAGGTAGCCGAATTGAGTAGGTGATGAAGGGCCTGCTAAGCGCGATCGCCGACTTCGAGCAACTGCCGGTCGCGGCCGTTGTCGTCGACGCGGCGGGGACCCTCGTCGCGGTGAACAGGGTCGCTGGCCGGCTCGCATGGAAACCGACCGTTGGCGAACCCGTTTGGAGGGGCTCCGCACAGCTCGAAAGCGGGTGGCCATCGCTCGTCGAGCAGGCAAAAAAAGAAGTGGGGTACGATTGCGAGTTCACCGCCGGAACTGCGACCCACTACGCTCGTATCTCTGCGCGTTATCGAGACTGCGACGGAACTCCCTACATCCTCGCGTGTTTCGTCGATATCACCGACTGCGCCGCCAACGCCCGCGACGCAGCGAGCCACCGCCTGGAGTGCCTTGGCCGAGTTGCGGGCGGACTAGCACACGAATTCAACAACCAGCTCGTAAGCGTAGTGTCCGAGGCCAACATGTTGGGCGAAGACAAAGCGCTGCCGGAAGAACTCCGCGAGGCCGTTGGGCGGATCGATAGCGCGGCCCACCGGATGGCCGGCGTCACAAAACAACTGCTCGCGTTTTCGGGCCGGGGACGCTTCGTCTCGACTCGGCTCGATCCAAACGCGTTGCTCACGGACGTGAGAGCTCGGATCGAAAAGGCGATCCCATCGACGATCGCACTCCTCGTGGAGCAATCCGCGGAACCGATCACGATCAGCGCCGACCGCAACATGCTGCAACAGGTCATCTTCGACCTCGCGGTGAACGCCGCCGATGCCTGCGGTGACTCCGGCACCATTCGCATCACCAGCCGCGCCACGCCGACCGCGTGGGAACTCGAAATCCGCGACGACGGATCCGGAATGGATACTCTGACGCTGAACCGGATCTTTGAACCGTTCTTCACGACCAAGACCAACCATCGCGGATTGGGGTTGTCGGCCGCCCTCGGCATCATTAAGAGCCTCGGAGGCGACATCTCAGTGACCTCGCGACTCCACCATGGAACCGCGTTCGCGATTCGCCTTCCAGCGGTGCAACAACCATCCGCGCCACAGCGGCAAAGCGAACCGCGGATCGACCAGCTCGTGGGCCTGCGAGTTCTGGTCGCAGATGATGAAGCGTCGGTGCGACAAACCATCCAGCGCCTGCTCGTGCGACGCCAAGCCATTCCGGTCATCGCATGCGATGGCGGTAGCGCCGAGGAGTTGCTACGAAGCGAGCACTTCGATGTGGTCCTGCTCGACGTCATGATGCCCAAACGCACCGGCGACGAACTACTGCCGATCGCCCGCAGCCTTCATCCCAACACTCCGGTGATCGTGATGTCCGGTTTTTCAGACAAGCCGCCCGGCACAGAGCCGCCCGATGCATTCATGCAGAAACCGTTCAACATTCGGACGTTGGAGATGACGATCCATAGCGCGCTGCGAACCAAGCGAGCCCCGCGTCCTACCGATTCTCCAGATTCCGGGCACCCGCAAGACGGCAGCAATCCAGCGATCAAGCACTAAGTAGTCGTGATAGGCGGTCGAGGTGGCGCTAGCGAGCCCGCAACTCGATCGTGCCCCACGGATTGAAATTGACCGCTGTTTTACTGTCGATATGGACGCTGCGATCGCCGACCATCGTCTCGTATCCGGGCGCCGTTACGATCACCGTATAGACCCCTGATGAAACGAGCTGCCTAAGTCCGACTTCGCCCTGAGAGTTGGCCTTGCCCCACGCGGCCGCCTGAACATGAAGACGATTGAGATCGATTGCCGCTGCTGAGATTTCAGGGCGCAGCAACATGACAAGGGCATCGGCAATAGGCGCCGCTGTCGCGTCATCCACGACCGTTGTAACAATACGAACACCCTCAGTTGTGGCTGACGTCTTCGGAAGCTCAAGTTCTACCGCCGTGTGGTTCTCGAGCGGCGTCCACCCAACCGCTGCGTAGGTCAGCAGCGGACTTGCCGCGCGCAGAGGCCGAACAAGCCCGACTCGGCCGCTGGCCCGATACGCCGATGCGATACCGACCAGCTCGCCGCGGTCGCTGACCACGGGACCACCGGAACTTCCGCTCGAAATCGACGCTCCCGTCTTAATGTAGTCGCGCCCCACCGCCCCATTGGCACCAGTGAATCCCTGCACCGCGCCCTCATCGACGCGGAGCCCACCCCCACCCGATTCGGGAAAGCCAAGCACCCAGAGGCGCTCCCCGATCGCCATATCGCGCGCATGAGCCTGAGGGATCGGGATCCACGCTTTTGCGGTACTCGGAGCCCAGGCACGACCGTCTAGATCTGCGTCACACTTTAGAAGCGCAAGATCTGCATCGGGTAGTAGCTTGCTGCGATTGGGATGCCCCGCACACTCGATTTGGGGCGCGCGATCGATCGCCGAAAAGCGAGCAATCACGAACAAATCGCGAAGTCGATTGGTTTTGTCATGGATCACATGGGCGTTGGTGAGCACCGATCCGTCTGCCCCGACGACCACCCCGGAACCGCCGCCGCGAGCGTAGATCCGGCCTTCCACAACGTCGGCGACTATCACCATAACGGTCGAATCGAAGGTTCGACCGATGGGCCCCGGGTACGCAATGCGACCTCGATGGGATACTTGCGATACCATGGGCTTGCCCATCTGAGACCGAACGCGCAGCGAGGGCGCGGACACCTGCTCCATCGTTGCCAGCTCGTTCGCAGTGCCAAACATCGTCACCACGTAAACCTGCTCGCGGTCCGACGTCGCGTACTCCATCGCCCGACCTATGCGGGGTACCCCGTCGCTGTACGCGTAGCGATACGTTGTGCGGAGCCATTCGTGTCCATCGATGGTGCGCAGCCGGCTTTCATCGAGTGCGTACAACTCACCCCAGCGCAAACGGCGCTCGAGTTCCAACGCCATCGCGATGTTTGACCACATCGGAGCGGAATCAATGCGGACTTCGATCTTCGCTTTGGGGTCAATCGTCGAGGTGAATTCCACGTGGTACGAGCTAGTTTTTGAAGCCGCTGATGGATTGCGCTGCACGTCCGAGATTAAACGCGGTGGGGCAAGCCACGTTGGTTCCGGCGCAAGCCACGAGGTCGAATGCACGAATCGTAGCCCGTGGCTTTCAAATACTTCGGTCGGCGGAGTGACAAGTCGCGCGTGCACGCGTCCGGCGACCACCATCACCACGAGCGCAAGCACAAGGACAAGTCCGTCGTTCCTCTCGTAGGAACGTTTCAGATGGCTCAAGTCGTTGAGTGCGCGTTCGCGCAGCCGGGCAAGCGCAGCTGCTGCGATTTCCACCGGGTCCAGTTCACCCACTTGCGTCGCGGATCGCTCGCCCAAGGGCTCGGGCGAAACGGCGGCAACGCCTACGGTCGCTGGCTGCTCCCCGGTCGGCAGATTTACGACCCGCAGATCGTCAGAGGGCTTGGCGACCGCCGCCTCCGGAGCTGGCACGTTCATCAGACGTCGAGCCGCGAGCCATATCCCACCAAAAACCACGCTCGCGAACAGCGCCGCATATCCAACGCCGCGCCAGGGATGCTGCGCCATTCCGCTCGGGAGTACCCAGCTTTCTACGATGGTAAACTGACCGTTGAGCGCTGCAGCGCCAAAAAGGCCCAGAAGCAACAACAGACCGCGAACCATCCCTGAGCGTTTTGAGAATTTTGCCCGCCCCACGACGTAGCCCAAGGCACCCGCAAACGAGGCGTGAGCCAGGGTAGTCACAACCGCTTGAGCAGCTGCTGTCGAGAGGATGACTTGATGGCCTTGCCCAGAAAGCCGGTGATAGTTCACCCAGATGGCAACGCCGGTACCGCACGCCATCATGTAAACGACGCCATCCATCGGATGGTCGAACCGCTCCGACAGGTAGATCGAGTAACGAACCACGGCGTATTTGCACACCTCCTGAGCGACGCCAGCTACGAGTACCGCGTACAGTAAGCGATCGAGCGATAGTGCTGATAGGCCGTGAACGGCTAGGGAAACCGGAGGAACGGCCTGGTATTGAACGAAGTTCGCAAGCGGCGCGGCGATTAGCATCCCCAACACAGCAACCCCGGCGACAACATGTTTTGGTTCGCGGGAGTAGAAAAACGCGAGCCATAACACCGCCGGTACGCCTGCCATAAATCCCGCAAACAGCGGCCCAAGCGCAACGGGGCGCTGGAGACCTGCCGCCAACTCCACCAGCCACGCCGCCAGCACAAACCCGACAAGCCCCGCGACGAGCAACAGCTTCGTTCCCCAAACGACTCCCGGTCGTCCGAACCACCCTCGCACGGCGTTCATGATGAAATCTTACGGCACGTAGGTTGGCGTGTGCGCTTCTAGCCTTCTAGAATGCGTCGAATGTCCAAGAAGCAAGGGACCGACGGGCAGCTGCTAACCATGCACGAGTTATCAGCCTATCTCCATCTTGAGGAGCAAACGGTGGCAAAGCTGGTGTCGACCGGCAAGATTCCATCGCTGCAAATCGATCGCCAATGGCGATTTAATCGCCAGGCGATCGATCAATGGATTTCCGATCAACTGGTCGGTGAAGATGAGAATTTCGTCGACGTCCCCGACGGAATGAAATTGCCGCTCGAAGACCTGCTACCGGACCAAGCGATCATCACCAACCTCCGGGCGACCACGCCGATCGCGGTCATCGACGAACTCGCGGCGCGCGCCTATACGAACGGTTGGCTCACCGATAAGCCGTGGTTTGTGGGCGCAGTGGTGGAACGCGAGTCGCTCGCTTCAACGGCGATGGAAGGCGGCGTCGCGTTTCTTCATACGCGGGCGCGGGATAAGGGCAAGATCGGCCGGCCGTTCTTGATCGTCGGCCGGTCGTGGGAGGGCATCGCGTTTGGGGCACCCGATGGCAACCCTACGTATCTGTTCTTCATGCTCGGCCTTAAGTACGACCGGCTGCACCTGCCGATCTTGGGTCGGCTCGCGCGATCGCTGCGCAACCCGGCCACCACCGCGCGGCTCCGGTCGCTATCCTCGCCGGATCAGGTCCGCGCCCTGCTCCTCAAAGAGGATGCCCAAGTGCGAGCCGGCGTTGTACAAGATTTTGACGCGGGGCCGTTTAAGCCCAAGCTCGATCGCACACTGCGATTGCGAGCCATCCGGCGATTGCAGGTAGCGAAAACTACTCCACCCCCGACAAAGCCGACCCGCCGGGGGGCTGGTAGTAAGACCCGGAAATCGACTACCAAAAAATAGAACCACCTGGGTACATGGGCGGCGTTCTGGACCTGGACTACCGACGACATCAGTCGCCTTGACCTCCACCCAAACAATTCCGTTGACTTCAAACGCCCTGAACTGTGCTTTGATTTCGGCCTGGATGCCGTGGCCGCTACCCTCAATGCCGTCGAAGATGTGCAAGCGGGAACATGGGTGGCAGTTCCACGGCTCGATCGTTCGCGGCGTGGATCACGGCCACGCGGTCGTTCCCGCTCACGTGCGCGGCCCGATCACGACGACGATCACGTTCACGGCGCCCCGGAGGAAGTCCCCTGGGGGGCGTCGACCTCGAGTCCTGCGGGGCCGCAAGATCGTAAATCCATGAAACAACTCAATTGCAGCGAGCCTCGCTCGGCCCTAACCTGACACAGTAGTGCTAGGTTCGCGCCATGCGAACCTGGATCGTGGCGATCACGGCGCTCCTGTGCGGCTGTGGAAATTCCGATGTATCGCGCGCCCTCGGCGCGCGTTGCGATGTCAGCGCCGAATGCGATACGAAATGCCTCCCCCCTAGCCAAGATTGGCCTGGGGGATTCTGCACCTTGCTCTGCGACAACGATGCGGGGTGCCCAGAAGGCGCCCGATGTATCGCTGAGGCGGGCGGCGTGTGCGCATTTAGTTGCGCCGATGATCCGAGTTGCGCGTTCCTAGACCCTGGATACGTATGCAAGCAGCGCGACAGCAAAGCGGGCGGAGCGAAGGTACTGGTATGTCGCGGCGACTAGGCACCATCACGGTCGCCACCCTGCTTTGTACAGGCGAGGTACTCGCCGACTCGCCAACGTTGGAGCCGGCGTACACCGGTCCGATTTCAACGACAGCGCCAAAGGCGCCCGCGGATATGAGCGATCAGGGCATCGGCGCAGAAGTCGGCTTCGCCACAGGTGGCGGAACAACGCCTGGCGGGCTGCGGATCGCCGGCCACTATTTCTACCAACTATCAGAGGCCGATTGGTTTGATGGGATCGCGGGCTTCACGTTTGGCGGCAATGATGCCAAGTGCTTCCGCGATCGCAGCAACGAGTTTGTTTGTAATCACGGAGTCGCCGATGGCAATTCGATCGATGTCGCCGCATCGGTGCGCCACTTTCTCGCCAGGGCTCAAAGCGGATTCTGGCCATATCTTCGCGGTGGTGTCGGCATCGGGATCGCGCGGTTCCGAACTGACGACGTGACCGGGCTAGCCATTCCGATTCTCGCGGGAGCCGGCGTCCGAGTTTCGATGACGCCGGACTTGGCGCTCACCGGAGAAGCACAAATCAACGTCGGTTTCGCCGCGTTCAACCGAGGCCTCGGGCTCGAACCGCAACTAGGGGCAAAGGTCACTGTGGGTGCTGAATTCCGACTGTGAGACTAACCGCTCTCGTCGCTGCTGTGCTCGCCTGTGACGGCGGGCGTTCTGAAAATCCACCCGCCACGCAGACCACGTCACACGGCTCCGCTGTAACCGAACACTCGTCAACTTCGCTTGTCGTTCGGGTCACCGCCGATGGTCAGCCGGTGGGTGCTCGAGTGTTGCTGCTCGATTCCGCGAACCGGCCGCTTCACTTGGGGCAGCTCGACGGTCTCGGCGTTCGCCAAGGCGCGACTGCCTGCACTCTCGGACCGGGTGTGGTGGGATCGTGGGATGGCCTCATCATCGCCGAGGGCACTGCGGAAATTCCGATCGGTTCCGAACGGCCTGCCCCATGTCGTGTCCCCTACGGGGAATACAACGTGTGGGCGTGGCGTGGCATCGAGTACGAGCTCTTCAAAGGTCGCGTCGCGCTACCGCCGAATCGAGGCCGAGTACCACTCGATATTGCGCTCGAGCGCGCATGGAATCCGGTCGGAACGCTGGCGGCGGATCTCCATGTCCACGCGCAAGCATCAAACGACTCCGCGGTACCCAACCCGCAGCGCGTTGTAGCCCAAGTCGCTGCTGGCATTCAGGTCATCGGATTGTCCGACCACAATGTCCACGGCGACCTAAACGCCGAAATCGCGGCTCTGCACCTCGAACCGCGAGTCGTATCGATCCGCTCCAACGAACTCGGGTCCGCCGCAATGCACCTCGGCATCTATCCCGCAATCGGCGCAGGACCCGATCCGGAAACCATCGAGCGCGCAGACACGTCGGAACTTTTTCGCATTGCGCGTTCTCTTCCGGGCCGTCCAGTCGTGCAACTAAATCATCCGCGGTTGAGGTCATCGGCGCTGTACGACGCCGCGGGATGGAACGGCGTGTCGTGGCCACCACCGTTTCCGCTCGAGTTCGACGCCGTGGAGGTACTGGCAGGCCATACCGCTTTCAATGTTCCGGGAGACCGGCGCTTTGACACCAGCGTCACCGATTTGTACACGCTGTTCAGTCACGGCCATCTCGTCGCGCCGCTCGGTAACAGCGATACCCACGACCTAAACTGGGTGCTCGATGGCACAACGCGCAACTACGTATTCGTCGACGATCCGCGCACTCAACCGTTCGATGAACCTGGATTCGTGGCGGCGATCCGAGCGCGGCGCGTCGTCGCTACCTCGGGGCCGTGGCTCGATGTCGGGGTAGCGCCGACACGGAACTCTGACATAGCGCCCCGAAGGGGGGCCCCCCAAGGGAACTCCCCTTGGGGGGTGGGACCGGGCCAATGCGTCGCGGCCGCAAGCGGTGCGGTGTGGGTCGAGGTAACCGTTTCACAAACCCGGTGGATGAAGGTCGATCGCATACGGATCAACGTCGGGCCCTCTGTGGCGCGAACGATCGACGTTCCACCGGGTGTGCGAGTCCACCGCTGGGAAGGCCGCGTCCCTGTGGGGAGAATAGACACCTTTATCGGCATTACCGCCGACGGCGATTCGCCACTTCCCCTGGAACTTACAGGCACGTATCAAAAAGATCGGTGGCACCGCCCCGGGGTCACGCCGTTTGCCATCGCCTCACCGATTCTCGTCGACGCAGACAACGACGGGCGGTGGCGACGCGGCGATGCAAACGCCTCTCTATCGCAACTGTGCGTAGTAGCGCACGGTCATTTGCGGTGAGGCGAGGCGGCGAAAGTGAGCCGAATTGATCGCCGCGCGTCCTCGTCCGCGGGGAAGCGCGGGTCCTTGCGGCGAACGAATCCCGTGGGAGGAGCGAGGAGCGGAGTGTACATGCAGTACTCGAGCACCGGAGCGACGAAGCCAACGATGCATCACCGCAAATGAACTGTGGGTAGTAGCGCACGGTCATTTGCGGTGAGGCGAGGCGGCGAAAGTGAGCCGAATTGATCGCCGCGCGTCCTCGTCCGCGGGGAAGCGCGGGTCCTTGCGGCGAACGAATCCCGTGGGAGGAGCGAGGAGCGGAGTGTACATGCAGTACTCGAGCACCGGAGCGACGAAGCCAACGATGCATCACCGCAAATGAGTCGATTCGATCACCCGAGTGTCGGCGTCCGTGCCGACGCGAGGATCCCTACGACGAACGCGTCCCCGCGGGACAAATGAACTGCGCTACGCACTTACTCGTCGAGTTCCTGGCTGAATACCTCGACCCAGTTCTCGTTGATCGGCTGGTTGATAACCCACGACGTGATAATCAGGTCGGGGTCGTTTAATGCGGTTGCGGCGAAAAACCCGTAGGCCCCTGGCCACTTTTGCTTTTCGGTGCCCCCGGCGAGGGACGTTCGATCCCAACCCAGAGGATGCCGCTGTGCGAACAACAGTTCTTGCGTGGTCGCATCTTGGTACACGACGACCGGATCTTGGTTGGTGCGGACGATCAGATTGACGTCGTCGCCGACAAAATGAAGTTCTGGCTTAGGCAGGCCATCTACGGTGAGCCCGCCGACGCGATAGCCATCGTCGATGATCTCCGGCGTACCTCCCTCGACCACATACTTGAGATCGTTGGTCGTGGCGCTCACATAGGCGACGTGGGCCTTGCCATCTTCATCGATCTGCAGCGACGGCGACCAGCCCACGTCGACACCGCGCGAACCGTCGAGGACGATGGGTGCCCCGAACGTAGAGGTCGTTGGATTGAATCTCGAAATCTTGAGCTGCCCGGCGGCCCGGTCGTAGTAGGCGACGACCGGCGCTTGATTTGCCGGGCTCCGCGCGGAATCGATGAACAACCCCAGTCCTTTAGGCAGCGGGTAGAAGTTGGGGTGAGCCTCATCAGTGACCGGCACGATGCTGGTATCCACGACCCAGACCTGCCAATCGCCAGGTCCTGTCGGCGTGTTAGTTTGCGCGGCCGCATATCGAACTTCGGCGCGAACGCCCCCGGGACCGTTGACATGCGCGAGATACGCGACACCTGGCCTGCCATTGTCGCTGCGCAGCGTGAGCGACGTGTACATTCCGACAACCGAGTCGCCCGGGTTTTCAGTTCCGCCCGTCCCCACATCGATATCGGACAACCGCCATTCGCCCCCAACTTTGGTCGCAAATCGCAACGTGCCCCGATCCACGTCAAAGTACGCGACCATCGGGGCTCCCGATGGCGCAATCTTGATACTCGTGTACATGCCGACATCTGGACCCGGATCGCCCACGCCGTTGCGAATCTTCGAGTCCGAGACCACAACCGGACCGTCGGGAACGCCTTCCACCCATTCCCACGCTTCGTCGGGAATGCGGCCGTTGCCTTTGGCTTGCGCTACGACCAGATCGCCGTGCGATTGCGCGTACGCCGAGATCCAGATCGCACCGTCCAGACTCACGGCAACCCCTGAGTACGGTCCGACGTGACCGAGCGGAACGGTGTCTGAGCAAACACACACGTTATCGATGCAGAACGGGACTTGATTGTCGCAACGACAGTCCGCCGCGACCTCGCACCTCGTAGGGTTTTCACAACTGCAGCCCGGTTGCAGCGATGCCGCAACCGACCCGAGAGCCCACAGTCCCAGCATCGTCGCCATACGACGTGCCCCCCAGGGGGACTTCCTTCGCGGCGGCCCCGCTCTATGTCGCCCGGAGCGCCACAGCATCGTCCCAACGATTAGCATGAGAATCAGCGCGCCCGCTCCGGCCCGCCCGGTCGATTGACAGCCGCAGCCGCCTCCGGTTGCCGAACCGCCGGTCGGGGAAACCAGCTCAACGGTTTGGTTGCCCAACTCGTCGCGCGCAAATACGACCACTTCTCCGCCGGATTGTAGCTGGTCATAGGTTTCGCGCGACAGTGAGGCATTGGCTTCGCGTACCCATTCGGTCGCCGGGACATCAGAGCCGAGACTGCCAAACGCGACCTGCACGTCTCTTCCACTCACGGCATCGCGGACGGGAACGAGGAGTCGGTCGTTTTTCCACGTCGCCTTATCGACAAATACTTTGGGACCCACCGAGTCGATGATGACCGGTGTCTCGGTTACAGCGGAAACCGTGTGGGGATCGCCCTTCACGCGCGACCGCAGGCCAATGCGATACTTGCCTTGCAGCGCAAACACGCGGTCGGTAATCACCAGCGGCGATGCGCTTTGAAACTCGCGCCACAGGCCGCCGTTGATGTTCCAGCTCCATTCCAGCTCGCGCGGCGTTCCCATTGCGTAGTCGAATCGATCGGCGTCAAACGTGACCGACGGCAAGCCGCCGGTCGACGTGCGGGCCAGCGCGTCGCGGATCGTTGGCGCCGTAGGGTTGGTCACCTCGCGAAGCTTTGCCGTTCCTGCGCTGGGCAGCGGCGCGGGCCGAACGTCGCCTGCGGGCGACTGCCCGCCATCCGGGTTCGCAAACTGGAGCGCGGATGCGCTGGGTCGAAGCGATGCTTCGATCGCAAGGAATGTGTCCTCGTCCGTCACTCGGCGGTGAAGCGATAGATCCGCTACGCTGAACCCGAGAAACGATGGAATTTCGATCGGATCGATGTTGCCAATGGTTTGTATGACCACGTCGAAAAGCGTGGGCAATGCCGCTTCTAGCTCCTGCGGCTTTTCCTTGACGAAATTACTATTGATGATCTCGACACCGATCGTGTCACCCGAAACTCCGACCAACACAGGTTTGATCAAGGGGTTTCTACCGCGCGGTACCTCCACTTCGAGATTGAAGCCCACGTCGGCGCTGAGGTCCATGGTAAGGAGCCGGACGTAGCGCTCGTATAAGAACGCGTACAGATCGATTTCCAAGTGGCTGAACTCCAACGTAAGCGCGGGGGATTTCTTCGTGTTTTCGCCGATCTTGATGCCTATCGCGCGCTGAGGTCGACCGACGAGCAAAACCGGATCTTTGCCATCCTCGGACTGCAAGGTGCCTATCGACGGCAGAATGACGTTAAACGCACCGATATTGAGGTTGGGAAACGTCGGGCTGGTCCCTATCCCCATGCATAGCGCGCCCGAGGTCACGATGTGGCGCCCCAGTAAGTTGAGGGACGTCTCCGAGATCCCAACCCCAAAGTCACCATCCACTTCCGGTGCACCGGTGAACGCACCGGCCGGCATGAGCGCAAACGCCTGTCCACTCAGGCTTTGACGCCGCTCGACAGAGTGCATGGCGTACGGCGGGGCCGCAAAATTCGCAACCGGGATCGGAGGGGAACAGCGGTTCGGCTCGCTGGCAACCGGAATATCGTTTTCGTCGAGGATGTCTTGACGCGTTTTTGGATTCGCGTCGGAGTTAATGGTAGTGATGAGGCCCAGGCTCATGCCGCCGCGGGCGACATTCGCGTAGCCACCCAAAACCATTCGAGTCTCGAGCAACGCCGGACCTGCAGCGTTGGTTCCGACGAGCTGACTGACATCGGCAACGCCTTCGACCCCAAATGGCTTGGGCAGAAACTCGTCGAAGGCCTCCTGAAGCGAAGGCGTCATTCGCTCAATTGCCGACTGCTTCAGTTCTTCCGAAAAGGTCCGTTTGTAGAAGGCCAGGATATCGCCGACCACGCCGCAGCCGGAGAGTCCGATCGCGCCGATGTCAAACTTGGTGATGTCGAGTACCTTGAGGGTCACCGAGCCATCGGCGGGAGACACCGTAAACGCGACATTTCCACCAATGGCAACGTTGTCGCCTTGGAGGCGAAGGGCACTACAATCGAATGGACTGGCGTTAAGGCTCAGATCGACGACCATGTCGATTTTTATCGAAGCCGAAACGAACATCGTTTGGTCGTTGACGGCGGGAGCCTGGAACGTGCCCCGATTGAGGGACATGTGGATCCGACAACCAGGGGCACACCCATCGCCATGGTCGGCAGTGCAGAAGCTCCCCCCGCCGCCTGCGTCGAATGTACCCGGTAGCTTACAGAAGCCGCCGACCAGGCTGGAGTTGATCTTGTCCTCGGTCCAGCGTGTGAGCTTTTCGTAGCCAGACGGACTGAGCCGGATCTGACCACCTCCCTCGATGGTCTGGTGACCCGGGTAGCCGCCTTCGGGAAGCGGTCCACTGCCCGCACAGCCTCCCATGTCGCCACACCCTCCAATCACCACCACAAACAACGCGGATAGCACTTGGCTGATGTGAGCGCGGCCAACGAACACAGGCGACCTCCTAGGCGCACCCACATATCCGGCGGTGCGATACATACGTATACCTGAAGGTCGTTCTCGAACGAAGCAGATATTGATGCACGGGGGTTAAGGGCCCGCCGGATAATAAGTCGATCGGCTGCGGCTTCGCATCCCGGGCACCT
>CAYQQM010000037.1:0-39678 GCA_964419605.1 uncultured Kofleriaceae bacterium | reverse complement strand
GAGCATGTCGAGAAGCACATCTTCGAGGAGGAGAACGAGCGCGTCATTGTCGCCGGCGGGCAACCTGCTAAGGGTGATTCGCTGCTGCTTGGGATCACGAAAGCGTCACTGTCTACGGAGTCGTTCATCTCCGCGAGTTCGTTCCAGGAAACGACGAAGGTATTGACCGAAGCGTCGATCAATGGCCGAGTCGACTACCTCCGCGGGCTGAAAGAGAACGTCATCATGGGGCGTTTGATTCCAGCTGGAACGGGTTTGGGGGCTTATAAGCGTCTCACCGTGGACGTAGAAGCTGACCAAGACGATGCTGACTCAGATGATGATATGATGGGAGGCTACCCCGGTGGCGCACCCCATGGTGGCGCTGGTAGGGACGTCATCGAGGCCGTGGAGTAGGGCCCGTCTTGCCAGGATGGGCACTGTGGATCGGGTGCAAAAGCCTTATCCGCTCGCGCGGATCTGGTACCCAGACCTGCCAAGCACGAGCCGCCACTCGAGGGCCAGCCCAACGATGACCAGCGGCACGATCTGCAAGCTGTGATACAGGAGCGCGAAGGCAAACGCTGGCTCGTCGGCGATACCCAACAACCGCGTTGCGGCGAGCACGCCCACTTCGAGGGCGCCGATTCCGCCTGGGGTCGACGGCGCAGTAATTGCGAGATTGAGCGTGAACAGAATGAGCAGTGCGGCGGGGATCGATAGTTCGATGCCGACGGCATTGGCGACCAGAGAAATCATCGTTAGGTCGGCGGCCCAAACTAAGAACAGAGCCGCAAACGATCCGACCAAGCGATGGCCGCTGCGCAGCACGTGCATTCCGGCAATGAATCGCGCGAACCACGAACCGGGTGCTGTGATACGGCCCACTGCGACGTAAAGCGCAACAAATGCTGCAACAGCGATTGCAGCGCAGATCAGAATCGACCGAGTGACCCAGGCGTCGAGGTTTGGCAGCAGCCACGGCAGCGGCGCGACCAGAATGAGGATCGATACGGCGTCGAGTAGCTTTTCGGCGATCGCAACAGCCGCCACGTCGGCGACGGGTACTCCATCGCGCTTGTGCAGCATCCACACCCGTAAGAGTTCGCCGGCGCGCGCGGGCGCAAGCACGGAAGCCCCGAATGCTACGATGGTGTAACGCACCAGTCGCACCGTCGGGACGTCGTATCGCGGTGCCAAAATGATCCGCCAACACACGGCCTTGCCGATGATCAGCACGAAGTTCAGCGCTGCCGCTGCCACGAGGTGGGCCGGCTTGGCGTGATGAAGCTCTTCTCCTAGACGCCGCCAATCGACGTCGCGCATGAACAACCACAAGAAGATGCAGACCACGGCGATCGCAGCAATGCGAACCACGGTGTGCAGCTTCGGGACCCGCTTGGAGTGAGCGATGTCACCGCAATCTCGCAGCTTTGCGAGATCTTGGGATGGGTCGTCGCTCCGAGGGGCCTGCTGTGCTTCGCAGAGTGAATGATCAGCCGACACGCCTCAGGGTCCTCAGCTCTCGCGCGCTAACGCCGCTGCCGCCGCCGCTTTTTGCTGTCGGTGAGGGCCGCGTTTGGCCGCGCGTTCGAGAATCGCAGCCACGTACTCCTCGCGAACGCGGTCGGCGAGCAGGTCCCAATCGTAGCGCAGCGCTGCTCTGCGGTTGATCTCACCGCGTCGGCGACGCTCCGCGCTGTCGAGCGCCACCACGCGAGCAAGCTGGTCGACGAGCGCTCCAGTATCCGCAGGCGGAACGAGGAAGGCACCTTCCGGGATCGCGACCTGGCGGTACCCGTCGATATCGCTGCATACGATGGGCTTTGCCGATGCCATGGCCTCGAGCAAAACAATGCCGAACGATTCCTGACCGGTCGACGGAGCCACGAATACGTCGCACTCGCGGTACAGTTGGACGAGCCGTTCGAATCCAACCGCTCCGTGATAGCGCAGCCCGGGCAGCGACGGGGGGGCAGGGTGCTGTCCCAATTCTCCGGCGATATCGAGCGTGACGTGGAGGCCGCGCTCTACAAGCGCGCGATAGGCGTCGAACAAGTAGCGGGCGCCCTTGCGCAGATCGCCGACCCTGCCGGCGAAAAACAGCCGGATTGGGCCTTGGGTTTCGCCGCCGAGGAGCCGCGTAGGTGCGGGCGTGAAGATGTCGGTGGGAACCCCGTTGGGGATGACTGACAGCGAGCGCTTCCAAGTGACTCGGGCGTATTTTGCCGCAGGCTCGCTGACGGCGATGGCGCGCTGGAAGAACGGGAAGATCGTTGGGGCCCACAGTTTGCGCGCTAACGTGAACTTCTTCGAGTCGTTCTCCGCGTACGCATGGAATGTCGCGACGTGCGGAGTCTTGTATGTTGCCCACACCGACCAATACGAGAGCGAGGGCTGGGATGGTTCGTGGATGTGAATGACGTCGAAGGGGTTGCGGCGAAAAAACGCTGCGACTTGCCACGGCCGCACGAGAATTCCGAGCATGTTGTCCGACCCGTTGGCCGGTACATTCACGACGCCAGAAAACGTTTTTGTATGCGGCTCGTGGACCGGCGCCGAAGCCGGACCGACGATCGTGACTTCGTCGCCGCGCCGGCGCAGCGCTTGCGCCAACTGCTGGGCGTGGTGTTTGACGCCGCCGCACGGCGAAGCCAGGTCATACGTCACCATCATGCAGACCCGTAGTGGACGCGGCTGGGCCGGGTGTGCAGGATACTCTACTTGAGGCTCGAGGATCCCAGCTTCGCGGGGATGCACGGCGCCCGGGGTGTGCGGAGGTCGGTCGATGCGAAGGTTAGGGGAAACCATGAGTAGACCCCGACCGTATCGGAATTGAGGACTCCGTCAAGTGTCGGAGATTGCAACAAACTGGCATATTTCAGCAATTCGCAGCCAGCGGGTGGCAGTGGGCCTATGAATCGGGTTCGGGGACAAACACCACGTTGCTGAGCTGTCGCGCCTCCCAGGCCTTCATCCAGGCGGTCGATCGGTAGCGGTCCCATTGGTCGGCTGCGATCGTCACGACAGGCCCGCGTACCTCGGGCCGTGCTGCGACGCGAAGCGCTGCCACGACATTGACTCCAGTTGAGCCACCGACGGTCAACCCCTCTTCTGCCGCGAGTCGTTCGACCATCGCCAGCGCCTCGGCGTCGGAGATCTTCTCCGCAAAATCGATCGCGTCGCGGTGGAGATTGCCCGGTACGCTGGCGGATCCGATCCCCTCGATGACGTACGGACCGTCGGGACCTAGGGTACCGGTGTTGACCCATTCGCCGAGTCCCGATCCATACGGATCCGCCATGGCGATCGTCACTCCGGGCTTGTGCTCCTTTAGATACCGGCCGACCCCGCTGATGGTACCGCCTGTACCGGCCGCTGATACGAACGCAGCCACAGTGCCGGCAGTTTGTTCAAAAATTTCGGGGCCAGTGGCCGACCACGCTGCGCCCCCGTAGTGGGCGCTGACGTTGGCAGGGTTATGAAACTGATTCGCCAGAAACCAACCGTTTTCGCGTGCCAGCTGCGCGGCAACATTGCGGAAATTTTGCGGACTTTTGATGCCTGCCGGTTTGGTGATGCGCACTTCGGCGCCAAGCTGAAGCAGCTGCACGCGCTTGTCTGCGGCAACGCTGGCCGGGAGCACGCATACGCAGCGGTAGCCTCGCGATGCGGCGACCAGCGCCAATCCCACCCCGGTGTTGCCGGCAGTTCCTTCGACGATCGTCATCGCAGGATTCGCGTGCGGCACCAGCTCTCCTCGGGCCTCGGCGTCGAGCACAATCGCGCGGGCGGTGCGGTCCTTGACGCTGCCGCCGGGATTTAGATGCTCGCACTTGACAAACACCGGATTGGGCACCCCCTTGGAGACGCGCTTGAGCTCGATGAGCCGAGTGTTGCCGATCGCTGCGATAACGTCCATGGATCTACCCCTACCTCCGCATTTCCTGCGAATCGCTGTCCACCCCTGCAGAGCCGGATTCGATCCCTACCATGCGAAAAAAGCCGGGATCGGGAACACCAGGACGGTCACTCCGGTTAAGAGGAACGCTTGACACCAGCTCTAGGGCCGATTTAACAAGCCTGCGATTGCGCGAGGTCACCGAATGATTCGGGCAACAAGATTATCCAAGTTCTATGGGGGCCACCGGGCTCTCGGTTCAGTCTCGTTCGAGATATCCGACGGCGAAACGGTCGGATTTCTTGGGCTCAACGGCGCCGGCAAGACGACCGCACTGCGAATTCTCGCCTGCGATCTTCGGCCGAGTTCTGGCACCATCGAAGTCGGTGGCGTCGACGTGGTCGGCAACCCTCACGAAGTTCGCAAACGCATCGGATTTTTAGCTGAAAATCCGCCGCTTTACGCGGAGATGACCGTTTCGAATTACCTGCGGTTTGCGGGTGAGCTTCGCGGCATGACGCACGGCGAACTTCGCAAGCGGTTGCCCGAGGTCCTTTCGATCGTCGACCTGGGCGGAGTCGCGCGTGATCCCATCGACACGCTGTCGCACGGATTTCGCCAGCGCGTCGGATTGGCCCAGGCGATTATCCACCAACCCAAGTTCCTCATCCTCGACGAGCCGACTCGAGGTCTGGACCCAGTGCAGATCGTCGAAATGAGAAACCTCATTCACGACCTAAAGCAGAATCACACGGTGCTGATCTCGAGCCACATTTTGACCGAGATCAGCCAGACCTGCGATCGGATGCTGGTGCTCGACAAGGGCAGGCTTGTCGGCCAAGGCACCGAGGCGGAACTATCGAAGCACGAGGGCGAGATCCGACAGATTTCGGTCACCGTCCGGGCTCCAACGGGCGACGATCCCAAGGCGCAGGTTGCCAAGGTGCTTGGTGCAATCGCCGGCGTAACCAAGGTCGGAATACCCTACGAACAAGGCGGCGGCCTCGCGTATTCTCTATCGACCCAAAAGGACATTCGAGCCGAGGTGAGCCGAGCGATTGTGGAAGCGAAGCTGGATTTGCTCAAGCTCGACTACGCGCGCAGCGAGCTCGAGAACACCTTCATTCGCCTAGTCGGAGGTTCCGATGCGAGCAACTAGCATCATTTACAGGCGGGAGATCGGCCGCTATCTGAAAAGCCCCATTGGTTGGGTGATCGCATTCGCCGCGCTGCTGATCGAAGGCATTCTGTTCCAGGCGCAGGCGCTTTCCGGCGAGCGGCTTTCCGCCGTGGTGCTCGAACGCTACTTTTACTTTGCCAGCGGCATCCCGATCGGATGCGGCGTACTGCTGGCGTTTCGGTTGCTGGCGGAGGAGCGGCAAAACCATTCGATGATCTTGCTCAACACCTCTCCGGTCAGGGATGCCGAGATCGTGCTCGGCAAGTTTTTCGCCGCGCTGACCTTCATGGCGATCATCTTCGCGCTGTCGATTTATATGCCGTTGCTGGTCAAAGTGAACGGCAAGGTAACGATGGCTCAGATCGGCGTGGGGTATCTCGGCATGTTTCTGCTGGGCTCTGCGTCGCTTGCGATCGGCATTTTTGCCTCGGCATTGACCCGGCATCAAATCGTCGCTGCGCTGCTCGGCTTGTTCTTCGTCTTGGTAATGTGCTTTTTGTTCCCGCTCGCCAAGCGGCTCGACAGTCCGGTGCGCGACGTGTTGGAGCAGCTCGACCTGTGGTGGATCCACTTTCAGAATGGGTTCATGCGGGGCGTCGTGAATTTGAAAGACATTATCTATTACCTCGCGGTCACGTACTTCTTCTTGCTTCTGGCCGTGAAGACCTTGGAGGCAAAGCGATGGCAATGAGAACCGCCTCCCCATGGTGGGCGTCGCTGACGTTTGGCGTTGGCCTACTATTTGTGTTCCTTGGCGAGCGCTTGTTCGGGCACAACCCGGGCGTTCGCATGGTCCTGACCGGTGTGGGTCTCGTCGCCGTGTTCGGCGTGACCGGCTTGCGACTCTACACAACGATGTCGACTGCGGGGGCGCGCCGCAACGTCGAACGCACGCTGCTCATGTGTCACGGCGGTGTGCTGGTTGCGCTAGCGCTCTATGCCCTAACGACAAAGTGGGGTCTGCGTCACCTCGATTTGTCGGAAAAGGGGGCTCTTAAGTTTGAGACTGCTGTGACCGTTGCTTGGTCGATTGTAATGGTGGCTTCGCTGATTCCGATGGCCATGATTGAGGCATCGCTCGGTACAGCGCTCCGCAGCCGCATCGACGTGAAGGCGGGTGGCGATGAAGGTATTGAGTACATGCGGGTTCGCGATGTGGGCTGGTCCGGAGTAACCGTTGGCCTGGCGGCAGCGCTGCTCATGGTGACCTGCAACATTGCCAACGAGCGGAATGTTCAGCGCGACCTCAGCTACTTCAAGACATCGTCACCCGGAGCATCGACGACCAAGATCGCCGCCGCTCAAAACGAAGCCATAAAAGTGTTGTTGTTCTTTCCGCCGGCGAACGAAGTAGCCAACCAGGTTCGCGACTACTTCGCGGCGCTTGCAGCCTCCGGGGGGCGTCTCGCGATTTCGGATCACGACCGTATGGGGGATGCCGAACTCGCTGGAAAGTATAAGGTTTCAAAAGATGGCGTCGTGGTATTGGTCCGGGGGACCGGAGACAAGGAAAAGTCGCAAACCATCGAGATCGACACGGAGATCGAAAAGGCACGCGCCAGCAAGTTGCGCAATTTCGACCGCGACGTGAATTCCGCGCTGCTCAAGCTTGTGCGGGAGAAGCGCAAAGCCTACGTGATGAGCGGCCACGGTGAGATCACGGATCGCGATTCTGTACCCGCCGAGCTCAAAGGCCGCGTTCCGGAGCGGCGTACAAGCGTGTTTAAGAAGCGGCTCTCGGACCTCAATTATGAAGTCAAGGACCTCGGTCTCATCGACCTAGCCAAGGATGTCCCAGCCGATGCCACGTTGGTCATGATATTGGCTCCATCGATTCCGTTGCAGCCGGCGGAGTGGGCGGCGCTGTCGCGCTACTTAGACAAAGGTGGTCGCATCTTGATTGCGCTCGATCCCAAGGGTGAGGCCAGTATGGGGGCGTTTGAAGGCAAGATCGGGCTCAAATACAATCCGGCGCCGCTGACCGACGACCAAGCGTTCTTGCCGCAGCGAGGAACTCCGTCGGATCGCCGGTTTGCAATTACCACCCAGTTCTCGGCTCATGCATCGACGACCTCGTTGTCGCGCTCCGTCGACAAGGGCTTGGTGCTGATCGAATCGGGCGCGTTCGAAGATGTGCCGTTTGCAGGAGGTGGCGAGCAGCCAAAGAAGACGATCACGATTCGGTCGCAAGAGACCAGCTTCCTCGATGTGAACGATAACTTTACGTTCGAGGCTACGGCCGAGAAGCGTCAGCGCTGGCAGCTCGGTGCAGCGATTGAAGGGCCCAAGATGAAAGACGCGGACGGAAAAGAGCGGGATGGATGGAGGGTGTTAGTGTTCGCCGATGCCGACCTGTTCGCGGATGCGCTTGTGCAGAGCGCGATGGGACGCGCTGCGCTGGTGCTGGTGTCTGGGCCACTACTCGATGATTCGGCGAAGTGGCTCGGTGGTGAGGAGGTGTTTGCGGGCGATGTGATCTCTGAAGACGATAAGCCGATTTCGCACACAAAGAACCAGGATGCGGTGTGGTTTACGCTGACGATCGTCGGTCTGCCACTGCTCGTCCTCGCGCTGGGCCTGCTGGGCACGTTGGCCCGTCGCCGGCGCAAGTCGCAGATAGAGGTGACGCCATGAGAGGAGCACTGATCCACGGCGCGCTGCTCGCAGTGATGCTGGTGTATGGGTACCAGACCTGGACTCGCGACAAGACCGTGAAGCCAACGCAGGGCAGCGTCGCGTTGTGGGACAAGAAGGAATCTGATCTGGTGTCGATCGAGTACAAAGCGGCGAAGAAGATCGTGAAAATCGAGCGCAAGCCCGAGGGCTACTGGTGGGGCTCGGATACGGTGATCGAGACTCGGCCGAAGAAAGCCGTCGACACCGGGTCGGGTTCCGCTGCTCTGCCTCCGGGCACAGCCACTGCAGGATCCGCGGTTGCGACCGGATCCGGATCAGCGGGTTCCGCAGTAACAGGAACTGCCGGTTCAACGGGATCTGCGGGATCCGGATCTGCAGGATCCGGATCAGCGGGCTCTGCGGCAGGTTCGGGATCGGCGGCCAAGCCGCCATCTCCGCCACCTCCGCCAGAAGACGAAGAAGTCAGCCGAAAAACGCGTGAGTTTCCACTCGGCGAAACTGCTGAAAAGCTGATCAAAGACGTCGCGGCGCTGCGGGCATTGCGAGACCTTGGCGTACCCAAGGACGACAACAAGAAGGACTACAAGCTCGATGAGTCCAAAACGTCGATTACAATCACATTCAAAGACGGACCCAAGACCTTCCTCGTCGGCGGCTTGGTGTATGGCGGAAGTGATCGATACGTCGTCGATCAGTCGAGCGGCAAGGCGTATGTGTTCTCCCGAGAGCTGATTTCGGGGCTCGAAGTCGGCGAATCCAGCTTGCATCTGCTAGAACCACGCGGTTTCGACACCGCCAAAATTGAAGAAATCGCGATCGAGTCCGGCGGAAAGTCAAAAACCGTGGTGCGAGTGGAGACCGAAACCGACGGACAAAAACGCAAGACGTGGGCCGATGCGGATACCAAGAAGCCGAACCAAACTGCGGCCAATTTCGTCGACAACGCCAACAACCTGAGGCCTACCGAATACGCGGCAAATCTCAAGATCAGCGATTTGACCCCGGTGCTGAAGCTCACGTACCGTGGCGCGAATCAGGGGCAACTGGGAACGTTAACTCTCTACCGGTATCAAAAGCCCGGGCAGCTAGCGCCCGATCAGGAATTAGATCCAGCCAACCCGCCGAAAGGCGAAACGGAGTACTACGTAGTAACCGAGAAGACCCGCGTTCCCGGCCTGGTTCGAAGGGACACCGCGGAGCGAACCGAGAACGACATCGAAACGGTGTTTTCAGGTAAACCGGCAAATGAAGGGAACGGCAGTGGCTCCGCGATCCAGCCGAAGGGCAATCCGTTTGGAACCGCGGGAGCAGCGGCGCATTCTGCGATCTCGAGTCCGCCCCCAGGGCAGCCACAGGGCGCGCCGCCGGGACCTAAGCCCTCGGATTCCCGAGCAAATTTGCCTAAGCCGCCGCCATCCCCCGGTTCGCCAAGTCCGTCGCCCTAACCGATCGGCGGGGCGGCCCCCCGGAATACGGGCAACCCTGGCTGCGGTCCAAGGTTCAAATCGCAGGATCCATCATGAACCGCATATCACTTCGCACTTTGTTGTTTGTTGCCGCTGCGTGTCATAGCGCGCCACTGGTTGCCCAAGCTGCGCCCGCCGGCATTCCGACCGATGGCACGATCGCTGACGTCGCCGAACGCACGGTCGAAAGCGTGGTCAACATCGATGTAGTTCACCAGCAGAAAGGCTTTGGCCGGTTGGGGATGGATCCGTTTGGCGATCCGTTTGGCTGGGAGATGCCGCAGAAAGCATTCGGCAAAGGCTCCGGTGTTATCGTTGAGGCGACTGGTCGGATCCTAACCAATTCCCATGTTGTAGAGGGCGCCGACAATATCAAAGTGACGCTTCACGATGGCACCGAGGTCGATGCGAAAGTGATTGGCAAAGATCCGCACGTCGACCTCGCGGTGATTCAGCTTAAAGGCAAATTTCCGGCGATCAAGCCCATAGCATTTGGCGACTCGACAACGCTTCGACTAGGAGAAATCGTTCTTGCCGTCGGCGATGGTATGGGGATCGGCAAATCCGTATCGATGGGCATCGTCTCGGCCAAGGGCCGCAAGAATCTCGGAATCGAGGAGTTCGAAGATTTTATTCAAACCGATGCCACGATTAATCCGGGAAACTCCGGGGGAGCTCTCGTGAATCTGAAAGGCGAGCTCGTGGGAATCAATACCGCGATCGCCTCCCGGAGCGGCGGATCGCAGGGCATTGGTTTTGCGATTCCGACGCACATGGCGCGCCCCATCATGGAGCAGCTGATCCGCGATGGCAAAGTGGCACGCGGATACCTTGGTGCCAGCATCGCTACCGTAACTCCAGCGATTCTAAAAGAGCACAAACTCGGCGCTAGCACCGGCGTGCTGATCGCCGGCATTGCGCCCGATGGCCCCGCTGCCCGCACCCAGCTGGCCGATGGCGACGTCGTTGTTGCCTTCGACGGTAAGCCGATCAAAACCAGCACTGAGCTACGCACGGCGATCGCCAGCGCAAAGCCCGGAAGTACGGTGGCGCTCGACGTGGTGCACCAAGACGGCAAACGTGCCACGGTGAAGGTGCGCCTCGGGGAGCTCCCGGACCGCCGCCGCCGCTAAAACGCCATTCAAAACCGGCTGCGGGCCCCGAACTGCTTCGTTGCCGCTGTGCTCCGCTGCTCGCGTACCGTCGTACGCTGCGCTGCGGTGCTCGCGTCGCCTCGCACTCGGGGCTCCTCGCTCGCTTTTGAAAAGGCGTTTTCTACCCAGTTCACCTCAGTGTCAGCCGGGGCGGCGATAATTTTCGGGTGACCGAGCTTGTGATTGTCGCCGTGGTCGCTGCAGTGGCTGCGCTGTGGCTCGCGGCGTGGGTACGGCGATGGAGGGGATCGGTGCGCGCAAGGCGCCGAGCGGATCGCGCGAATGCGGGCGAAGAGGATGCCGTGGAAATGCTGGAGAAGGCGGGATACCAAATCGTGGAACGACAAGCGCGAATTCCCTGGATCCCCCGGGTAGACGGCGAGCCGTTCGAGCTTGAGTTGCGGGCCGATTATCTCGTTGAAATTGATGGCGAGCTGTTCGTGGCCGAGGTCAAGACCGGCGAGGACGCTACCTCGATTACGACGGCTGCGACGCGGCGCCAGTTGCTCGAGTACTCGATTGCGTTTGAGGTGGATGGCGTTCTGCTGATATGTCCCGAGCGGAACGCGATCCACCGCGTGGAGTTTGGGCTCGCGAAAACTCGGAGCTAGTCGAGGTTTTTGTTGGCGAAGTTCCAGTTCACGAGCTTCCAGTATTCGGCGATGTACTTGGGGCGGGCGTTGCGGAAATCGATGTAGTAGGCGTGTTCCCATACATCGATGGTCAGCAGGCACGTCTTTCCAGTGGCCATCGGAGTTTCCGCGTTGGGTGTGGTTTCAATCGCCAGTGAGCCATCGGCGGCCTTGACTAGCCACGCCCAGCCCGAGCCGAACACAGCCGCCGCAGCGTCGCTAAACTTTGTTTTGAAGTCCGCGAAGCTCCCAAACGACTTGTCGATCGCGTCCTTGATCTTTCCGTTCGGGTCGCCGCCAGCTTTTGGCGCCAAGCTGTTCCAGTAGAACGTGTGATTCCACACCTGGGCGGCGTTGTTAAACACCTTTTTCTCACTCGCCTGACCGTTGGTCGCTGCGATAATCGCCTCGAGCGACATGGATTCGTATTTTGTGCCTGGGACCAGTCCATTGAGGTTGTTCACGTAGGCTTGGTGATGTTTGCCGTAGTGGTAGTCGATCGTTTCCGGAGAAATCGTCGGCGAAAGGGCGTCTTTTGGGTAGGGAAGCTCTGGGAGGGTAAAGGGCATGGTATTCAACTCCTTGGTTGGTGCCGTTGTACCTGCAAAGCCGGGGGGCGGCAGCTTTCACCGTCACAAAGTGACAGATGCCCCCACGGCAGATCAGCGCCGCGAGCGATTGGTTCCCGCAATGCATTACTGGCTCATGAAGACCGAACCGGACACGTTCAGCATCGCCGATTTGGAGCGAGTTAAGGTTGAGCCGTGGACCGGAGTTCGGAGTCATTTCGCCCGCGCGCACATGCGCAAAATGGAGGTCGACGATCAGGTGTTGTTCTACCATTCGAGCACATCGCCGCCCGGTGTGGCTGGGATTGCTCGCGTGGTTCGAACCGGTGTAATCGACGAAACTCAATTCGACCCAGACAGCCCCTACTACGACGCACGAGCTACACCTAGGGCGCCGATCTGGGATTGTGTCGACGTCGGCTTCGTCGCTCGATTGCCGCACTATGTAACGCTGGCTCAGATTCGTTCAGACAAAGCCCTCGCCGATATGGTCCTCTTACGGATTGGCCGGCTGTCGGTGCAGCCGGTCACCGAGCGCGAGTACTCTCGCGTGGTAGAGTTGGGCGGCTCCGCACCGAAACCAGCGGCCAAGCCTGCGCGGGCTCAGTTGCGCAAATTAGCTGTCCGAAGCAAGCGCAAGCCCTAGCCATTCGCACAGCCGAGCGGACCGTTCGACAGGAACGTCGACGCCAAGTGGAGTCGTTGGTTCGTGCGAATCGGATCCGGCGGTGCACACCAAGCCAAGTTCATCGGCAAGCGTGCACCACCTTGCCCGTTCTCGCGGATCGTACGCGGCGTAATAGGCTTCGACCCCGGAGAGTCCTTCGTCCTTGTGTGTGCGCAGCAGCGTTGCGCTGAGGTGGTCGTAGAGGTGAGGATGAGCCAGCGACATGGCGGCGCCTGCAGCGCAGCCGAGCGCGAGCGCCTCCGACAAGTGGAGCGCTCGATGCGGTACGTCGACGGGGCCGCCGTCGAACAGGTGGCGCTGAAACGCATCCTTGAACGAGGTGGCATGGCCCGCGTCAACCATCGCACGCGCAAGATCGGGGCGGCCAACCGAGCGGCCCCGGGCTTGTTCGAGCAGTGGCTCAATGTCGATCCAAATGCCGCGTTGTTCGAGTCTTGCAGCCATCGTGCGAAGTCGATGCCGTCGCGATTCGCGCACTTGCGCGAGCCTATTCTCGAGCTCGACCCATCCCGCTTCGCTCTCGCCTGGCCGCGCATAAGCGAGTACGTGGATCGTGCGCTCGCTTGTTGGCTCGTGGCATGAAATTTCGACGCCGCGAAGCGTGCGACCCTGCGACAGAATTGCGTGGGTACAACCATCGTGATCGGTAAGGGCGAAGACTTCGACGGATCGAGCCACAGCTCTGGCGGCGACCTCGGCGGGAGCTTCCACCCCGTCGGATTCACGCGAGTGGCAATGAAGTTCGAATCGCATCGCGGCCGAGATACTACGGCGCAGTCGCGGAGGGTAGTTGCTTTGGCGGCAAAGCCAGACATGTAGGTGCTGTGGTGATGGTCACGATGGTCCTCGCAGGTCTGCTAAACTGGGTGTGAATGCAGGCTGGGGCAAAGACCCAAGCTCATCTGGGACGCTACGAGCTGCTTGCGCGGCTCGCAACCGGCGGCATGGGAGAGATATTTCTTGCGCGGCTCGAGGGCGCGGCCGGGTTCGAGAAGCTCTACGTCGTCAAGCGTATCTTGCCGCACCTCGCAGATGATGCGCGATTTCGCCAGATGTTGATCGCCGAGGCACAAATCGCCGCGAAGATGGCTCACTCCAATATCTGCCAGGTCTACGAGCTCGGAGAGATGAACGGTCAGCTCTACATCGCGATGGAGTACCTGGAGGGAGCAACGATGCTGCCGCTATTGCGCCGCGCATCCAAGTCGCAGGTACCGCTCGATTTTGGCTTTGTCGCCGGGGTCGTACAGCAAGCGTGTGATGCATTGCACTATGCGCACGAGCTAAAGGACCGCAGCGGTGAGTCGCTCGGGCTAATCCACCGCGACGTCTCGCCATCGAACGTGTTCATCACCGAATCCGGCGTCGTAAAAATTCTGGACTTTGGCATCGCGAAGGCGAAAGGAGCCTCGACCAAAACGGAGGATGGAGCGGTAAAGGGCAAATACGCGTATATGGCCCCCGAACAGTTGCGCGGTGGGGCGATCGACCGACGCGTGGACGTGTTTGCACTCGGCGTTGTGCTGTACGAGATGATTGCGTTACGGCGGCTGTTTCAGCGCAAGACCGACTATTTGACCTTTCGCGCTGTCATGGAGCAGGCGATTCCCGACATTCGACGCTATCGCAGCAACATTCCGGAACAGCTGGCGTTGGCCGTTGAGCGCGCGCTAGATCGCGACGCCGCACATCGCTTCGACACCGCACGACAGTTGGCCGCCGCCGTGTTAGATGCGGTAGCGGCAGCAAAGATTCGACCGTGGACCCAAGGCGAGATAAGCGATTTTGTTCGAGCACACTTCGCTGCTGATCTCGGGAAGCGCAGCCAGCAAGTTGCAGACGCGGTCAGTCGGCGCGCGGGTGCTACGACATCCCAACGGCTGTCCATACCGCTTATTGTCTCCTCGGACGACGGTATTGGTGAGAGTGATGACGACGGCATTCCCCCGGCATCCACGGATGTTGACGTTGTGCCCCGCTTCCGGGCATCGGGCGAGCCGATCGGCGAGTCGTTTACGAACAGCGGTACACCACCACCCTTTGCCGTGCAGGGGGAGCGAACCGAAAGTGCGCCGAGCTTAAAGCCGCTTGGCGACACTCCTCCGCCGACCACGCGGGTTACAGCGCTGCCCCGCCGCGGTCTGTTCTGGCCCATCGTTGCGATTGCTATGGTGGTAATTTCCTCCGGCGCTTTGTTTTTGGTGTGGAGCGAGATGCAGAATCAGGCGCAGCGTCCAGCGGTGATCCATGTGACGCAGGAGGTTGCTCCTGCCAGCCAGAACCCGATTCGACCCGCTCTGCCGCCTCCCGAACTGCCGGTGGCTGGTTCGGATGTCGACACCGGATCGGCGGAGACAACTGACGACGGTCCGCCCAAGCCCAGAAATTCCGATCCTACACCTTCGGCTCATGCGCGACCATCGACCAAGAAGTTTGCGACGTACGATCAGGCGTTAGCGGCGCAGAAGCCCGCAATGGTGCAGTGCCTTATGGATTATCGCGAGGGCGGCGTACCGAAGGATGCGATCACTGCGGTCATCAACATCGCTGCAAGTGGTCGGGCAAAAAGCGTGCAGCTAAAACCCGAAAGGGTGAATGCCGCTCCCCTCGGAGGCTGCCTGCGCAACGTCCTCATGGGCGCGGCGTTTCCAAGAGCGCCCTCCGATAGCACGATTACCGTGCCGCTCAAGCCCAAAGCGACCTAAACCGTGACGCATAGGATATGAGCCAAAGAACCGTCGTCAAAAATGACGATATTTCTGGCGGTTCTCAATGCGCATAGATCAAGGTGCCAATGCGTTGCACGTTAGACTACATATCCTGACGTAAGGATGGACATATATTGTAAAAATCGCTAGTCGGGTGAGAAATTGTGCTTGCGAAAAGTCGCATTCGAATTTCGACCTATTTAGAGTGCGATTGTGAATCATATCCACATTCGCAAATTGAGTTGGCTGACGTGGGGTATTGGGCTCGTGGCGTGCGGTCAGCCCCCGGGCGGAGAGACCTCCTTAGACCAGGGAGTCGTACTGAACGGCGGATTCGAGAGCGGCGCGTTGGCGCCGGGCTGGACGCTGGCGACGAATATCAACCCAACCTTGGCCGCGGTCCCGCCCGCTTCAACCGCGCAGTTGAACCTATCAGCCGGAGGAACCAATCGGACTTTTGTAAAAACCAATGCGATGGGCGTACAGACTCCGCTAACGGGATTGTCGGCCGGCGTGGGAGTCCCGACCTGGCCGCGATCGGGTAATTCGTCCGTTGTCGTCAACGAGACCGGTGCGAACCAGAACGTTAACTCCATCGTGCAGTCGTGGGTAACCGATGCGACCGACGTCGATCCTTCGGATGGGAAAGTTCACATTCGATTTGTGCTAGCGCCGGTCCTGCAGAATCCCGGGCACTCCAGCAGCCAACAGCCGTATTTCTTCGTCGCTCTGCGCAACAAGACCGCGCCGCGGGTGGCTGAATTTTTTACCGAGTTCAACTTTGCCAACCAGCCCGGGGTTCCCTGGCAGAGTCAGGCAAGTGGCTCAATTCAGTTTACCGACTGGCAGTTGTTTGACATTGCACCCGACGCGAACCAGTTCGTGCTCGGCGATACCCTGGAGGCGCAGATCTATGCCGCTGGTTGTTCGCCCAGTGCTCACTGGGGCGAAGTATTCCTCGATGGGTTTGGTTCGCAATCTCCCGGGCTGACCGTTAGTAAAACGGCGCCCACGTCGACCAACGTAAATAGCGATGTTACCTACTCGTTCGTCGTTGCAAACAACTCATCTGGATTGGTTCAGAACGTGATTGCGGACGAGGTATTACCGTCAGGTCTTACCTTTGTGTCGGTTAGCGCGCCGCCCTCGGCGACCTGTACGACTCCTGCCGTCGGAGCCACGGGCACCGTCGAGTGCAATTTTGGCACAATGAATCCTGGGGCAACCGCGACATTTCAGGTCGTGGCTCACGTTCCTGCCTCGGTCACCGCTGGCATGGTCGTAACCAATGGCAACTACGGTGTTAAGGGCAATACTGTATCTCGTACGCTCGGGCCAAAACGCAGCACGACCATCGCGGCGAGCAGCACATTCGCGGATCTGACGATCAGTAAGACCGACGGCGTTGCGGCCGTAGAAACCGGAAATCCCACGACGTATACCATCGTCGCGTCTAACCTTGGGCCGTCTGCGGTGGTTGGCGCAACGGTGACAGACACGCTTCCTGCTGGCCTCACGGGTGCGACCTGGACCTGCGTCGGTGCGGGTGGCGGTGTTTGCCCCGCTTCGGGCTCTGGCAATATCAGTGCGTCAGTTGACCTTCCGGTTGGCGCAACCGCGACGTTTACGCTGACCGGAACGGCGAGCACGCCCGGCAAGTTGATCAACACGGCAACGATTGCTGCGCCAGCCGGCGTAGTCGACAACTTCCCGAGCAGCAACGGGCAGACCGACGTCAACGACGTCGGTACGCTTTCCGTGGTAACCGTGACCAAAGATCCTACAGGGGGAGGGACGGGTGAGGTACGCACGGCGCCCGCCGGAATTAGCTGCGACGGTGCGTGCGCGAGCCAATCGACCAGTTTCCTCGATGGCACGAGCGTTACGCTGACCGCGGTTGCCGATCCGTTCAGCACGTTCGCGGGTTGGTCGGGGGCTTGCACTGGGGCCGGGCTGACGTGCACCTTTACCGTCAGTGGACCCAGCGCGGTTGTGGCTCGATTTATCACCTGCGGTAATGGCATCTTGGGCCCAACGGAAGGCTGCGATGACGGCAACACCACGAGTGGCGATGGCTGCGACGCAACGTGCAAAGTCGAAAACAGCGCGGCGTGCAATGCGACGTCGCCCGGGTTGCTCGGGGATGCATCGTGTGCAAGTGGCATATGTGACGGCACGGCCGGCGCACCGGGCACGTGTGAGGCGGCGGGTTGCGGCAACGGGCGCCTCGAGGCAGGCGAAGGCTGCGATGACGGTGGCAACGCTTCGGGCGATGGCTGTGATGCGACGTGCCTCATTGAGAACGGCAGTGTCTGCAACACCAATGTGCTGGGTGCTGTCGGCGACCCAGGTTGTGCGAGCGGTGTGTGCGACGCTACCGCCGGCGCACCGGGCACGTGCGAGGCGGCTGGATGCGGCGATGGTCGCATCGGACCCGGTGAAGGCTGTGACGATGGCGGCGCGGCAGGCGGTGACGGCTGTAGCGCGACGTGTCTGATCGAGACCGGGAGTGTGTGCAATGCAAACCCAGCTGGAGCGGTAGGCGACCCTGGTTGTGAGACTGGAATCTGCGATACCAGCGGGGGCGCTCCCGGAGTTTGTGAAGTGGCCGGTTGCGGCGATGGCCGTGTCGGAATAGGCGAAGGTTGCGACGATGGCAACACCGCTGCAGGAGACGGCTGCAATGCGACCTGTCTGTCCGAGAACGGCCATCCCTGCGGCTCGGTGGCCGTGGGGCTCACCGATGACGCGTCATGCGAAAGTATGATTTGCGATATGACCGGCGGTGCCCCCGGGGTGTGCCGCGCGCTCGGATGCGGTAACAACCGCCTTGAAGCTGGCGAAGGCTGTGACGATGGCAACAATGTCGGCGGCGACGGTTGCAACACGGGGTGCCTGCTCGAAAACGGGCGCGCGTGTAACACGGCCGCGCCGGGTGCAGTCGGCGACGCATCGTGCGTGAGCAGCGTATGCGATATCACGGGCGGCGCGCCGGGTGTCTGCGAGATGGAGGGCTGCGGGGATGGCCGACTTGAAGTGGGAGAGGGCTGCGACGATGGCAACACGGTTGCGGGAGATGGCTGCAATGCTGTTTGCTTGGTCGAAACTGGTAAACCCTGCAACGCCGCTGCGCCAGGTGCGATCGGCGATCCCTCGTGCGAAGGCGGCGTGTGCGACGCTTCAGCAGGCTCGCCCGGAACCTGTACAATTGCGGGTTGCGGTAACGGTCGACTTGAGGCGGGAGAGGGTTGCGACGATCACAACACGACAAACGGCGATGGCTGTGATGCGACCTGCAAAATCGAGGACGGCACTGCCTGCAATACGACGGTTCCAGGCGCGCTGGGCGACCTTTCGTGCGCCAGCGGCGTTTGCGACACGGCCAATGGTACGCCGGGAAGGTGTCTAAGGGCGGGATGCGGCGACGGTCGGCTCAACGTGGGTGAAGGCTGCGACGATCACAACACGACAAACGGCGATGGTTGCAATTCGACTTGCAAGATCGAGGACGGCAAACCGTGCAATGCGAAGGTCCCGGGAGCAACCGGCGATGAGTCTTGTGCCGGCGGCATGTGTGATAACGCTGGCGGCACCCCGGGGGTATGCTTCAGCCAGCGATGCGGCGATGGAACAGTTCAGAAAGGGGAGGCGTGTGACGATGGCAATGCAACAGACGGCGATGGCTGCGATTCGAAGTGCACCGTTGAAGCAAACTGGGGATGCGAGCAGGGCAACCCCAGTAAGTGTAACAAGTACAAGTTAGCCGGTGGAGGGTTTGGCTGCTCCGCTACCAGCGGCAGTAGCGCGGGTTTGCTCATCGTGCTGCTGGCGTTTGTACTGCGTAAGCGGCGGGGTGCGGTCGTTGCGCTTGCCGGCGCGGCGGTTGCGTTGTTTGCGCCCAAGAACGCCCGCGCACAACTGGCAGAAAAACAAGACTTCCCAGTCGAGCGCTTTCACTTATCATCGGATCGCGGCGGCATGTTCGGTGTGGAGGGGCCGTTTGCGGGCAAGGAGGGGTCGTTGGATGTGGGATTGTGGGTCGGCGACGCCGACGATCCCCTGGTGGTCTACCGGGACAGCGGAACGGATCGCGTTCGCACCGGGGCGCTCGTACGGTCGCGCGTGGGCAGCGAGCTTGTGGTGCGGTACGCCATTCAGAATTGGCTAAGCGTGGCGCTGGGACTCCCGTTTGTGATCTACCAAGACCGTGACAGCATGGTCGAGGGCGTCACGGGCATGTTGCCGTCGGTGGGCTCGGGCATCGGCGATCTGCGGTTGTCGCCAAAGTTGGTGGTGCGCCAGGATCCGGGTTTCTCGGTGTCGATCGTACCAGAGTTCACCTTCCCGACCGGCCAGACGGAAGGGTATCGCGGCGAGCGCACGGTATCATTCTCACCGACTCTGGTACTCGGAACCGTCCGGGGCGCAGTGCGTGCGGTCGCAAACCTCGGATATATGGCGCGGCGCATGTCGCAGTCCACAGTTCTAGGCGTTGATGATGAGCTGGTAGCGCGGTTGGGCGTTGGGGTGCGAGCAAGTGAGAGCCTAGAACTCGCGGTTACGGGCTCGTTTGCCACCGCCGCAGGGGATCCGTTCAAACGCGACGCAGCGACCCATCTCGAGTTTATTGGTGGTCCCGTGGTCAATCTTCCATCGCGGTGGCAGCTGTTTGGAGGTATGGGCGTAGGGGCGGTTGATGGATATGGCACACCCGATTGGCGAGCTCTGATCGGCTTGCGGGTAGGTGCGCTGGCCGGGAAAGAAGAACGGCTCGAGGCCAAAGTGGTCGCGCCGCTCGATGGCGATCGCGACGGCATCATCGACAGCGAAGATAAATGCCTGAGTGAACCGGAAGACGTCGACAGCTTTGAAGACGGCGATGGTTGCCCGGATACGGACAACGACAAAGATGGCATTCTCGATCCAGCAGACAAGTGTCCGATGCAGCCAGAAACTGCGAACGGGTTCGAGGACAGCGACGGGTGCCCGGACGCGGTGGCCGACTCGGACGGAGACGGAATCACCGACGATCTAGACAAGTGTCCGCAGCAGGCCGAAGACAAAGATGGATTTGAAGACGGCGACGGCTGCCCGGATCCGGACAACGACCAAGACGGCGTGCCTGACGCCAGCGACAACTGCCCCAACGAGCCTGGCACGGCCAAGTTCCAAGGCTGCAAAGACAAACAGCTGGTCATGATCCAGGACGGCAAGATCGAACTTCTCGATGTAGTCTACTTCGCCCTTGATAAGGACGTGATCTTGACCAAGTCGTACCCGCTTCTCGATGATGTGGCCAAAGTGATCATGAGCCACCCGGAGATCAGCAGAATTGAAGTCCAAGGTCACACCGACAGTCAGGGCAACGACGCATACAACATGGACCTATCACAGCGTCGAGCGGAGCAAGTCCGCGCTTACCTGATCAACAAGAGCGTTGTCGCGGACCGACTGGATGCCAAGGGGTATGGCGAGACCCAGCCGATCGGAGACAACGCCACCGTGAAAGGACGAGCGGCCAACCGTCGCGTTGTGTTCAAGCTCGTCGGTGATGCGAGCGGTGTGCGGCAGCAACAGTCCGGACCCGGCGTGGACACGCTAGAGAAGGAACGGAAGTAGGGCTGCTTAGGGCCCGCCGGAAAATAAGTCGACGACGACACCAGTCCAATGGATCGGAATTGCTCGACATCGTCGAGAAAGACGATCTGTTTATTTTCCGGCGGGCCCTTATATTGAAATACGTCGAACCGTGCCGCTCGGAACCCATCCTGCTGTTCCGTTCGCAATTCTGACCCGGGTCCACGTGTCGCGGTGCTCGAGGATGGTTACCTCGGCTCCCACGACCAAGGGCTGCGCGAGGGCCGCTGGGGCGCCAGGGCTGTCTGCAGCCCGAAGGGTAGTCGGGTCCATCACGACCGCATCGTTTGAGCGCGGGTCCTCCAAGAGCACCGAAGCCGTGAGGGCGATCCAAGCCGCGGCGGGCAATAGAGCGAGGACGAGTAGTCCACGGCGCCGACGTGGAGTCCACGGTACAAGCAGCAGGACGCAGATCGCGAACGCCGCTGCACCAGCGATCAGGCGCGTTCCGCGCGGCCAGTCGTTGAAAAAAAACAGAGCGTCGGCGGCGCCTCCTGTGTTCGGACGCAGGACTTCAGGCTGTCGGCTGCGCAACCAAGCGAGGTTGCGCCGCGCGCGAAGGTTTCCGCTGTCGAGCGCGAGCGCGCGCCGATAGGCGAGGGTTGCGGTGCCGAGATCTCCTGCACCCAGCGCAGCATTGCCCCAGTCGGCGAGCAATTCCGGGCGATCGGGGGTGGTGCGCACCACTTCTCCGAGAGCGGCTTGTGCTCGCGCAAATGCAGTCTTGCGAGCTGTCGCTTGAGGTACTGCCATGGCCTGCTCGTACGTGCGGCGAGCGGTTTCGAGTGTCGATGCTTCGACCCGCGACGCCCCCATCAGCGCAACCAAGACTAGGCCAGTGGCACTGGACCGCGCCGAACGGGAGCGACGAGGTTGCCCCTCCCACTGTTTGATCAACGCGGCGACGTTGGTTCTCAGTTCGGCGGATATCGGCGCACTCGATGCGGCTGGTGCGAAGCTCTCGGTTTCGAGTCGCGCGACCATACCCCCGCCGTCGAGCTTTGCCAGATCGCCATCGAGCGCGCGGGCGAGCGCTCGCACCGCGGATGCTAGGGCGCCGGCCGTCTCGCGGGCGGGTTCCGTTGCGGATCTAGCCAGCAACCGCTCGACGTTTTTGCGGGCAGCGCGGATTTCGGACGCCTCTTCTCGCAGATCGCGGGTACGGTTGAGCCAACTACGCGCTGCCAGCACGCAGAGAGGAACGGCGTAGCAGAGCCCAAGTAGCAGCCACAACACCGTCCCTCCAAGCGGCCGGCGAGTTGCATCGCTGATCGCAGACAGCGCTAGCTCGGCACCGACCAGGCCGATCTCTGATCCAGCCGAATCGTCCGGAGATCGGACGGCGCCGGGCTTTGTCGGTTGTGCGCCGACGACGTCGCTCGTTCCAACCACAGTTCCACCACCTTTGACCGACAATGCGATCGGATCGCTGTGGATGGTTTGATATCGCCCTTTCACTGGGTCAAAATAAGCGAGCGCAATCGCTGGAATCTCGGTGGTTGGTGCAATGACCGTTGCGGTTACCTTGAAGATTTTGGTTTTGGCGTCCTCGGACAGTTCTCCCGTGGGTGGATCGGAAGGAACTGCGAATTTGTCTTTCGGCAAACCGCCTTCGTAGTCGAGTTTTCCCAGAGATAACGTATCGAGCCGCTGATCGCTCTTTACGGAAATGGTTAGCTCCACCGGCTCGCCGAGTTGCACGACGGACCGACTCGTCGCCGCAGCGATCGAAAATTGTGATCCCACGGCTCCGGTAAAGCTTGGCGGCTTGTCAGTCTCTGGGAGCGGTTTTACGTCAAGGCTGTGGACGGTATCGCTCGTGCGGTAGAGCCTGGTCGAGACATTGCCGAAGAAATCAGCGCGGCCCACGGCAAAGGCGGCGACCACAGAGGCAGGTGCTACCTGTATCGTGCCGGCGGCGCGTGGCGCAACGAACAGCTTCAGCGTGACGCGCGCCCACTTTTGGCCGCTCGAATCCGCGTTGTCAACTTCGTATGGCAACTGCAGCGACTTGCCGCCGAGTTGTAGTTCGATGACACGGCGCTTGTCGGTGACAGGCGGCGCGCTTACGGTGACTTCATTCATCGCAGCCAGCGGAATATCGAAGGTTTGATTTTCCGGCTGACGCCGAAACATCCATACCAGATGTGCCTCGATCGTTTCACCGACGAAGACCGGTCGGGGAGGCAGCTGAAGTTCGAGCTTCATATCGTCGGAAACCGGCACGGCGTCGACCTCAAGATCAGCTCCTTGGGCAATCGCCTTTTTCGCTCCTTGGGTGACCGTCGTCGTGGGTACGTGGATGCGCCCTTCTTTCGCTACCTCGACGCGCCAGTGCAGTGTCCAGGTGACCTGAGTCGAGTCCGTGCGGCGACCGTTTACGATCTGGATGGATCGGGAGACATTCGGCTGTGCGCCTGCTGGGGTTACCTTTGCCCCGGCAATCTCCAGGCGGGGATGAACTGGTGCGGGGGCTTCGTCGAAGCCAACGACCCCTATGCTCAGTGTGAACGGAAGGCCGGCATGGGGGTCGGCCCCGCGTTCGAGTTGAAACTGCGCCTTTGGCTCGTCGGCATATGCGTTTCCTACGGAGCCGGCGAGGGCGACCCATACAAGACCTACTCTATAAACGGTTGCCATCACCAATCTTGGTCCACGGCGTCGCCGCTAGGTTTTTGCTTGTCGCGTTGGCGCTTGGCATCCTGGTCTCGTGCTCGCTGGCCCGCGCCACCTTGCGCTTGCTGATGCTGTTTGTCGTCGGGTTTGGGCTGTTGCTCCTGTTGCTGCTGCCCCTGTTGTTGCTCTTGCTTGGGGTCCTTCTTGTTTTGCGTATCGGGCGACGGCGGTTGCAGAAGTCGAAGTGCGCTTTCGAGATGCTCGATCGCTTTTCCCTGGCTGTCCAATGCGGGTGTGAGGCTGATCGATTGGGTCTTTTTGGGGTCGGCCGCTTTGCCAAGCGTGGCCTGGGTCGTTGCCATTTCGGTCCGCGCGAGCCTAACCTCGGCTGCGGCCGCCGCAAACGCTTTCGCCTGTGCTTGTTGCTCTGCGGCCGCGTTGGCGTTGGCATTGGCATTGCCGTTGGCGCCGGCATCGGCCTGGCTCGCGAGTGCATCGACGATCGCGCTCGCCATCTGGGCATGTTCGTCTTGGCGTTGAACTAACGCGGGGAGCTTGGGCTCGCGTGCGAAGTCGTCTAGGCCGTTTGCCTGCGACGTTTGGTCTTTGGTCTCGTTCTGTTGCCGAATGAGCTCCGCAAGGTGCTCAACGACAGAGAAGAACAGTTTGCGCAGCTGTTCCAGCTTGTCCTTCGCGACTTTGGCTGGGGTCAGCGGGTCCTTGTTTGCTGCAATGGCCCTCCCTAGGTCACCCAGTGCCTTCTCCGCGTCGCTGCGATAGCCTTCTGCCGCAGCCATCTGCTGCTTTCGCTGTTCGAGCTCATGTTTGGCCCCTTCCAACTGGCTTGGATCAGCCGCGCCGGATCCCTGGACAGGGGCTGAGCCCGAGCCGGGAGATACCGCCTTCGATTCCAGTTCGCCGCGTTGCTTTTCGAGCTTGGCGACTTCTTCGCTAAGCAACTCCTTGATTCGTCGCATGCGGGCGACGTTCTGGGCCAGTCCGTCTTTTGTTTGGCTTGCGCGTTCGGCGGCAGGCAACGTCGCTGCTTGTGGCGACAGAAGCGCGACGACTCGTTGCTGAGTTCCGTAGGCGAGCTCCACCGACTTCTTGAGGTCGGCAAACAGTTCAATCGCTTTGGCCAACGCGATCAGCGCATCGCTTTCGGATCGCATGGCCGGCTCCAGTGACTGCTCGCCCAACGCCGTTCGCGCTCGGTCCATGGCGGCGGATGCTTCTGCTACGAGCGGCAGCGCCAGGCGCAGGTCGGAAATCGTTTTGGCTTGTTCGGCGGAAAGATTTTGCGGTTCGGCGTTCGAACCGGAACCTGTGGGTTTGTCGGCGCTATCGACCGTCGCTTGCAGTCGAGACCGCACCTCATCGACTCGGTCGCGCAGCCCGCCTTGTCGCTCACCAAGTACGGCAGGCTCCAACCAAGCCGGGATGACCTGGGGTTGCGGTGGCTCCGATCCCGCCAGCTTGGTGGCGTCGGATCGCAGTCTCGCGATCGCATCCGTCTCCTGGCGTAGCTCGAGCTGGTCGCGTGCGATCTCCTGCAAGACGCTAATCGGATCGAGCAGCTGCTCGCGCGCGCGTTTCAGCGAGACCAAGGACGCCTCGACACGTGCGACGCCATTCTCGGCAGACAGTTCTTGCAGCTTGCGGCGTGCCTCCGCGATCTTGCTACGACTGTCCTGGAGGTATTGCTCGAGGTTTTTGAGTTGTACAATTCGAACGCGTTCTTCGGCGGTACGCTTGTCGTCCGGTTTCTTGCCGATTGCGTCGATTTCGTCTGCGGCAACGTCGCCAAGGACTCCCACATCGGCGACCACGCCGCGCTCGCGATCCGCAAGTCGAGTTAGCGTCTCCTGCTGTGCGAGTGGATCCGCTCCGCCGGTTGTCTTGATTGCGATCCACGCACCCCGCGACTCTTCAAGAACAGCGCGCTGCTGGTCGATCGCCGCGTCGAGCCGTCGTTCGAGCTTGCCGTCGCCGCGCGACAGTTCATCGGAGAGCGCTTGCGATCGGAGTCGAACGATCGCGAGATTATCTTGAGCATCGCGATCGTCTTTCTTAAGACGCACGGCATCGGAGAACCACGTGACCGCTTGGAGCTGGAGTTCCAGTGCCTTAGCCAGGTCAGCGTCTTTCCCGGTCTTTTGCTTTTGGGCGTGAGCGTCGTAGGAAATTCCGAGATTGTAGGCAGCGCGAAACCGCAATTCAGGGTCTACCCCGGCGTTGCTGCGGGCGTCGAGAAGCGCCTTTTCAGCGGCTTCAAAATTGCCCGCTGCGAGATGCGCAACGCCGTCGTTGTATTTCTCTCGCGCATTGCGGTGCTCGCTGGGTGCGCATGCCACCAGGGCGACGGCGATGAGTAGGCGACGCGTCACCATTTCGGCCTCGACGTGCGGGGGGCGTCCGTACCCTGTCCTACCCACAGCGATGCGAGTAGGCAGAGCAGCGAGCCGAGGACAAACCATGGAAATCGTTCCACCGGGATCACTCGAATGGTGGTGTCGGCGGCCCGCCGAACGATCGGGCGTACGTGGCTATCGAGAATCGCTTTGAGATCGACGGCGTTGGTTCCAGCGGGGACATACGCACCCTCCGTGGCCAATGCGACCTTCTTGAGTGACTCCCCATCGAGTTTGGAGATCACGGGTTTGCCATCGTGCATTAGGACGGTCTTGGCATTGGTTTGGGGGTCGGTCAGTGCGATTTGACTTCCGGTCTCGCTGCCGAGACCAATTGCCACGATCCTAACGCCCGCATCGCGCGCCAATTTCGCCGCGTCCTGGGTGTACGGATCTTGATCGTCGCCGTCGGTAATGAGGACGATCAGTTTTGCCCCTGGGCCGGGTGGAAAGCCGCGAATTCCCGCTTTGAGCCCTTCGCCGACACGCGAACCACCGCGTCCGGCACTGCGGGTATCCACAGTGGATAGCGCGGTAGTGAAGAACGAGTGATCGGGCGTGAGCGGGCACATCGGCACGGCGCGGCCCGCAAATACCACCAGGCCAACGCGTTGACCCTCGAGGCGCGAAACGAGCTGCGCGATTTCGGACTTGGCGCGCGCGAGTCGGTTGGGGGAGGCGTCTTCGGCCAGCATGGACCGCGATACGTCGAGAACAAACATCACATCGGCGCTTGCTTCGCCCGCGGAAACGGTCTCGGTGCGGCTTCGGTTCACGGGCCGCATCAGTGCAGCGACCCCGAAAAGTAGGCAGGCCAAAACGAGCCCGAGGCGCACGATGGTGCGTTGGGGACTCGCCTGCGTTGCGAGCCGTCGCTGCATCACCGGAGAAAGAAACGCCGCGAATGCGGTTCGCGTGCGCAGCTCGAGAACTCCGAGTCCAAATACGATGGCGATGCCTGCCCACACGAGGTGAACCAAACTGCTGTGGTGCCAGTCCCACTGCGCGAGCGCGCTCACGGCAACCTCCGTAGCAGTGTACTTCGAAGGGTCAGCGCAGCCACCACGAGCGACATGGCAATCGCAAGAAACCAGACATAGTATTGCTTGTACTGTAGAAAGCGTTGTTCATCGATCTTGGTGCGTTCGAGCTTGTCGATTTGCACATAGATACTCTTTAGAGTTGCCGCATCGGTTGCACGAAAATATTGCCCACCTGTTTTTTCTGCGATCTTGCGCAACAGACTCTCGTCGATAGATACCGGCATGCGCATCAGCGCGCCTCCGGGGCTACCGTCTTCGGCACAAATCGGCGCAACTCCCGTTGTGCCGGCACCGATCGTATACACTTTAACGCCGCGTTTTACCGCGTCGGCGATCGCGTCGGCCTCGTCGATATCGTGAACATTCGATTCGCCATCGGTCAAAAGCAAGACGACTTTGCTGCGCGCTTTAAATTCAGCGACGCGCTGCACGGCGAGCTCTAGGCCGGCACCGATAGCGGTGCCGTCATCTTCGCCGGCAGCGAAGTCGAGTTGGCGCGCTGCGGCAATGAGATTGTTGTGGTCGAGTGTTAGCGGACTTCGGGTGTCGGCGTAGCGCGCGAACGCAACGAGTCCCACCGCGTCGTCCGGCCGTCCGTCTAGGCCATGCGCTCCGCCGATTACAAATTGCTCGAACACGCGTTTCACGGCGCCGAGTCGAGTGGGGTCATTCTGGCGGTTGTAATCGCAACGCGCAGAGTCGTTCCCTTCGGCTAGATCTTGTGCGCGCATCGAACCGGAAACGTCGACAGCCATGACGATGCCAATCCCTTCGCGTCGCACGCGCGATGGCGCTTCGCCTTTGCGCGGCCCCGCGAGAGCGATCGCGAATCCGATCACAGCAAGTCCCGTCATTGCATCGGGGAGCCAAGCTAGCCTCGTGCGCCAGGTCGAACCGGCGGGCAGGCTGCGGAGCGATGAGAACACGACCCGACCGGAACCCATTTTTGACCACCACATTGCCGGCAACGCCAGTAGGGCAGCGAGTAAGAACCACGGTTCTGCGATTTCGATGCCGGCCAGCGTCACGCCATCACCATCTGTTGGGCCCGAGTGTCCTCGATGAAAGCGCGAGCGGCCGAGAGGCTCGCGATCGATTCCTCGCTATCCGGACGATAGCCTGCGAATTTCACGCGGTCGCAGCTGGCCAAAAACGCCGATAGCAGCGATCGATGCTCCTGGGTCAGCGCGGAGGCCTTCGACGCTACAAGAAGAAATTCTTCTGTCGTGAGTTCTGGCGCCCGGATCTCGTAGCGGTGCTCAAGATAGCTTCGAACGACCGAAGATAAGTCGACGAACCATGCGTCGGCGACCGAGGGCTCCGGAGCTCCGCTCTGCTCCAACAGGCGCAGGCGAGCGATCGCCTCATCGTAGGCCGAGCGGCGAGCCGCGGTCTTACGACGCGCTGATCGAGCTCGAAGTGCGAGCACGGTTCCCGAGGCGAGTACAGCCAGCGCGCTAGCGCTGAACAAGATGGCCATCCACGGCGGTCCACCCACGTCGGGATCGAGGGTCCCGGTAGCGCCATGTAGTTTCGCTCCCACCTGTTCGGCCTTCGCGGGTAAGATGTCCAGCGCGATTTCGTCGGTCAGGATCTCCTGAGCGGCCGTGGCAGAGGGGGCGGAGGCGGACCCCACTGTGGCACCGGAGCCCGACGCGGATCCCGTCTGGTCCACATGTGGATCGGTGCGAGAATCGACCACCTCCAATCGCAGGGGCGGGACTCGCTGCTTTCCGCTCGTCGGGGCCTCAAGTGTGTACGTTTGTACTTCGCGTTGTGTGCCGGTGCCCTCGCGAGTGAATCCGACGATGCGAAATCGGCCTAGGCGCTGGTCGCCGGCTTCTTGAAAGGGCGCGCTAACGCTCACGCCGGGTTCGGCAGTAATCTGTAGCCGGAGATAAATCGGATCGCCAAGAGTTGGCTTGGCGGGCCACACGTTTTCGACCACCTTGGCCGGGCCGTGCTCGACCGTTTTCTCGAGGGCGTCTTTGGGGACATCGAGCGAGGCGGCCGAATCGCCCGTGCTGCCGCCGCGACAGGCGGTGATCGCAGCGAGAATCAACCAAGGGACACCCCTCGCAGGATGGATAACCCGGGTGGTCATTTCGACCGCTTTCGAAAAAATCGCAGCAGTGGGTCGACCATCGAGCCGCTGGCATCGAATTCCACGAGGTCTACGTTGCTTGCGCGGAGCTGGTTCAAAAGCTCGTCGCGTCGCAGTTGGGAGCGCTTTGCAAGATCAGAGCGAAACTCCCGCGACCGCGTGTCGATCAATCGCGTTCGGCCCGATTCTGCATCCTCGAGAGTAACGAGCCCAGCCGGTGGCATTTCTGCTTCGCGGGGGTCGGTGATCAGCGCCGCCACCACGTCGTGCCGCCGGTTGGCATGCCGCAGGATGTCGAGATATCCCTCATCGAGAAAGTCGGAGATCAGGAACAACACCGCTCGGCGAGGCAACACTTGCCTACACAGTTCAAGCGCTGCGGCGATGCTGGTGCCGCGTCGCGCCGATGTATCGGAGCGAGTGTTCTGAACCTTGGTCCACCACCGACGCACGGCGGAGGGCAGCGCAAATCGCGTTGGACGCGATGACTGCGCGGGCGCATCCACGCCGTTTTGGCCGCGTGCAAGGACTTCGCGGACAATGCGCAGGGCATGCTTGCCGCCCTTGCGTGGCGGGATATAAAGGTCAGCTCCGCGATGAAACAGCAGCAATCCGACCTTGTCGCCGTTCTCCACCGCTGAAAGCGCGAGCAGGGCGCTAAGCTCAACCGCGGCTTCGAGTTTTGATCGCCGTCCCGATCCGAATTCCTGAGACGCCGACACGTCGACCAGCAACATCACGGTAAGCTCGCGCTCTTCGACAAAGCGTTTGATGTGCGGTTCGCCGGTACGCGCGGTAACGTTCCAATCGATGGCGCGGATGTCGTCGCCGGGTACGTACGGCCGTACCTCGTCGAATTCCATGCCTCGCCCTTTGAACACCGATAGATATGCGCCAGCCATTACGTCCGCAACATCGCGGCCGGTGACAAATTGGATGCGCTTGACTGCTTGCGCGATCTCCGCCGGTAGCATGGCCAGCCTTACGTCCTTACGGAACGGGAACCTGCTCGAGGATCTGAGCGATGATGTGGTCGGTGGTCTTGCCCTGCGCTTCGGCCTCGTAACTCGCTAGGATTCGGTGGCGCAAGACGTCGTGGGCGACGGTCTTAATGTCGTGCGGCGACACGTAATCCCGACCCGTGAGCAGGGCTTGCGCTTTGCCTACCTTTACCAGGGCAATGGACGCGCGCGGTGACGCGCCATTGTCGATCAGCGGGGAGATCTGTCCGCATCCTGCGGCCTTGGGGTCGCGGGTCGCAGCCACCACATCGACCGCGTAGCGCTTCACTTTGTCGTCGACGAACACGTGGCGAGCAACGGCTCGGCTCGCAAGGATTTCGTCGCACGTCATCACTTGCGTGGCGGTTGGCTCGGGACTCGCCCCGGCCATGCGGTCGATGATCTTCACCTCGTCGTCTTTAGACGGATAGCCGACCTTAATTTTTAGCATGAACCGATCGAGCTGCGCTTCTGGCAATGGGTACGTGCCTTCTTGTTCGATAGGGTTCTGCGTTGCCAGGACGAGGAACGGATCCGCCAGCGGCAGCGTTTGGTCGCCCAGCGTTACCTGGCGTTCTTGCATCGCTTCGAGCAGCGCCGCCTGCACTTTTGCCGGCGCGCGGTTGATCTCATCGGCGAGAATAAAATTTCCGAAAACCGGTCCCTTTTTGATCGAATAGGTGCCCTCGCGCGGGTTGTAAATTTGCGTGCCCACCACGTCGCCCGGCAACATGTCGGGAGTGAACTGGATACGGGAAAACGACCCGTCGAGTGCACTCGCAAGTGTTCGAATAACCAGCGTTTTTGCCAGTCCTGGCACCCCCTCGAGCAGCACGTGGCCCCCGGCCAGAAGGCCGAGCAACAACCGGTGCAACATGTCGTCTTGGCCGACCAAGACCTTGCTGACCTCGGCTTTGAGTGTGGTGAAGCGACCCTGAAGTCTGGAAACGTCTTCTGTGAGGCTCGACATAGGAAGTGGTAGGGGAGGAAACGCCGATCGGCGCGCGCTGTCAACCGATGTGGGCCACGCGGTATTCCCGAGATTGCGGGGCTTTCGATTTCGTGGGGGTTACTTTCCGCTGAAACGAGTTGCGACATGGTTTGTCGCTTAGCCGTACTTCCGACCATCGGAAAGGTCGTTGGACTGCTGGTCAGAATTGGACTGCCGTGGATAGGGTAAGGACCGGGTTGTGCGCCAACCACGCGACACCTGGCGTGATGGGAAATGTGCGGCTACTGCCGATGATATCGCTGACCGAGCCGATAGCTACCGCGCCGGCGATAATCCAGAGACTAGGACCAAGAGACAGCCCGGCACGTTCGTGCAGCCCACCCGCAAGTGCCGCTCCGCCGGCAAGAGTTTCTAGCCGAATTTGCGCGCTTGCGCGTATATGGTCGGGCTCATGGAACGCATGCACGGTTGGCCCGCCGAACAGAAACATCGTCATTCCACCGCCAAACCACGCCCAATCTTTTTTGTACCACGCCAATGCAAAACAGCCTGCGGCGAGACTGTCGGTGATGATCACCTTCCACCCATACCACTGCGTGGTTGAGGGGGGCGTGTTGCGCAGTGTCACGGAAGTGGCAGATCCGGCATGAGCTGCAGTGGTCGCGTGCAGCGCGTTTGCGCCGATCAGCATGAATACAAAAATTCGATGAACGACGCAGGCCCTCAGGGAAGGTCCGGAATTCCGGTCCGCGAAACGCTCGATCGCTGCACCTTGCATGGTGAATTGTGCTCCCTCGGATCGAATTATCCTACACATGGAGCGACGCGGCATGTGGCAAATCCCGGCAAACTACATTGCATGCGAAGACGCCGTGACCTCGCGTTCTGGATGGTTCCGCGGGAATGCCAGCCGAGTTCGCTGTGTCACGCAATGATTGGATCGCGATGTTCCCTACGCTGCAATCGGCCAGGCGATGCGGCGAAGTTCGGGACCTACAGCTTGAAAGCCGGCGCGCAGCCGTGCAGCCGTGGGTCTGCGCCTCGGATCGCGTGCTAGTGCGGCTCGGAGTAGTTCGGCCAATCCCGCGAGTGAGCGGGTTCGCTGCAGCCGACTGAGAACGGCCGCGGCGGGCTGCTTCACGAGGTGCTGGTCGAGCACCTCCTTGACGGAGTCGCCGCCGAACAGCACCTTGCCGGTGAGGACCTCATAGGCGACGCAGGCAGTTGCGTACACGTCGGCGGGAAACGGTTCGTGGGCGTCGCCGCCTTCGACCCAGACTTCCCCTGCGCCGTAGTGAACGCTGCCGCAGCCCGTGCGAATTCGTCGACCTGCCAGGCCAAAGTCGACGAGCACGGCATCTCCCGTGGTCGTGCGCAAAACGACGTTGAGCGGCTTGACGTCGAGGTGGGCGATTTGGACCGCGTGCATCGCCTCGAGCCCGGAGAGTACGTTGTCGATGATGCCGAGGGCGCGGTCTATCGTCAGGTCGTTGTTTTCGAGGGCGCGTTCTAGGTTCTCGCCGCGAACGAACTCCATCGCGAGAATCGGTTTAGGCTCGGCGCTGGCGTCGAACGTGATGAAGCGCGCCAAGTGAGCGTGGGCTGGAAGTGCGAGCAGGGCTCCAGCTTCTTGACGAAATAACCGCTCGAACTCGCGCTCCGATAGGATTCGCGCCGCTTCGGCCGAATAGTCGGGGACTTTGAGCGCCACGAGCTCGCGGTCGGTGCGCGAACGTTCGTCGGCCCGAACGGCAAGGAATACCGAGCCGCCTGCGCCGCGTCCGATAGGCCGCACGACGTAAAAGCTACCGAGCTGCCGCGACAGGGGAACCCAGTTCGGCAACATGACTTGAACGGGTTGGGTAGCCGCTTTCGCGGGCTCGGAGGAGGGCAGGTTGGCGAGGTATGTGAACGCGGAATCGAGTACGTTGGCAAGTGCCGGTGGGAGCGCGGTTCGAGCGACGCCGATGGTGGCGGCCACGGGCTCGCTGAGCGACGTTGCGTTTACAATGCCGCTGGTGATATCGGCGCCGTTGCGGACCTGATGCAGCGCGGTCTCGATGGATCGGATCGCCACCTCGATTTCGTCACTGGTGTCAGCGGCGCCGATTCCTAGGCGCTGGCAGGCACCAAACGTTCGGCGCGCCAACGTTCCGACTTGCGTAGCCACGTCGTCGAGCGAACGAGGGTCGACCGACGCTAGCGTGGTAACAGAGGCCAGGCGTGCGAGCTGATTGCCTAGGCGAGCGAGTGCAAGTCGAACGGACTCGACGCGAGGCGATTGTTCGGGAGGCAGCGCATCCGCAAGCTCCGACAGGCGCTCGACGACCGCGCGCACTCGGTCCATATCGTCGCTCGATTCCGCTGGATCCGCGGCCGCTTCGCGCAGTCGAGCGTAGGCTTGGAATGCCGCTTCAATGTCTGGAACCATCGAAGCCTCGTGAACAATAGCAAAGTCGTCGTCGGGAAACGCCATGGTCCATGCCAACAAGAAATCGGTGAGTTCGGCGTGGCCATCGCGGACCAAGGCGTCGCCGGCTCGGGTAAGCGCGGCCCATACGGCTCGGCGCAATGGCGACTGGTCGACTTGCGCGCGCGTCATGAGGTGGCGCACCGCAGCAAATCGAGGTCCTGGGTCCAGATCGGTTGCGGTCTGAGTCGTGCTGACCCCATCGAGCAATCGCACGAGCGCTCGCAGTCGCGCGATGCGGAACTCCACTTGGGCCACATTACCGGTTTCCGGGACTGTCTCGCGCCCCAGGAGCGCCGCCTCAATGGCGGCGAGAGCGCTGGCGTATTGGGTGCGCACCGGGTCGCGGTCCGGGGCAAGGGCTAATACAGCCGGTAGTGTGTTGTCGGCAAACAGCTCTCGATCCAGTTCGCGAAGAAGCCGCATGGTGTGGCGGCGGTCCAATGCATCGTCGTCGTTGGCTTTTTCGAGCCAATCAGCTGCAGCAGATAGTTCCTCGACGGCGGTACGGGCCTCGCGTACTGCGCGGCTGGTATCTCCTACGTCGAGCGCGTTGCGCGCGGCAGCGATCGGAATCGCGATGCCTTCGGGACCGAGGGGCTCTCGGAGCTCCGCATCGAGCGCATGTAGCAGCGCTAGCTGTCCGTCGTCTCCCGACGACGGACCGGAGTGGATTTGGGCTCTCGTCCATTCGTGTGCAGCGGCTGCAGCCTGAGCGAGCAGGGGTGCAGCTTCCTCTCGGCGCAGTTCAGCGATCGCTTCCGCAGCTTCCAGCGGAGCGCATTGCACGAGCGCTAACGCGAGAGCATCCGCGCGTTCGGGTGCTACGATTGCGAGCCCTGCTAGTCCTAAGATGGTGCCGCGCGTGACCCCCGGTTGCCTCGCTGCTCGGGTAGCAAGCATGGGCGCCCACCGCTCGGCGGCGCCGCCGCGCTCGAGTGCTGCTGCCCCCGACGCCGATCCACGTCGACACTCCGAGTTTGATGCGGACACACGCAACTCTCGGTCGATCTCAGCCGCGAAGTCCGAATCGACGTGCGCCAGCAATCCGCGCGCGATGCTCGCGAACCGCCAGACCAATGCCTCGCGATCCCCGAGCAATCGGCTAAGCGCTGTGCGGATTCCGGGCCGTGCGAGGATTTGCACCCCGCCGCGGTCTCCGCCATCCAATCTGCGCAGCGCTTCGCGGGCTGCATGTGCCAGGATGCGTCCGGCCAGGCGGCGCGAAGGCAGCGATCCAGTCGCCGGTACTTCAACCCAATTCGCGGCGAGGGCAGGTTGGGCGAGGAGGCCAATCGCCAGTTCGCCGATGTCTCGCGGCGCAGTGAAGGGTGCCGACAGGACGACCTCCAGTCGCGCACGAAGTCCTTCCGAGGCGACGACTTTGGGTGAAGACCGGGCGAGTGCGATGATCAGTCGAACAAACGTGTCGCGATCGGCCTCGCGCAATTGCGTGAGGACACGGCGGCCGAGCTCGCGCCGCTCCGCGCCTGTTGGCAGCGCTTGCGCGAGTTCGAACAGAGCCACGGCAGCGGCAGCCGGCGACAGCCAACTTAGGTCGGACAGGACGCCATCCTGCAACATCGCGCGCACGGAGAGCAGCAGCTGGGCTGGGGCAATGCCCTCCAGCGGTGCTGGTTCGCGGCCGGAGATTTGCCCCAGCGTTGCCAGACCTTGGCGCGCTACGCGCCGGCGTTCGTCGGCATCCGCGTGAGTGTGCAAGGCTGCAAACCCAGCTAGGTGCGTTCGGACGGACGCCATTGTCTCCAATGGTATCAGGCCCGGCGCGCGGTTTGGTAGCGTGCCCGGTTTGTATGCGGGGGTGGGCTGGTTATAGTGCCGCCGTGTCTGCTCAGCGCCTCGAGATGGCCGGTCTCACGACCCACGTCGTCGATCACTCCCACGCGGCGGCAACCGCGATTTTGCTGCATGGCTTTGGTGCACCCGGTGACGACCTCGTTTCCCTCGCGCAGGTCATCGAGGCGCCGGTGCGGTTCGTATTTCCCGAAGCGCCGCTGCGACTCGGTGGAATGTACGGCGATGGGCGAGCCTGGTGGCCGCTCGACCTCGTCAAACTCGAGGCGGAGCTCCGCCTCGGCCGCAACGATGCCTTGCGCCGCGAGGTGCCGCCGGGGCTGTACGAAGCACGCGTCCGGATGTCCGCGCTCGTCGAGGCGGTGTCCGAGTGCTTCTCGCTGACTTCGGATCGCGTTGTGCTCGGCGGCTTTTCGCAGGGATCGATGCTAGCGCTCGACGTTGCGCTGCACGCGCGCGCAGCCCTGGGGGGCGTGGTCGTCCTGTCGGGGGCGTTGATGGCAGGGTCGGAATGGCTACCCCTTTTGCCTACACTCGCCGGGATCCCGGTGTTTCAGTCGCACGGTCGTCAAGACCCGCTGCTTCCGTTTGCGGGGGCAGAGTGGTTGGGCGATCTGTTGCGTCAGGCGGGCGCAAAGGTCGAATGGCACCCGTTTGAGGGAGGCCATACCATCCCGCTTGCGGTGCTGTCTGCGCTCGGCAATTTCTTGCGCACGTATGCCACCCCCCAATGAGCCAACGAGCGCACGCCTTCGGCTCGGCGGTCGCTACCGCTGTCATTGCGTGCGCGACCGGTCTTGGATGCTCTCAGGCGGCCCCCGAGCGCGGCTCCGCGGTTCCGGCGACTTCGCAGGTGCGAACGCTTACGATCATCGGCACCAATGACCTGCACGGCGCCCTCGATCGTCTGCCGTTGTTTGCAGGATTTGTTGCGAACGTCCGCGCCGCGCGAGCGGCCGACGGCGGAGCGGTGTTGTTGCTCGATGCCGGCGACATGTTTCAGGGTACGCTTGAGTCGAATTTGGCCGAAGGGGCCGATGTTGTGCGCGCGTACAACCAGCTTGGCTACGCTGCCGCGGCCGTGGGAAATCATGAGTTCGACTATGGCCCAGTCGGGCCGCAGGCAACCGCGCAGAGCAGCGGCGATGACCCGCAAGGCGCACTGAAGGCGAGAATCAGCGAAGCAGCGTTTCCGTTTCTCGTGACCAACGTTCTCGATGCGCGCACCGGTCGCCGCATTGCGTGGAAAAACGCTCCAGCGTCGATCACCCTGGAGCCAGCGGGATTCAAGGTCGGGGTATTGGGCGCGAGTACTGACCACACGCCGGAAACGACGATGGCAGCCAATTTTTCCGGCCTCAAAATGGGCCGGCCGACGGCGCGGTTCGTCGCGGCGGAGGCAAAGGCGTTGCGAGACCGCGGGGTGGACGTGGTGGTACTGATCGCACATCTCGGCAGCTCATGTAAGCGATTTTTCAATCCGGACGACGCGACCTCGTGCGATCGGGGAGATGAAGTGTTTTCACTCCTGCGCGACGTTCCTTCCGGGTTAATCGATGTGGTGGTCGCGGGCCACACCCATGCCGCTGTTGCGCATCGAATTCACGGCGCTGCGGTGATCGAATCGTACTCCTCCGGGCGGGCGTTTGGCCGCGTCGATGTCAAGGTCGCCGACCGCCGCGTCGTGGCGGTCGAGATTCACAAGCCGTACGTCATGTGCCCGCTGGACGCGCGCAAGAATCCGGTACCGGTGGCCACGTGCCATCCGCCCGACTACGAGGGCCGTGCGGTGGCGGCCGACCCGAAGATTCAGACCATCGTCGACGCTGCTGCCTCCCGGGCCCAGGCGATCCACAGCGAAAAGCTGGGGGTCACCATTGCGACGCCGATCACCAAGTCGTACGGCACGGAGTCGAGCCAAGGAAACTGGCTCGCCGACCTGATGCTCGCCGCGTACCCGACTGCGCATGTCGCAATGACCAACGGCGGTGGCCTGCGCGCGGACATCCCAGCAGGAGAGCTCACGTACGGTCGGCTTTACGCCGCCATGCCATTTGACAACCGGTTTGCGCTGCTCCGCGTCGAGGGGCGGCATCTTCGCCAACTCATCGCCGCAAACTTACAGCATCGCCGCGGCATCTTGTCGTGGAGTGGCCTCACGGCAAAGGCCCGCTGTCGCGACGCCGAACTCGAGCTCCAGATCGAGGTCCGCGGCGAACCGCTCGACGACAACCGCACGTACACCGTTGTGACCAGCGACTTCTTGGTGTCCAGGGACGACGGTCTGATCCGCCCGCTGCAGCTTCCGGACGGCGCGACCGCGCTAACCGATGTGACCATTCGCGATGGAATTGCCGCCGTACTGCGGGGGATGGCGGGCCGTCGCATCGCGATTCAGCCTGCGCCGCGTGGCGCGGCCAGGCGTCTTGACTACCCCGGGAAGCGCCCAGTCCGCTGTAGCCGTGCTACGCCTAGGGCGGAGGAAGATTGAACATGAGTACGAATGCGTGGTCACCCGAAAGTTGGCAGTCCAAACCCGCTATGCAGCAGGTCAGCTACAGCGATCGGGCTTCTTACGATTCCGTGCTCGCGGAGTTGAGCCAACTGCCGCCCCTGGTCACATCGTGGGAGATCGAAACACTTCGCTCAGAGCTCGGCAAGGCGTCGCGCGGCGAGGCGTTTCTGCTACAGGGCGGCGATTGCGCGGAGAGCTTCGAGGATTGTCGCTCGGAGCCGATCGCTGCAAAGTTGAAGATTCTGCTGCAGATGAGCCTTGTCCTCGTGCATGGAGCGCGCAGGCCCGTGATTCGAGTCGGTCGTATTGCCGGCCAATACGCAAAGCCCCGGTCCGCCGATGTGGAGACGCGCGGCGACGTCACGCTGCCGGCCTATCGCGGCGACTCCGTGAACCGCGATGGCTTCACGGCCAGCGACCGCGAGCCGGATGCCCAGTTGATGTTGCGCGCGTACGAGCGGTCCGCGTTGACCCTGAATTTCATCCGCGCTCTCACCGATGGCGGTTTTTCCGACCTGCATCATCCGGAATATTGGGACGTGTCGTTTGCGCACGGCTCCCCGCACGCGGCGCAGTACGAGCGGATCGTGGCCGACATTCGCGAGTCGCTCGACTTTGTGAGCGCGATCACCGGGGTTCGCAACGAGGCACTGCGCCGTGTCGACGTCTACACCAGCCACGAGGCGTTGTCGTTGCCGTACGAACAAGCGCAAACGCGGAACGTGCCGCGTCGCACCGGGCATTACAATTTGTCGACACACTTTCCCTGGATCGGGATGCGCACGGCCCAGCTCGACGGTGCGCATGTCGAATTTCACCGCGGCATTCGCAATCCCCTCGGCATCAAGATCGGACCGGGTATGTCAACGGAATGGCTGCGAGGTTTGCTCGACGTGCTCGATCCAGACCGCGAGCCCGGGCGAATCACGTTGATTCATCGCATGGGCGCAGGTTCGGTGGCCACGAAGTTGCCGCCCCTGATTGAGGCGGTTCGCGCGAGCGGTCATCCCGTGTTGTGGGTATGCGATCCCATGCACGGCAATACCGAAACTACGCCGCAGGGGGTAAAGACGCGCCGGTTCGACAACATCATTCGCGAGCTCGAAAACAGCTTCGAATTGCACGCCGAGCTGGGGTCGCGCCTCGGCGGCGTACACGTCGAACTCACGGGCGATGACGTGACCGAGTGCATCGGCGGCGCTCGCGGTCTCGATGAAGCAGGGCTGGAGCGCGCCTACAAGACGCGCGTCGATCCGCGCCTCAACTACGAGCAGGCGCTCGAGTGTGCACTGCGGATATCGCGCCACCTACGCAAGTGAAGCGCGCGCGGATCCAATGCCCATGAGCAGTACGAATCGGGCTCCGGTCGGCTTTGCCGGTAGGCGGGGCAGGTTCTGGACATTCATCGCCAGCTGGTTCGTCCCGGCGATCATGGTGGTGGCGTATCTCGTACTGGCGGTGACCTCCCAGACCGACGCGACGGGGTGGGCGTGGATGTCGGTGGGACTGGGGCTTGCGTTGTGCTCGTGGTGGATGGTTCGCTTGTTGTCGCGTTCGGCGGCGATGGCGCGTGCGATCGCCGTTGGCGACGCAGAACGGGTTTTCGAGTTGGCCGGCTCATCGCCGCTCCACCGCGGCGTCGGCCACGCGCTGCGGGGGCAATGGTCGCTCGCCCTCGCGGAGCTTGCTCGCGCGGCGCCAAGCGTACCGCGAGATCACGTGCTCGTTGCCGCGGTCACGGTAGGGGCACTGGTTGAGTTGGGTCAGGTGGCACAAGCGAGAGTCGTGCTCGACCGCGAATTAGGTGCGACAGGTCCTCTAGCACGCTTGAACCCTCGGCTGGACGCTGGATCTCACGTTGCGGCGCGACTGGCGCGAGGCAGTGTCTTGACCGCAGAGCACAGGCATTCGGAGGCGCTCGCGGTGCTGCAGCAAGTTATCGACGACATTCGCTCGAGCCCGGCATCGCGTGCGCTTGCTCATCACTATGCGAGGCAGGCGTCGGCGCGCGCGGGTGAACTTGCCGCTTCGGATCGGCATCGTTCGCAAGCGGCAATGCTGGCACCTGGATCGTGGTTTGCGAACGAATTGCCCTAGTACCTCATGTCAGTGGTTTTGATCGATTGAAGAGGCGGCAATTTTTCGGCGGGTACGAGCAGCACAATTGACCTTGGTTGGCCAGGGACACGGCTGATCAGGC
>CAYQQM010000036.1:0-39694 GCA_964419605.1 uncultured Kofleriaceae bacterium | reverse complement strand
CGGGCTCGGTGATGCCGGCGTATCCGCACCTCGTGACCGACCCAATTCCCTGGGACAAGATTCAGTCGCGTGTCGATGCGATGGCGCTGCTCGGCGTCCCCTACGACGCCAGTGCGCTCGGCCATGCGGCGGATCAGGCTCGGGCCCAAGCAACTGAGGTCGCGGCCAAGCTACAGCTTCAAGGCGGCCCCAGAGATGTTTCCGACCGCGACGTCATCGCGCTGATCGCGTACATGCAACGGCTCGGTCGCGATATTCTCGTCGAGGCGATAGGAGGTACTAAGTGATTCGGCTTTCTGAGTTGGTGTCTGCGCTCACGCCAAGCTGTTACGCGGAGCTCGCACTGCTTCTGTTTGCGGCCGCATTTGCGGCGGTTGTGATTCGTCATGGCGGTAGTCGACGCGCCGCCGAACATGCGCATTGTGCGGTACTTCCTCTAACCGAGGACTCCCAGGAGTGTCCGTGATGCTAGACCCCACGGAGTCAGTTACCGTCGAGGCAGCCTCGAATCGAGATGACGAATCCCGATATCTCTCTGCCCACGAATACGACGGCATTCAAGAATTCGACAATCCGCTGCCCGGATGGTGGCGAGCATTGTTCTGGGCAACTGCGGTGTTTGCGGCAGGGTACGCACTGTGGTTTCACGGCGGATGGGCTGCACCCCCCACCGCGTCCTATGGTGCGGCGCTTGCCGAGTACAACAGCGGGAAGGCCAGCCGCGATGCAGCGGATGCGGCCAATGTCTCCGAGGAGATTCTGGCCCGCAGCGCTGCGGACCCAAAGGCCAATGAGCACGGCGCCCAGGTGTTTGCTGCAAGGTGCGCTTCTTGCCACACAGAAAATGGGCGGGGGCTGATCGGTCCGAACCTAACGGACAATTTTCAGATCCACGGCGCTACCCGGCTGGACATCTTTAAGACGATTCGCGGCGGTGTGCCCGGCACTGCAATGATCGCGTGGAGCGAGCAGATGCCTGCGACGGACGTCCTCGCGGTAGCAGCGTTCGTCGCGACGCTGCGCGGTAAGAACATCGCTGGGAAAGAGCCCCAAGGCCAGCCGGTCGAGCCGTTCAAGTGACGCCGCCGGTTTCGCCTGAGCGCGTGCTTTCAACTCTCAATCGAGACGGCACGCGTCATGTGCTTCACCCGAAGTTGGCAAAGGGGCGCTTTCTCCGAGGTCGGCGGATTGCGGGCTTCGCGCTGATCGCACTGTTTGTCTTGCTGCCCCGGATCCGCATTGGCGGACGTCCAGCCTTGTTGATCGACCTCGGTCAACGCGAAGTCGCAGCCTTCGGAACGTTGTTCCGGCCAACCGACGGCTTTTTGCTGGCATTACTCGGCATCACGGTGGTGAGTGTGGTGTTCTTGGTAACCGCGCTTTACGGCCGGGTGTGGTGCGGGTGGGGTTGTCCGCAATCGGTGTACCTCGAACATGTGTTTCGGCCGATCGAACGATGGCTCGAGGGGAGTCGCGGCCAGCGCGTTACATGGTGGCGCCGCGGTCTTAAGCTTGGAATCTTTGCCGGACTAGCATTTGCGTTGGCCAATGTGTTTCTCGCGTACTTCGTTGGCACGGACCGGCTTGAGCATTGGGTATTCGAGTCGCCGCGGGAACACCTCGGCGGGTTTAGCGTTGTGATGGGAGTTTCGGCGCTGATGTTTTTTGATTTTGCGTACTTTCGCGAACAGACGTGTATCGTTGCGTGCCCGTATGGCCGACTCCAGTCCGTGCTGCTCGATCGTCAGTCGCTGATCGTAGGGTACGATGCGCGTCGCGGTGAGCCGCGCGCGAAGGTAAAAAAGCAGCAGCCGTCGACGGGTGCGGGGGATTGTATCGATTGCGGTGCTTGTGTGACCGTGTGCCCCACCGGCATCGACATCCGCGGCGGGCTGCAAATGGAGTGCATCGGCTGCGCTCAGTGCATCGATGTGTGCGACTCGGTCATGGAGAAAGTGGGTCGTCGACGCGGCCTCATCCGCTACACGTCGCAGGATGAGCTCGCCGGGAAGCGGCGCCGTATCCTGCGCGCTCGCACGGTCGTTTACCCGGTTCTTCTCGTAGCCGCTGCATCCGCGTTCCTGTGGAAGGTTTCGCATCGCTCGGGCACGGAGGTCACCGTTCAGCGTCTCTCGGGCCCGAGTTTTACCGAGCTCCCCGACGGACGCATCGCGGCGCAAGTCGACGTTAAGATTGAAAATACCACCGACGACTCGTCGACCTACACGTTTACAGTGGTCGATCCAGCGGTGGGGCAGTTGCGGTCGGCAATTCTATCGTGGCAGGTGCCGCCGCATGAATCACGCGTCGTGCCGCTTTTCGTCGACGTTCCTCGCTCCGCGTTCGTACGCGGACAGGTGAAGGCAATCCTAAAGGTTCGCAGCACCCACGGGTTCGAGCACACGATTCACGCGACGCTGTTTGGCCCCGAAAGGAGCACTCATGACTGACCGACGACCCTTGCTGCGGGAACTCGCACCGCGGTTTTCGCCCGCAGTGAAATGGACGGTTGCCATAGTCGGCCTCCTCGGCGCGAACATGTTGGCGATGGTATTTCTGATCGCCAATGCCCGTCATGGGCAATCCCGAGTGGTCCCCGCCTACTACGAGCGCGCAATCCACTACGATGATGTGCTCGACCAGGCGGCGCGCAATCGCGAATTGGGATGGAACGTGAATGTTGCGATCGCAAACGGTGTGATCATTGCCCGCGCGGCCGACATTGTCGGGGCTCCGCTCACTGGAGCGAGACTATGGGTCGAGGGGAGCCAACGCGTTGGTGGTCGGCGAATTGCGGGAAGTTTGGTCGAGACATCGCCGGGCCTGTACCTAGGTCGCGTCGGTGGATCGGGATGGGTGGACCTCTCGATCGCAGTGGCTCGCGCCAACGATCGCTTCGCTCGCAGCGTCTCCGTGGAGGCACGGTGATCGCACCGCTGTTTATTGCGACCTTGGCCGCTAGCGCAGTCGGCAGCGTCCATTGTGTTGCGATGTGTGGTCCTCTTATGGGCCTACATCGCGGCGCGCGCGGACTGAGGCTGGCGTTGGTTCACTCGGCGGGGCGGCTGGTGACCTATGCCCTGATCGGCGCCGCGAGTGGCTTGTTCGGCAGTGTGGTCGACGTAGCAGGGCAGTTGGGTAGCGTACAGCGAGCGGCGACGATGCTGGCCGGCCTAGTACTCGTAGGTGGCGGCCTGTGGTCCGGGGCAGTTCACCTCGGCATTGTGAGGAGAGATCGCGCGGTCATTCAGCCCAACCAACGCAGCATGTTTTCCCGGAGCTTGGTGCAGATTCGGACCCGCCGGCCGACGTTGCGCGCGTGGCTTGTCGGCGTGCTGACCGGGCTCATTCCATGCGGGTGGTTGTGGGCATTTGCCGTAGCCGCAGCGGGAACCGGTCACGCCACCGCCGGTGCGTTGGTCATGCTCGCTTTTTGGCTTGGAACGCTTCCCGCGATGGTTGGGTTGCATGCATTCGCCGGACCGATCATTTCTCGACTGCGCGCGCGGATGCCGGTGGCGACGGCGCTGGCTGTCATCGCGATTGGACTCGGCACACTGGCGATCCGGTGGCAGGACGGTGGATCTGCTCCAGGGACCGCGCCGCATTGTCATCGGGGAGGCCGTTCGTCGTGACAGCAGCCGTAGCGGCCGTTGCGACGTGTGTGCATTGTTCGCTACCGATTCCGCGTGGACGTGGAGGAGAGTTCTGTTGCGAGGGCTGCGAAGTCGTGCACCGTGCAATCTCTGAGCACGGCCTGCAAAAGTACTACGATCTTCGCGATGAAATAGCACCCGAGCGCACAACTTCGGCCAGCTACGCAGAAATGGACGATCCGGCATTTCAGCGGGTACACGTCCGTCCCGGGCCACGAGGTACTGCGCACGTGGCGTTCTACGTAGATGATTTACGGTGCACGGCGTGTGTGTGGCTCGTCGAGGCGACTGCCACGTGCATCGCCGGGGTTGCGGACGTGCGCGTCGACATGGGGCGAAGCCGCGCTGATGTTCGCTGGGATCCAAACGAAATTTCGCTGTCTGCAATCGCGCGGCACTTCGCTCGAATCGGCCATGCGGTCCACCCGTACCGCGGTCTCGATCGCGATCGCGCGCGGCGGCGCGAGGACCGCGCATTAGTTGTCAAGCTAGGGGTCGCCGGTGCGGCGATGGGCAACCTGATGTTGCTTGCGATCGCGCTATACGCCGGAGTGTTTGGAGGTGCCGCCGGGACCATGGCGGCCAGCGACACGAGGCTATTCCGATGGGCGTCGATGCTGGTGGCGCTCCCGGCACTCGGTTACGCAGCTACCCCGATGTTTCGCACAGCGCTCGGTGCGTTGCTCTCCCGCCGGCTGCATCTGGATTTGCCGTTGTCGATCGGTATCCTTGCTGGGCTCGTTTGGGGGACCGCTAATGTGGTGCGGGGTGTCGGCGAAATCTACTTCGACAGTTTGGCGATGTTGGTGTTTCTGCTGTTGTTGTCGCGGTGGATCGTACTGCGCTATCAACGGCGAGCGTCGACCTCGGCTGAGCTCTTGTTAGCGCTCACGCCGAGCCGAGCTCGGCGCGTTGATCGCGTTAGCGGTGCAATTGCGGAGGTACCCGTTGATGCGATCCAAATCGGCGATCGCATTCAGGTCCCGACCGGCGAGGCAATCCCGGTCGATGGGATGATCGCAGACGGGGTATCGTCGATCGATGCGGCTCTGCTCACCGGGGAGTCCCGGCCCGTAGACGTTGCGGTCGGGGACCGGGTGTACGCGGGGACGCGGAACCTCGCGGGTCCACTGCACCTCGTGGCCACTGCGGTCGGCGAAGACACCCGGGTTGGCGGACTCGCTACGATCCTCTCCGGTCTGTCCCTGCGACGCTCGGAGATCGAGCGCTTCGTCGATCGCATCGCCGGCCGGTTCTCGGCAGCGGTAACCTCGGTGGCCGCACTGACCTTTGTCGGTTGGTCGTTTGTCTCCCCATCGCTAGGAGCAGAGCACGCGATGGCACTGCTTGTGGTTACGTGTCCGTGCGCGCTCGCACTCGCCACACCGCTAGCGGTTACTGTCGCCCTCGGCCGCGCGGCTCGGCGTGGCGTTTTGATCAAGGGTGCGGATGCGCTCGAACGACTTGCCACACCGGGAACAATGTTCATCGACAAAACCGGCACGCTCACCGAGGGCAGGCTCGCTATCTCGACGTGGCTTGGACTTCCCGGGGCGCGGGAACTCGCCGCTGCGCTCGAGTCGGTGAGCTCACACCCCATTGCGCGGGCGTTTGTGACCGAAACCGCGGCGTCAGTCCATCCCGCAACCCGCGTGCGCGAGCAGCTCGGCAGTGGAATCGCCGGAGTGGTCCGTGGGCGGATGGTGGTGGTTGGCTCTCCGGCCTGGGTGCGCGAACAATGTGTACCCCAGTCGACGGAGCTTGAACGCTGGGTCGCTCAAGTTACGGAGCGGGGTGAAACTCCGGTTGCGATTGCGGTGGATGGGGAGATCGTTGCCGTTGCAGGACTTGCGGATCCAATTCGCGTGGGTACGGATGGTGCGATGATCACACTGGCGTCGCTCGGATGGCAGGTCGAGATCCTTTCCGGCGACGACATGCGAGTGGTGCAGGCCGTGGGGCGGACCTTGCAGTTGGCGCCGGAACGATGTGCGGGCGGAATGGCACCCGAAGACAAGCTGGCGAAGGTCAACGCGGCCATCGAACGGGGACCGGTCGCCATGGTTGGCGACGGTGTTAACGATGCTGCGGCGATCGCTGCGGCGACGTGCGGAATCGCGGTTTCGGGCGCAGCGGAGATTGCCATCGAGGCGGCCGACATCTATCTGCGATCTCCTTCGATCGGCGCCATCGCCTCGACGGCATCGGCAGCGGTGGCCACATTGCGAACGATCCGGCGCAGCCTTCGATTTTCGCTTGCGTACAACGTTATAGCTGGAGGTTTGGCAGCGTCGGGAGTCATCCATCCGCTGCTAGCGGCGGTTATGATGCCGGCAAGCTCCCTGCTCGTGCTGACAAATTCTATGCGGAGCCGGGCCTTTCGCGACCAGGAGGCGGTGTGAGCGTATTGTATATCGTGTTGCCACTCTCGCTCCTGGTTGTTGGGGGGGCCGTCGCGGCGTTCACATGGTCGGCCAAGTCTGGTCAGTTCGACGATGTCGACACGCCACCGCGAAGGATCTTGTTTGACGAGTAGCTAGAGCACCGTTCGGTGCTCTAGACAGAAACGCATTGGTTGGGGATCTTTCGACGTACCGCTTCGCTCGGTCAGTCACATACCAAGGCGTATGCTCCTTCCCTCGCTGCAGGGGTGCGTCGAAATTTCCTCCAACCACTGCGTTTCTGGAATCGTGGATCACGAACTGCGCGACCCTGTTTAGTACCTCGCCACAGTGAAGATGATCGGTTGAGGCCGACGAGCCGCGCCGAGCGCAAGGCGCGAGGTCGCAGCGCTACTAGAGGTAACGCAAGGCCGAGCAACGAAGCGATCGGCGATGGATCGCGCGGCCTGAACCGGTCAGATTCACTGTGGCGAGGTACTAGGTTAGTGGCAACGGCGACGGCGAATTGCGAGCCCTAGAACGCTAAGCGAAAGCACTAGACCCGCAGAACCACTGCCTGTGTTGCATCCTCCGGTAATCTCCGACGGGCCACCAGCTTTTTCGCCCGACAAGCCACCGGACTTGCCGACCATCACCGCCACTTGTTGTTGCGTAGACAGGCCGGGGCCGTCGGTCGCCTTGACGACGATCGTATGTTCACCGTTTTGCGGGATGGCTACATTGTCGAAGATCGCGGCTCCGTTCGGGCTGACTGCATTTAGCGTTAGCGCTGGGGTCGCAGCACCGTCGATGAACAACTCCACCTTTTTGAGATTCGTGTCGACGACCATCGCCTCAACTCGGAAAGTATTGTCCACGTTCTGGCCACTGGTCGGGATCGTGATGCTCGCAGTCGGCGAAACGTTGCCTAGGGTAGATTCACCGTAAACCAGAGCAATGCCGGTCTTGTCCTTGGCGCTCAGTGCCAGCGTATTGCCGGGGGAGCCGCATTGTGGGTAGTGCATCGTGGAGGCTTGGTCGTAACCTTCCAGATTGCGGTTGGGCTGATTGCCGGAGCAGTTTGGCGTTTGCCCCGGTCTGATGTAGTGCTCGTGAATGAAGCCCAGCGTATGACCCAGCTCATGGATGAGGATATTTTGGAGCGTGATGTTCGCCGTGAACGCAGTTCCGTCGATAAATACATTGCGATTATTGCGCGGCTCATTGGGAAAGAACGCCGCAGCCAGATACGTGCCGTTGCTGTTGACCGGCGTCACGTCGAACACCACGTTCGTGTTGGTCGCGGTGCAGGTCTCGTCTTGCTGTGGGATATAAATGAAATTTACGTTGCCGAATTTTTCCCAGCCGTCGTCGGAAGCACCTTTCATCGCCGCCACGACTAAGGGTTTGTTCGTGGCTCCAAAGGCGTTGCTGATGCAGTAGGTCAGGTTGAGCTTCTGGGTGTCGTTCCATTTGATGTCCGCACCCGCTGCGGTTGCGATCGACAACCCTTGCCCCGATTGCTCGCTTTGCCAGCGTTTGTAGAGATGATCTTCGTCTCGTATTGCGATATCCCAGTCGAGGATGTACTTCCCGCTTGCCGGGTCCCTGGGGACCAGAGCTTTCCATTCCTCGTAGCTCGGACCCGCAGTACTGCTCGTCTGTGGCTGGTCCACTGCGCACCCAGAGAGTAGGGCGGGAAGGGCGACAAAAGCAGTTGAAAGTCTGGTCATACATTGTCGCCCATTCACAAGTCGAGCCAACTCAACTCATTAAAAATATCAACGAGTTGACTCACATGAGTATGGGAGTTGAGCCGACGGTTTGGATCCCCAGCCCCACCTCTCGCCTTGAGGTGTGCGGATTGTCGCGCGGTGGACCGAACTTTCGGGGAGGTACGACAATGTGCGCCAGCCTGCGTGATTGCGCAACATCTTGCGTAGTCGTGCTGCGCTAGTGCCTCGAAACGATTGACCGACAGGTTGGACCGAGAGTTGCTGTTGCTCGTTGGTAGCTCGCAACGAGGTGTGAACCATGGCCAGCGCAATGCGCGAACTCGACAAATTGCGTCAGGAGTTGGAGTTGTGTCTTCGCGACATTCGCGACACCGCGCTCACCCGTGAATCGCCCGCGTGGTGCGCGTTCGCGGCGATGTTTGGCGCACCTGACGACAGACCGCTGGATGATTCTCGCACGTGGGCGAATCCCGCTGAATTCCGCGCCGTGCTGCGGGGCCTAGTGGATCAGTTTCACGCCCGGCTGTCGGCGCTCGAGCGAACGATCTCCCCGAACGAAGAATTTTGCGACGCGGTGTGGACCTTTCGCCATCGACGGCTCGGCCAACTGGTCAATCAAGAGGTTGCAGCTTACATCCGATTGCTGTCGTCGCGACTGGCCGTCGGCAAGGTATTCGCTCACGCGCAGACTCCGCAGGAGGACGGCCGCCTCACAGCCGCCGCGCAGCGACTTGCGGTGCTGCGGCCGGTGTGGAGCACATCGCGCGGCAGATAGCGCTCGCTACGATGATTGTGAGGATTGTAACCAATCGCTGCTTCCTCGCCTTGAGGTTTCGTAGTCAGGAGCGGCTTAGCGGATCGTTGGTTCGCGCCACTTTCCTAAATCGCGAAACTCAGTGACCACCCGCTTCAACGTTTTCGCCACCTCTGCTTTGATGGGACGTGGACCCTTTGTGGCGTAGGAGTAGATCGCTCGCAACGCCATGTCACACCAGCCGCTCGGCACCGCACCAATCTCGATGGCTTCCTTGAATGCACTTTCGAGGTACCCGGCAAGGTCCTTGAGCTGAGTTTCCCCCAGGTTGCCGGCGCGGTGAAACTTCTTCATCTCATCGATCGCGGTGTGATACGCGGTTTCAAACAGCCGGAAGTTGGCGATGCTGGTCGCTGTTTCGACGCCAGCGCGCACCATCTCCTCGGCGCGCACCAATCGAAATGGTGCGACAACGCCTGCTGTCAGAAGCGCCAGGTCCGTTGCCCCACTGACTTTTCCGAAGTAGCTCTGAGCCGCCAACTGGAGAACTTCCTCGACACTCGGCCCCTTGGCGCTATCGTTGTTTTCGACCGCGGGCCCAGGCACGTGGCTCATCGCCAGGTGTTCAGCCGGTGGCCAATGGTGTAGAGCGCGTGCCCCCGCCATTCGCGGAGTCTTCACGTAAACCGGAGAGTTTGTCAATGAGGACTTGATAGGCAGCTGGTAGGCGGAGGAAGCGCTGAACGCGGCCAGGTTACTCCTACGGAATCCTTTGGCAATGCGGGCGCCGTGGTCAGTTCACTGGCCGACCCCCGCAGGCTAGGTTCGTTGCCATGTGTAGAAGCTCCAACACGATGCTACACAGTGGCGTTATCTCGGGCAAGTCGCCTGGTTTGCGTTCTGTGCCTACACGTCGAGGTCGCCGATTTCGGCCGCGTTCTCGGTGATGAGCTTGAACCGGGCCGCAACGTCTTTGCCCATCAGATCGCTGATCATTTGATCGGTGCGCAGTTGTTCGCCGTCTTTCACGGTGATGCGCAGCGTCTGGCGCGTTTTCGGATCGAGCGTAGTCATCTTCAGTGTGTCGGGATTCATTTCGCCGAGACCCTTGAACCGCGTGATGTTGGGCTTGGAGTTAGACTTGGCGTGCTCCTTGAGTAGCCGCTCTTTGTGGATGTCATCGAGCGCCCACCAGGTTTGCTTGCCGATGTCGATCCGGTACAGCGGTGGCTGGGCCAAGTACACGTGCCCGTGGTCGATCAGCTGCCGCATGTGGCGAAAGAAAAACGTCATGAGCAGGGTGGCAATGTGGTGGCCATCGGCGTCGGCGTCCATGAGCAGAAAGATCTTGCCGTAGCGCAATTTGCCGAGGTCCAACGTTTCGCTCATGCCGCAGCCGAGCGCCGAAACGATGTCTTGGAGCTCTTTGTTGGCCAGTAGTTTCTGGCCACTGGCTTGTTCGGCGTTGAGGACTTTACCGCGCAAGGGCAAAATCGCTTGGGTTCGGCGATCGCGGCCTTGTTTGGCAGATCCACCGGCCGAGTCGCCCTCGACGATAAACAGTTCGCTTTCGCCGGGGTCGGTCGACGAGCAGTCGGCGAGCTTTCCAGGCAGGTTCAAGCGGTGGCTTACCGCAGTTTTGCGGGTGACCTGTTGAGCCGCGCGAGATGCCTCGCGAGCGCGGGCCGAAATGATCGTCCGCGCCACAATGGCCTGTGCCCAGTTGGGATTTTCGTTCAGATAGTTTTCGAGCGCAGGGCGAACCAGTGCCTCGACATGGCCGGCAACCTCTGGATTGTTAAGGCGGTTTTTGGTCTGGCTCTGAAACTGGGGGTCATGAACGTAGGTCGACAATACGGCCACCACGCCTTCGCGGATGTCTTCTGCCGTCAGCGTCACACCTTTGGGATCCAGCTTGTGCGTGGCGATGTAGTTGCGGATCGCTTTGACGATGGCAGTTCTCAGTCCGGTGTCGTGCGTTCCTCCGTCCGGGGTGGGCACAGAGTTAACGTACGTTTTGATGAGGTCGTCGGTCGCTTCTGTCCACTGCAGCGCGAGCTCAAGTCCGAGCTGATTGTCGGTGTCTTGCTTGTCGATGTAAAATACGCCTCCGCCTGGGGGCACCGGCTGCTTGTTGCGATCGGCGACCAGTTTAGGCAGATACTCGGCGATGCCTTGCGGATGCAGAAATCGATGCGTCTGGGCTGGCGAAGCGGTGGAGTCGACAAAAATAATCTCGAGTCCACCGTGCAAGTAGCTCTTGGCTTCCAGTCGCTCGGCGATAAGCCCAGCATCGAAGCGCAATTTTCCGCCAAAGACTTCGTCATCGGGTGTGAAGGTGATCGTAGTTCCGGTTCCGCGCGCTGCGCCAAGCTTTTTGAGCTTGGTTTTGGTTTCTCCGCGCGCAAACGTCATTTCGAATCGTTCGCCGTCGCGCTTCACGGTTACCACGAGCTCCGTGGAGAGCGCGTTGACCACCGCGGCACCCACGCCATGCAGGCCGCCAGATACGGCGTAACTCTTGCCGCGTTCGAATTTGCCGCCGGAGTGAAGCGTGGTGAAGATCACTTCTAGCGCCGACTTCTTGAACTTGGCCATCGTGTCGACGGGGATGCCGCGCCCATTGTCCTCCACGGTGCACGACTTGCCATTTGCGTGCAGAGTGACCTCTACCTTTGTCGCATGTTTGTTAATGACTTCGTCGATCGAGTTGTCCACGACTTCCCACAGCAAGTGGTGATAGCCGTCCTTGCCGGTTCCGCCGATGTACATCCCCGGCCGCTTTCGAACCGGCTCCAGCCCCTCGAGAACTTGGATTTCATCGCCCGTATATTTCGTTGCTTGCGCCATGGTAGTTCTAATTCACTCCCTGTCCGCCCTCAGCATTGGCGAGGGGCTGGATGGTCACGGGTTTGGCCACGACAACTAGCGAGGCCTTTTTCACAACCTGGTGGCCTTTGCCGCCGCGCGACGACACCTCACGCGGGTCGGCCTTCTGCGAGTAGTCCTTGCCGGACTTCTCGGTTTCCAGCTGTAGAACATCGCCTTTTCCACCCGAGATGAAGCCGATGACTGTGTCGCCCTCCGCCACCTTAATCACCGTGACACCGCGGCCCGGGCCTTCGAGCTTTGCGATTTCATCGGCGCGGCAATGCAACACGTGGCCTTCGCGCGTGGCAGTGACCACGACATCGCCATCGTTGCATGGCACGACGCCGAGGATTTCGTCGCCATCTTTGGGACGCGCGTAGCGACGCCCCGCTTTGGTGGTGACGTCTGTGTGCTGGGCCATGGCGAACCGCAGGCCGAATCCTTGCTTCGACACGGCTAGCATGGTTGGCGGGATCATCGCACGTGGGTCTAGCGTGATTGCCGCCACGATGCGTTCGCCGTCGCTGAACTTGAAATATTTTTGCGCGGGGTCGCCGTATCCTGTCGTCGCTGCGATGTCATTGATTTTGATGACATACGCCGCGCCTTTGTTGGTGAAGAAAATGACGTTCTCCTTGGTCGAGCCGGGGAGCACGTGCGTGACGGTATCGCCTTCGCGTGTTCGGGTTTGCGACGGATCTTTGAGCTCGCGTACGCGCTTGATCCAGCCGTCGCGAGTGACTACGACGTTGGCGTCTTCATCGACGATAAACGCGTTAGCATCGAACTCTGTTTCTTCGCTCACGCCGCCGAATTTGGTTATGCGCGGCGTGCCGTACAACGTAGATATCTCCTCGAGCTCGCCGCGGACGACATCCAACAGCTTGTCATCGCTGCTCAAGATCTTCTGGATTCGCTTGGCTTCAGCGGCTTTTTCGTCCAGCTCGCTGCGGACGACGTTGATTTCCAGTTTTGCAAGCTTGTACAGCTTGAGCTCGAGAATGGCATCCGTCTGAATGTCGTCGAGACCGAAGCGCTTCATGATCTTCTTCGCCGCGTCTTCCTTGCCATCGCTGGCGCGGATAATTCGGATCGTTTCATCGAGAGCGTCGAAGATGGTGACGAAGCCTTCGAGGATGTGAATGCGCTGCAGGAGCTTTTTGAGTTGGTACTGAAGCCTGCGCTCGGTGACGATGATGCGAAAATCGAGGAAGTGCTCGAGCATCTCTTTGATGCCGATCTTCTTGGGCTGAGGGGGAGCACTCTCAGGGCTTCCGCCATCGGACATCAGCTCAGGCGGCACCAAGCACGTCATGTTGACGTGGAAGTTCGATTGCAATGGCGTGTGCTTATATAGATAGGCCATAACGAGCTCGGGATCTGCTTCCTTCTTGATCTCAAGCACGATGCGCACATCCGTCGTTGATTCGTCTCGAACATCGAGTAGATACGGCAGTTTGCGTGAAATGATGACATCGGCAATCTTTTGCACCAGGTCGGCCTTGGTCATGGCCCACGGCATAGACGTCACCACGATGTCCACGCCGCCGCGCTTCTTCGGTTCGAGCTTGTACTCGCCGCGCACTCGGATCGTCCCTGCGCCGTCTTTATAGATTTGGCGCAGCTCGACTTTTGAATTGAGCATTTGGCCGCCCGTTGGGAAGTCCGGACCGTTGATGTGCTTCATCAAACCGACGTGCTCGATGTTGCGGTCCTTGGACAATGCGATGAGCGCGCTAACGATCTCGCGCAGGTTGTGGGGGGGAATATTCGTTGCCATGCCCACGGCGATTCCGGTTGAACCGTTAACGAGCAGGTTCGGGAATCGCGCCGGCAATACGACAGGCTCTTCCTTGGTACCGTCGTAATTGGGCCGCATGTTAACCGTATCGAAGTCGAGTTCGCGCAACAGCTCCATCGCCGGTGGGGCGAGCCGACACTCGGTGTACCGGTAGGCGGCTGGCTCGTCGCCATCGAGGGAGCCGAAATTGCCGGACCCGTCGACCAGAGTCATGCGCAGCACCCACTCCTGCGCCATTCGGACCATCGCTTCGTACACGGCACTATCGCCATGGGGGTGATAATTACCGATCACCGAGCCAACCACGGTGGCGCTCTTGCGGTGCTTCGCGTCTGGGCGTAGCGATTGGTCGTTCAGCATGGCGAACAGGATGCGCCGTTGCACCGGTTTGAGGCCGTCGCGTACGTCGGGTAGGGCGCGCGATGTGATGACAGAGAGCGCATAGTTGAGGTAGCGGCGACGGGCCTCCGCTTCGAGCGAGGCGTTTACGGTACCCGCCGCCAGATGGGGGGCGGTCGCTCCAGTGCCCTGTGGGTTACGTGCCGCCTTGGGGGGCGGCGTGTCCTTGGATGACTTCTTGGCCATGGCGTACGCCGCACCTTGCCTCGGCTGAAGAAAAACTTCCAGCTTTGCGGGCCGGACGGATCGCCGCCGATCGGCTTCGGCGGACTACAATGTCCGGATTCTTGGTCGGATCCGGAGGTCGTGATATTCGTGGACCTCTTGAGCTATGGTCCGAAGACGTACGGCAGCGCGCAAGACCAAGTCGGCGACATACACCGGATTGCGCCGCGCGCAGGGTGCTCCGGCCCGAAACGGACTTTTGCTCCTCGTTCTGCTCGGAGCTCTCGTCGTGCTGAATCTCTACGTCTTTGTGTGGGACAAGGAATCCGGCGTCCGCGCGCTTAAGCACAAAGCAGAAGCGACTCAGCCTGCGATGAAGATCTCCGATCGTGCCTTGAGCGAAACGCCTCCGGCTGTCCCGGGCCCACGCTCGTTGCGGGCTGCGCCAGCGGCACAGATCGTGGAGGGCCGCGTCGAAAAGGCCGATACCCTTGGAAAGTTGCTGAGGCACAACGGCCTTAATGCCACAGAAGGGGATGAAGTGATTCGCGCGCTGTCGGGGGTCCTGGATTACAAGGCGATTCGGCCCGGCGCGCCGTATCGGATCGAGCGCAGCAGCGACGGACGAGTGCTTCGCTTTGAGTTAGAGGTATCGAAAAACCGCCACATTCGCGCTGTGCGCAAGCCATCTGGCGAACTGGTCGGGGCCTCCGACTAAGACAGCGCCTAACCTCCGCCACAGTAGCCTGCGAGAATCGGCAACGTGGTGACGGCCGGAACCCGAATCTCAGAATCGGTTGTCTGGTGCCGGTCCCGCGTCGTATTGCCTTGCCGACGCGCGACTTCATCGTCATGCTTACATCGTGATCAAGCTGATCGTTGGATTCGTGAAAGGTGCGGTGGTTGGAGGGGCGATGGGATATGGGGCGGTTGCCCTCAGCAATGCGACGGGATTTTCAAATGGCTGGCTGACGTTTGGCCTGGTCGGTACCTTGGTCGGCTTGTTGGTGGGCCGACCGTTGTGGTCGCTGCTCCGCGACAAGACAGCGACCATGTGGGTGAGTGTCCTGAAGGCGGCATTTGGATTTGGGGTCGGATGCGGTCTGTACGCGATTATTGCCAAGGCATGGGGCCCTACGTTCCAAATCGCTAGTTTACCGGCGCAATGGCCGCCTTTTGTCGGCGGGGCGATCGGCGCAATCTACGGCGCGTTCGTCGAGATCGACGACGCGATTGGCGCTACTACTGACTCAGAAGCCAGCAAGGCCACCGCGAAAAAAGCTCGCGGCTAATTAGGAATTCCAGGCCCAAAGGCGGAGCGCCCGCGTTTGCTGCGGCTCGGGAGATTGTGAGTGCGGCCGTTGTAGATTATTGTGGAATTCGGTGAGTCAACGCGCGGGACGGCTGTGGGAACACGAGCCGAGTGGGGTGTCCCAGGCCGACTGCTTCGGTACGGCTTCCGCCGCCCAGCGGCCAGTTTGGGTAGGGAAGTACCGCAGGGTACGCTACATGGTTGCTGTCGCGATAGTGGCCGCTGGGCTCGGCGGCGCACCCGGCGCGGCGTCGGCAGAACGGGCTAGTATCCTATTCGCCTCTACCTATGGCGATCCGGATCTCCGGGATCAAGCTGGAGCTGTTTCGCTCCTCATGCGAGGGGCACTCGATCCTACGGGCGGTGTCTTGGTTGCTCCCTATGAAATGGCGCAACAAGGCCTTGCCCCGACGTTGGATCGCGCCCCTGAGGTGATCGCGTCCGCCGCGGCTCGGTTCCTTGTGGTATCGGAGATCGACCGCAAGGGGACTACCCTGATTGGGTCGGCGCACGTGATCAACGCCGCCGGCAACATCGTCGCTAAAGCTTCTGCCTCGGCTCCCGAGGGGGCGACCGGCGAATTGGCTAGCCAGCTCAGCAAACCCGTAGCGGACGCGCTCGGCTTAACGGTGTCGAAGATTCCAGATGTTTCTGTGGGACAGCTCCGACCATTTATTCGGGCGGAGACGCTGTTTGGCGCGAAGAATTCTGCCGGGGCCGCCGATGCTCTGTCGAGCGCGGAACCGCGAATTGGCTTGCGCGTGCCTTCTGCGGCTCAGCTCGCCCGTGCGATTGGCTCCGATGCAAGTCTTCCACTATCCGACCGCCTAACTGCGATGTTTGCGACCGGAGTGCCGCGCGACGTAGTGGCGACTAGTGGGGCGGACACGAGTCCCACAGCCCGAGCCTATCGGGCACTGGCCAATGTCGAAAACACCGACGCAACCCAGGCTCGACGCGAGCTCAACGCCACCTCCACGGACGCGGTCTCCGAGTTGGCGCGTGCAGCCCTGGCCCGACTCGAACAGAAGGTAGATGCCCGCGATACCGCCATCCAAAAGATGTTGTCCGCGCCGACGCCGATGCACTTGCGATGGCTATCGCGGCTTGCGCCGGCAGCGCTCCCCCCAGAGCTCGAGCGCAGTGTGCTGCAAGCTGCAACGCAAACGCCACATGCGCGGTTTGCGTCCGCTTTAGGTCTTCGCGCCGCCGAAGCGGGAATCGAAGTCGATAAGGCGTTGGCCTTGATCACGGCGAGTGAGCTCGACGCATCGGAGCGCGCGCGGTTGACGGCGGTACTCGGTCGCGCCACGGGGTTCGATGCGAATCGGCTTGGGTGCGAGGCTGCCCTGCTCAGCGGCGATATGCCCGCCGCGCGCGCGGCCGCCGCTGCGCTGGGCCAATCGGCGAAGCCACAATCTGCGCTATGCCGCGGTCGCATTGCGTGGCAGTTGGGGCAATTGGGAGCGGCGGCGAGCGAGCTCGCACGCGGCAATGTTCCCTTCGATTGGGCGCGGGTATTGCTGAGTGCAGGGGATCCGCGTGCTGCGATTCTCGCGCTCAAGAACACCGGCGACGAGGGGTTGCAGGCCCGGCTCAGCTATCTGGCGAACGCGGCGCTCGCGATGGCGGAGTCCCGGTTCGGCGACGCGCTGTCGTTGTTGCGGCAAGGCGAGGCGCTCGCACCCGGATCGCGCGTGATTCAAGTTCGGCTCGCTGAACTGCTTGCGCGCAATGGCGATGCCAAGGGAGCTACGCAGGCGAAGGCGAGGGTGGCAGCGATGGCCGACCCGGAGGTAGCGACGGTCCTCGTGAGTCCGAGCATCGTTGCACCGGCTCAAAAAGGCTCAGCCGCGGCAGTCGCTCGCCCGAGCGCGTTGGCAGCAAATTCCGCGGCGGCCACTAACGCCGCTTTGATGAAAACGCTCCATGCGCTGCTGAACGGATTTCCGCCTAGCCTATTCGAGGGACGCGGCGTTGTAATTGCCCGGTACGGCGAGGAAGATGGATGGTGGCGCCCGCGCCAGGTCGAATCGGATGCGTTCGCCTTGTACGTGGCTAAGGCCCTGTCGCTTGCGCCACGGGATGCGCGAGTTGTGGCACTTGGGCCTCCGCAAGCCATGCCCCCTCAGGCGGACGAGCTAGGCGCACTCGCGCGCGAGAGTCGCGCCGCGACCGTGGTTCTTTACCGAGTTCGCGCCTCGGGATCGATTCGCTTGTTGGCATTCGACGCAGAGACCAAACTCGCCGCTGAAATCGATGGCTCCGCGGATTTTGGCGATGCGGGCTTATTGCGTTGGAACTATCTGGTGGTCGGGCCCCTTGCGGTGTTGTTCATCTCTGTCATCGGCTGGGTGCTTTGGGGACTGATTCGAGGCAACGGCGCGGTCGAAGTCCACATCAAGATGGACCCCTCGGGGAGTGACGAGGTTTTGTGTGTAGAGCTATCGCCGAGTCGCGCTCGACCTCGAATGGGCGATGCGGAGGCGTTCGCAAAACAGCACCGCGCTGAAGGTCAGAAAGTCAGTCCCACTCGGGTAACGCTCGCCAACGCGATCACCAAATTTCGCGCTCCGGCCGGGCCATATTGGGTTCACGTCTGGGGCGTGTACCAGCGCGCGGGCAGCCTTCGGATCGTCGACGACGATACGTACAGCATGGAGATCAAGGTTACGCGCCGCAGCAAGCAGTCCGTGGATTTCGATCTTGCGCCGACCACGGCCGAGCTTCGGATTCGCATTCTCGACGACAATCTATCGGGTATTGCACTGTGGCTAAATGACTCGACCGGAAAAGTATTCACCAATGACCAGGGCGCGGCCACGCTTCACGCCCGGCTCGGTACGCATACGCTGCACATCGATTCCAACGGCTTGCACATCGAGCGGGAGATCGTGTTGGCGTTCGCTCGTATCGAACGATTGGAATACAATCTCGTGCGCGAACGTCGACTCGTCGACGTGTCCGGGGGACTCAACTTGCAAAAGCAAGCTGCGGCGGATGCGCCGATTGTTGAGCACGACGCGAGCGACATGGGACCCAAAGTGATACCCGCGGGTTCGAGTCCCGTCGTGCCGCCAGCGGCGGCCACCGCTGCGCTTCATTCGCCGGCTTCGCCGCGCGCCTATCCGCAAGCGGCTGCGGGGTCCTCGCCGCTGCCGGGGATGACCGGCGGTGTCCAGATCGACCACGTTGGCACACTGGGTGTGCGCGGCACGCCCAACCAGCCGATCCCGAGCGTCGGGGCCTTGCTCTTGGGGCGGTATAAAATCGGCCAGGTCTTGGGGGAGGGGGCGATGGGGGTAGTGTTTCGCGCCACCGATCAGAATCTCGAGCGAGAGGTCGCGATCAAGGTCATCTCGCGCGAATTGCGAAACAACGCCGATGCGATGCGATTCTTTGTCGAAGAAGCCAAGGCCCTCGCGCAGCTAAACCACGCCAACATCGTGTCGGTGTTCGATCAGGCAACGCAAGGCGACGAGACCTGTCTCATCATGGAATTTGTCGACGGGCGGACGGTAGACGCGATTTTGCGGGAGCGAACTCGGCTTCCGGTGCGAGCAGCGCTGGCACTTGTCGACCAGCTGTGTGCAGGCCTGTCCTATGTGCACGGCCGTCGCATTATCCATCGCGACATCAAGCCGGCTAACATCTTTATCTCCAAAGAAAAGGTGGTGAAACTCGGCGATTTTGGGCTCGCGCGGGTTATGCGCGAGTTGTCGATTCGCCGGACGGAGATCCGTGGCACTCCGCTCTACATGGCGCCCGAGCAAATCACTGGGGAAAATGTGACGCATCGGGTCGATCTTTATGCCGTTGGCTGCACGCTGTTTGAGCTGGTTACCGGCCGACCGCCGTTTGTCGACGGTGAAATCCTCATTCACCACCTAACCACCGCTCCCCCAGTACCTTCTTCGATTGAACCGAGCGTCCCTCCGGAAGTCGATGCGCTGATCCTCGCATGCATCGAGAAGGAACAAGACGCTCGCATCGAATCGGCGAATGCGATCCGCGAGCGCATCCAATCGATCAGCAGATCCGGGTAATTCGCGGGCTCTCCCAGGTAGGTGTCTTCCTACTCAAGCTTGCGCACCACCGCGACGACAGCGGTGCGCGTTTGTACGCCGCGACGCGTGCGCGCGCACCCCTGCTTCCGCCTCGAGGCGATTGGGGCCAATTATTGATATTTTTCGTATGGTTGTCGCGAATGCGCCGCGCTTGCGATCTAGTGCTACGTTTACAGACGGTGCACGACGGGATCAGCGAAGCCATTGAGCTCTTGGATGCCGCAGAGTCGCTGCTGCAGCAACGCTTGAGACGCGACCATCCGACGTGGTCTGACGCCGAAATCGAACGGGAGATCGATCGGTGGTATGCGACAAGGCCGGGTGCAGAATGCGGTGACGGTGAGGGTACCCTCGGGACATGGCCGCGCTGAAACTCTCGGACGCGTTGCTGCGAGCCCACCATGCGCTTGCGACGATCGAGGCCAAACATGCCCTCGTCGGTGGCCTTGCCGTTTCCGCGCGTGCCGAGCCCCGAACGACGCGAGATGTTGATTTCGCTGTTGCAGTTGCCACGGATGACGAAGCCGAATCCATTGTGCATGAACTCGTGCGCCGCGGTTACGCGGTGCAGGCGGTCTTGGAGCAAACAACGACAAAGCGTATGGCCACTGTCCGCCTCACTCATGCCGAACAGCCGCGGGTACTTGTCGATCTGCTCTTTGCCTCGACTGGCATAGAACCGGAAATTGTGAGCGCGGCGGAATCCCTAACGGTGCTTGCAGCGCAGCTGCCTGTTGCGACCATCCCCTACCTAATCGCGATGAAAGTACTGGCGCGTAACGATCGAAAACGGCCGCAAGATTGGGACGACTTGCGCAGTCTCCTGCACAACGCGTCACCAGAGATGTTGCAGCAAGCGCGCTCAGCCTTGGCTTTGATCGTTGCTCGTGGTGCGCACCGTGGACGCGATGTGATGACCTTGTTTGCGGAAGCCATCCAGGAATTCTTGGGGTGAAGGTGAAGCCTAGAGCACCGAACAGGTTGAAATGTCTGCTGCGACGCGACGTTGCGGGCACCTCCGAACGTACGTCCTGTGTTCGCTCCTTGCGTAGGGACACTACGCCCGTCGCTGCGCTCCGGGCGTGCGTTCGGATCTGCCGCACAACGCCGCGTCTCGCGACGACATTCACCCTGTTCGGTGCTCTAGCCCCGGTAGGTATCGTCCTGTTCGATCTTCGACAGGACCCAGTCGAATTCACCGCTCGTGACGTGAGCGCCGCAATGCTCGCATGCGCCCGCCATGGAGATGGCAAGCGGCGCGCCACAGTTGCCGCACGCAGCCTCGGATTTCGGCGCGCCTTGTCGCGATGCACTGCGAATCAGCGTCCAGTACTCGCTGTAGCGCCGTTCGAAGTGCTTGGAGCCACGAACGACGCGCTCGGTTCCGAGGTTCACGACGAAGTCTTTTCCGGTGCCCCAGATGCGGATGGTAATCGCGTCGTACCAGCGATCGTGCGTTACCTTGGCGTATTCTACCGCGGTAATTCGCATGTCGACGAGCTGATTGCGCAGGCGCTGATGTTTATACGCATCGGTCCAGTATTTCAGATAGTCGAATAGTCCGTCGGAAACTAGGCCTCTAACCGGGCTCAGGTCATTGGCCGACCACGCGTCGTTGAGGCGACGATAGATCATGGCGAGTCGAGCCTCGAAACCTGACTCGGTTAGGTCGGGATCGCGAGCGACCAATGCTTCCCACTGCGCGTCGCGGTCAGGTGCCTTGTACGTGGGCACATCCGTTCCGCGTTCCTTGGTTTCTGACGTGAGCGTCGGCGGGCGTTGATTTTGGGATGCGAGGGTGATTTGTTCCACCACCCAGTCAAACCGGCCATTGTCGCCGACCTGATCGCAGTTTGCGCACTGTTGCGTGCCGGTCGCGGCGGACTGCCATGGTGCGCCACAGTTCGGGCATGGAAAGGTTGTCGCAACCCCAGGAGGTTTGCTGCGGCGAGAGGCATCGCGCCCAAACAGCCAGGTTTCGACCGAATAGTACGTGTGAGCTGCGGTCGCGATGTTGGCTTCGAATTCGACTCCGATATGGACGCGGGCAGCCTCGACTGCCTCAGGAACTTCGACGCGAACGATTCGCAGCGAGCCTACGACTACTTGAACGATGGGCGCGCCAGTCGGAGATCTCTCGGCCAGCGATTGACGCGCCGGTTCCGTGACATACGGAGCAACGGCAGCAAGCGTATTGCCGTCGCCGCGGGCGCGATGCGCGGTGGAAAACAGCCGAAATGCAAAGTCTTCGAACACCACGTGCGAAAATTCGGGGTCGAGGTTGCGCAGTTCATCGGTGCTCACACCGCGGCGGAGTTCAACTGGCGGCCCGCTATTCCAGTCCTTGTTTTGTCGCTGCTTGTACGCAGACCACGCTATCGCGGCGATGGCGATCGCGAGGATCGGTAGACCAATGGAGGGATAGTAGAAGATGAGTTGAAATCCCCAATAGATCAGCTCGAATGCGATACCTCCGTCGCCGCCGCCGCCCCCGTTGCCGCCGTGACCGCCACCGCCTGAAAAACTTTCACCGCCGCCAGGTCGGGCGAATGCTGCGCTGGCAAGCACAACCACCGCGATCGCGGCCAACCACGCGATTTGTCTGCGGTTCATCGTTGGTGCTCCACATCGCTATCGATCGCATCGGGCAATTCGTTAACGTCGTGTTGGTTACGTGGTGCTGCCCGCGCCAAGGCATCCGCCAATCTCTCAACGGCTCGCGCCACAGCGGTTCCGCCGTTGCGCATCGCTTCGGTCAATCCGAGTTGCGCGTGGACGAGGTGTTCCGGGAGCCACTCGCGAGCCAGGCCGATATCGGCGATCAGCGCGACTTCTTGCTCGAGCCACGAAATATAGATCAACAACCCGGTTCGGGCAGCGGTAGCGTGGACCCCGCGTTCGACGAACGTGGCCCTAGCAGCCTCAAGGACCGCAGCTCGGCGAGTTGCGCGAGACGTCAGTCCTCGTTTGACTCCAGGCAAAAGCTCGACAACCGCGGCTCCTAACGCTGCCGCGACAAACGTGTCGATAAGAATCGATGTGAGCTGAAACGGGTGTGACGAAAATAGCATCGCTGCCAGACCCATGAAGCCGGCAATCGCTCCCATCAAGCCGTTGGCCTCGCGGTAGGTAGCCGACCGCCGCCGGACCGCGATCACAACCTCGACGGACGACGCACTTTCGATCGTCTCGACAGCGCGTCCAAACGCTGCCCGTGCATCCTCATCGAGAAATTTCGTCACCACCGCGCCGAGCATACGCTAGACCGCTTCCGGGTTGAGAAGATCGTGGCCGGCGAAGGGATTTTTGCAAAGCGCGAGGCGCTAGAGAGCGTAGCCGTAGCTACGCGACCCACGTTGGAGGTTCGCGCTGTGGCTACTTCTGGGGGCGAGTCGAATCAGCTCTAGTCTTCAATCAGCAGTTCGCATTGGCGGGCAGGGTTGGCGTAGCCGGTCCACATTAGTAGGCCGAATCCAAGGTTCGTATCGCCCTGATTAATAAATGAGACGTAGGCACCGTCCGTGAAGAAACAGGTATCCCACGCGTTGAAAGGATGCTCTGTGCTCACGTTGCCATCCACACCGAAGGCATCGGTGTTGGCGATTCGCCACCTGTGGGTTGCCGCGTCGACATAGAACCGGTTGGGGCCTCGAGATGCTTTTTCGGTCTCAACGCCTCCCCATTTCATCATGGACACGGTGATGGAACACCCGTCCACATCCGAGCAGTAATCGGTGATGACCGCATTGGGAATTGCCTTGGTTCGACCGGCGTAGATGGAGGAAATACGGAGCACGTAGTTCGGCAACATCGGATCGGGAGTCGTTTCCGCGTTATCGTCGAACTGGAAACGCGTCGAGGGCAGTGATCCTTGGGGGCCTTGGGGGCCTGGGGGGCCGGCGGGGCCATCGGCACCTGGGGGCCCCGGTGGGCCGGTGAGTCCTGGGGATCCAGGTGGCCCAGGAAGGCCAGGGGAGCCCGCAGGGCCTGCCGGACCATCGGCACCTGGGGAACCGGGTGGTCCAGTAAGGCCTGCGGGACCTTCAGGACCGATTGAACCCGCGGGCCCTTGCGGCCCTGGTGGACCAGCTAGGCCTTCGGCGCCCGGAGGACCTGAGGGTCCGATATCTCCTTTTTCACCCGCTTCGCCTTTTGGTCCCGGAGGGCCCGCAGGTCCCGTGTTCCCGTCTCCGCCCGGGGTCGCGTCGCTACACGCCGCCATCATGATCAGCAGCGGATACAGCCGGAAGGATTTTCTCATTACCTCCACAGTACCAGAACCGCAATTCGGATAGGCGTGCCGAGAGCGAAAGATTGGGGCGGTGCAGACTGGGGCCCGTGAGTCGCTGCAGCGGTTGTAAGCTACCGACGATGCTGACGCTCATGCGCGCGTCGGCGAACCCGAAAAGTCGTCGTAGTGGACTTCAGCGGTCGGCATCGAGGCGATCGCACCCCGATCGAGCTTGCCGGATGGCAGTGTCGGCAGCCCTGTTACCACCACCAGTCGCCGCGGCCGCGCATGTGGAGCCAACGCCGTATGCCAATAGGCCAAAGCCGCGCGGTGGGAAAAATTAGCATCGACGGTAACCGCGACAGCAACGACCTGTCCCCAGATTGGGTCGGACGCGGAAAACGCACAAGCCGTTTGCACTCCTGGCGTTGCCGCCAGCACAGCTTCCACGGCGGCCGGGTGCACTTTTTCGCCGCCTGTCACAATAATGTCATCGCGCCGTCCGTGCACGTGCACCCGATCGTCGTCGTCGATAACGCCAAGGTCGGAAGTTACAAGTTCGGGCGCGATAGGCATGCCATCGAGATACCTGGTCGCGAGCATGGGGCCGCGAATACGCAACGTTTCGCCGGCGGTAATGGTGACTCCGGGAAGCACGCGAGGAAGCCCGCCGGGTTCGGTCGCGGTTGCCACTTGCCCAAACGTTTCGGTCATGCCGTAGGTAGGTCGTATTGGCCATCCGGCTGCGATTGCGGCCTCGATCTGTGTCGGTGTTACTGCGGCGCCGCCGACTAGCACAGCTCGCAGCGACGGAGGACACCGCTCGTAGAACCGGGTCAGCTGCGTGGGAACGAGTGATGCGAGGCTCGCACGATGGTTGACAGCGAGCGCATGAACCGCAGCGGCGTCGAACCCGCCTTCGTGAAGGATGATCGGCTTACGCGCTATGAGGCAGCGCACGACGATCGACAACCCGCCCGCGTGGGCAATTGGTAGGCACAACAGCCAACGGTCGTCTTCACGCCAACCGAGGCAAGCCGCGCTGGCAGTCGCGGCGGCAACGATCGCTTCGCGCGACAGCACGACGCCGCGCGGGGTGCCATTCGATCCGGACGTAAACAAGACGAACGCCGTGCCTGGCGGGAGATCGGAGGCGCGCAATTCGGTGCGTTGGCGGACGAGTTCTTCGGCAGGCAAACGGGGATGCAGCAGAGCGAGCGGGGTGGCACGGTCGAGTGCGCGATAGATTGCAAGGATCGTATCGGCTGCGGCATGCGCGACGACCTCGCCACAGCCGGTTTCCGCAATCGACGTAGTTGGCTGAGGACCGAGTGCTAGCTGCGCGCAGTCGGCAAACATGAGCACTCGTTCTCTGGTGACGATCGCGGGTACGTTGGGTGCCTCGCGCGCCGCCGCTGTGATCGAGAGCTCTCTCAAGTGACCTCGAAATGCGCGAGTGCAGGATGAGGCGCCAGGCCGACCGGAACATCTACAGCGATGGCGCGCGCAAGTTCAAAGCACGCTTGGGTTCCGATGGGACCCTCGAGGGCATGCGAAACGACAGGTGCAACGCCATGGCGTTGCGCGAGAGAAGCGAGGTCCAAGCAGCGGGCGAATCCGCCGAGCAATGTCGGCTTCAGTACAAGAGCCGCGAGACTCGGGGAGTGTAGTGCGCGTTCCAGCTCGGGAGCGCTGAGCGCGATCAAGCTCTCGTCGAGAGCGATCCGGCACGGCAGTAGTTCGCGCAACAGTTCATGCGTATTCATGCATGGCTCTTCGACGTAGTCGATCGGCAGCGCGGCAAGTTGGCTGAGCCAGGCGATGGTCTCTGCGCGAGGCCACGACCGGTTGGCGTCGATGCGCAGACGAACGCCGGGGACAGCGCGGGCGATCCGCAGTACGGCGTCCACGGAACTTGCCTTGATCTTGAGGCACGTATAGCCGGCCGCAGTGGCATGGTGTGCTTCGTCGATGGTATCCACCACGGCTGCGAGTCGGAGCGTTGCTAAGGGATTCGGCGTCAGCAATGCGGCGACGCTCGTCCGTTTGTGTTGTGCCAGCGCGGTCAGGAGGGAAGTCTCGACCGCGAACCGAGTCGCAAGGCTGGCCGAACATCGTGCGGCGATCGCCAGTGCGTCGGCAGGTTGTTCGATCGCAAGCGGAACCTGCGCGGCCAAAGCGTCGCAGGCGTGAACGACGGCGTCCAGAGTGTCACTCGATACGCCGGGTAGTGGAGCCGCTTCTCCCAGCCCGGTCGCACCGTTGTCGGTGCGCACGCCAACGATCACAGACACCCGCTGGCTCCAGACTCCCCGTGCGGCCCCCCGCGGTTCCAGTGGCCATTTCACAACGCGCGTGTGGACCGCGGTAATCGTAGTCGTGGTCAAGGCTCAAACCTTCATCCGATGGCTAAGCCTATGGAGAACAGCAACCCGAAGGCGATGAGGAGCTGTGCGGTCGCTGCGAGACACCGGTTGAACTGCGGACCTGTCGCAGCTTGACGTACGCGGTGGAGCAATAGCGCAGCGAGTGGAAATGTCGCGAGCGGCAATAACCGCCACGGATGCTCAGCGGCAAGTCGTGCCGGTACTGCATACGCTACCACAAGCAACATCGCGTATTCCGCCAATGCTCCACGACGACCGAACCGCACCGCGAGCGTGCGCTTCCCAACGCGTACATCGGTTTCGCGATCGCGGAGGTTATTGACGACGAGAATCGCAGTCGCAATGGCACCGATCGGCATTGCGCTCCAAACGGCAAGGCTTGGCACGGTCTGCATCTGGACGTAGGCCGTTCCGCACACAGCGACCAAGCCGAAGAATGCGAACACGAAAATATCGCCGAGGCCATGGTACCCGAGGGGATAGGGGCCTCCCGTGTAGGCGATTCCCGAGGCAATCGAGGCCAGTCCGATCGCAATGACCGGCCATCCGGCGCTGGCGATGAGGTAAATCCCCGACGCAGCTGCGAATGCAAATGCTGCGACCATGGCGCGTTTCATGGCGCTGGGCGAAATGAGGCCGGCGCTGACGGCTCGCACCGGACCGATGCGATCCGGGCCGTCTGCGCCGTGCTCGGCGTCAAACACGTCGTTGGCGAAGTTGGTGCCAATTTGTATTGCGATCGCACCCCCGAGTGCGGCGAGCGCCGGGCCCCATGCCACCTGATCTTCGGCGGCCGCACACGCGGTGCCGATAGCGACCGGCACGACCGCCGCGGGGAGGGTCTGCGGCCGGGCGGCTGCGATCCATGGCCATGTAGCGCGGGCCATTACGGGAACCGCGGAAATTTCGAAAAATCGGGCGTCCGCTTTTCCAGGAATGCCTCCTTTCCTTCGCGGCCTTCCTCAGTTGTGTAGTACATGAGCGTGGCCGAGCCAGCAAACGCCATCATTCCAGCCTGCCCGTCGCAGTCCGCGTTCATTGCCATTTTTAGAAACCGCAGGGCGGTTGGCGAATGCGCAAGCATCTCGCGACACCACTGAATCGTGGTCGCTTCCAGCTCGGCGAGTGGCACTACGTGATTAACCAATCCCATATCGAGGGCTTGCTGGGCATTGTATTGGCGGCAGAGAAACCAAATTTCGCGCGCCTTTTTTTGACCGACGATACGCGCCATATACGAGCTACCGAATCCGGCATCGAAACTTCCTACTCGTGGACCCGTTTGACCAAACTTGGCATTGTCTGCGGCAATCGTCAGGTCGCACACTAGATGCAGCACATGTCCACCGCCAATGGCATAGCCAGCAACCATGGCCACGACCGGCTTGGGTAAATATCGAATGCGCATGTGCAGGTCGAGCACGTTCAGCCGCGGTACGCCGTCGTTGCCGACGTAGCCGCCTGTGCCTCGCACGCGTTGGTCGCCTCCGGAGCAGAATGCGTCGGGGCCTTCTCCAGTGAGAATGACCACACCGATCGACGCATCATCTCGCGCCAGGTCGAACGCGCGGATCATCTCAGCTGTGGTTTGCGGACGAAATGCGTTGCGAACTTCCGGCCGTTGGATGGTGATTTTCGCAATGCCGTCCGCGGTTTCATAGCGAATATCTTCGAAGCCTGGGTGGCGGTTCCAGCTAGGGATTTCAGACATGGGTAGGTCCTTCTAATAGCTCCAGCGCGGTGCGCCGGAAATCGTGTGCGCCCGCCGCGCTCACCGGAGCGTGAATCACGGTGGGGCCAGGCATCGTGAGCGCGGAGGCGACGGTGGATGTGACGGTTTCGGCTGTGACTTTGCCCACCGCACGCACGCCGAGGGCGGACGCCACCGCGGCTGGATCGATTCCCGGTGCCGTCGCAAAGTAGCGGTCAAACGCGGCGCGGTCGACCGCGCGCGAGATCGGCATTCCGTCGAAAATTCGACCGCCGCCATTGTCGATCACCAGAATCGCGAGAGGGGCTTTGGCGTGTCGGGCTGCGATCAGCCCGCCGACGTCGTGGGAAAAGCTCACATCGCCAACAATGAGCAATACGGGGGCGCGGCGGTAGGTCGCGCCACTGGCGGAAGCGATCATTCCATCGATGCCAGCGGCACCGCGTTGCGCAATGACGATGTGGTTCCCTCGGGCTGCGGTTTGCCAAACTTGATCGACGACGCGGATCGGCAAGCTATTGCCGATCTGCACGGTGGTACCGTCGGGTAGAGCTGCCAGGGCGCCGCGCAGGATCGCTGCTTCACTCGTCGGGTGAGCGGTCAAAGACCGTTCGGCTGCTGCGACCGTTCGGTCCGATACGCTGCGCCACTGGGCCACGAAGTCGGCTGCGGACTGATTCGCTCGCAGCGATGATCCGCGTGCAGAGAGCCGCTCGCACAGCGCGCGGCAGGTGGCGGCGATGTCTCCTACGACGACGCCACGCGCTGACCTATCTGGATCTCGCCACGTGTGGTCGCACAACATCCACCGCTTCGCCTCGGGGAGGTTTCGGGATGCCCACCCGGCCGATACTGGATCCGCACCGAGCTGGATGACGAGCTTAGGATCCGGTGCGCCGGTGTGGGGGCGCGAGCTCAGCACAAGGTCGAAATGGTCAACGAACACCGCGTCGCTGCCTCGCTGTCGCAGTCCGCTGGCTGCTTCGGCCAATATCGGATAGCCCGCTCGTTCGGCCAGCGCGACGACGCTGTCGCCGTTGAACATGGGCGGCATGGCACCCGCAACGACCAGGCCTCTTGGCTCAGCGGCGATGGAATCTTCAAGCTCGGAAAGTGCTGCGGGATCCGCGGTCAGCAACGGTACGGTAGTAACCACCGGTTCGCGGCGCAATCGGGCAGAGAGTTCTCGTAACGCTCGATCGTCGTCGGTCTGAGGCGGACTGGGTTCCAGCGGCTTGCGAAGCGGCACCTCGAGGTGGATCGGTCCAGGGTGCGGTCCCCGCGCGCGGGCGATCGCTTGCAGCACCGTGCGTCGCACTGCGCGCAGGGCGAGCTCCGAACCAACGGGCGCGCCCAGGTCAAACGCAGCGCGCACAAAGCCTCCGTATAACTTGACCTGATCGATAGTCTGCGCGGCTCCGCAATGTTGGAGTTCGGGTGGACGGTCGGCGGTGATTGCGATCAGTGATACCGCAGATTCGCTCGCCTCAATGATCGCGGGCAGGTAGTGGGCGGCGGCGCTACCGCTGGTGCATAACATCGCAACCGCTGAACCCGTGGCGCGAGCCGCTCCCAGTGCAAAAAACGCGGCCGCGCGTTCGTCGATCAGCGTCGGAGTTTCGAGCCTTCCATCCGCTGCCAGTGCGGCCACGAGCGGAGTCGAACGCGAGCCGGGACTGACGACGCACGTCGTTACTCCAGCATCGGCCAGCGTTCCAACGATCAGCTCCGCCCATATCGTCTGGATCGCCGGGGTCATCAGGCAACTCCAAGTGCTCCGAGGATCGCGCGCAGCTTGACTTCTGTTTCCGCCAGCTCGCGGTCCGGATCCGACCCTGCAACGATACCCGCACCCGCCCAGATATCGATCCACCTCCGCACTCCCTCAGCTGGAGTGCTGCGCACTCCAGCGCGGCCGGGATTGTCGCTGGCCTGGCACGGTCGCTGAGGAACCAAGCCGCATCGAATGGCGACCGCAAACTCACCGTTCCCTTCAAGGTCGAACCACCCGACGGGAGATGCGTACCACCCACGCGCCGACTCATGTTCTGCAATCCAAGCCGTAGCTGCGCGTGTTGGGGTACCACCCATTGCTGGGGTGGGATGCAGAGCCGCCACTAGCTCAAGCACATGGCGTTTTGCGGCCAACCTGGCGGAGATCGGGGTGTGAAGATGCAGTACGTGGCGAAGCGCGCGAATCGTAGGTTCGCGCCGGGAGTCGACGGTGCCGCCGAACTCGCGCAGCGCGGCGACGATCGCATCTACCACCAATGCGTGTTCTTGGCGGTCTTTTCCACTCGCGAGCAGTGTGGCTTCATCGCGTGGTCGTTGCCGCACATCGCTGCTTCGGGGATGCGAACCGGCGAGGGCATCGCATTCCACTCGCGTCCCTGTGAGGCGCACGAGGCGTTCCGGTGTTGCGGCAACCAGGCTGGCGCCGTGATTCGGACGTACGAGAAGCCGGGTGCAATCGCTTTGTTGCGCGGTGAGTTCGGAGAGCAAGTCTTCGGGCCGGATGTCGCTGGCCAATGTAACCCTCGCGCGGCGCGCCGCTACGATCTTGGCGTACTTCCCTTGCGAAATGGCTGACACGATGTCGCGAACACAGCGCCGCCAGTCGTCGGGGCTACCCGCATCGACGTCGATAACTGCAGGTGGGGGTTGGGGCCGAAACGTTCGGGCAAAACAGCCGCGGAACGTTGCGAGTTCGCTGTGCCAACGGGCATGGTCGCGAGCGTCGTTTGCATCCACGGCGAGCACGAGCCACCCTGCGTTCGAATAGGTCCACCGCGGAAGCGCGAACCACGCATCGCCAAATTCCGACCACGGTTCTTGGGCGGCGGCGCCGGGTGCAAATGCAAATCCTCCTAGCAGGCGGGGAGTCCACGATGGATTGCCCACAACCGCACCGATGCGGATCCGGTTGGCCGCGGACACGATGTCAGCGAACCGCGACCCGCCATAGCCCCGGAGTTCGCGTGCACTCCCCACGCCGACGACCCCGATTTCACCGGTCGCCCATGCGACGAGCGATGTGCGCGGCCATGCTGCCGCGATGGTTTCGATCGACACGAGCGGTGCGGGCAGTGCGATGAAGGTCATTGCGTCGCTGCTTCGCGCAAGCGAGAGCCCGTCGGTCAGCTGGTCGTCGAGTGAGCTCTCGATCGAAATTGCTGCAGCGCTTTCAGAGTGAGGTGTCACGGCGCCCCGCCGGAAGTCCCGTTGGGGGGCGCCCCGCCGGAAGTCCCGTTGGGGGGCGCCGCGCCGGAAGTCCCGTTGGGGGGCGCCCCGCCGGAAGTCCCGTTGGGGGGCGCCCCGAAGGGGGTAGCGATAAACAAGTTGCACACGCCGAAGGTCAGGGGGATGACCGCAAGAACGTCGAGTCCGGCGCCCTTCATTGTAGCGGCGAACGCGGGTGGGCTTGGAAACGCAGCGACCGATCGCTGTAGATAGGAATATTCGCGCGAGCCAGACAACCAACCGCCAATGCGCGGCACCAGGAAATGACTGTGAATCCGAGCGAGGCTACCGAGAAAGCTGCGGCGGGGTTCACCTAACTCCAGCACGGCGATTCGACCGCCGGGACGAACGACCCGAGCCAATTCTCGCAACGCCTTCCCGCGATCCGGTACGTTGCGGATCCCAAACGCGATCGTTGCGGCATCCATTTCGCAATTGCGACAAGGCAGTGCTTGCGCGTCGCCTTCGATCAGTGAAATGCGGTCCTCTAGGCCGCTCCGGTCGATTTTGCGGCGCGCAATGGCCAGCATGTTTGGCGAGGGATCGAGCCCGGTAATTGCGGCGCCGCTGCATGCGCGCGCGAGCGCGATCGCAAGGTCTCCCGTGCCGGTCGCTACGTCGAGCAAGCGCGGTCGTTCGCCATACCAGGTTCGCTGAGACCGGTCAGCTCGAGGATCCAGTCGGAGCTCCCGAACAACGCGCTTTCGCCATCGGACATCCAATCCCAGCGATAGCACGCGATTCACCAGGTCGTATCGCGACGCGATCTTGTCGAACATTGCGCCGCTGCCGAGTGCGGGTAGCGAGGACGCGACCGTTTCGTTCGGCGGTACCAGCGAAGCGCCAGCCATTCCCGCCGGCCCCGAAGCATCGTTCTTCATGACTTGCGCTCCAACGACGCCAGTACCACTGTTTCCAGCGCTTCGCGCGCCGGACCGATGGGAAGCGAGGACAGCGCTTCTAGTGCGTGGTGGGCGTGTTGTTCTGCAACCAGCCGCGTGGCTGCCAGTGCACCGGTGGCTCGAACGGCTGATGCGATCGCCTCGAAGTCGCCGACCTCCGAGGCTAACGCGGCCTCGATGCGATGGCGCAGCGATGGCTCGCGTTCAAGTGCGACCACGAGCGGATACGTCATCTTGCCTTCGCGTAGGTCGACCAGTGAGTCCTTACCGGTGCCAGCGCGGAAGTCGAGCTCGTCGTCGATCGCTTGAAACGCAACGCCGACGTGCAAACCGTAACGGTCGAGTGCCTGTTCGGCCTGGGCGCCCAGGTCAGCGCTGCGGGCCCCCGCGAGCATGGCCCAACGAAACAGAGACGCAGTTTTTCCCTCGACGATGCGGAAGTATTCATCGCGATCTGCGACCACTTTGCCGCGGCGCTCGAGCTGCATCGACTCAGCCACGATCATTTCGTCGATCACGCCCAGCATGCGATCGAGCAGGCCCTCAACATTTGCGGCCGCGATTCGGCGAAGTGCCGCAATCAGAAGCCAGTCGCCGGCGAAGATCGACGCCGCGTTCCCGTACATGACTCGAGCGGTAGCGGCTCCGCGCCGTCGATCGGCAATATCGACCACGTCGTCGTGAAGCAGCGTAGCTGTGTGGACTAGTTCCACCGCAACCGCGAGCGAGCGCGCGCGGGCCGAGAATCCAGCCCCAAATCGACTCGCCAGGGCGACGCATGTTGGGCGCAGGTGCTTGCCGCGTAGGTCGAGGAGGTGATGTGCCGCCTGTCCGACTACATGAGCGCCTCGCGTAAGCGTGGCCAGCTCTGATTGGAACTCTGTCAGGTCGGCTCGCACCCACAGATCGAGCGCCTTTAGCCGTTGCCCGAGGTCGTAATCCCCAACGGTGACGCTAACCTCGGCGAGCCGGTTCAGAACGAAGGCGCTGCGATCATCCTCACCACTGCCATCCTTTGCTCGGGATGCAGTTGCCGCCGGGACCAGCGGATCGTCCGTGGTTAGGGGGGGGCCCCTCATCAAGGATGCGTCCCTCGCCAGGGACTTCCCAGGGTCGCCAGGGGCGTCGCACACTCCAACGCGCGGGTGGTCCTGAGTCGGGCGTGGTTTGGTGCCGAGTTTCATCGCGATGCCCTCTCCCGTGCGTTCAAGATGGTTCAAAGACTCTTAAAAAGTTCGAAACCATGCAAGCCCCGAATGCAAGTCCTGGATATTTAGATATTTTGACAACCTTACGGCTCCAACCCGCGACAAGAAATTGCCATCTCGGTATGCTGAGAGGGGTGGCGAATGTGCGCCGTGGTCGTGAGCAGCGACACGCTAGTCGGTGTCGAGTCGAGTTCGATCGGCCCTCGGGTACCGTCGAAGCCGAAACGGACGATATTTCTGCGCGCGGCATTTTCATTCGCACGGATGCGTTGCTTCCCGTAGGGGAACAAACGGCAATTCGACTGACCCTGCCCGACGGCACCGTGATTTCGCTGCGCGGGCGCGTTGCGCATATGCTGACTCCGTCATCGGCGCGCGCAGTTGGCCGGCATCCGGGGATGGGCATCGAACTGGTCGGTGGCGATGGCTCATCACTCGCCAAGTTTCGCGATCATATCGCTTCCCTACAACGCGAAGGCGCAGCTCCCGCCTTGTCGACCACAACCCAGGCGATCGTCGTTGAGCCGAGCGCTCCGCTGCGGCTCCGGATGGAGCGCTGCTTAGAAAGCGCCGGATTTAGACTCACGCTTTGCAGTTCGGTGACCGATGCGCTCGAACGGTGCAAGGCGCGGCAGCCCGACGTCATCGTGTGCGCTTCTAAGATCGACGGTGTGGGCGGGATTGACCTCGCGTACGCCATGGCGGACCACGGAACGTTGTCTTCGGTCCCTTTGGTCCTAACCGGGGAAGATAGCGACCACAATCGCCTCGAGGCGTTTCGCGCCGGGGTGCGGGATTACATTCCGAAGCCGTTTCTCGACGAGGAATTGGTGATTCGCGTACACCGTGTGGTGTCGGCGGTTCCTGCGCGGTCGAGCTTCGGCCTGCGCGGTAGCTTGGCCGATATCGGCCTAGGCACGCTGTTGTCGCTATTCGAGTTCGAGCGAAAGTCCGGCGTTTTGCTGTTGCTTCGAGATGGCGACATCGCCCGCGTTTTCTTGAGCGAGGGCAAGGTGCTCAAGGTCGAGGCGAACACCGGCACTGGTGCGCCGAAGCAGCGCATGATGCAACTTCTCGATTGGCGCGCGGGACAGTTCGAGTTTGCGCCGAGCTCGGTCGGCGGCCGAGACGAACTGCAGACGACCATTACCCAGATCTTGCTCGAGCATGCCAAGCGCAACGACGAAATCGAGGCCAACCGGGTGGCACGAGCGCCGCGGTTCTGAAATGCACACACCATTCGTCGACACAAGTCTCAGGGGTCTGGCCCTTAGGACGCGCGGCCATGGCTAAGATCGACGCCTATTTTCGTTCGATGGAGCGCTTCGCGGCTACAGGCGCTGTATTGGCATCGGGGCAGTCGGTGGTACTTCGGTTTGCTTCGGGCGATCGTCAGGCGACTCAGGTCACGCCCCACGACCTATTGGTTGCCATGGCTCGCGAGGTCGCACCACCGCAGGCGCTGGCAGCTATGGATGGCAACCGACCGGCGCGCTTCGAGGTTGAATCGAATGGGGTGCGGTACTCGCTTGGAGTAACGCCCAAGCCTGGCTCGTGGCAGGTGGTGATCGAGGTACCTCCGAATTCCCGACGGCCGGCAGACGTCCCGAGTGAGGGAGGGAGTGCAGCGGCGCCGGCCACCGCGGTCCCATCGACCACGCTTCCTCCTAGCTGGACTTCCGACGATGGGACCTCGGCGTTTGCCGGAGGAAAAAACCTCGCGATTGAACGAGGCCAGTACGACGAGCTCTCCGATCCGATCGCGGCAACTGGTGGGGCGGCGACCAGTGGGAGCCCGCTGTTGGACCAGCTCATTGAGGTCGCTCGAACCGCCCGCGCTACAGACATTTTTCTCGGTTCCGGCAAGGCGCCGCTCATGCGGGTTGCGGGTGAACTCTCCGCGATGGGTGATCGAGGAGAGCTCAGCGGCGATGCGTTATCTCGCGAGCTTGGGATCGTGGCACCTGCTGCCGCGCGTGGGGCGTGGAGCCAGCGTGGAACGGCTACGTTCGCGTACGGAGACGGCGTTGGCCGTGTGCGGGTTACGCTGACGTCCGATCACCGCGGTCCCGGTGCGGCTTTGCGGTTGCTCGTAGCCGAGCCCGTTCCGATGGATCGGCTTGGCGTTCCGGATCAGGTTGCCGACTGGATCGGGCGGCGGGGCCTTGTTTTCGTTGCGGGCGCCTCCGGCGCAGGCAAGACGACAACGGTCGCCGCTCTGGTTCATGCGTTGGCCGAGGCCCGGCGTCGAGTCGCGTCGTTTGAAGTCGCGATCGAAATCGCACACGCGAACCCCGTCGTGAGCCAGCGCAGGGTCGGAGAAGACGTCGATTCGGTTTCCAGCGGTGTAGCGAGTGCAATGATGGAGGGGGTTGATGCCATCGTGGTCGATGCGATTACGAGCAGCGACAGCGCAGGGGCGATCGTCGATGCGGTTGCTGGTGGTCACCTTGTGGTTGCTGCGATCCCATCTTCTGCGGCCGAGGCAGAGGCTCATTTCATCGAGCGCGTTGCGCCGGAGCGCCGGGGACTGGCTCGGACGGTACTGGACTTGCGCCTGTTGGGGGTAGTGGGGGTCACTACAGCAGCTTCTAGGCGCTTGTTTGAACTGGTCCCGGGCCGGGCGCGCTGAAACCGGCCTTCTCTTGCCACGAGGTCCTTCCTGGCAGTTCGAGATGCAAATGACCCGAAAAGCGCGATATATTCGTATTGGTTGGTCTTGACGCGTGCCTGACGATTACCGAGATGGTGGGACGCTCATCCTGAGTCGTCCGGCAACGGCGGAGAAAAAGCCGCCGGCGGGGGATGCTTGTCTCGTGAACCTACATCCACCTGGGCCGGACATCGGGCGGCGGATTCCATTGGTCAACCAGGAATACGTCGTTGGCCGCGACAGCGACGCGGGCTTGGTTGTTAGCCGAAGCTCTGTATCTCGGCAACACGCTCGCGTGTATCACGATGATGACGGTACGTGGTGGGTCGAAGACCTCAACTCGACTAACGGCACGTTTGTCAACGAAGCAAGGATTCGAACCCGGCAGCTGGCCGACAGCGACCAGGTTCGGTTTGGCGACGCGATATATAAGTTCCTAGCGGGCACCAACATCGAGAGCGCCTATCACGAGGCGATTCACAATATGGCCATCCAAGATGGCATGACGGGGATCCACAATAAGCGGTACTTCATGGAGTTTCTCGACCGGGAGATCGCGGTGGCGAGCCGGCACGGTCATCCGCTGACGCTGGTCATGTTCGATGTCGATCATTTTAAGAAGGTCAACGATACGTTTGGCCACCTGGCCGGGGACGCCGTGCTCAAAGATCTTGCAACCCGAATTCGGCCTCGGATTCGTCGCGAAGACCTGTTCGCCCGGTATGGCGGAGAAGAATTTGCGTGTGTGCTTCCGTCGACAGCGCTTTCGGGCGGAGTGACGTTTGCAGAGCAGCTGCGCGTGCTCATCGAAGAACGGCCGTGCAATTTCGACAATCAGATGATTCAGTTCACGATCAGTCTCGGGGTGACCACGTTGCAACGTGGAACCTCGGTTGATTCAGCTATGCTGATTCGGCGCGCCGACGAGAATCTCTATACTGCGAAGCGCGCGGGCCGCAACGTTGTGGTTCCCCGACTTGCGGATCTGATCCCCGGTTAGCGCTTGGTAGAGGCGTTTTGTGCGCAAAACACCTGTGCGATTTATGCGCGACCTACATCGACGCAGACGCAGTAACGGACTAGTTTCATTGATGCTCGAAGCGCGCAGAAAATGGACATGAGGCGGGATTATTTCCCCATCTAGAAACGCAGCGCCGATCTGGTTCACCGTGGTCGCATGCGAGCCTTGCTGCGAGTCCTTGCAGTTGCGATCTGGGTGTCGGGCTGCGTCGCACAGTTAGGAGAAGACGAGGCTCCGCCTAACGCGGACCCGCAAGCTGGCTGCGCGCTGGGTTGCCACGGATCCGATATCAGTACAGCCCCGCCCACCGCACTCAACAAGCAGAGCGCGACCACCGCGATTGGCGTGGGTGCGCATCAAGCACATCTGGATCCAGCGCCAACCTGGCATCGCCGGGTCCATTGCGTGGACTGTCACATGGTGCCCGCGGACATGGAATCGCCGCGTCACATGGATGGGGATGGCAAAGCAGAAGTTACGTTCAGCAAGGTCGCCGGCATGAGCTCGATGTATGACTCCATGGCAGCAACATGCGCGACGTGGTGCCATGGCAGTGCCTCTTTCGGTGGCGTGAATCCTACGCCGCGCTGGACGAAGGTGGATGGCTCGCAAGCCAGCTGCGGCAGTTGCCACGGTGCGCCACCTGCTGCGCCGCACCCCCAGGACGCCAATTGTGCGAGCTGCCACCCGACCATGAATCCGGGATCGAAGACGTTTCTTGATCCTAACCGCCACATCGATGGGACGGTCGATGTTGTTGGGGGGGCGGGTGGAGGTGGGTGTTCTTCGTGTCATGGGTCGGCAATCAATGCCGCACCTCCTAGCGACTTGTCGGGTGGCACAGCGCGTACAGCGAGGGGAGTGGGCGCGCACCAGGCTCACCTTACCGCTTCGACGTGGCGGAGGGCGATGCCTTGTTCTAGCTGTCACATTGTACCGACACAGAGCGATAGTCCCGGTCATCGCGACGGAGATAACGTCGCCGAGGTGAAGTTCGACACGATGAACCCACAAGGTAGCTATTCGGCCGCCAATGCAACGTGCTCGACCAACTACTGTCACGGCACGGGACGGAGCAATACGGGAACGGCCGTGTGGACTGCGGTGGGCACGTTGACCTGTACGGGTTGCCACCAGATGAACGGCACCGGAATGTCCGGCGATCACCGCAAGCACATTCGAGGCGAAGGCATACAATGCAACCAGTGCCATGGAGATGTGATCGACGCCAACCGAAACATCGTGAACCCCAATCTTCACATTAATGGCGTGCACGAAGTGAAAATGGCTAAGGGAACCTATAATCCCGCAACCCGCAGATGTGCCAACATCGGCTGCCACGAGGCGGAGACCTGGTAGATCTCGCAGGTCGGCTCAGGCGGAATCGAACTGGATGAGTTCTTCTCCAATCCGGCGTCACACTGGCTTGCGTGAATGACGTATTAACACCAGCACACGAACGACCGGTCGCTGCCGGGACTAATCGAGAGCGAGGAGGTTCTTGAACGGCTTGCGATTTTTCCAGCGGTAGGCGTGGAAGTCCCGACGGTCGGTGGAGAAAATGCGTCCCGATCCCAGTTTCTCAGCGAGAATAACGAGGGACGCGTCGGCCAGATCCATCGGCAAATCTTCGTACTTCACCATCAGCGTTTCGACCCGTTGCAGATGCGATGCACGTAGGTCGAAGATCTCGAATGCTTCTTCGTGGGCGCGACGCACGAATTGCGCCGCCGCTGATGGCGCGAGGCGCGACGCGAGAAGATGGCAGGTCTCCGTCACGACCGGCCACGTCGTGATCAGGCCTTCGTGCACGGAGCGTAGTGCCGAGACCGCAGCATCGTGACTCTCGTCGTTCCGATCCGCGAGCGCGATCCAAAAGCCGGTGTCTGCAATGATCACAACTTTCGCTCAAGCGATTTGCGCAGTGTAGCTTTGTACGTCCGGGACAGATCACCCGGGCCCGAGGCGCATCCGATGAAATCGCGAAGTGCCTCAAATGGTGTGGGTGAATCGCGCAAGGCTTCGTCGCAGTAAACTCGGAGAGACGCTTTAACGATCTCACTTAGCGTTTTCCCAGAGCGCCGTTCTACGGCGTCTAGTTGCCTAGCCAGAGACGGATCGATCCGTGCGTTGATGCGGCGTCCGGCGCTCACGTCATACATGGTGTCCGACACTCGGCGCTCCGTCAAGTGGAACTGCGTCCGGCATCTGTCTTCCGTCGTCGTCAAACAAGGACCGTGGTGCCCCCGCCCAGGGACTCTGGAACGGCGGAGCCAACGCAGGATCCAAGCCGGGATTGGGCCCGGCCAGGGCGGGGCAGGGCATGGCACCACTGATCTAACTCACTGAAGTTACCTGACAAAAAACAAGAACCTCTTGCCGGATTTCTCACGGCGATCTGTACATGGCTTTGGTGGCGAATTCCGCTGTCTTCGTAGGCTGGTGGGCCCTCCACAAAGCCGCACCGGACCGCGTGGAGGTCTCACGACCAAAATCCACGCGCTGGTGGACAGTCTCGGTAATCCCATCCACCTGCATCTCGGCGCGCCTCGTCGGCCTCAACCGATCATCTTCACTGTGGCGAGGTACTAGTCCCCTGGAAAGAGAGTCGGCAGCAGTAGTCAGAGGGGTGTGATCTCCTTGGGCATGCCAAGAACCGGGCGCCCGAAGGCCGAGCTGGTCATCACCGGAGAAGTTTCGGGCTCCGTACCCTGCAGGTCCACGCATGAGACTTCTGCTAGGAATCACCGATCCAGGGGACTAGTCGGCCATGAACCTAGACCTAGACCTCGACCTTGTCCCCTCCGTTGTCCTTGACGGCATCGTAAACGATGACCCCACCGTCGACCTTGGCGTTCGACCTCGACGTCTAGATCATCTTCGTCAACATCGCCACAATGCTGGTCAGCAAATCCATGCCGCGGTTGTAGTGGTTTGGTTGGATCGTACCCTGCGCCTTCATGACGTCGAGAACGGCGGTACACTCCATCGCCGAGCCTCGAGCGATCGTGTAGTGCTTCGCCACGTCGGGACGAGACGTTCTGCCAGCGCCCCGAAGGAAGTCCCCTTGGGGGGGCGCCCTCAGCAATGTTGAGCGGTTGTGACTGCGCTGCCCGGCGAAGTTGGTCCGCGATGTCCGCAATACCCCTTCGACGGAAGCTCAGCGATGATTTCCAGGGCGTGGCAAAAGAATTCGATG
>CAYQQM010000035.1:0-39853 GCA_964419605.1 uncultured Kofleriaceae bacterium | reverse complement strand
GGCACGTCCGGATCTGTGGGAGCCCCGGGGTCACGCCCGGGGCAACCCGACTGGTACTAGGCCGTACTAGGCCAACTCGTCCAGGAATTGCTGTGCGTCCGAAAACCCCGGGTCCTCGCGCAGTGCTTTTTTCGCCCACAACTCGGCCTTGGCGCGGTTGCCTCTAGCGTTCTCGATCTTGGCTTCCCAAAGCAGGGCCATCGACCGAGTTATCGGAAGGGGGTTGTCCATCAAGGTAATCGCTCGCAGTGGCTTGAGCGCGAGCTCGTAGTCGCCCATCTCGGTGGCGAGCGTTGCGAGCTCAGCAGCGACCTCGGAGTTCTTCCGGTCAACGTCAAACGCTTTCTTAAGCCAGCTCAGCTGGCCGTCCTTGTCGTTCATCATGGCGCACACTCGCGCCATGCGCTGTTGCGCAACCGCCAACTCCGGTGTGCGCTTCTTTTGCGCCGATATGGCCGCCTCGAGAGTGCGTCCAGCGGCTTCAAGTGCGCCGCTGGCGATGAGGACATCGACATTTAGCATCAGCGCGCCGTGATCATCGGGGCGCAGTTCCAGCGCACGTTGCGCTGGGGTTTGCGCCGCAACCGCGTCTTCGAGTTGGTACAGCAGCAATTCGGCAGCTCGGCGGTAGTTCGCAAAGCGAAGTTCGGGATCGGCGTTGTGGTCGGCATCGGCGACCAGGATCCCAGCCAACGGACGAAACTCTCCGGCCGCCTCATACACCTCGCGGAGCTTGCTGCGCACGACTTCAACGCCGGGTTGATGCGAGTGAACCAATTCGAGCACTGGAACAGCTTCTCCTGGCCGCCCTGCCTTTTGCGCAGCTTCGCTCACGCGCATCGCGGCCTTGACCTGGTCTTCTCCGCCCGTGATGTAAGCGAGTCGCGTAGATACCGCTGCCACGCCATCCCAGTGTTCAATCGATTCGTCGAGGTCGCACAACATGTACAGCGGTTCAGTGTCATTTTGGTCGCGCTCGATCCAGTTGACGAGAAACGTGCGGCCGCGTTCGAGATCGCCTTGCGCAACCAGGAGTCTCGCAAGATCCAGCGTTGCTTTGCGCTCGGTCGCCATGTCTCCATCGCGCTCGGCGCGCGCGCGCAACCGCTCGAGTCCACTCACCAGGGGAGCACCCGCACGATCGCGGTCAAGGTCGTAGGCTTCCACGAGATCTTCCACCGCGGAAGCGTCATCGCCGAGTTGGTGCCGAAAGCCCGCGCGCGACAGAAGCAACGTGGCTCGTGCGCGGCCTTCTGCGGCTGGAAGTGCTTCGCCGACCGCCCGCTGCGCCGCGTCGAGCTCACCGCCTGCTGCGAGCGCGGCAGCGTGCTCGATAACCAAAGCATGATTTTGCGGCGCTTTCGCCCGGGCTCTACGCAGAACCTCGGCGGCCTTGAGCGGTTGGCGAAGTTCCATCGAGTATACGGAGGCTGCATCGCGCAAGCGTTGCATGCCGGCATCGTCGTTTAGGCGTTCCGCATCGAGTGTCATGAGCTCGGCAAGTTCTTGCCACAGTGCATGATCGCGGTACCAGTTCTCCAACCGAGCGTGAATGGTCGTGTCCTCGGGAGCGGACTTGTGTGCCAACTCAAGAGTGCGCTGCACTCCTTTGTGGTCTCCGGCGGCCTCCCACATCGACGCGAGTTGCGCGGCGAGTGCAGGGGCTCGTTCGGCCGTTTCCACCGCGAGGAGGCGCTCCATCAGCATCGCGCCATCGCGAGGGTTGTCGTGAGCGTCGAGTTTGGAAACGACGCGGCGGAGGATTTCACGGTCATCAGGTGCGACGACAAGTGCTGCCCGATAAACGCGCACCGCGTCGGGTGAACCAGTGGTTTCGAGGAGCTCGCCCAGCCGTGTGGCGACATCGACCGTTGAATCGCGATGGCCTCGGCGTTGGGCATCTTCGAACCGGGACCACAAAAACTCGGCAATGCCGTCGTTGTCCCCGAGTTGCTTCAACGTGTCTTCGTATAACTGTGCCGCTGTAATATTATCGGTGTCGTCGGCCAGCGCATCTCGCAACACGTCGAGTGCATCGTGGTGACGCTTCAGCTTGTCGAGTAGGAACGTTGCGTGTTCAAGCCGAAGTGCGTTGCGTTCAGCCGGTGTCCCAAGTGTCGGTAAGGTCGACGACACCACACTGCCAAGCCGGTCGCCGTCTCCTAGTTCGCGATAGATTGTAAGGAGTGGCTGCCACACCGCACGTTCGGACGGGTTGCGTTCGCGGAGGAATTCATAAAGCTCCGCCGCGAGATCGATCTTGCGGTGTGCAAGGGCTCTCGTCGCGATGCGCATAGCCAGGCCATCGATCTGTTCTGGTTCGGCGAGCGGTGCGATCTCGTGCATCAAGTCGCGCGCGGCCGAGAAGTCGTTGGCGGCAAGCCGGCGCTCGGCGAGGGCTAGAACGGCCCATGGGGCTGCTCCAAGTCCGTCCACGGTGTCGCGGGCGGCGGCAACGGCACGGACGAGCAGGGCTTCTGCGCGGTCCTCGTGCCCCAGCTCAACCGCAAGATCGGCTGCTTCGCGGATCTGCAGCGTGGTGGTCTCAGGTCGGTTTGCACGGCGCTCGAAAAAGTCGAGTAGTAGTTCGCGGTCCCCACCATTGCGAGCCACCCGCTCGTACATTGCGAAGACTTTTTCGTCGTTGGGATCCGCGGCAGCCGCGAGTTTAAGCAATCGTCCAGCTTGGCCCCAGCGCGGTTCCGCTGCGAACGCGCGTTCCAACATCTCAATGCCGTGCTTGCGCCGACTTTCGCTGGAGATGAAGATTTCCGCCAGTCGGTAAAGCGCATCGATCTGCTGCGGTGTTGGATCGGCGGCGGTGTCTGCAAGCTCGAACATCTTATCGAGAGTTCGGGCTTGTTCAGCGGTATCGCCCAAGGCTGCGGCAACGCGCGATTGAGCATAGAACGCTTCGGCGAGCCGCTCGCCGAGTATTTCGACTCTGCGGTAGAGATTGGCCGCTCCGCGCAAATCTCCCGCGTCGTTTTCGAGGGCGTCGCCAGCGCGCATCAGAATGTTGGCGATCACAGGCGGGTCGTCTTTTCGCCGCAAGCGGTCGACAACCGCTTCAACGGCGGCGACAAACTTCGCAGTCGCTCCGATCCGTTTGGCGATCTCGCGTGCGCGGTCGTGCAGCTCGATCCGGGTGGGCGCTGCATTCATCGCATTGATCAGCGCTTGCAACGCATCGTGGGGGCGGCTTAGCTGTTGGTCGAGCGCTTCGGCGAGGTCTGCCAGCGTACGAGCTTGCGACTGTGGTTCGGGGTTCGTGGCCAACCGCTTCTCGAGCAGTTCGATCAAGCGCTCACCTTCGTTGTGAGCCAACAGCGTCTTGCGCAAGCGTCGCACGCTCGCATCCGACTGAATCGCCGATTCCATCGCCGATTCCAGCAGCTCTTTTGCCTGATCGGTTTCGTTGCGCGAGGCCGCGAGCTTGTGAAGTTCGTACAGCACTTCGGCTGCTCCAACCGCGTTTTCGTCCTCGCCAGGCGGATTGCGGCGTACGACGAGCAGCAGCGCGCGATACGTGCGCTCGGCTCGCTCAAATTGGCCGGCCGTCAATGCCATCTCTGCCAACTCCTTCTGGATCGCGGCGTTGGAGGCGTCCATTTTGGATGCTGACTCCATTTCGGCCATCGCCTCATCGATCGACCTCTGCATTGCCTCGCCGGGAGTGCCTCGCTCCCCGCCAGAGCCATCGATCCTACTCTCGGCTTGCGCGACGCGCGCCAACTCCACGTGTAGGGCGGCTCGCTCCGGGGAGCGCCGGCGGCCGAAGTCGGCGATCAGTTCTGTCAGTATGGCTCTCGCTTCCGGCAGTTGACCCGCGACTCGTTTCCCTACTGCTAGCGCGGCTCGCAGGTCTTTGTCGGTTGGGTCTAACGCCAGCGCAGTTTCCAGAGCCGGGATCGCTGCCGCCGGAGAGCCAAGCTTCGTTAGATAGATCTGAACGGCTTCGCGCGCGAACTCCCGAGCGACCGCTTCATCGTCTTTGATCAACGGCAGCGATCGCGTTAGATGGCGAGCAAGTGGTTCCCATAGATCGGCCTTGCGATAGAGATCCGCGAGTAGTCGGCGCAACTCCAGCGCGGGCGTTTTGTCGTTGAGATTGACCTCGATGGCTGCGATTGCGCGGTCGGGTTGATTCGCCGCCAAGTGCGCTTTGGCGAGCTGAAGCACTACGATCAAACGCTCGTTGGCTGGAACAGTGCCAAGCAGGCTTTCAAGCCATGGCACCGCTTGGGCAGACTGGCCGCGGTCGAGATTGAGGCGTGCAAGGGCGCGCAGCGATTCTGGTGTCGGCGTCAGCGCAACCACCCGACGATGGCCGGCGATTGCGCGGTCGATTTCTTTGGTATCGGTTTCGGCAATTGTTGCGAACCGGGCCCATAGTTTTGCAGCGCGTGCCGCATCGCCGGCTGCATCGAGGCGGTTCGCCTGGGCTTCGAGCAGATCCACGAGCCGAGCATGTTGGCCTTTGGAAGCAAGTAGCGACTCCACCGCTTCGATCGAGGGTTCGTGCCCGGGGTGGTCCTCCAAATTTGCGAGTAGCGCTTCTAGGCGCCCACCTCGCTGTTCCACGATTCCGACCAGCTTTGCGAGCTCGAGTCGGAGTTGCAGTTTTCGGTCGAGATCGCGTTCCAGACCCAGCTGGATCTGACGCAGGGTGAGGAGTTCAGGGATGCGATCTTCGAGGGCGAGCAAGTGGGCTAATCGCTCGATGACGTCGAGGTCGTTCGGTTGCGCAAGCAGCGCGCCGCGATACATGTCGATCGCGGTCGCATTGTCGCCCAGTTCCACCGTGGCCAGTTGCGCCGCGCGCAATCTCATATCGCGTCGGGTTCCGTGATCGAACGGAAGCCGTGCGGCCTCGATGAGCGTATCGACTGCGGCGCGGGCTCGACCGCCGGTGCGATGCAACTCGACCATGCCATCGACGGCCCACTTTGCAATTGCGTCGACTGAGCGCGCGGATCGAACTGCCGTGGTGCCTCGCCATGCCGCGGTGGCGCGACCCAATACCGCCGACAAGATTTGCACAGCTTGGTCGCGTTCGCCGAGCTTGGTGGCGACGTCGGCTGCCTCCACGAGAGTATCGAGATCTTTTACGTCCGCTTCGGCCAGCCGGCGCAGCGCATCGAGAAGTTGCGAAGAAATCGCAGTTTCAGGGGAGAGTTGCGCCGCTTGGTCGCGTTCGAACGCAACAAGCTCGCCGAGCCAGGCGATGCGTTCTCCTCCGAGCTCCAGGGCTCGCCGCAGCGCGGCGATGGCAGCAGGCGCATCCTTGCGATCGCGGTGGACCTGTGCGATTCGCTCGTAAAACAGCGCAGCAACACCGTCGGCGAGGTCCTTGCCATGCGCATCGAGCGCGGTTTGCAGTTCCGTCGCGAGAGCATCATTTGCGTGTTGACTGTGGGCCTGCGCTTCGAGCATTGCCAAGAGTTCGTCGTCGAATCCCTCGCGAACCTGGGCATAGCGGACGATTGCCGTCGCGACCTGCCGCCACAGTCCCAGTCGAGACCCGAGCCGCGTGAGCGCGTGGACAGCGCGTTGATTGCCTGGTTCGACATCCGTTACGTGGTGGTAGGCGCGTGCGGCCTGCTCTGGCTCGCCGAGTTGGTTGGCGGCCAAGTCGGCGTACGCTAAGCGCAAGCGGGCTGCCTCCTGTTTGTCATCTCCGAGCGCAGCGATGGCGCCGAGATAGGCGATCCCGAGAGTTGCGTAGTCGTTGACAGATCGGGCAACGGATACGAGCTGCAGCTCGATCAGTTGATCGCGCGGGGCGAGCGGGAATGCGCGGGCTAGGTCAGCCAGCGCGCCGGCGGCATCGCGATTGTAGTCGAGGCGAAGCTGCGCTGCTTCGCGGAGTAACGCGAGCTTGGTTGCGTTGTCTTTTGCCTCAGCGAGGCGCGCCGGAAGAAGATCGAGCACGCCAGCAATGTCGCTGGTAGCGCGCATGGCTTGTGCCAGGGCGTCTGCGGCTGCCGCGCGGTGACTTGGGTCGTCCAGTAGGGAAGTGAGTCCGCTCCGAGCCGGCTTGCACGTGGGGTCGATCGCGATGGCGTTGCGATACGCTGCAAGCGCGCGCCCGGGTTCGGCCAAGTGGGAGCGCAATGCGTCTCCGAGGCGGATCAGCCGTCCGATGGTGCGTTGGGTACCCTGGCCTGCCGACTCTTCGAGCAGCTCGGTCATCTCCTGCCAGCGCGCACCGGCAGCAAGCAAGTCGGCGAGCGCGCTGATGGCCTGTTCGTCGTCTTTTTGGTCTGCGACGACGCGCTTCCAGGCTGCAATTGCGCCATCGAGATCATCGCGTTGCTCGCGATGGATGCTGGCGATGCGAACCAAATCGGCGCGGCGTTGCACCGGTGTGACCGCTCTTGCGGCCCGGCTCTCTAGCGCGCTAACGAGGTCGTCCCATCGTCCCTGAGATTCCAGGATACCGATTCGAGCATCGAGCGCAGAAATGTCGGAAGGGTCGCTGTCGACGCGACGCTCCCACAGCGACAGCGCTCGCTCGGTATCGCCAAGCGACTCAGCAAGTTTCGCAGCTTCACTTAATATGGAAGCTCGTGCGCTGTCGTTGCCTTCAAGTTGCGCTTGACGCTCCAACACACCGAGGCGTTCGCTGGCTCGCCCAGTCTGCCCGTACAGCGCAGCCAATTTGCGCGCGACGATGAGTTGTTCGTGTTCAGCGGCGCCGGAAACCGCCTGGGCCTCGCTTAGCAGCGCGATCGCCCCTTCGGTATCCAACATGCGCTCGAGATGGGTCCGCGCAGCCTCTGCTAGCAGGGTTACTTTGCGGGTTGGATCGCTGGCAGCTCGAGCTGCCGTGCCCAGACCGTCGGCGTAGCGGTCGTACAGACCGCCGCGCTCAGCAAGCTGACGAAGTTTTTCCTCAGTAACCGCAGATTCCGGAGCAAGTGCGAGCAAGGCGGCGTAGTGCCCCATGGCGGCTGGAACGTCGTCGAGCTCGGCCAAACGGTGTCCCGCTTCTTCGCGGAGGTCGCGTGAGTGAGCCGGATCCATCTGGATCACCTTTTCGAGTATTCGGATCACGTCGCGCGATCGCCCCGATGCATCAAGGTGCGATCGGAGAAGATCGAGTGCTGCCTCGCGTACCGCTTTGGTCGACTGCGGCGCCTCGATGATTCGCTCCAGTAACGAGCAACTCTCCGCATCATCCTCGGCGTCGTTGAGTAGCGGCTTGGTCGCGGTCAGCGCACCTTGCGGGTCGCTGAGGTTGTCGAGCCAACACGTCGCTATGCGCACGCGGCTCTTTTCGCGCTCTTTCTTGGATTGTCCCTCGAGGCGACTTTCCCACAGTCCGATCAGATCGGCCCACCGCTCGTGGCGTTCGAGCAGACGCTCGAGGCTTTGGCTAACTCTCTGGTCATCGGGAACCAGTGCGAGCAACTGCGAAAAGTACCCGATCGCTTTTTCGGGCTGATTTGCCACGTCTTTGGCGAGCTGCGACGCTTCACGCAGCAAGCGGATTCGTGCGGCTTTATCGCGATTGGCCTCGATGGCCCGGTCGTAGAGCGCAAGTACATCGTCCCACCGCTCGGCTACAGTATAAATCACCGACAGCCGCTGCAGTGCGCTCTCCGACGTGGGAGCGAGCGCCAGTACCCGCGCTAGCATTTTTTCGAGCACACTCGGGTCGTCGCCAAACCATTCGTCGCAGAACCGAGCGGCGCGCTGTCCGATCATCTCTGCGACCTGTGGCTCGAGTTGAAACTCGAGCGTGGTGTTGAACAGCCCGACGATGTCGTCGGGTCGGTCGAGTTTGGCAGCGAGCGCCTCTGCGTCTTCCCACGCACTGACTGCGTGGGGCGAGTGCACGACGGCTGCAATAGCTTCCTCGAGTTGAGACAGGTCGGCCATCGATTCAGAATGTTATCAGGAATCGCAACGCGGGATCGGCACCGGGGCCACGATCCAGCGGTCCGCCACCATGTGCGATGTTCGCCGAGTGGCACCTATATCCGGCTGGACCTTTGCGCCTCGTCAGCGCTCCCGTTGCCAGGGCGCGTGCGAGCGCCCACCGCGTGGATTCGCTGCCTGTCCGCGCTGCATTCGGTCCAGAGGCTACCAATGGACAATACTTAGCCTGATCTCATGTAGGCTGCGTTCTCTGTGCGATGGAATGCCTATTGGTCGGCGCCTGGTGGCCGGTACGCCGCCGCGGTCGTTCGGATGGCGATCGCGACCAGCGTGTTGTGGTCGCTATGGCGACTCGCGCGCCCGGCGACCACTGGGGATGTAGCGCTGTATCGCCCGGTCGGGATTTGGATGGCATGGGGGGGAACACCTCCTCCATCCGGGCTGGTCGACGCGCTATGGGTTGTGGCGTGGGTGGCCACTGGACTCATGTTCGCCGGGCTCTACACGCGTACCAGCACGATTGCGAGTTTCTTCGCCAGCGTTGCGATCGCCGCGCTGTCGTACTCGTCGAGCCGAACGTGGTCGCATCCGTACAACGTGGTTTTTCTCGCGCAGCTCGCGTTTGTCGGATCCCGAAGTGGCGACGTATGGTCGATCGACGCGGCGGTACGACGCCTGCGCGGGCGGCCTCCGATCGATTTGGCCTGTAGGTATCAGTGGTCGCTGCGACTGGTTCAGCTGGCAGTCGCGCTCATGTTCGCAGGTGCTGCGTTTTTTAAGCTGTGGGAGAGCGACATGACGCTGCGGTGGGCGCTGTCAGACAATTTGCGCAACCAGTTGCTCGTGAAATATGACCTCGCAGGACTTGAGCGGCCTCGGTTAGTCGACTGGTTGATCGATGATCCATGGCGGTTCCGCACGGCGGCGGTGCTAAACCTCGTTTCGCAAGCAGCTCCGCTGGCGGCGTGCTTCTTGGTGCGGCATCCGGTGTGGCGCGCCTTTGCGGGAGCATTTTTTGCGATTGAAACCATCGGGCTTGGCCTCGTCGTGGATTTGTGGAACTTGCACTGGTTGCCCTTGGTCGCCGTGTTTGTGGATTGGGACTGGCTATTGCGAAGGCCGGTTCCGGATCAGGTAGCGTCGGATGACTCCGGTCCGGGGCGGATTGCGCGTAGTTATATCGTCGCATTTCTCGCATACGACGCGTTGACCGCATTCATTCCGAGCCTCGACCAGCGGCTCAACACCTACCCATTCTCCGGATTTCCGATGTTTGCGAAACTGCGGGTGCGAGCGCCCTACGACAAGCACCTCCCGTTCTCTGTACCCGGCGACCAGTTCGAATTGTTTGCGGACCGTGAGGTGCCGTCGTACGTCCAACGTTGGTTCGATCACATCAACCGGGGCGCAATTCGCGCCCGAAACGCTGCCGAGTTGCACGCGCGGTTGGCCTCGATATTTGGCCACGCGCGCAAATTGTTTCCCAATCTCGGCTTGCGCGGGTTTCGGTTGCACGTAGCGATCTTCGAATCACCGGCCGTGCCAGCACCGGCTCGGCTCCGTCCGAAGCGCATCGCGATCGTCGGCGAATATCGCGACGACGGCACCTTTCGCACCGAGCTTGGCGCCCCACCTAACGGTGAGCTGATCTACTACAAGAACGATCTGCCGGAACCGATTCCGTACGCCGGGAAGCTAGAAGGCGATTCGGCGTTTCTCGTCCGCATCGATCGCGACGGAAGTCGATGGCTACTGCGCCGCGCTCCGTGAGCACGCTAGGATCGGTGCGCGCGGCGGAGGGATGGAGCGGACTACGCCTTCGTTGCGTTTCTCATCGAGCAGGATCGAGTACCTTGATGCCGTACTTGGCGAATACCGCGTCGTGGCTCATTAGCACGAGCTTCTCGAGTTTCGTTTGTGCGGCCAACATGCGGTCGAAAGGATCGCCATGATGCCGGGGCAATGAAGCCGCCGCGCACGCGTGATCCATCTGAATCGGTAACAGCCTGATGCCGTCGGCGTGCGTGCGTGAGCGAATGTATTCAAGCGGCGGCTCTGGCAGGTCAAGTCGCCCGGCCGCGTGCTTGATGGCAAGCTCCCAGACCGAGGCCAAGGAGAGAGCGAATGAATGCGTTTCTCTGAGGATACGACGTGTCGTTGCGCCGATCCTTTTGGGCTCCAACATCATCCAAAGCCACGCGTGGGTATCCAGTAGAATGTTCATGAGCCGATGGCGGCGGTCAGTTACGCGAGGTAATCGGCAAAGTCTTCGAGCGGCGCGTCAAAGTCTGCCGCAATGCTGCCTCTGCCTTCATCGCGCCCGAGCTTGATGCGCTTGCCTGTTGTCTCCGGCGAGATGCGCGCGATGACCACCCCGTCACGGGCGACCAACACGGCTTGACCTTGCTCGACACGGCGCATGATTTTGGAGAACTGCGCCTTTGCTTCGTGGATATTGAATGTCTCCATACGAATAGGGTGGACCAACCCAATGGACTGGTCAAGATCTGAAAACCGCTTCCACTACCCGTGTAGACGTCCTAGGTATTCGTAAATACTAAATAAATGTGGCGCCTCAACGACGTATTGCAGGGGATCATCCACAGGGCCCGCGCACCGCCGGTGCCGTGTAGGCTCACTGGGACGCCTGCCTGCTACGCCAACGCGCCCAAAATCGCCACGGCAGGGCCACTCCACGCCCGATGGTTTGCTAATCAGGGGGAGCTTTTCCATTCTGCAGACACTGCAGTGCTGTCCGTCCTGCGTTAACTCCGTCCTTTTCGGCACCGTGATCGTACATCGCCTTATAGTTTTCTGGAGTTGGGTTCGCCTGAAGTGTTTCCCCTAGTGTCCCTGACCACGTGTGACATATCGCATGCTTCGCGTCAGTTACGGAATACGCGTAGGCGCAACCTGACATCTCGCGTACCATGGTGGGTATGGTGCGGGTTCTCGTCGGTGTCGCCACTTTCCTGAGCCTGGTCCCTACCGCCCGCGCAGACAGCGATGTCGAAGTTACGCTCAATCCGCTGGGGATGGAGGTTGCGGAGCAAATCGGAACGAGCGCGTCTGCGCTTGCCACTGACGCACGCGGCAAGATCGACGCCCTATTTGAGCTGTCGGGCCTGCCGCGTTTGCTGCGATCGTTTGCCGACACGGGTAGTTTTGCCGCCCGAGGTCTGGGCGTTGCGTACCAGCCCGATCCTGGCGACCGCATCTTTGGCGCAGTTGTAAGCGGTGCGGTCGCTGCAAATGCGGAGTTAGCGTCGGATCGGCCCCTGTCAGCGACCGTACTCGACTACGCGATTTTCGGCGGACTAAATCTCGCGCGATGGAACCGTCCGCGGTGGACCGTGTTTGTCAACGGATCGTACGCCTCGTCGACCATTCGGGTATTGGCCGGAAATATCATTACGCTCGGTGGGCATGTGCTCTATCAGCTCGTGCCGTTCACTCGGCCGAGTGTGGCGCGTTGGACGGGCGTTGCGGTTACGACGGGTCTCGAATATTCGCGATGGTCGGTGGGGCTTGCTTCCACGTACGAGACCCATGTAGTGGCAACCGGCTCCGCCGCGACTGCGTCGATCCACCTGTCGAATGCGGGCACGCTCGAGGTGCTGTCTCAGACCGCCACGGTACCGCTGGAGGTCTCTACGGGCATCCGCCTCGCCGAAATCCTGGGAATGTACGCGGGGGCTGGCGTGGCGGCGACGACCGGATCGAGCACGATCGAGGCGGTGCTTGATACGACGATGTCGGTCAACGCGGCGCGCATGACGATCGGCAACGCCCATGTCACGGCGAGCGAAACTAGCGGGCCGAGTACCTGGACGGCTCACGCGTTTGGCGGACTTGAGCTGCGCGCTCGCTACCTCCACCTCTTCGCCCAGGGAGCCGTTGCGTCTGACGTGCGCGGCGTGGCTGTTGGGTTGCGAGCGGTGTTCTAACGCTGTAATTGCGCAGCTTCAGTGGTTGGACCAAACTACATTGACCCTGGTCATGACCCGGGTCATGATGACTGCATGGGCCCTGTTTCCAAGACCGCTTTGAAAGCGAGTTTGCTCGAATACTTTCGTCGAATCGAGGAGACTGGCGAGGATCTGATCGTCACCGATCGCAACCGGCCGGTGCTGAAGATCAGCCGCATTAAGCCACGGCTTTCGGCTCAGGAGCTATTTGGTGACCTACGGAACAAGGTCCGGTACTACGGCGACATTCTCGCCCCGACCACCGATGAATGGGGCGACATTTGATCGTTCTCGATACGCACGCCCTTCTTTGGTGGGCATTGGATCCTGGCCAGTTGTCGCCGCGGGCCGCAACGACGTTACGGCGCATGGAAGAAGTCGGTGGGTTTGCGAGTTCGATCTCGCTTTGGGAACTGGGACTCAAAATCAAAACCAAGCAGCTCGACATCGGAATGTCGATCGAAGAATTTGCGCGCAGAATCGAGCGTTCGGGAACGGTGGAGATCATCGCCGTCGATACGACGCTGTGGCTGATGAGCCTTGCGTTGCGTTGGGACCATCGCGATCCCGCCGATCGCGTCATTGTTGCGACCGCGCTCGCCAAGGGAGTTCCCCTGCTGACCAAGGATGCAGTGATCGGACTCTTCAACGGGATCAAAACCGTCTGGTAGAGAGTTACACCCCACCCAATGAATCGGCCCGGGTCACGCGGCGCGCAGCCGAATGCGCGTTATCTCGGCCGGCGCACCCAATCGCATCGGCGGCCCCCAATAGCCGGTGCCGCGCGAGATGTACAGCTGTGTCGTGCTGTGGCGTACCAGTCCTGCCACGTATGGCTGCTGCAACTTGACCGCGTAGCTCCACGGCCAAATTTGGCCGCCATGCGTGTGCCCGGACAGCTGCAACCCAACCCCGTGCGCAGCAGCGCGATGCACCTCGCGCGGTTGATGCGCCAGTAGTACGAGCTCGCGGGCTGGATCGCGACCGGCAACGGCACCCGCCAGGTCGGGTCCATGTCCTGGATAGCCGTTCGCGTTGTAATCGTCGACGCCGGCGAGATCGAACGATTCCGCACCGTGGCCGATTGCGACGCGCTCGTTGCGCAGCACGCGCACGCCGAGAGTCCGTAAGTGTGCGAGCCATTCGTCGGGACCTGAGTAGTACTCGTGGTTGCCAGTGACGAAATACACCCCGTGTGTGGCCTGCAGTGATCCGAGCGGTTCCACTTGGTGGTGCAGATCGGAAACCTTACCGTCGACCAAATCGCCGGTGATGGCGATCAGATCGGGATCCAGCGCATTGCTCGTAGCAACCATCTCCTCGACGAACGGACGGTCGATCGTTCGGCCCCCGACATGGACATCGGTCAACTGGACGATCGTGAAGCCGTCGAGCTGCTTGGGCAGCCGATCGAGCGCGACTTCGATCTCGCGCACCGCAACGCGCTTGGTGCCCTCGCGTAGCGCGAATGCGCCCAGGCCGGCTGCCACGGCCGCCGCGGTCGCGCCGAGCACCCGCTCGACGAGCAGCCGACGTTGGGGGTCGGCCATCCCTCCACCTGCGTGCAGCAACAGGAGAACGATGTCGGCCGCGAGCAGCGTCGTTGCCAAGATGACCAGCATCCCCATCCACACGAATGCCGGCCACGCGACGATCCGACCGATGGCCAGACGTCCGCGTCGCAGGACCATCGACACCGGCATCGATAACGCGAGCACCCACAATGCGGCAGTCGCGATTTGTCGCCACGGTGCCGACAGCGCGGTATCGCGTACCAAACGCGCCCAAAAATAATAGTGCAGCCCGCCCATCACGGCGAGCACCAGGCCTAAGAACACGATGAGCAAGCCGACGCGAGGCATGCCGATTACTCGCACCGGTGATGGTTGTTCCGAAGCAGCATAGAAAAAACACTAGCACCTGTACCGCGTTCGGGAAGATCTGGACCAGGCGAGTTGCAGTGCCGATGCCGCCTGCCACCGTGCCCACTACTGCGTAATCAATCCCTCGATCAGGCCGCAAATGCTGTCGCCGGGACAACAGACGTCGTGGCCGCCGTACTGATCGGTGTGAAAGCACACGCGCGAGCCTTGTGACGGCCAATAGTACGCCCAAAAGAAGCACATCTCGTCGTTGGCGGACTCGCCGAATTTCACCGATTGGCCGTTGGTATTGGTGTTGTGGTACGTGCACGTGAAATCAAATCCGCCGCCGGCTGGCACGCTGAACGGTGGGTCTTGCGCTTGTGTCAGTGGCTCGGACCACACAAACGGCTTCGGGGCATAGACCGAGGTCATTGGACCCGTTGGACTGGCGCCGACGGCTACTTGGACGTCCGTGCCAAAACGATGCGTATGGCCGGTGATCGCAAACACGTGCGACGCCGACAAATCGAGCGCCGTCGGCAACGGCAGAAACGCATGGACGCTTTGCACCGCGCCTGCGGCAATGTCGATGTCGGGCGTGCCCGCAAACAACACGCCGGCCTCGTTTTTGATCGTCGCTGGATCGGCGGCGAACAGATCCACGGTGGCTTCGGCCGTAGCCATCGCGTCGGTCGAATTAATGTAATGCATTTCGATTTTCACCATCTGGCCGGCGCTCATGGTGTAGGCGACGCCGTCGGGCAGCGCAATCGTGTCGTCGTGGGTTTGCGTGATCGCGATCGGGGCAATCATTCCGCTCGCGTTGAGCGCGCCGGTGAACGGTTGGCAATCGACCGGCGTTGTCTGCTCGGTCGTGTGCATGTCGTCTCTGTAAACGATGAGGTGATGCGAGGTTGGGCTCAGCGTGTTGTGGATTTGACTTACGGGGATGGCACCCGAGGTGGGCAACTTCAGCCAAATGCACTTGGTGCCTTCCACGCCAGGCGGCACATTGACTGGGCCCCACGCGAGGGTGAGCTTTGTGCCGGTTGGCACCGAACTGTCAGGCTGCTGGCCGTTGCCAGAGGAGCACGCCGCTGCAACGAGAGACGCAACGAACAGACAGGCGTGACGACTCATCGGCTAGTCATAAACGATAGACCATCCAACGCCGGACGCAAGCGATATTCTGAGGCGCGCTCGGTGAGAATGTGGGTCTATTATATGGAAAATATTTACTTTTCGTCGAGAAACGGGGCTCCGACCACCCGGTCACACGTCGAGGTCGCCGATTTCCGCCGCATTTTCGGTGATGAGCTTAAACCGCGCCGCAATTGGGGTTTTCGTTCGCGAATGTCTTCGGCGGTCAGCGTCACGCCCCGGCAGTTAGAACCGGCCCAGTAGGCGGATGCCAACGGTGGTATTGCCCGCGGATGTGTAAAGCGTCGGTCCCAATTGCAGCGCGCGCTCGCGGTTGGATCGCGAAGCCTCAACTCCTGCCATCACAGTGTCGAAGAGGGTCGTCGCCAGGATCGTACCGAGCCCACTTAGAAGCATTAGCTCTGCTCGGCGCAGCTCCGATTGGTTCCGCGCAGTTGCAGTCTCGCATTCGGCGTCCGTCAGGCCGAGACAGTCAAAACCCTGTGCTCTGTCCGACTTCAATGTACCGTCGTACAGCATCACGCCGCCAACCGCTCGGAGGACGAGACTGCCGAGACCGGGAGATCCGGCGTACCACCGCCCCGAACTGGGGCCGAATAGGACCACGGAAGCTCCAACGACGGCGATCCAACCGTTTCTCTTCTCAAGTCCGGCGAGAAGCAGACTCGATCCGAGGAACCAGCCCCCGAGCGATAGTGCGACCGCTCCCGCGGGATCTTTTTTCGCCGGAATCGATGTCGGCTGTGACGGTGTGGCTCGCGTCTGGCCGAGTGCAGTTCCACCGAGCAGGCATACTGCTGCGAACGCGAGGTAGAAACGACGCATTTGCATGATGGGTTCTCCGCGCGCGTGGTCACGACTGTTTGAATGCGACGCTGAGTTTCAGATTCTCGAAATGGATCGAGCCTTTGACGGCGTTGGACTGATCCGCGGTGAGATCGAGGTTGCCGGTGAACGTTTGGCCTACTGGGCTCGCGAAATACGCGCCGTGGTAATAGATCCAATCGGCCGCCTCGGCGGTCATTCCGTTGTACGTGCGGATTTCATCAGACCACCACGTCGTTCCGTCCGAGCGAAGGTACGTGGTGAACCGCATTTCGACCCCGGCCTCCATCCATGTGACTTCAAGCGTGGTGTATTTGTTGCTGCCTGGGTCGGACTTTACGGTGAGCTTGTCGTCAGTGCTTAGGTACTTGGTCCCCCCCGCTACGAGATAGAAGTCATCAGCTGTCAACGTAAGGCCGGCGCGTGGCGTCCACATCACGGGGTTCTTGACCGGTGGCATCGACGCATCGGGCTTTGGGTCTTTGCTTACGCCATCGACACACGCTGTCATTGCGAGAATAAGGGTCGCTGCGATTGCACGGAAATTGGTTGTGATATGGAGCATATGTTTGCAGTCCTTGTGCTTGCCTATGTATCCTTAACGCCGCCCTCGTTCGGATTGCGCAAAAAGCTTCATAGGTGCGCAACTAGGCCAAACCACCCGGTTGGCAAGAGTGTGATCGAATTCGCACCATCGCGACGCAACCATGCAATCGGCAAGGCGGCCTCGACCGCTAGTGACATGTAGCGGTTCAGGCCGATCGATAGATTCAGCCACGGTCCGGCGACTACCTCGGGGCTTGTAAGCCGGTGCCCAGCGTAGAGGTATTGGGTTACCATACCGCCTCCCCCATGGAGCCCGAGTTGTACCCGCAGTGGGGTTAGGTCGACTGCTCCGAAGCAGCCTCCAAGCACGAGCGCAGTGGTCTCACGAAAACCAGGACCCGAGCCGATGCTGACGTTGAATGCCGCCGACCAGCCGGTGGTGGTCCGCGGTCGCACGGCAACTACGAGCGACGGTGCAACCGTAAGGCCGATGCCGCGTTGCCCACCGGCTCCTAGCATCAGCTCAACGGCCGAGCGCTGGGCCGAGTCTTGGGTCGCTGCGATTTCGCCTTTGTTTGCGGTCTTGGCCAGGGGAGTCTTAGCGAACTCCTCGTTGCGGACGATGCGCGACTCGCCGGCGGCAACGTCGATCGTGGTTGCATGGGTTCTGCCGTTGCGCCACGCGCGCAACGTGTAGCTTCCGGGTGAAATCGCGATGCGCTGTGCTGCTCCGCGTGGAATCTCAGCGAGAACGAGGTCGTGTGCGACTTGAACAACCAACACGCGATCATAGCCGGCAGGAATCGCCAGCGACGCACTGGGTTGCGTTACCGTTGCGAGAACCAAATCGCCTTCACCCGCTAACCGGTAGTCATATGTGGGGTGCTGGGGGCCTATCAATGTGGCTGCCGTAGCAGCAACGGTATGAGCGAACGCGTATTGGTACGCCTCCGAAAGCGTCACACGCCCGTCGGCGGAAAAATCCGCCGCGCCTCGGAGCCCTGACACGAAATGGTGGGTAAAAAACGACCCCCGAATCTCCTTGGACTCGAGGGCGAGTTCGTTCACAGCGCTCGACGTCAATATCGCTTCGCCGCTTGTCGCGACGTTGTCGGAGAGTCGGATCTGGAAGCCTGTGCCTGGCTTGCCACCTTTTGTCGCAAGTAGCGCTCCACTTTTGCAGCTGTCGACGATTGCGACGCGGACATCTGCGCGGGTCGACGTTAGTTCGCGGCGCAGCTCGGAGAAGCTGAGTCGTTCGCTGCCGAGCTCTAATACTTCCCCATCGGAATGACCCGAAAAGTAGAACAGCAGAACGATCTTGGTATCTGGCTGGAGGTGCCACGCGGCAATTCGACGACTGGCGGATGCGAACGCCGACCGCACCGCCTCGATCGACCGACTTCGCAGCAGGTACAGGTCCGCCGCATCTATTCCTCCTAGCTCGAGCAGGGTTTGCGATAGCTTGGCAGCGTCTTCTTCGGCGTAGTTTAGTGCGGGATTCGCAGCGCCTCCCTGGTTGTTCCCCACCACAATTGCGATGCGATGCGTACCGGCATAGCCCGAGCTCGCCGCAAGAACGATCGGTACGGCGAATAGGATTCGCGTGAGAGCAACTTTCATGGCGATTTCCCGAACGTGATGGAAATTTCAACCGAATCGACGTGCGGCGCTAGGGCAGGGAGGCGTGGGGCGGGTCCTTGTCGACGCAGCTTCGCGGCGAGGTCCGCGGCTTGGATCGGCGTGCGCGAGAACGCTGCGACTACTCGTTCGGGGCCCTGGGCGGCATCAAGCACGATGCTTCCCGGAAGTTCTGTTCGGCTACGTGGATCCACCTTTGCGCTTTTCGCACCGTCGTATGGATAGTAAACCGTCATCGAGCCGGAGCCGTCGATCGACGCGATCAGGACAAACGCAGCTCCGTTGGGCACCACGGCGAACCGGATTTCGTCCCCTGGGGCGAGGATCGCGTCGTTTTGCACCGCGAAGACTTGGTTCCCTCGGCGAGCATACACTTCAAAGATGGGTCTATCGCCTTTGATTCCGAGCTCGGCTTCTGGTGGGACGGTTGAAGCGACCGGGCGGGGCAGAACATAAACCAACAGGGCTACGGCCGCCGCGACAATCGGCGTTGCTATCCCCAGCGCGAACCATCCCCGCCACCGTCGCTGGCGGTGGCGTGCCGTAGCGAGCGTTGGTTCGATGCGGCTTGCGAAGCGATCGCGGAGCTGGTTGCCCGCCGCTGCGTTGGCCCGACACTCGGCGCAATCTGCGAGGTGAGATCGTGCCTGTTCGGCTTCGTCACCCGTCAACGCATCGAGGGCAAGCGCGTCGAGGGCAAACGTTGAAAGGTGTGCAGTGGGCGTCATTGCGTTCTCCGAATGTAGGTGGCAGCTTGTTGGGCGAATTCGGCAAGGCGATTTACGACGGTTCGCCGCGATACGCCGAGAAGGTCGCTAACTTCCTGCTGATCCATGCCATCGACGTGGTACAGCCATGCGACTCGGCTGGTTTGTTTCGGGACACGCGACAGTACGCGAACGACGAGGTCTCGGTTGGCGAATCCGTCGCTGGGTCGCTCCTCGGATTCGGAACTTCCCTCAATTGGTCGCGCTCGCACCTTGCGGCTACGCAACTCGCTCAAGCAGTAGTTTGTCGCGATGCGATAGATCCAGCGCAGAGCTTCACGCGAGTCCGGGGCTTTGGCCAGATGGCGCTGGACGCGAACAAACGTCTCCTGCGTGGCGTCCTCTGCCGAGGCGTCATCGCCCAGAATGCGGCGGCATCGAGCGTAGATTGTCGGAGCATACGTTCGATAGAGGAAAGCAAACTTGTCGTCTGTCACAGCGCGGTCCCTGGCGACCTACTGTGTAACGCGTGAAGCCGGCTTTGTGCGCAGGAAACTTTCGGACTCCATTCGATTCGGCGCTACAAGCCGCGCTTGCCGAGGCCATCGACGATGCCGACGAACAGCTTCGTCGCGTTGAAGGTGCCGGCTTTGTCACCCCGTAGCTCGGTATGCGTAGCCGGAACTTGGATGTAGCTACTTCCCCATTTCGCGCTGTCTACGGGGACAACTCCATCGCCTTTACCCGTAAACAGGCTGGCCAAGACCACGAGCGGGTGGTCAGCGGATGGAGCCTTTTGCCCTCCGATCGACTGATACAAGACTCCAGGGTGGTTGGGATTCGCTTCATTAAATCGCTTCGCACCGGCGGGCGTCATGGACTGCACGAGCCTACGAACATCCACCTTTTCGGGGAAAGGGTTGCCGATGGCGGCCCCAACTGCTTCACCGGCAAGGTCCAACGCCCAATACGCGATGTAGGGCACAGCTACGCGAAACGCGTCGGCGGCGGGAGATCCTTGGTGAGGCGTGCCCAAGGTTGTTACCGATGCGACCCGGTCGCCCCAGCCCATCCTGCTGATGAGGTAGCGAATGTCAAACCCTCCCAGCGAATGAGCGATGGCGTGGAGCTTCGATGCGCCCGTCGCCATGACCATGTTCATCTGTGGTGCGAGCACCTGCGCGCGTTGTTCTGGCGGCGCAAACGCCGGGGCAGCCATTTCGTACACGGTATGCCCCCGATCGCGAAGCGCGGCGATGATTTCTGGGCTAATGCCCTTGGTTTTGGGAGCGGCGGCGAAGCCGTGGAACAATAGGATGGGGTGCGCACCCGCGTCACTTTGCCTACTGGCGATCGCTCGAAACACCTGGTTCGTGAATGCTTCGCCGCGGCTTTTCAAACGATCCGCGAGCTCCCATGGAGAAATAGCGCCTCTGGCTTGCACCACCAGGTTGGCGATATCTGCGATGTCCTCCGTTTCCCATGCCGGGTTTTGGGCGCGCTGCAACAGCGCGGCGAGTTTGTGATTCGCTACGACTTCAGCCGTCTTCGGCGATCGCATCGGAGGTACCGCTGTCGCAACTCCGGGATTCGCATGTCCATTCGATGCGGCGTGCTGGGCAAGCAGCGAAAATGTTCCCGCGTTGAACGTCGAAAAATCGAGAGCTACGGGACCGAGCGCCGTGCTCTCCACCGCCGTGTGGGCGGGGTGGTTTCCTGCCTGCGACTGGTGCGGGTCGTGCACGGTCGGCAGTCGAGCCAGGAGCGCGGAATCAGGGGGAGACCCCACTTGTTGTCTGTACTATGTAGCTCCGCGATCGCCAAGGGGATTCCTGAACACATGGACCAGTGCCCGAGGGAAATCGCCGCCTACGGCCGATAGTGTGACACATGTCGCGGCGCGGCCCGTCACTGCGGGGTCAATACGCCCTGCAGGCCTACGCTGCCCGGGCTCAGATCGATGCCGAAGCTAATTTGCGTGACTCCCCGCGGCAGCGCCGTAGACGCGACGGAGAATTCGGCTGTCACGGACTCGGCGAAGCTCGCGCTGACGATGCCGGTGCGTCCGAGCTCGCGACCCCGAAGTGTGCCGCGAACCGTTGTCGATACGGGAACTTTGGCGCGCCCTGCTGCGCCGAAGTCGATGAGTGCCGTGGCGGTCACGCGCACGCTTTGGTCGCCAAACGCAAAGCCGCCGAACGCTGGCCGGGTCTGCCGTCCCACGGTTTCGAATTTCACGTTCTCGAGCGTTACGCGCGCGCCGCGGCGCGCGGCTGCGAGGTCGCCGGTAACGCGGGCCACAAGGTCGTGCGGTGGGTCGACTTTCCACCGCGGATCGAATTTGCCGGGAATGCCGAACAGGCCGGTTTGCTTGGCCATGCAATTGGCCTTGAGAAATACGTATTCGAACTCCACCTCTCTTTTCTCGGCTTCGCTAGGGATGGAGAGCGGGCCCAGCGGAAGCCCGCGGCCGCCGCCGGCGGTGTGGATCACCACCTTGGCGGCATACGGGTTAGCGGCATACGTCTCGAGATTGGCGCCTTTGATCAGGATGTCGTTGTCAAACGGCGCGCCGTGGATCTCGTTGAGATGCTTAATACCGAAGATGTTGAGCGGATCGTCCTCGATGACCATGGCCCGGCACAGTCCGCCGCGGCCTGAGGCAGTCACCGAGCCGTAGTAGCCGGCGCTGAGATTGCTGCAGCCGCCGGTGATGCCGTAGTTGATCTGCCCGCCACCGATCGTCGAGAGTGGCGCTACCGCCTTGTAGCCGGTAAGGTTGACGTCCCCTGCAATCACCAAGTCGTCGGCCGTTACGTAGAGACCGTCGGGGTCTAAGGCAGCGCTGCGGTGCGAGCCGCCCCCGGCTTGGAGAGTGGGAAGCACGAGCGGGAACTTACAGGTGAAGTTGTTGTTGTTGCCCATGCTGCACTCGGGTGGCAGCTGATCGCCATCGGGGCCAAACGCATTCGATAGGCCTCCGAGGACGCCCATTGCGACGGGGTCGAGTGCGAGGCCGTAATGGCCGAGGAACACCGCCCAGGTGAAACCGCACAGGAACACATCGCTGTCGACCAGATCCCAGCTCATTTGTCCGTTCATGACGACGCCGGTTTTGTCCGGTGCCAGGCCGAAGCTCATCGCCACGTTGACAGGGTGAGCACCGATGGTGTTGGCGCAGCCGACCACGTCGAGCTGGGCATTGAAGAACACATTCAGCAGCGGCATGAACGGCATCCACAGCGTCTGCAACCCGGGACGCTCCACCTCGAGTTGTGGGTCGTCGAGGTTGGCCTCGAACCGCTGACGCAGCACGCGTGCGAGCAGCGTCTTGTCAAACGTGAGCGCAAAATCCGACGTTGCCAGGGTGTTCGTGATGGCGCCGTCGTTTACGAACGTCTGCCACCGGGTTAGGTTGGGCGTTGGGGCGAAATCAAGCCGTACCGCGAGCCGCGTTAGCGCGACATCGGCGCTGATCCCGCGGCTGACCACACCCACTTGACCGTCGAGGATGTCGTCGAGACCGTCGAGGTTGAGCGGGAAGCAAGCATCGCCGAGCTGTTGGCGCACCATCGCTACGACGTCGTTCTGAAATGGAATCGCGGGCTCTAGCGTGTTCATCGTGGCGCAGAGCTCGTTCACACCGTCGGCGTTGGTGCGGACGGACAAGTCGAAGATCGCCGAGGTTTCCGGCGCCATAAGGTACTGGTCTTGGGCGCGGGTCGGATCGACGAGTTGGGTTTCGAGCTTCGTGAATAGTTTGACGGGCACGACGATCTGAACCGGATGGCCGTTGAAGCTGGTACTGGCGTTGATGGCCACCGGCTGCTGCATCGGGCTTCGGCGCAGTGTCGGCGGCGCTGGGAAGGCGATGTGGTCGACGAGGATGTCGACCATGCCGAAAGGAATCGGTGGAAAGCAATCGATGCTGGCGCGGGCCCGGTCGGCGATCAGGTCGAGCACTGCTGACGCGGGCAGTTGCAGTTCGATGCTGTCTCGAGCGGCATGGGCGCGGCCCGAGGCAGTCAGCGTGAGGCCTATCGCGGTTGCGAGAAAAAGCAGGCGGGCACGAGTCGCGGTGGATGGTTGCGTCATACCGTTGGAACGCCAACCGCTGTAGATCTTCCCGCAGACGATGTTTCGGCTGGTGCTCACCGCGAGCGGGATACTGTGTTGACCGAGCGTTCATGATGTATCGTTACGCCGTGCAGGCGAGTCCGTTCGATGAGGTGAGTTTCTTTCGAGCCATCGAAGCGAGTGGGGCGCGTGCGTTGCTGATCGGTCGTCGAGCACTCATTGCCCTCGGTATGCCGGTGATGACAAGCGATTACGACTTCTGGCTCCATAGCGACGATATTGCGATGTTCAATAGTGCGCTGCGCGCGTTCGACATGGTGCCAACGCGGTCGCCGGATCAGGCAAGGGCCTCGGGGCGTTACGTATTGGAAAATGACGAGCACGTAGACGTTCTGGTTGCGCGGGCTGTCAGCACGATCGAGGGTGTCATGGTCCACTTCGACGAGGTGTGGGCGCGGTGTGTGCGGCCGCGCATGTCTGATGGGGTTACGATCGCAATGCCTTGTATTGACGACCTAATTCTGACCAAGCGATTTGGCACTCGACCCCGAGATGCGGATGACATACGCTGGTTAGAGCAACTGCGAATGATGAAGCCGTGACGGATCCCGTTTTCCCTCCTTTGTCGGCGGCAATACGTGCTGAACTCGAATCCTGGGAGGATCGCGCGTTGACGCCTGCCGAGTTCAACGCGCGGGTCAACGCGCCATGGTCCGAGGCAGAGCGTGAGAGCTTCGCGAGTCTTGTGACATGGTTTATGCGGCGGTATCCGACGGTGGGAGACCGCCTGCATGCTCAGCGCCTGCGGGAAGCGCGCTGGCGCAGCAACCTGATCAAGTGATGATTGCGCCGAACGTGCTCGAGCCGAGCCCGCGACATATGCGTCAGCATCGCCGTCCCACGCCGTTCACGCCACGCGAAGTGTCCGGTTGGTTCGACGACGAATCGGGCGAGCTCACATGGGACGGCGTCGCGTATCGCGAGTAGTGCGGCGTTTGTGGGCGATGAACGGTCAGAAATTGCGATGCAGCGTTAGCACGGCTGCGATCGGCGATTGGAACGTGGTTCCGGTCCGATACGCCGGTCGCCGCGCAGCAGGTTCTCCGGAGTCCGTGGTAAGGAACACCAGGTCCTCCGCCGTTCCGCCGTCGATTGGCCGAATGGCTCCTCGGGCATACGCGGAATCGAGGCGAGTCGCGTCGCGGCGGTTAAATAGGTTGAATACGTCTAGTGCAAGCTCGAAGCCGCGCCAACGCGCGGCGAGTCGAACGTTGGCCTGGGTGGACAGGGGGCTTCGCCCAGCGGTTCCGCGACCGATGAGGTACACGACGCCTTCGTCGGTGTCACCGATTGCATCGCGCGGCGCGCCGCTAGCCACCGTGAATCGAGTCGCGACCGAGAGGTCCATCGCGCCGACACGGCCTTTGCGTTGCGCTTCGACGTACAGGCGATGTCCAGCGTCACTCGGGAGTCGGCCTAGTTGGTTCACGGCTCGCGTGTCAAAATCCGTGGAATTGTAGAGGGCGGCGCCGGTTCTTGGATCGTAGGCCCCCGTCCACGAGCCGACGGCGCGGCCATACATGTATCCGGTGCGGAGAGTGAGTTTCGCGGTTGGAGCAGTTGCGACTTCGAGCGCGAAGGTCGTTGTTTCGCGCACTGCCGGCATAGCATCGTTGCGCCCTGGGTTGTCGAGACCTGCGGGCGTTGACTCAAGGCCGTGACGCAGCCACTTGCCCTGCATCCAACTGGTGACGACGAATTGGCGCGCGATCGCGAGCTGACCACCTACAGTCAGCTCATCCTGTGCAATCGGTAAGATCCCGGGAGCGATCGACAAGCGGGCACCGTGCTCAACGACGCGAGCTCGCGCGCCCGCGAATTCAATGTCTGTGGCAGTGGCGTCGCGGCCAACCACCGCAGACCCGATCCCGGCCGGAAGCATTGCGAAGCTGCGCCCCATGCTCGTCCACACTCGAGATTTGCCACCGCCAAGGGGATCCCACGTCCAACCGAGGCGCGGTGAGAGCTGGTTAGAAAATTGAAGGGTTGTTCCAATCCACATGAGCTCCCAACGCAAACCACCGTTGACTGAGATGTTGGCAGTTGGGTGCCACGTATCTTCGAGATACGCGGCGACGTACCGCGTGCGATAGCGGAGCTGCGATTCGTTGGCGTAGGCGCATGGCTCGGCCAGGTCATCGGAACACATCCCGTCTCGGTTCAGGTAGCGTTGTTCGGCGACCTGGGACGGAAACACCGACAGCAGTTGCCGGTTGCCGGTGAATCGCGACGTGGTGATCAGTCGGGTATCCTCACCGGTTGCGCCCGCGCGCACCACATGGGCACCGAGGCGGTGGGCGATATCGGCGGAAAGCGATGGGCGATCCCCGGTCGTATCGATAAGCCGTCCGGCTCCACCGCTGGCAAACCAACCGATGGGAACGGGACAATTCTGGAGTGCGGGATAAGGATCCCCAGCGGTTCCATCTTGACACGCGCTCGATAAAATCGGGTCGTCATCAAGCGACGACGGAACGTAAGCGGATAACAGCTGGGGAATATCGCCGGCCCGGGCGTCTCGCGCCACCTCGCGGCGCATGCTTCGGTGCCACGCCGCCAAAACGCGCGCACGGGTCGATTGCCACTCGCCGCGCCACGATGCAATGCCATCGCCCACGGCGTTAGTGGCATCGATGCCCGCGGCTTGCAACGTTGCGTTTTCGAGAAAGCGGGCCGACGAACTCACATGGCCGATCAGGGTCAGCTCCACGTGCTGCGGGCCCCGGTCCAAGCCGACGCGCAACATCGCGGGAACCGACCATGAACCGGGCAATACCGCGGTTGAGTCGACCGGTTGCGTGGCGACGATGCCGGGGAGCCCATCGGGAGCCCCGTCGCTATCGACGTCGACGACCGTGCTCGCTGAGAACGCAACCTTGGTTCGAGCGAGCTCGGGGGCGACTCCTGCGGCGTACCACGCGGTTCCACCTGCCGCCGCACCCATGGGGCCCGTGGCTACAACCGACATGCCGGCACTCGCGCCAGGATCGATCGCAATTCGTCGAATCAGGAACGACTGCGCGGTGGGAGACGCGTGCCGGGCCTTGCCGCTGATGCCGGCCCAGGTGCGAACATCGAGCTGATGGTTGTGCGTTCCGCGCTTGAGTCGCGCTTCGATGATGCCGCCGGTCGACACGCGATCGCGAGCGGCAAAACCGCCGGCTGTAACGAGGATGCCGTCGAGAAACGCCAATGGGATCCGCGTATCTGCCGCTCCGGTGCGAACGTTGTCAGCGGGCGCCCCTTCGACAGTCCAGCGATTTTCGAGCCCGTTGCCGCCAAAATGCGGGCCGACATCGTCGCGCGACGCACCGAGGGCATAACTCGCTGTCTCGTCGTGGGTTGCAGCAGCAACGGGCAGGGTGAGGAGGTACGCCGCCGGCAGCCACGTCGACAGCGCAAACGGAACCGGAGCGGCGAGCGCATCGGTGGCCTGAGCGCAACCAAAATCGCGCCCGTCGCGGCAGTCCGCAGGGGGAGCCGGCGAATGCTGAAATCCAAACGCGTCGCGCGGATCTGCGTGGGCGAGCCCGGTCAGAAATGTGAACAGTACACACGACGTGGCAGCTCGCACTACTGCACAAGAGTACCACGCGGCGGCAAACCCTTGTGCTACGTTCTCGCCGCTATGTGGACTAGGCTCGCGGACGCGGCTCTTGCAGGTGCAGCACTTTCACGAGCCGACGCACGCGCGGTTCTGCATGCTCCCCACGATGAGTTTCTGACGTTGCTCGACGCAGCGTTTCGCGTGCGCAAAGCGCATTGGGGCCGACGGGTGTCGCTGCACGTGCTCGACAACGCCAAACTTGGAGGGTGTCCCGAAGATTGCGGATTTTGTTCGCAGTCGAGCAAGTATGCTTCGCCGAGCGGCGAGGCTCCGATCAAGTCGGCGGACGAGCTGGTCGAGGGGGCCAAGCGAGCCTACGCAACCCGCGCCAAGCGCTACTGCATGGTCACCGCGACCCGCGGACCCTCGCAGCGCGATCTCGACACGATTTGCGCTGCGGCTGAGCGCATCAAAGCGGAGATGGACATCGAGCTATGCGCTTCGCTCGGGCTTTTGACCGAAGCAAAGGCGAAGCGGCTTGCGGCGGCGGGGATCGACCGCTTCAATCACAACCTTGAAACGAGCGAGCGCTACTACGACACGCTGGTATCTACGCACAGCTGGCGCGATCGGGTCGAAACGGTAAAGCTAGCCAAGGCGGCGGGCATGGATACGTGCTGTGGCGGCATCGTGGGCCTCGGAGAATCCGACGACGATTTGCTCGACCTCGCGTTCGCGCTGCGCGATCTCGACGTCGACTCCGTGCCGGTCAACTTCCTCGACGCGCGCCCAGGCACACCGTTGGCGGGACAGCCGCTCGTCGAGCCGGGTTTTGCATTGCGCGCGTTGTGCATGTTCCGGATGGTGCATCCGCGAACCGATCTACGGGTCGCCGGTGGCCGAGAACTAACGCTCCGGTCGTTGCAGGTTATGGCATTATACCCCGCGAACTCGATCTTCACCCACGGTTATCTCACGACCGGCGGAGCCACGCCGGAACTCGATCACCAGATGATTCGCGATGCCGGATTCGAACTCGAGCTCGCCTCGGGCGCTGCCGTTCCCGCGGACCCTGAGGCAGTGCGCGGACTGCGCAAACCCTCGCTGCCGATGGTTGGGGCCGCGAATCAATAACTCACTCGTCGTGAGGGGAGTCGATGCGAATCGATAAGGTCTATACGCGAGGTGGTGATCTGGGCGAGACCTCGCTGATTGGCGGCGACCGCGTGAAAAAGTCTGCGGCTCGACTCGACTGTTACGGCACCGTCGACGAACTCAACGCGGTGATCGGCCTTGTTGTGGAAGCGCTTTCCAACTCGAACGCGGGCGCTCATTTGGTGCCGATTTTGCGCAGGGTACAAAACGAACTGTTCAATCTAGGTACTCAGCTCGCTACGCCCAGCGCGGAGCAACGCGCCAAACTGCCGCGCATCGAGCAGCGTCACATCGAGGCGCTCGAGCAGGATATCGACGCCGTGAACGACGACCTTCCAGCTCTCACTTCGTTTGTACTGCCCGGTGGCGGATGGGCCTCCGCGTACTTTCATCTGGCGCGCACGGTATGCCGGCGCTGCGAGCGACTGGTCGTAGGGCTGGCAGCCAGCGAAGTCGTCGACGAAATGTCGATACGCTATCTGAATCGCCTGTCCGACGCACTGTTCGTATGGGGGAGGTGGTCAGCGCACAAAGACGGTCAGCCTGAAGCGCTATGGGACTCGCGCGCTACGTGACTGCTGCGAGATCTAGCTCCGCACTCCCCCGGGAGAATACAATCCGCAGATGGATCGCGACCAGAAGGAGTGGGTGACCGATGCGACGCTGGTAAAATTGCCGGAGCCGGCTGAGCGGGTTTCTGTGCCGCAGATCCCTCCGCCGGGGTACCAGTTTCGCGACGTGATCGGTCGCGGCGGAATGGGCGAAGTCATCGCTGCGCACGATCAGCGCATTGGACGGGAGGTCGCGTTCAAGCGGATCCGTGGCAGCAACGTGTTGGCGGAGGACGTTGCTCGGTTCGTGCGCGAGGCGCGAATCCAGGCTCGGCTCGATCATCCCGCAATCGTGCCCGTCTATGAGCTGGGAACCGACGAGAACAACAATCCTTATTTCACGATGAAGCGGCTTGCGGGCGAAACGCTCGCCACACGTATCCTCTGCACCGATGCGAGTCAGCCCATCGCCCCGATGCTGCGCGCCTTTATAGACGTGTGCTTGGCGATCGACTTTGCGCACGCGCGAGGTGTGATTCATCGCGACCTCAAGCCATCCAACATCATGCTCGGCGACTATGGCGAGGTCTATGTGCTCGACTGGGGCGTCGCCCACGTACTGGCGAGTGACCATCAGGTACCTGAGGGTCAGGACGGCGAACTGTCACTCGGGAAAATCGAGACGCATCACGGCGCCGTACTCGGTACGCCCGGCTATATCGCACCGGAGCAGATTCGCGGCATGGGTCCCATATCGCCATCGGCCGATGTGTATGCGCTGGGCGCGATCCTTTTCGAAATATTAGCTCGCAAATCCCTGCATCCAACAGGCATGCCGGCCTTGGACGCCACGCTGGAGGAGCATCGCGGAAGCCCCGCTGAGCGTTGTCCGGATCGGACGATTCCACCCGAGCTCGATATGGTCTGCGTCGAGGCGCTGACCGCGGATCCCCAGCGTCGACCCACCGCTCGGGAACTCGCCAACCGCGTTCAGCGCTACCTCGACGGATATCTCGACGTCGAGCGTCGCCGCACGCTTGCGGCCGAACAACTCTCGATTGCGCGTGCGGCCTTCGAGTCCAATGATCCGAATCGGCGTGCCGAGGCGATACGTGCGGCTGGCCATGCGCTCGCTCTCGAGCCAGCGTCTTCGGAGGCGGCCGCACTGGTGTCGCGGTTGATCCTTGAGCCGCCGGCAGTGCGACCGCGCGAGCTCGACGTTGAACTAGCTCGCAATGATCAAGAACGGCGGCGGAGCCGCGCCCGCAACGGCATGTTAGCGTCTGCTCTGACGTTCGTGGTCACACTTGCAATTCTGGCCGCAGACGTGAAGCGATGGCCCATGATGATCGTGATGTGGGGCGCCATTGCGGGCTACTTCGGAATCGGACTCACTGCGCTTCGCACTGGCGATAGCATGACGCGCTACCTCGTAATTGTCAGCGCGTTTATGACACTCGCACTGTCCCAAGTTGCCAGCCCGCTTGTCCTCGCGCCCGTGGTGTTGTGCGGCACCGCGCTATCGGTCGTGTCCGCGTCAGCGATGACGCGCAGCCTGTGGCGGCCGATAGCGTGGGTCGCCGTTACAGCGGCGTTGCCCTATATCCTCGAGTTCGCGGGCGTTCTTCCATCGACAATGACCCAGACCGCCGGTGCCTTGCTCATCGAGTCGGGGATCGTCCGCAGCCATGGATGGCGCGACCTCGCGCTGTTGATCGGTGTCAACTACGGCGTGCTCGTCACCGTTGTCATCTTCATCGCGCGCGTCGTGCGCGATCGCCACGTCGCCGAGCAATACGTCGAGATCCAAGCTTGGCACCTCCGACATCTACTGCCGTCTCAAACGCCAACCCGTGGGTTGGCGCGCTGATGGTACGCGCCAAAATCGACGAAGCGAAACACGGTCGCTGGGAGCGGTTGCGCCGTCGCCGCTGCAGCTGTTTCTGGTCGTGGTCTTCAGGATAAAGCAACATGTTGTTGCGCTTTATTCGAAAAACTGAATAGGACTGCCACTTGTCCAAAAATACACGTTTTTGAACGCACCGGCGGGTGTGATACTCGTACCCCATACGGAATTGGAATACTGGTGAGATGAGACGCTAAAACCCGAATTGGCGCCGACTCCAAGTTCAATATTCGGCAACGACTCCAACGACGGAATCAATTGGTCGGGCGTAAACGGCCCCGAATGCGCAAGCAGGCCGGCGAGGAAGATTTCTGCAGCAATGTAGCCTTCTAAAGAAGGAAACGAAGGCGCTTGTTGTGTAACGGCAATTCGGCGGTTGTAATCCACCACGACCTCACTCGAGTCATTCTGGTAGTTGGGAACGACCTGCGAAACATAAACATCTTGCGTCAGCGGAATTGGACCGAGCGGCGTGCTGATCGATCCGCCCGCGACTAACCGTTCTGCCAACGCGTTCGCAGAGACGAATGACAAGTTTGAAAAATATATTTTCATCGCTCGTTTGCTATCTGGAGGCCGGCCATCGAACTGCCATGTCCGAATCGCCTTAATGAACGCGGCAGCGGGTCCGTATGTATCGGTCATCATGATCCCGACCGGTTCTGGGTCTGGTTGTTGCGCCAATGTTTCAAGGTACTGTTGGGCAGCGATCGCCTGATCCAATGCGCTAGTTTCTTCGTTGCGGGAATACCGAAACCGAGAAATCGGCGTCACCGGATTTGAACCGCTCGGAAAGTTGCCATACTCCACGACATAGGCAGCGAGAAGTCCGCTGTATCCCTCGTCGCCAAAAGCGTCCTTCTGGTCAAACGAAATGAGATTTCGGTAGCCGGGAACACCGCGTTTTTTGAATAGCGCTACCGTTGCTCGCGCTTCTTGAGCATAGCTCGCACGCACGTTAAAAATGTACTTTGCGCAATCTCCAGCGGCTTTGTCGCGCAGCAGCCTGCCAGCTCCGGTAAGGGCGCTGAAGTAGATTGTCCCGGTCTCGATCGCGACCGGAGCGGCGCGGAGCATGGTTTCCGTCCCAACGTTACCCAGCATCGCGAGCACGGCGTTGGGGCCGCGCGCAAGAGCCGTTGTTGAAACCGGAGTGGTTTTGCCATTTCCGTCAGGCACGGGCGTGGCGGTGCTCGGACATGCTGGTGGCTCCGAGGCCGATACCACGGTGTCGGTAAGCCCACGCGCCGCTGCCTCAGCCGCAATGGGATCATTCGCATCATCGAGAAATTTGAGTTTCAGTGCCCGGCCACGGATACCGCCTTCCTCGTTCCGTTCATCCAGCGCCAGCTCTATTCCGAGCTTCATGGCAACGCCGAGGGCCTGATTTGGGCCACTGATCGGTCCGCTATGTCCGATTATGATCGGCGCATCTTCGGCGTATATGCACATAGCAGCACCGTTTTGGAGTTCACAAACGGTACCCGTTGGGCAATCTTGATCTACGGCACAGGTTTTCGCCACAAAGTCGGCAGAACAGCCCGCCAAAAACAATGAGGCAACCGAACCGATGGTCCCCATGGAAGCCATGGTGGCGTCAAAACGATGTGGCGACAAGTGTCACAAGATACATTAGGCCGCTGTCGTCACCGGACTGGAATCATTGGCCTGCCGGTTGCAAGCTGGTTGCAGGATAACGAGCCAAGGATCTAACCATGCGTACCTACCTATGGATTGTTCTACTATGGGCAGCCTGTTCCGATCCTGATCCTGTAGTGAAGCGGCAGCGCCTGGTTGTCGCCGACGGCAGCTGCCAGCGAGTGGAACGCGTTTGCCTCGAAAGCAACCCGCCGCAATGCCTTGACGTTTGCGCGGACGAACCTGGGGGCAATGTGGATTGCTCAGTGAGCTCTGACTCAGAGCGCGACATGGATGTCGCAGTTTGTGGTTTGGATGAATGTGTGACTGGGGTGGTTGCCGCTCCGGTGCCTGGATCAGGCGGTGAGCCGGGCAGCGGTACAACGTTCGACGATCTGGACGGCGGATGTCCCGAGGAAGCGCCGTTGTGTCCGGACGGAAAAACCGCAGTCGTTCGCCGGGGTATCTATTGCGAATTTGACCCATGCCCCGGTGAAACACCGCCGCCCGTTTATGAAGGTCAGGGGCAGGAAGTTGTGATCTGCGCGCCCACCGGCGGGAACGGCGGTTGTGGCGTTCAACGCGGTGCCGACGGGCGCGAGCAGTTTGTGTGCGCCTGTCCAGCAGACGCCCGGATTTGCCCGGATGGAATCACGAGTGTAGGTCGGACCGGGCCATCCTGCGAGTTTGCTCCTTGCCCGACGTAGCTCTTTTCGTCAACAGCGCGATAGTTCGCGGTCGTCACGAATCGTCGGCGATCTCAGGTTCGCTGACTGCCGCGATCATCCGGTCTTCGCTGCGGTTGTTGTAGACTTCGGGTGCAATCGCATCGAGTACCCGACGCAAGGCGTTGCGCGCTCGCAGCAATCGGACGCGGATCGTTCCTGGGGCGGTTTCAAATACTTCGGCGAGCGCGATCGTGTCGAGTTCGTGCCAGTAATGCAGCTCGAGCAGGAGCTGCTGTTCAGCCGGCAGTTTCGCGAGAGCGCGCTGCACACGTTCGGCTCGGTGGGCGTTGTCGATCTTTCCGGCAACGGATGTGACAATTTCGGCGATCGAGATGACCTCAAAGTCGACATGTTCGGCTTTGGGCTGTCGACGCAGGTAATCGTAGAGCTGTTTGCGCGCGATGGCGAACACGTACGTTCGAAACGACGACTGGCCGCGAAACTGATCGCGCCCGGCAACACATGCGGCAAATGTGTGTTGGACCAAATCGTCGGCGTCCACGGAGACTTTTCGCTGAAAAAACCGATAGACGTCGCGAAAGTACCGGCCAAACAACGTTTGGCCGGAAGCCATATCGCCGGTGCGCCAACGCTCGAGTAGCGCGAGGTCGTCCACGCGCAATATCGTAGACCTTTCTAGTGGCCGTGGGGAGGAAAGTCCCCTACGGGACCAGGGTCGGCACTCCACCATTGCACCGTTCTCGTGGCCGATTCATCCCGACTGGCTTCCTTGTCGCCTGCGGTCCTCGGGTCACATCCGTCGAGGATGCGGCCCTCCGTCCTCACCGTCGCCTCGCCAGCCACGCAGTTCGACCGCGATCATCGATTGACATCATCATTCGAGGGCCCTCGATTCGCCATCTGCGCGGTGAAAATGCGGTGATGCTGCAACGTTGGGCCGTTGCGGCGCGCTGGGAAGCTGACGAATACATTGCGATGCGGCCTCGCCTTGGCGAGCGAGCGTGCGGTAGGCTCCTGACATGTCGGCGCAACGAACGCTGATTTTCTTGGGCCTTTGGTTCAGCGGTTCATGTGGCGGCCGTAACCCAGAGCAGCCCAGCGATGCAGCTTCAGATGGTGCCCGCGATAGCGCGGGGCCCATCGAGTGCCAAGCCCAGCGGGCGGTTTTTCTCGTCGGTGGTAACGGCGGGCTTGCGTGGTTCACTCTGATGTGGCCCATGCCGTGGGTCATCACGAACTTCATTCCTGAGTATGCGTACGACAATCCATCGGTAGTAAAATCACTCGGCACACCGGAGCGTCCGCTGTTCGTACGCAAGCGCGGCGAAGCGGCGCTGTGGGAGGGACTCGGCGTCGCTCCCCTGCCGACGGCATTTGTTGCAGGTACCAATCAGACCCACTCGGACGCGCCGTCGTCGCTGTTTACAAACGGTTCAACGACGCTGTCGGGCGCTAGCGCAGTCTTGCAGGCGTCACTGGCGCCGTCCGTTCCGGCCATTTCCTTCGGTGTGGCCTACGCGAACCCTGGAGGTGCGCCGCCGTTGGCGATTGTTGCGGACGTAGGAGCCGCGATGGCGCTGTTCCCAACCGCGGTGGCGGACCAACTTCGTCCTTCGACGACGCAGCTGCAGCGCTATTTGCCTGCGAACGCACCCACGTCGGTGGTGCGGTTGGGGACGCAGCTGGCTTTCACCGCCAACGCGTTTCGCCTGGGCCTCGTCGGGACGGTCATCGCCCCTGCGTTTAATGATGATCCCCATCCGGGCTTCGACAACAGCGCCGCGACTGGTCGAGCCGAACAACTCGTGACCGTACTCGACGAATTTTATCGCGATCTGGCGACCAGCTCGGAGGTGGGCTGCAGCCATGACGGCAAGCCACTTTCGCTCGCCGACAATACCGTCATGGTCGTACTGGGAGACACGCCGAAAAACTCCTTCGTCCGTGCGGGATGGAGCGACGGAACCATCGCGCAGACGAACTACCTCTACTTGCGATCGAATGGGTTCACGAAACCCGGTTGGTTTGGGCAGCTAGTGCCGCCAAATGTCCACCAAAGCTTTGATCCGACCACAGGTGGGGCTGTCGCGGACGACCGGGCGGCTGTTACGAATGCCACGTTTGCGGCCGTTCTGTACGCAATTGCGCGCGGCGATGGTGTTGCGATCCAGCCATTTTCCGCAGCGAACATCAACGGCATCAAAGCTCAGTAACCTCTATGGGCGCCAACATGCGCTTGGCGGTGAACCGGTCTCAACGAAAAAAACGATAGACATCGGCCGATAAACCCTTTACCTAGGCCGTCTCGCGCGAGTTGTCAGACACCCGGTGCGCGTCGCAGTAAGGAGTAAAACGATGTTCGAACAGCAGTTTTCCGACCGTACCGTACTGATTACGGGTGCATCGGGGTTTATGGGGACGTGGCTAACGCGTCGCCTTGTCGAACACGGAACCACCGTGGTGACCCTGCTCAGCCACTACGATGCCAGTAGCTTGTACGTTTCCAGTGGACTTATTAACCGGGTTGTCAATATTCCGGGAAATCTAACGGATTTTGCGACTATCGATAGAATTCTGCGCGACTACCGCATCGATACCGTATTTCACTTGGCAGCAATAGCCATCGAAGGACACGTGTTCAATGACCCGCTGTTGGGTTTTGAAACTAACATTCGCGGCACCTATCACGTGCTGGAGGCGTGTCGTCGCAACGCGGACATCGTGCGCCGCGTCGTCATTGCGTCGAGCGACAAAGCCTATGGCGACAGCGACAGGTTGCCGTACACCGAGGATATGCCGTTGGCCGGCCGCAACCCGTATGACTGTTCCAAGTCTTGCGCAGATCTACTCGCAAAGTCGTATCATCACAGCTTTGGCTTGCCGGTCGCCGTCGGACGGTTCGGCAATATTTACGGTGGTGGCGATTTGAACTTCACGCGCCTGATCCCCGGCAACATTCGGCGGATCCGAGCCAATGAGCGACCGTTCGTCAAAGTCCCGATTCACGGCGAGTTTGAGCGCGACTTTTTATACGTAGAAGATGCAGTTGATTCCTATCTCGCGATGGCCGCTGGACTCGATCGCACGGAAGTTCAGGGCGAAGCATTTAACTTTGCCTTGGGTGAGCACTTCACGCCGACGCAAGTGGTGCGCGAGCTGCAGGTGTTAATGAACAAAACTGATTTGGCGCTAAACATTGTTCGGCAGGACCACAGCGAAATCTTTCATCAGCATGTGTCAGCCGACAAAGCGCAAGCGCTCATCGGCTGGAAGCCGCAGCACACGTTTCAGCAGGGTTTGAAAAAGACCCTGGATTGGTACCTTGCGTACCTCGATGCTGACGTGGCGGGACCTCGCGTTGTGGCCCCAACCACCCAACAGGTCGAATCGGCGCAGCGATCGTCGGCTGCGTAAGGGCCCTAAGCGTCGTTAGACGAAAACCGATTCGTAGTACGTTGTTCGCATGGTGTCAGGCCATACGATTTCGCTAGTTGAAGGGACAGCGTCGGACTGGGTGCAGGTTTGGGAGCGCGATCTCGATCCGGCACTCGTCGCTTCCACCGTTGCTGCAGCCATTTCCTCGCACCGGCTCAGAGCTCACGCGGTACTGGCCGCGGACGGCGAGTGGTCGCGCACGTTCATTGCGTTGACGTCTGCGAGCTACGTCCCCCCTCACCTTCATCCAGTCTCTGCCGATGCTCGCAGCAGTTGCGAACGACTCGTCAGTGTACGAGGCCGCTGCGCGGCGTTGTTGTTTGGCCCGAGCGGAGAGTTCGACGTGGTGTACTTGGTTCCAGAATCTGCCAGCGCTGCCGTGATTCGCGAAGGCGCGACCAACGGTTGCGATGCTGGTTCGCTGCGAAGCGTCAAGGGGATTGAGATCCACAGCGGGGTTGCCCACTCGCTCATCGCCCTCGACGATATTGCATGGGTGTGCGAGTCCAAACGCACGGCAGATGTTTCATCGCAGCGCAAAGTGTTTTTGCCGCAATTCCCGGTTGAGGGCGATAGCGCGGTTCCCGCAACGCTACAGGCGTGGCGGCGGAAAATTGTCGCGGCACAGACCTTGTAGAATCACGTCTTTCGGGGCAATTCACGGTTCGAACGAACTTCTCGGACTTCTAGCCTTTTTGCGGCTTGACCGCCTGAACCGTGAGCAGGTGCGCCGTGCGGCTGCGACACGCACCCAACTCCTGGACCGCGAAGATGCGTTCGCCGGCGACGAGCGGACGGGAGAGGTTGATGACCGTGCCGCTGCCGTTGCCAATCTCGGCGCCGCTCGCATCGAGCACGAGGATACGCGCGCCGGGTTGTGCCTGGGCGACGACGACTGCGGTAGCGCCGTCGAGGATCGGTGCTTCTATTCGCGGTGCCGGTAGGCCGCCGCACGTCGATACCGAGATGTCAACAGGCGGCGCTTTTGCGCATAGTTCGGACTGCGCGCTCACGATGTCTCCGGCGGCGAGTGGTCGGCCGAGGTTGGAACTTAGATTGAAATCATTCCACCACGAGATAGGGGAGTCGAGTAACCCTGCGAATGCGGCGCTCACGTCGAACCGCGTGCGGGCACCGTTGGTCAAATTCGCAATCGAGATGAGCCGCTGGCCCTCGTAGGCACGCTGTGGGTTGAATACGGGTGGTGGCAGAGTGGTGGGCGCGGTGACCGCATAGACGGTCGGCGACCACGGGCTCGACGGCTCATTGGGGCACAGCGTGGCCTGGGCGATAAACTTGTCGCCGACGCGAAACTGCGTGCCCAGCCAGAACCCGGTCCACCCAGTTGCACCGACGTAGCTGACCGGTGACGTCACCGATGAGTCCACTGTCACGCGCGCGCCGGGAACGTGGGTAACCGCGATCACATCGGCGCACTCGTAGACCAGATCCGGATAGACTGCGGGCGCTGGAATTCCGTTCGGATAGTCGAGGTTGTGGTCGCGCACCGTCAGCGACGTGGTGGCCGACGTCAACCCGTTGATCGACTGCGAGGCGGTAATGACGTCGCCGACTTTGAGCGGACTCGACAACATAAATTCGAGCCGGACGTTATCTGCGACCTGGACGTAACTCGTTCCGTTCACGCTGAGCGTCACGGTTGCGTCGAGGATCACGTTGCTAACTTCCACCGCTTCGGCGCAATCATACGCCACTGCTTGCAGCGACGGCGGCGATACGAATTTTGTCTCCGACGGCTGTGGGAATTCTTTGGTAATCTTGCCTGTATCTGGAGTGCTGGCGCAGGCGTCGCGCAACGCTTGGCGATGCGCGGCGTAATCCGGGAGGTTGACTAAGCCCGGCGGCATCGTCTGCGCCGTGGGGAACGGGATGGCTGGGGATGGAATGCCCGCGGTATTGCTCAAGACGGTGCTGCAATAACCAGGCAGCTCGGTGGAGAGAATCGGGAATTGCCCAGCTCGACCTGCTGGCGGGGCGCCGTGGCACCCACCGTTATCGCAGCGGCCCGGCGATGCAACCGCCGCCAGCATATTCGACGGTCCGCGGTTCTGGGGCCAATCGGAGTGAACGATCGGCTCGTACCAGTTGCCCGGCGGTAGGTCGTTGTACCCTAGACCGATAAACGCCTTGTCGTTAGGATGAACGACGAACGGGTTTGCGCCGGCGTGGCAGTCGGAACATACGCCTTGGTTATTGGCTTCCAGATCATAGCCGCCCACGAGCCTCGTCAGCGGAACTTCCACATTTGCCGTGAACCCCACCCCACGAGGGTTGTCCCAAAAACACGCCCGGCTCGGAACGCTGGGATCCGTACCGAGACAGATGACGCCAAAGGCGCCCGCGACATTGCTGCCCGGGGAGTAGCGCGGCAAGGCCAGGCACCGGCCACTGCTATCGGAGTACTCCCACAGCTCCGCAATTCCGCCGATGAAGTTCGTGGTTAACGTGTCGCGTCGCGTCCAGTTGCCAGGTCCGGTGCGGTACATCGGCGGCGGAATAGGAACTCCGGCCTTCTGACACTCATCGATGTACTTCTGACCAGAGGCGAACGTAATTCGCGCCACCGGCTCGAGGTCGCGGCGCTCTGGCGGTAGCGAGCGCACATACGCGTCGCGCATCGCTCCGTTAATGCCTTTCGCCGTGGCGTGATTGCCCAGTTGGGTGACTTCGATCAGCCGCTCGATCAACGCCGCATTGGCGAGGAATCGATCGCCATCAGGCCGCCCGGCGGCCTCGACTAGCGCATCGACATCGACGTTGCGTTTTTGCGCCGCCGCCGTTAGCTGCGCCAACATTGCGCGCTGCGTGCGCTCAAACAGCTCTTGGCTCGGCTCGAGCAGCTTGAACCCCTCGCCGATGAGCTTGCCGTGCCCCATGGTGACGATGACGTCATCGCTGTTTGCGTCGGTCGTGGGTGGCGGCCGTGAAGACGGCGGCGACCCTTCGCTTGCACAACCAATGGCTGTCGCGACCATAACGGTCGCAACTAGCGATATCCACGTTGATTTTGGCGCAGCACCCGCTCGTTTCCAACGGTTTCGCTGCGAGTCTGGGACTGCCTCTGAGCTTGGCATCTCGCCGCGCGGCTGCGCGTGGCCGGAGTTCGATGGAAAGCGGTACCGACTGTGGGCAGTGAAAGTGGTCATGCCACTGGTAGTCGTTAGACCGCGCCAAACGTTACAAGTGAGCGCTGCATTTCATGAGACGTGGTAGAGGTCGCGCTCATGGCTACCAAGGTCGTGCTACAGCTTTTGCAACTGTCACTCCTGATCAGGATTATCTAGGCCGCAGGCTTCGGCGAAGGCGGATTCGGCGCTAGTGAGCCGGGGTTATCGAGTCAGGCGGTAAAGCATCGCGCGGACCCTGTCGAGGGCGGACTCGACCTCGACCAGGTCGGCGGCGGTGACGTAGCGTTTGGCGCGGGCGATCCGCAGCGCCACAGTGACCTCGCTCGCGCTGCCCGCGGCCATCTCGTAGTGGCGCCGCCGATCGCCGGCATGCCGCAAGCGGCCTTCGCCAAGATTGAGCGCAACGGACTCCGAAGCGTCGGCGAGCTGCTTGGCGAGCGAGGCGCTGCGCTGGCGGATGCGGTTCTCGACGGGAACCAGCCGCTCCAGGACGTGAAGGGACATCTCGAGTGTATCGAACATGGTGAATCTCCTTGGTGGGTTACGCCCGCTCGCGTCGTGCGGTCGGGCTCTCGCCCGGCGCGCCGAAGACGCGCACGGCTCGTGACGAGCGCGAGCAGAGCCGTGACGATCTCCGCCTCGGTCAGCTCTGCGGCGGCGCTTCGCGCTGGCACCGCCTCTCGGCGCTCGGCGCGAGACGGTGCGCGGCGCGGCGCAAGGGTGAGCCCGACCGCACGACGCGAGCAGCACGCCAGCAAGGCTGTACCGAGCGATGCGCGAAGCATGCCCATCGTCCGCAGGGGGTCCTGGGGGCCAGCGGCCAGCGTCAGCCGCAAGCCGTCAGCCGCAGCCGTCAGCCGCAGCCGTCAGCCGCAGCCGCAGCGGCCAGCCGTCAGCCGCAGCGGTCAGCCGTCAGCCGCAGCGGTCAGCGGTCAGCCGCAGCGGTCAGCGGTCAGCGGTCAGCCGCAGCCGTCAGCGGTCAGCCGCAGCGGTCAGCCGCAGCCGCAGCGGCCAGCCGTCAGCCGCAGCGGCCAGCCGTCAGCCGC